>NZ_JAHOPC010000007.1:0-255711 GCF_019038615.1 Paenarthrobacter aromaticivorans
TGCGCAACGGCCCGGCCATAATTTCAACCAATCAAAAAACAATCGGCATCAACAAACTTGGCACACTATTGAGTTCTCAAACAACAGGTCACTATTCCAGAGCAGTACCAACCAAAACCCAAAAGGCCTCAGAATCGCTCCGGAGCAACTTTTCAAACTTACCCGATCAACCAGATCTTTGCAAATCAGCGTTTCCGCGATTTCCGATCCAAGTCTCGGCCCCACCATCACAGGCACGCTCAAAAGCGGACCATATTCCAGGCTGTTATCAAAGGGGGTCGGCCCCCGCAGCTCTCAGCACCAGGCTGTCTCACTCGCGGCGACTCAGAAGACATTACACGCCCACCAGCCCCGACACAAATCCACCCCCACACCACCCAAAACCCCGCAAACACACGCCAAACACCCCCACCCAAGACCCAAAACCAGCCCAAAACCACCAAAACAACTTTCCGTGAAGCCCGTCACACCAACCAAACCCCATCACCCCGCCCACCAAACACCAAACCCAGCCACCGCCGTCGAACCCTGCTCCCCCCAACCTCCATCCCGACAGAACCTGAGACAACAAACCCCAAAACCCGTCGCGATGTGAGAGAAGGATGCTCGAAAACAACGACGATGTGAGAGTAGGATGCTCGAGAACAACGACGATGTGAGCGAGCAACTTTCCCCAGCAAAACACCGCTTAAACGCAGAAAAGGCCGGCAACCATAACGGTTGCCGGCCCTTTCAGGTAGACCGATGATCGGGAAATTAGGCTGAAACCTCAATGGTCGCCAGGTTCTTCTTGCCGCGTCGAAGGAGCAGGTACCGGCCATGAAGGAGCTCGTCCTGGGCGATGACGGCGTCGGGATCGGACACCTTCGTGTTGTTCACGTAGGCGCCGCCTTCCCCTACGGTGCGGCGTGCTGCCGACTTGCTGTCGGACAAACCGGAGGCAACCAGCAAGTCAACGATTCCGAGACCATCGGCGCCGATTTTCGCTGACGGAAGTTCCGCCGTCGCTGATTCCAGGGTGCGCTCGTCCAGAACGGTGAGGTCGCCGTTGCCGAATAGAGCTGCGGAAGCGGCGATGACCTTTTCGGTTGCGTCGATGCCGTGCACCAGTGAGGTGACCTCGAACGCAAGCTTCTTCTGGCCTTCGCGTGCAAAAGGGCGCTCGGCAACAGACTGGCCAAGCTCTTCAATTTCTGCCCGCGACAGGAACGTGAAGACCTTCAGCCGGTCGACAACATCGGCATCGGCCGTGTTCAGCCAGAACTGGTAGAACGCGTACGGACTGCACATTTCTGGGTCCAGCCAAATGGCGTTGCCCTCGCTCTTGCCGAACTTAGTGCCGTCCGAGTTGGTGATGAGAGGCGTACCCAGAGCGTGGACGCTCTTGCCCTCCACCTTGCGGATGAGTTCGGTGCCGCTGGTGAGGTTGCCCCACTGGTCCGACCCGCCGGTCTGCAGCGCGCAGCCGTAGTCGCGGAACAGCTGGAGGTAGTCCATGCCCTGCAGGATCTGGTAGCTGAACTCGGTGTAGCTGATGCCCTCGTCGGAGCTCAACCGCGACGCGACAGCATCCTTGCGCAGCATGGTGCCCACCCGAAAGTGCTTGCCGATTTCACGCAGGAAGTCGATGGCGCTCAGCGGGGCAGTCCAGTCCAGGTTGTTGACCATGCGCGCCGCGTTGTCGCCCTCAAAGCTTAGGAAACGGCGTACCTGGCCCTGAAGGTAGCCGACCCACTCCGCAACGGTGTCCTTCGTGTTCAAGGTGCGTTCCGCCGTCGGACGTGGATCGCCGATCAGGCCCGTGGATCCGCCAATCAGGCCGAGCGGCTTGTGGCCGGCCAGCTGCAAGCGACGCATGAGAAGGAGCTGCACCAAGTTGCCCAGGTGAAGCGACGGGGCGGTGGGATCAAAGCCACAGTAATACGTGATCGGGTCCCCGGCGAGCAGCTTTTCCAGTTCCGTTTCATCGGTGGAAACGTGGACAAGGCCGCGCCATTTGAGCTCCTGCCAGATGTTGGCAAAGGCGGGATCGTTGTGCTGGGACTCGATGTTGTTTACGTGTGACACGAGATCTAAGTTAGCAGGATTGTTGAGTTGGCTTTTCCTAGCGTTCGATGCCGGCAGGGAGCGGCGCCGCGGCGATGAGCCTGAGCCGCTGGGTGGGCCGGGTCATAGCAACGTAGAGGTCACCCACCTTGCCGTGCTCATGGTTGAGCATTGCTGCCGGTTCCAGGACGATGACGCCATCAAATTCAAGGCCCTTCGCTTCCTTGGGACTGATGACCACGATGTCCTGCTCGTAGCTTCCGGCTCCAGTGCCGATACGACGGCCATAGATCCCACGAAGTGCCGCAGCCGCCTCGGGCAGCAGCGGCCCGTCGGCAATCACAGCGAGCAAGCCGCCGTCGATCGCTTCGACTTCCTCCGGCAGGACCTCGACCAGGCGCGCAACGATGCCGTCCGCTTCGACTCGGTCCACGATGGGTGACCATTTGCCTTCGCGAACCGCCTTGGGGGCGGAGACCACAAGGCCCGCGCGGTTGGCCATCCGGACAGCGGCCTCGGCAATCTGGGATGGCGTGCGGTAGTTGACGGTGAGTTCTTCAAGCTGCCAGCGGTCACCGAACGACGGCGCCAGCGCGCTTTGCCACGAATTGGCACCAGCCGCGGCACTCGTCTGGGCGATGTCCCCCACGATCGTGAAGGACTTCAGGGGGCAGCGCCGAACGAGGAGCCGCCACTGCATGGCCGAAAGTTCCTGCGCCTCATCAACCACGATGTGGCCGAAAGCCCAAGAACGGTCGCTCGTGGCACGCTCGGCTGCGGTGAGCCGGTTCTCACGTTCCTGGTTCTGGTCTGCCAGTTCTTCGGCGCTCACCAGGACATCCACGCCCATGGCTTCCATGTTGGCCAGGGTCTGCTTGGCGTTGGCGAGATCGCGGGCGCGGTCGGCTTCCTGCTGGGCCAATCCCCTGCCCGCGGCAGGATCCAGCTCACCCAGCAGCTCGGCAGCTTCGTCCAGGAGCGGCACGTCCGCCTCGGTCCAGGGAGCATCTGCTGGCCGTTGCAGGAGGGATCGCTGTTCCGGCGTGAGGTGCGGTGTACAGGCTTCGAGGATGGCGGGCTTGCTGAAGAGCTCGGAGATCAGCTTCTCCGGTGTCATCGGCATCCAGCACAGGTTCAATGCGATACGGACGTCCCGGGCAGACCGGACGTCTTCGGCGAGGTAGGCGCGATCGGCGTTATTGCCGATGTTCGATTCCTCGACGAGGTCCGTTAGCTGCTCCGTGAGCTCACGGAGGAGGATCTTGACGAACGTCAGCCGGGCTTCGTTGTGGGGTTTGCCGGTGGCCCGGGCCTTTTCCCGTGCGCGGCGGACCTGGCGGACGGTCAGCGTCAACTTGCGGGAATCCACTTCGAGAATGCGATCTTCTGCTGGGGTACGCTGCCGGTTTGCTACAGCGTTGGCCACCACCGTGGCCATGTCGAGCTTGCCCTTGAGCGCAGCGACGTCAGGATCTTCCTCGGGAACAGCGTGAATTCCGGGCATGAGTCGGCCAAGACTGGCCATGACGACGCCGGTCTCGCCGAGCGAGGGCAGCACACGCTCGATGTAGTGCATAAAGGACGACGACGGTCCCACCAGCAGCACGCCGGCACTCTTGAGGCGATCACGGTGCGTGTAAAGGAGGTAGGCCGCGCGGTGCAGTGCCACTGCGGTCTTACCAGTGCCCGGACCTCCCTGCACAACGAGCGCGCCCGAGATCGAGGACCTGATGATCCTGTCCTGCTCGGACTGGATGGTTCCCACGATGTCCGACATGCGGCCCGTGCGCTTGGAATTCAGGGCCGCAAGGAGTGCGCCCTCGCCTTGCAGGGAATCGTTGTCCGCGAGCATCCCGGCATCCAGGACATCGTCCTCGATCGCCTTCACGTCGCGGCCTTGCAAGATCAGGTGCCGACGGCGGCGCACACCTTGGCGGTCGAACGCGGTGGCCTGGTAGAAGTGGCCGGCTTCGGGGGCGCGCCAGTCAACCATGAGCCGCTGGAGATCGGCCGTAGACAGCCCGATGCGGCCAATGTACTGAGCCTCACCTGAGTCCAGGTCCAGGCGGCCGAAAACCAGACGGTCATCGACGGCGTCGAGCTGGGCAAGGCGGTCCTCGTACAGTGCCGCGAACGCGTCACGTTCCGAAACGTTTTGCATGGTTCCCACTGCACCGGCCTTGCGCACCTGCGCCAGCTGGGCGCGCTTTTCTGCGCGCAGCTCATCGAGCCGGGCGTACAGCCCGGCAACGTATTCCTGCTCGTGGACCAAATCAGCGTCGTGCATCGAACCGTAACCCCTATCGCAAAAGACAGACCTACCATTCTACAGCGATTTTGGTAAACATGTGGGGTGCGGGCCATATGGCGGACCAGCGTCCCAGTCAGCCCCAGTTGCTTCGTTCACGCCCCGTTGCTTGTTCAGGCCCGGTTGCGGGGCCGTGCCGCTTTGTACCGTGAAACCGTCGGATCATCTTCGATCCAGAAACGCCAGGGATAGTCGGTACTTCCACCGGGCCCGGCCACTCCAACCCTCGGTCCGCTGGCCACCGCCGCTGCCGGCGTCCTGGGCAACCACAGGCTGAATGGTGAGGCGAGCGCGTCACGGCCGGTGTCCGCCGTCGTAAGTCCCAGTGCCGAGGCGAGCCGCGCCGGTCCACTTGCCAAATCTTTGTGGGCTTTGGAGGCAGGCCTACGTAGGGTGGCGAGCCCCTCCCCTTCGACAATCTCCCCGGCCCGCAGAAGCAACGCCGACGGCGAGCCTCCGGGACCGCAGACGATGTTGGCGCAGTAGTGCATTCCGTAAGTGAAGTAGACGTACAGGAACCCCGGCGGTCCGAACATGGGCGCGTTACGGGCAGTGGGACCTCCGAAAGTGTGCGATCCAGGATCGGGGTGTTCGGAATCGCGGGGGCCCATATAGGCCTCCACTTCAGTGAGTCTCACCGCGACAGGTCCGGCTTCGGACTTGTGCGTGAGCACCGCGCCGAGGATCAGTGGGGCGATGAGACGGGGGTCGCCCTCGAGGAACTTACGCACTTTTTCGGGATCGCTGACTCCCTTCTCCATGGACGAGCTCATGCCCAGACCCTAGCAAAAATCGTGGAACGGCCATGTCCGATTTCCGCTAGCAGCGGACGTGGACTCCTGACAGGATGAAGGAATGGACTTCTGGCAGCGCTACCGGGCAATTGATGCCCGCGACACCCGCTTCGACGGACAATTCTTCACAGCCGTCAGTTCGACTGGTATCTACTGCCGGCCGTCCTGCCCCGCCCGGACGCCTAAGGCCGAGAACGTCACGTTCTACGAGACCTCAGCCGCTGCCCACGAAGCCGGGTACCGCGCTTGCAAGCGATGTCTCCCCGAGGCCGTCCCCGGAACACCGGCTTGGAACATCCGATCTGACGTTGCCGGCCGTGCAATGCGTTTGATCAACGACGGCGTTATCACCCGCGAGGGGGTTGACGGCCTGGCGCACCGCCTGGGCTACTCGGCGCGCCAGCTCAACAGGATCCTCAGCCACGAACTCGGTGCCGGTCCCCTCTCGCTGGCGCGGGCAAGCAGGGCCCAGACTGCCAGGACGCTGCTGGTCTCCACAGACATGCTCCTCGCCGACGTCGCCTTCGCTTCCGGCTTCAACAGCGTGCGGCAATTCAACGACACCATTGGTGAGGTGTTCGCGATGACGCCGACGGCGTTGCGTGCCACGGGTGCGAAATCGGGAGTTCGTCGGGGTGCTGCCGCGCCGACTGCACTGACGCTTAATCTGCCTTACCGGGAGCCATTTGATCCAGGCATCTTCGACTTCCTGGCCGTCCGTGCGATTCCCGGAATTGAAGTGGCACGTTCCGAAGCCGACGGAACCAGAAGCTACGGGCGCACGCTCCGCCTCCCCCGAAGCACCGCCTCCTTCTTCGTGGTGTACAACCCCTCGACGCCGGGCAAGCCGTTGCAATTGACGGCCACTGCCGTGGACCTGCACGATCTTCCTGCCTTGTTGAGCCGCGTCCGGAGATTATTCGACCTGGACGCGGACCCGCAGGCAATCGACGAAGCCCTCGGCATGGACCCTCGGCTCACGGGTCGCATTAAGACGATTCCCGGAATTCGCGTGCCGGGTGCGGTCGACCCCCAGGAATTACTCATCAGGGCAATGATTGGTCAGCAAATAACAGTTGCTGCTGCTCGAACGGCACTGACTCAGTTGTCCGTCGTTGGCTCCCTCGCGGGGGCGCCTTCGCCCGGGCTGGAACGGCTGTTTCCGACGGCGGCTGAAATCGCCGAACACGGACGCGAGCTGCTGCGGGGACCTCGGCGGCGCATCGAGTCCGTCATAGCTGCGGCCGAAGCTATGGCCACAGGGGCCCTTGAGTTGGGCTACGGCGACGACGTTGCCGCGCTGGAGCGCAAGCTGCTGCCGCTGCCAGGAGTTGGGCCATGGACTGTAGGGTACGTCGCCATGCGGGTGCTCGGAGCGCCGGACGTTTTCCTGGCTAATGACGCGGCAGTTCGCAACGGGTTGAGAGTACTCCCGCCTGGCGCTGACCTCAGCCCTGACTTCGGGGAAGTGAGCCCTTGGCGGTCATACGCCACCATGCACTTGTGGCGGGCGGCAGCAAAGCCCAAAGATTCGTAGCTCCCGTTTCCTCTCGCACATCCCGGCGCCCTTCCGCGATTCCTCTCGCACATCGCGGCGCCTTTTCTCGATTCCTCTCTCACACCCCAACACCTTTTCGCGGTTCCTCTCTCACACCCCAACACCTTTTCGCGATTCCTCTCTCACACCCCCAACGCGGCAGCAAGTGAGAAAGGAACCTGGAAGGGAGTGTCCGTTTAACGGTGGATTCGGGTGCTGGCGTTCATGTGATTCTGCCTTCGAAGGTGATGACCTGGAAAACCACCGCGGAAAGTGAGAGAGGAACCGGGAAAACACCGCTGGAAGTGAGAGAGCGTCGCCGAAAACGCTTCAGGATCTGAGAGAACATTTCCATAGGGACAACGACTCGTAGCTCCCTTCCTCTCCTATAACCCGGCTTCTCCCATAACCCCGCGTCGGCATTCAGCCGCGAGCCGACGTCGTACTCTTTCCCTGAAACGTCGGGAAGTGAGAGAAGAACCGGCAAAACGCGGCGGGAAGTGAGAGAAGAACCGGCAAAACGCCGCAGGAAGTGAGAGAGCATCGCCCTAGCGGGCTGCGGGAAGTCCTGCGGGCCATGGGAGTAGGTCGGGCAAGTCGACGCCGTCGGCAGCCGCGGTAGCTCGCAGGCTTCCCAGGCTCGGTTCGCGGCCGGCGAGCCATGCAGCAATATCCGTAAGCATGCCCGTGATGGCAATCGATGTACTGCCGGTGCCAATGACCTGCTGGGGCAGTCCCGTGGGCTGCAAGACAAATTTGTACTTCTCCGGAACGCGCGCCTCGAGGAAAGTGAACAGGTGCTCGCAGAAGGGGCGGCTCCAGGTTTCCGGACCGTAGCCCAAGCCCACGTCCGAAGCGTGGATGGTAAGTTCGCGCCACAGCGCCAGACCGCCGTCGAGGACGGTTCCGTTCCGGTAGCTGACGCGTGCTTCCCAGTCGTCCGGTTCCAAGGCGTCGAACGCGGCGAGTGCGGACTCCAGCGCAGCGGTAACACTTGCCGTGTGCTGCGCGAGGCTGTGCCCGGCGGCCAGCTCGATGGCCTTGTTACGGCCCTCCATGCCGCCGTCGTACAGTTCCACAGCCTCACCGCGCCGAGCGTACTCGAGCTGGCGGGCCATGGCGCGCGAAATCCCGGCAATATGGGCAAGGACGTGGCCACGTGTCCAACCCGGGAGCTCCGACGGTTGGGTCACGGAGGGCTCGTCCAGTTTGGACAGGATGCGGGTAACGATGTCGGCGGCTTTGTGAAGCTCTTCGGGCAGCGCCCCAGTGGTGATCTGAGTCATAGCGCCATGCTAACGCACCCCTTAAAGCCCTGTGGGACAGCACGTGATGTGCCATCCCACAGGATTGATGGTGCGTTTAGCCGGCGTAACTGCGCGCTGCGTCCAGTTCTGCCTTGAGCGCCACCAATTGGCGTTCGACGGCGGCCGGTGCAGTTCCGCCCTGCGAGTTGCGGCTGTTGAGCGAACCTTCGGTGCTGAGCACGCTGCGGACCTCGGGAGTCAAGTGCTCCGAGATCGCTGAATACTCTTCATCTGTCAGGTCCCACAGTTCAACGCCACGGCTTTCGGCCTGCTTGACCGCAGCGCCGGACAGCTCGTGTGCTTCACGGAAGGGGACTCCCTGGCGGACGAGCCATTCGGCGATGTCAGTAGCCAGCGCAAAGCCCTGGGGAGCCAGGGACTCCATGCGCTCGGTGTTGAACTTGAGGGTGGCGATCATGCCGGACACGGCCGGAAGCAACAGCTCCAACGTGTCGGCGGCGTCGAAGACCGGTTCCTTGTCCTCCTGCAGATCGCGGTTGTACGCGAGAGGCAGGCCCTTGAGCGTTGCCAGCAGTCCGGTCAGGTTGCCGATGAGACGCCCAGCCTTGCCACGGGCCAGCTCGGCAACGTCCGGGTTCTTCTTCTGCGGCATGATCGAGGACCCAGTGGAGTACGAGTCGTGCAGCGTCACGAAGGAGAATTCCTTGGTTGCCCAGAAAATGACTTCCTCGGAGATCCGGGAAAGATCAACGCCAATCATGGAGCAGACCCACGCGAACTCGGCGAAGACATCGCGGGAGGCAGTGCCATCGATCGAGTTGTGGACGGCCGAGAAGAAGCCCAAATCGGCTGCCACGGCCTCGGGATCCAGTCCCAACGACGAACCCGCCAGGGCACCCGAACCGTACGGCGAAACTCCCGCACGCTTGTCCCAGTCCTGGAGGCGCTGTACATCGCGCAGCAATGCCCACGCGTGGGCAAGGAGGTGATGGCTCAGCAACACCGGCTGGGCATGCTGCAGGTGCGTCCGGCCAGGCATGGCCACACCTGGGTGTGCCTGGGCCTGATCGACAAGGGCATCAATGGTGGCAAGGACCCCACTGGCAATGATCCGTGCGTGATCGCGCAGGAACATGCGGCCGAGCGTTGCCACTTGATCGTTGCGGGAACGGCCGGCACGGAGCTTGCCGCCCAACTGTGTTCCGGCACGCTCGATCAGGCCACGTTCCAGCGAACCATGAACGTCTTCATCGCTCTCGGCTGGCAGGTAGGCGCCGCTGGCCACGTCCTCGTCCAGCTGGGTGAGGGCGGCAAGCATGCCTTCAAGCTCGGCGTCGTCCAGCAGTCCGGCCTTGGCCAGCACGCGGGCGTGAGCCTTGGAGCCAGCGATGTCGTAGCGGGCAAGCCGCCAGTCAAAGTGCGTGGACTTGCTCAGTGCGGCCAGCGCATCGGCGGGGCCGCCGGCGAACCGGCCGCCCCACAATGCGCCTTCGTTTGTCGCCGACGTCATTACTCGCCTGCAACCCGGAGGTCGCGGCCCGAGGCAACCTTGGAGGACATGCCCCACAGCTCGATGAAGCCACGCGCCATGGACTGGTCGAAGGTGTCGCCCGTGTCGTACGTGGCGAGGTCGAAGTCGTAGAGCGAGGTCTCGGAGCGACGACCGTTGACGATTGCCTGGCCGCCGTGGAGAACCATGCGGATGTCACCGGAGACGTACTTCTGGGTGTCCTCGATGAAGGCGTCCAAGGAACGCTTCAGCGGGGAGAACCACTGTCCGTCGTAAACCAGTTCTGCCCAGCGCTGGCCAACCGTGGCCTTGAAGCGGGCCTGCTCGCGCTCAATGGTGATGTCCTCTAGGTGCTTGTGCGCAGTGATCAGCGCCATGGCACCCGGAGCTTCGTAAATTTCGCGGGACTTGATGCCCACCAGACGGTCCTCGACGACGTCGATGCGGCCAACGCCTTGTGCGCCTGCACGGCGGTTCAGTTCCTGGATGGCCTGCAGCGGGGTGACCTTGACGCCGTCGATGGCTACCGGCACGCCAGCCTGGAAGGAAATGGTGACCTCATCCGGAGCCGGCGGGAATTCCGGGGTGGCGGTGTAGTCGTAGATGTCCTTGGTGGGGGCGTTCCAGATGTCCTCGAGGTAGCCGGTCTCGACGGCGCGTCCCCAGACGTTCTGGTCGATCGAGTACGGGTTCTTCTTGGTGGTCTCGATCGGCAGACCCTTTTCCTCGGCGAAGGCGATGGCCTTGTCGCGGGTCAGGGCGAGGTCGCGGACCGGTGCGATGCACTTCAGGTCCGGACCGAGGGTCTGGATGCCAACTTCAAAGCGAACCTGGTCATTGCCCTTGCCCGTGCAGCCGTGAGCGACGGTGGTGGCACCAAATTCGCGGGCAGCCTTCACCAGGTGCTTCACGATCACCGGACGCGAGATAGCCGAAACCAGCGGGTAGTGGCCCTGGTAGAGGGCGTTGGCCTTCAGCGTGGGCATGGCGTATTCGTTGGCGAACTCATCGCGGGCGTCGGCCACGTAAGCCTCGACGGCGCCGCAACCCAGGGCGCGCTGGCGGATGGTCTCCAGGGACTCGCCGCCCTGTCCGACGTCGACGGCCACAGCGATGACCTCGGCGCCGGTGGCTTCACCGATCCAGCCGATGGCTACGGACGTATCAAGGCCACCGGAGTAGGCCAGAACAATGCGCTCAGTCACGAGAGTGCTCCTTTGTTGTTGCTTGGTTCATTTGAAATCAATGCTGTAAAAGTCATGGGCCGCGTCCACGGCGGTTAGTTTCCGGGTCCGGCTTCCTCGGCCAGTTGCAGGAAACGAGCCGCGAGTTCCGCCCCGCCGTCGGGATCCCTGGCAACCAACAGCAGAGTGTCGTCGCCTGCGATCGTACCCAATACCGACGGCATGACGGAGTGGTCGATGGCCAGTGCCAGGAAGTTCGCGGCCCCAGGAGGGGTTCGCAGGACCACAATATTGCCCGATGCCTCCGCGGTAACGAGCAGTTCTCCGCATAGCCGGGAAAGCCGTGCGTCCAGAATTTCCTGAGTGACGCCGCTCTTGGCATTGCGGTCACCGCCCTCCCCCGGAACGGCGTAGACCAGGGCGCCTTCCTTGCCCCGAACCCTTACCGCGCCAAGTTCCACAAGGTCGCGGGACAGCGTGGCTTGGGTGACCTGAACGCCGTCGTCCGCCAGCAGAGCTGCAAGCTCTGCCTGGGAACGCACGGACTCACCCGTCAGGATCGCGGTGATACGCGCCTGACGGGCAGTCTTGGTGGCCGGGCTTGCGCCCGGAACCGACGGATTCGTGGACACTAGAACGTGCTCTCCCCAGTGCCCTCAACTGGAGAAAGACCGTCAACGAATGCCAGGCCGGAGCGGTGCATCAGCCAGGCCATGAGGGCCTTCTGGGCGTGGAGGCGGTTCTCCGCCTCGTCCCAGACGATCGACTGCGGGCCATCAATGACGCCGGCCGAAATCTCATAACCGCGGTAAGCCGGGAGGCAGTGAAGCACCACGGCGTCGGGCGCGGCCTGTGCCATGGCGGCCTCGTCCACGGAGTAGTCGCGGAACAACTGCATCCGGGCTTCCTTCTCGGCTTCCTGGCCCATGGACACCCAGGTATCCGTGGCCACGACGTCGGCGCCCTTGAGGGCCTCGGCCGCGTCGCTGGTGATCAGCACCGAGCCGCGGGTCTCAGCGGCGCGCTCTTCTGCAGCGGCGACGATGTCGGCTGCCGGCAGGTAGCCTTCGGGGCCGGAAATGCGGACGTGCATCCCTGCGGTCACGCCGGCAAGCAGGTAGGAGTTGGCCATGTTGTTGGCGGCGTCACCGAGGTAGGCCATGGTCAATCCGGCCAGCTCGCCCTTGTGTTCCTTGACCGTCAGGAGGTCGGCCAGGAGCTGGCAGGGGTGGTAATCGTCGCACAGGGCGTTGATGACGGGCACTTTGGAGTTTTCGGCCATGGCCACCAGACCGGAGTGGGCCCCGGTACGCCACACGATGGTGGAGACCATGCGCTCCAATACCTTGGCAGTGTCCTCCACGGATTCCTTGTGGCCGATCTGCGCTTCACCGGGATTGATGATGAGCGCGTTGCCGCCCATGTCGGCAATGCCGGTGGCGAAGGAAACACGGGTGCGGGTGGAGGTCTTGTCGAAGATGACAGCCACGGTCTTGCGGCCGTTGCCTTCGGCGGCAAAGGGTTGGACGCTGTACGGCGCCGCCTTCATGCGGACAGCCAGTTCAAGGACCTCAGCCTGCTCAGCAGGGCTCAGGTCGGTGTCCTTCAGGAAGTGCCGGGTGCTGGTGGAAGTTGTCACTGTGCGTCCTTAGCGGTGGTGGCGGTAGCCGTTGCGATCAAGGAAGGGAGGGCGGCAAGGAACCGGTCAGCCTGTTCGGTGGTCAGGATGAGTGGTGGTGCCAGACGGATGGTCCGCGGGCCGGGGCTGTTGATGATGAACCCGGCGTCCAAAGCGGCCGTGACCATTGCCGGGGCAATGTCGGCTGTCAGGTCGATGCCTATCAGCAAGCCCTCTCCGCGGACTTCGGCAACAGCTTCGACGGCGGAGATTCCGGCACGCAGGTACTCCCCCACAGACTGCACGTTCTGCAGCACGCCCTGGCTTTCGATGGCGTGCAGCGTCGCGAGCGCCGCTGCGGTTGCCACCGGGTTTCCGCCGAAAGTGGTTCCGTGCTGCCCGGCGGTGAGCAGGGCCGACGTCGTACTTCCAAACGTGAGGAGGGCTCCGATCGGGAAGCCGCCACCCAGGCCTTTGGCGAGGGTAATGGCGTCCGGAACGATTCCGGCGTCCTCGCTGGCCAGCCACTTGCCGGTGCGGCCGATGCCGGTCTGGACCTCGTCCAAAATCAACAGGGCGCCAGCCGCCGTGGTGGCTTCGCGGGCTGCCTGCAGGTATTCGGCGCTCAGCGGCCGGACGCCCGCTTCACCTTGGATTGGTTCCAGGAAGACGGCTGCTGTGGATTCGTCGACGGCGGAGCGCAGCGCTTCAATGTCACCGAACGGGATATGGACCACGCCGCCGGGCAGGGGCTCGAACGGTGCCCGGTAGGCTTCCTTGGCCGTGAGCGCGAGGGCGCCCATGGTGCGGCCATGGAAAGCGCCTTCAAGGGCGATGATCTTGGTGCGTTTGGCGTCGCTGTTCCGGCGGGCCAGCTTGAACGCGGCCTCGTTGGCTTCCGTGCCGGAGTTGGCAAAGAAAACCTTGGAACCCGCGGGAGCATTGGTGATGGCCAGGAGCTTTTCGGCCAACGCGATCTGCGTGGGGCTCGTGAAGAAGTTGGAGACGTGTCCCAGCGTGGCGAGCTGGCTGGAGATCACTGAGGTGACGAAGGGGTGGGCGTGGCCCAGCGCGTTCACGGCGATGCCACCGAGGAGATCCAGGTATTCCTTGCCGTCGGCGTCCCACACGAGGCACCCCGCGCCGCGGACCAGGACCCGCTGTGGGGTGCCGAAGACACCCATCAACGACGAGTTGTAGCGGGCCAGCCAGTCGGCGCCTGAGCTGTGGCCGGTGATGGCGTCTGCCGGGGTTTCCACCAGTTCTGCTTCGTTAGCGGTCATGCGGTCACTTCCTCGTCAGGAACAACCTGCGTGCCGATGCCCGCGGTCGTAAAGGTTTCCAGCAGCATTGAGTGCGGCAGCCGGCCATCCACGATGTGCGCGCGTTCCACGCCTTCGTCGATCGCCTTCAGGCACGCAGCCATCTTGGGGATCATGCCCGACTCGAGCCGGGGCAGCATTTCGCGGAGTTCGGTCGCCGTCAGCGATGAGATCAATGACGATTTGTCCGGCCAGTTCGCATAGAGGCCCTCGACGTCGGTCAGGATGACGAGTTTCGTAGCGCCCAGCGCCGAAGCAACAGCTGCGGCCGCTGTGTCCGCGTTGACGTTCAGGACCTGGCCGGTAGTGGGACCGGAACCGTTGCCGTCGTCGAGGATTTCCGGGGCGACCGTCGAGATCACCGGGATGCGGCCGGCGTCGAGGATGTCCTTGATCCCGGCGGGGTCCACGCCTACAACTTCGCCCACCAGGCCGAGGTCGACTTCCTCGCCGTCCACCACCGTGCCAGTGCGGACTGCGCGCAACAGGCCGCCATCCTCGCCGGACATACCAACAGCGTACGGACCATGGGAATTGATCAAGCCCACCAGTTCGCGTCCCACCTGACCGGTGAGGACCATGCGCACCACGTCCATGGCTTCCGGAGTGGTGACGCGCAGTCCACCCTTGAACTCGGACTCGATGCCAAGCCTGCCCAGCATGGAGTTGATCTGGGGGCCGCCGCCGTGGACCACCACAGGGTGGATGCCCACGTGGTGGAGGAACACGATGTCCTCGGCGAAGGCACGGCGGAGATCATCGTTGACCATGGCATTGCCGCCGTATTTGATGACCATGGTGGTTCCGTCGAAGCGCTGGATCCAGGGCAGGGCCTCGATGAGAGTTCCCGCTTTGTCCTGGGCGTCAGACATGGATGTGGTTTCCCGGGTGTGCGCAGTCATAGTCATCCGCTCAGCTCGAGTATGCACTGTTCTCATGCACGTAGTCGTGCGTGAGGTCATTGGTCCAGATGGTTGCCTCGGCGTCGCCGGCCTGAAGGTCGATGTCGACGTGCACTTCACGCGGTTCCAGGTCAACCAGGTTACGGTCCTCGCCGATGCTGCCGTTGCGGCAGATCTGCACGCCGTTCATGGACACGTTGAGCTGGTCCGGCTCGAACACGGCATCCGTGGTGCCCACTGCGGACAGCACCCGCCCCCAGTTGGGGTCCTTGCCGAAAATGGCGGCTTTGAAGAGGTTGGAACGTGCAACGGCGCGGCTAACGATCTCGGCGTCGCGTTCGCTGGCTGCGTTGAAGGTACGGATAGCGATATCGTGGCTGGCACCTTCGGCGTCGCCAATGAGCTTACGTGCCAACTCCGCGCAGACCTTCGTGATGGCCTCGCTCAGCTGCTCCGCTGAGGGCAAAGCCTCCGAGGCGCCGGATGCCAGCAACACCACGGTGTCGTTGGTGGACATGCAGCCGTCAGAGTCCGCGCGGTCAAAGGTGACCCGCGTGGCATCGCGGAGGACGACGTCGAGCTCGTCCGACGGTACCTGGGCGTCAGTAGTGAGGACAACCAGCATCGTTGCCAGGCCGGGGGCCAGCATGCCGGCACCCTTGGCGATGCCGCCAACGGTGAATTGCTTGCCCTCAGCATCAGTTCCCGCGAAGACAGCTTCCTTGGAGACGCTGTCCGTAGTCATGATGGCTGTTGCAGCAGCCGAACCGCCGTCTGCCGAAAGCTCGCCGAATGCGGCTTCAACGCCCGGAAGGATCTTGTCCATGGGCAGTTGCTCACCGATGAGGCCAGTGGAGCAAACCACGACGTCGGAAGCTGAGACTCCCAGTACTTCCGCCACTTTCTCGGCCGTGGCGTGCGTGTTCTGGAATCCCTGCGGACCAGTGCAGGCGTTGGCTCCACCGGAGTTAAGGATCACGGCGTCCACGCGTCCGTCGCTGACCACCTGGCGTGACCAGTGAACGGGAGCAGCGGCTACACGGTTTGAGGTGAAGACAGCAGCAGCGGACTTTTGCGGACCGTCGTTCACAACAAGGGCCAGGTCCGGGTTGCCGGATGCCTTGATGCCCGCTTTGATGCCGGAAGCCCGGAATCCCTTGGGTGCGGTAATGGTCACGGTGCAACTCCCTGCAGGTTCAGGCCGGCGGTTTCGTCCAGGCCGAGGGCAATATTCATGGACTGCACGGCTCCGCCGGCAGTTCCCTTGGTGAGGTTGTCGATGGCGCACGTCACGATCACACGGCCCGCGTGCTGGTCAAAAGCCACCTGCATGACGGCATGGTTGGAACCCTGCACCGACTTGGTAGTGGGCCAGTGGCCTTCCGGCAGGAGGTGGACGAACGGTTCGTCGTCGTAGGAGTCCGCCCAGGCTTGGCGCAGCTCCGCGTAGGTAACGCCGTGACCAACTTTTGCAGTGGCCGTGGTGAGGATGCCACGGCTCATAGGCGCCAAGGTGGGAGTAAAGGAGACGGTCACCGGCTCCCCTGCAGCGTTGGATAATCCCTGCTCGATTTCCGGCGTGTGCCGATGGCCTCCGCCAACACCGTAAGGACTCATGGAACCCATGACTTCGGAGCCGATCAGGTTAACCTTTGCGGCCTTGCCAGCACCGGAAGTACCGGACGCAGAGACAATCACGACGTCGTCCGTCAGGAGGAGATTATTGGCGAACCCGGGAGTCAAGGCGAGCAGGGCCGACGTCGGGTAGCACCCGGGAACGGCGATGCGCTTGGCACCCTTGAGGGCGTCGCGCTGTCCCGGCAATTCAGGGAGCCCATACGGCCAGGTGCCGGCATGGGCGGAGCCGTAAAACTTTTCCCACGTAGCCGCATCCTGCAGGCGGTGGTCCGCCCCGGCGTCGACGACAACCGTGCCTTCCGGCAGTTGGGCAGCGATCTCCGCAGAAGCGCCGTGCGGGAGTGCCAGGAAGACGACGTCATGCCCGGACAGGTTCTCCACAGTGGTGTCTTCCAGAATCCGGCTGGCCAAACCGTGGAGATGCGGCTGCAACTCCCCTAGTCTGGAACCGGCGTTGCTGTGCGCAGTGATAGCACCGATAGTGACGTTCGGATGGCCTGCAAGCAGGCGCAGCACTTCTCCCCCGGCGTAGCCGCTGGCACCGGAGACGGCAACAGAAATAGTCATAGCTCCACTGTACAGCAAAACTATTCATGGTTGCCGATATTTATGCATGCCGTCTTCTGGCAAGTGCAAGGCGTCACATAGGTTAGTGCCGACAGCGTATGCTTAGTGGAGGGTGATCCAGACCGTGCAGTCCGAACGTCGGCTGCAGCGTTGCCCGTTAGCGATACGGGGCACATATATGGCACCCACGTCCACCGCTGAGCGCCCCAAGACACGCGCAATTCAGCCAAACCCCGTTGTTCAAAGCTATTCGGAGCTCCTTAAGAGCGTGAAGGCTGCCGGTCTTCTCGAACGGCGCAGCGGGTTCTACATCTGGCTCTTCGTAGCCCTCATGATCCTCATGGCCGCCACCTGGACAGGCTTCGCCCTCTTGGGTGATTCCTGGTTCCAGCTCCTGATCGCAGCCGCCGTGGGTATCTTCTGTACACAGTTGAGCTTCCTGGCCCACGAGGCCGGACACAAGCAGATCTTCGCTTCCCGTCGTGCGAACGATTGGTCAGCCCGCCTCCTGGCAACAGGAGTCGCAGGCATCAGCTACTCCTGGTGGGAGCAAAAGCACGGTGCCCACCACAACCATCCCAACGTCATTTCCAAGGACCCAGACATCCGGAACAACGCGCTGGTCTTCTATGAAGATGCAGCCGCCGAACGCAAGGGACGCCTGGCCTTCCTGACCAAGAAGCAGGGCTGGTTCTTCTTCCCGCTCCTCACGCTCCTTGGCCTGAGCCTGCAATTCGACTCACTTCGCTTTGTCTTCGGCAAGCAGAAGGTCCGCCACCGCTGGGTGGAGACGCCTATCCTGGTGGCCCGTCTCACCGCTCTTCCGGTCCTCGCATTCACCTTCCTGCCCATCGGTATGGCCTTTGCGTTCCTCGGCGTGCAGATCATGGTGTACGGCTTCTACATGGGTGCTTCGTTTGCTCCCAACCACAAAGGCATGCCCGTCCTTCCCAAGGACAGCCGCGTCGACTTCCTCAACCGCCAGATCCTTACCTCCCGCAATATCTCGGGCGGACGCTTCATGGACTTCCTGCTGGGCGGACTGAACCGCCAGGTTGAACACCACTTGTTCCCTGACATGGCCCGGCCGCACCTTCACAAGGCAGCAGGAATCGTCCGCGAGTTCTGCACGAAGCACTCCATCCCCTACACGGAAACCACGCTGATTCAGTCCTACGGGATAGTAGTCAGCTACCTCAACGACGTAGGCCTGGCAGCTGGCCGCGGCTTCGACTGCCCTGTGGCTTCGACGCACGGACGCTTCTAGGCCTCCACAACCAAGGGCGGCATCCTTCATAGGATGGGTTCTGGAACCGGGCACCGGAAGGACCGTCCCGGAGTAAGGAGCCACCATGACGCACGCCATCGTTGCCCAGCAGCCCGGAGGACCTGAAGTCCTCGAATACGCCTCCGTGGAGCCTCCCACACCTGGTCCCGGGCAGCTGCTGATCAAGGTCGCAGCTGCCGGGGTCAATTTCATAGAGACGTACCAGCGCCGCGGCACCTACAAGGTTGACTACCCCTTCACCCCCGGCGCGGAAGCCGCCGGAACGATCGAAGCGATCGGTGAGGGCGTAGAGGACTTCTCGGTAGGTGACAGGATTGCCACGGCGGAGGCTTCGAAAACCTACGCTGAATACGCCGTCGTGGATGCTTCAAAGGCGCTCCCTGTTCCGGCCGGAGTCGACGACCATACGGCGGCTGCCCTGCCGCTGCAAGGAATCACCGCGCACTACCTCATGAACTCTTCCTTCCGCGTGGAACCCGGCCATACGGTGCTCCTGCACGCAGGAGCCGGCGGCGTGGGACTGCTTCTGACCCAGCTCCTGAAGGCCCGCGGTGCCAGGGTTATCACCACAGTTTCTTCGGATGAAAAGGCCGACCTCTCCAAGCTCGCCGGCGCGGACGAAGTCCTTCGCTATGAAGGCTTCGCGGACAAGGTCCGCGAGCTTACCGACGGCGAGGGGGTGAACGTGGTGTACGACGGCGTGGGCAAGGATACGTTTGACGACTCCCTGCGAAGCCTGCGGATCAGGGGTGCCATGGTGCTCTTCGGCGCCGCGTCAGGGCCGGTCCCCCCGTTCGATCCCCAACGCCTGAATTCCGGCGGGTCCCTGTCATTGACCCGCCCCACGATGGGCCATTTCGTCCAGAACGTCCACGAGCGGCGTTGGCGTTCAGCTGAGATCTTCGAGGCCGCAGCGAACGGTACGCTGGCGGTTCGCGTCGGCGCTACCTACCCCTTGGCCGAAGCGGCCCAAGCGCACCGGGACCTTGAAGGACGCCTCACCACAGGAAAGCTCCTCCTGCTTCCCTAATCGCCCCGCTCAGGGACCGGTCAACGCCGAGACCGCATCCAGCTACTTGGGCAGGCAAGTGAAAAAATCCCCGGAACCAGGAGGTTCCGGGGATTTCGTCGTATAAGAAGGCGTTACCGCTGGACTGCTCCAAAGCGCTCCGCAGCAACTGCTACTGCACCGGCCCGGGCTTCAGAAGCCTCGTCCGCAGTGAGGGTGCGGTCAGCAGCACGGAAGCGAAGGCCGAAGGCCAAGGATTTCTTGCCTTCCTCAATGCCCGGTCCAACGTAGACATCGAACAATGCGACGTCTTCAAGGAGTTCGCCTGCACCTTCACGCAGCGCGGCAAGCACTTGGTCAGCCGGTACGTCCTGCGGAACCACCAAGGCCACATCTTGGGTGGCCACTGGGAATCCGGAGATGTGCTTGGCCACAATGACGTCGGCAGCAGCTTCGAAAAGAGCCTCTACGTTGACCTCGAGGGCCACAGAGCGGGCAGGCATGTCGTGGGCTGCGAGGAGCTTCGGGTGCAGCTCACCGGCGTAGCCCACAACGTCGCCGGATCGCAGCGCGAGCTGGGCTGCACGTCCCGGGTGATATGCCTGGTGGCTTCCCTGGCTGACTGCAAGTTCAACGCCGAGAACGTCGGCGATGAGCCGGGCTACGTCCAAAGCATCGGCCCAGTCCCAGGCACGAGGCGTGTGCGTTGCCGCCGCCGGCGAATCATGGCCAGTCAAGACAGCGGCGATGT
Source organism: Paenarthrobacter aromaticivorans (assembly GCF_019038615.1). Lineage (NCBI taxonomy): Bacteria > Bacillati > Actinomycetota > Actinomycetes > Micrococcales > Micrococcaceae > Paenarthrobacter > Paenarthrobacter aromaticivorans. The sequence goes on from NZ_JAHOPC010000007.1 coordinate 19,743, forward strand.
GCAGCGGCTGATGCGGGACGCCGTCGTACAGTGCATCCAGTACCTCATCCGAAGGCTTGACGCCCAGCGGTGGGATGGATTCGGTGCCGAGCCTCTCGCCGGGGAGGAAGACCGAACCGGCCTCGTAGAGTGCCAGGTCACGGAAGCCGCGGGAGTGGTTGCGGCGGGCAACCTCGATCAGTCCCGGCAGGATGGACGTACGGAGGTAACCGTGTTCCTCGCTGATGGGGTTCGCCAGCTTCAACGCCGGACGTTCTTCGCTCTCTTCAGGCACACCGAAGGTGTCATTGGCGGCCTTCGAGACGAACGGATAGGACAGGACTTCCGTGAGTCCGGCGTCTGCCAGTGCCTGCACAACGCGGCGCTTCTGCTGTTGGCTGCGGCTCAGGCCACGGCCGGGAGGTGCCACAGGCAAGGTGGCCGGAATGTTGTCATAACCAACCAGGCGGGCAATTTCCTCGGAGAGGTCTTCCTTGGTTTCGAGGTCGTTGCGCCAGCTTGGAGCTGTTACCAGATAACCAGTGGCAGTCTTTTCCACGGCAGCGCCAAGATCCACTAGGGACGTGGTGATTTGCTCTTCCGTGAAGTCGATCCCAATCCGGGCGGCAGCGAACTCTGCCGGCAGTTCGATGGTGACGGCGTCAGGCGCGGTTCCGACGTCGGTGCCGGTCTCGTCGGCGGTGCCACCAGCGAGTTCAACCAAGAGGTCCACGACGCGCTGGGCGGCGATATTGGCGACGTGCCAGTCAACGCCGCGCTCGAAACGCTTGGAAGCCTCGGACGGGAGCTTGTGCCGACGACGCGAACGGGCGATCGATACTTCATCGAAGTGCGCAGCTTCCACCAGGATGTTGGTGGTGGAATCTGAAACCTCTGTGTGGGCACCGCCCATGACCCCGGCGATGCCGATGGCTCCGGAGTCATCGGTGATCAGCAGGTCTTCGACGTCGAGCGTGCGCTCTTTGTCGTCCAGCGTGGTGATCTTCTCCCCCGCAACGGCGCGGCGAACCACGATGTCGCCGGCAAGTTTGTCGAGGTCGTAGCAGTGGTTCGGCTGGCCGAGTTCAAGCATGACGTAGTTGGAGATATCAACCGGCAGGGAGATGGAACGGACGCCGGCCAGGCGAAGACGTGCGGACATCCACGGCGGGGTGGGACGGGAAGCATCCACGCCACGCACCGTCCGTGCCACGAAGCGGTCACAGCCCGGCTTGCCGTAGATGGGGGCGTCGTCGTTGAGCTTGACGCCGTACCCGCCTTGGAGGCTGGCCGGAGCGTTGACCTTGGAGGCCGGGTCAACGAAGGATGTCCCGGTGGCGTGTGCGTACTCGCGTGCCACACCGCGAATGGAGAAGGCGTAGCCGCGGTCCGGCGTGACGTTGATTTCTGCAGCCTGGTCATAGAGACCAAGGAGTTTCATCGCGTCCGTGCCGATTTCCGGATCCAGCCCGATCCGTGAGAGGACCAGGATTCCATCGTGGTCATCGCCGATACCCAGCTCGCGGACGGAAGCGATCATGCCCGCAGACAGGTGACCGTAGGTCTTCCGTGCCGAAATCCGGAAGTCGCCGGGCAGCACAGCTCCGGGAAGCGTGACAACAACTTTGTCGCCTTCCACGAAGTTGTGGGCGCCACAAATGATGCCCTGCACGCCGGAAGGATCGATTCCCTCGCCAGTCAGGGTCTGTTCCTGCCCTTCAGGGACAACACGGACCTGGCACCAGTTGATGGTCTTGCCATTGGATTGCGGTTCCTTGACCAGGCTCAGCACCTGGCCCACCACAATGGGACCCGTGAGTTCATCCGTGGGACGGTGGACTTCTTCTTCTTCAAAACCGACCTTGACCAGGTCCGCCATGACATCTTCGGCCGTAGCATCGGCCGGAACCTGCGCAAATTCACGCAACCAGGAAAGTGGGATACGCACTGTTAGATCTCCATCCCGAAGTGCTCGCTGAAACGTACATCGCCCTCGATCATGTCGCGCATATCGCCGACCTCGTTACGGAACATGAGCGTGCGCTCGATGCCCATGCCGAAGGCAAAACCTGAATACACGTCCGGATCGATGCCGGCAGCCCGGAGGACGTTGGGGTTGACCATGCCGCAGCCACCCCATTCAATCCAGCGGGGACCACCCTTGGCACCGGGGTGCCAGATGTCCAGCTCAGCAGACGGCTCGGTGAACGGGAAGTAGTTCGGGCGCAGGCGAATGGAGGCTTCGTCGCCAAACATCTGGCGGGCGAAGTGCTCCAGCGTTCCACGGAGGTCGGCCATGCTCAGGTTCTTGTCGATCGCCAGGCCTTCGAACTGGTGGAAGACAGGCGTGTGCGTTGCATCGAGTTCATCCGTGCGGAACACCTTGCCCGGGCACAGCACGTAGATGGGCACTTCGCGCTCCAGCATGGAACGCACCTGCACAGGTGAGGTGTGGGTGCGCATCAGCAGATGCGCCTCGGGAGGCTCCACGAAGAACGTATCCTGCATTTCACGTGCCGGGTGGTCAGGTTTGAAGTTCAGGGCGTCAAAGTTGAACCACTCGGACTCGACCTCGGGACCTTCGGCAATCTCCCAGCCCATGCCGACGAAGATGTCCGAAACACGGTCCTGCAGTGTGGACAGAGGATGACGAGCGCCGGCCCGGCGTCGACGCGGAGCAGCCGTGACATCAACGGTTTCCTCCACCAGGATCCGGGCGTCGTTCTCGGCTTCCAGGACTTCGGTCCGCGCTGCGAGCGCTTGGTTGACCCGGCCGCGCGAGGACCCCATGAGCTTTCCGGCGGCAGCCTTGTGCTCCTTGGCGAGGCCACCGATTACACGGTTGGCCAGGCTCAGGGGCGACCTCTCTCCGGTGTGGGCGAGGCGGACAGCCTTGAGTTCTTCGAGGGAGGAGGCAGCCGCAATCGCGGCGATCGCATCCTCAACGGCGGCGTTGATGGCGGCTTCATCCAGCGGATTCGGGATGGCAGCGCCTGGCAAAGTGTCAGTCATCTACTGTTCTTAGCTACGAGTCGGGAGCGGCCGGCATGGCTGGCCTGCAAAACGAAAGGGCAGTGCTCACCGCGGACGGCAGACACTACCCTTCAGTCTAGTTGAAGCTCACAGGCGGAACTTAACCCCGTCGGCTTACTCCCGTCAGCACCCTAAGTACCCGACGTCGGTGGTGCGGCAGGTGGAGGAGGCACCTGGCCGTCGTCGGGCTTTGGTTCTTCCGCCTGCCACTGCGGAGGCTGCGGCGCTTGTGGCTGAACGGGCTGCGCCCCTGGCGTGTAACCCTGCCCTGCCCAATTTTGCTGGGGCGGCTGGAAACCTTGCTGGCCAGGCTGCTGAGGCGCGTAGCCGGGCTGCTGAGGTCCATAACCAGGCTGGTTGTATGGAGTCGCGCCTGCGGGCGCCAGTGCCTGCTGGCCTGACCTCCTGCGCAGCAACACGAACAGGAGCACCAAGGCTGCGGCGATCACCAGTACGGCTACGAGCACCCAGATGATCCACATTGGAACGCCGGGACTGGCCTCAGCCTTTGCCTGGACGGTGGTTTCGTTGATGGCGAGCATGTCGAAGGTGGCCGTATTACCGTCCACCACAGCCCCCTTTGCCTCAACAACCTTGCCCGGGAACGTGAATTTGACGGTTGCTTCGTCGAAGATGGATTTGGCCATTCTGGCTGCGGAGGGATCGCTGCCGCCCGAGCCAGTGACTCCGCCCATGGTGATGACGTAGAAGTCCCCATCCTTCTTCAGCTCGAACGGCGATTCCGAACTCGATGCTTCGGCAAGCTTGGCCGGATCCAGATTAACCGCGCTGATCCGCTTCCCTTTGTACTTATCGTCCTCGTAGTCCACGACTGTGGAGCCCTCGGGGATGTCCATGTCTTCACTGCCGTTGCCATTGGCTTGCATGAATTCGTCGAAGGGCTTCTCGCCAAGGACCGATTTTTGGATGGCGTAGACAACCTCGTAATCGAGGCTCTTTTCGTTGTTGACCTTCACCGCCATGTTGAGCTTGAAGCAACCGGTCAGAGCCACCATGACTGCGATCATCACACCGACGACGCCGATGGCGCGTTTGACGTTCATTTTCCCTCTTCCCCCTAGAGTGCGTAGGCACCAGGCGCGCCCGGTGCGTGAACAGCGTATCCCCGCCGATCCTGCCGTGCCATACGCCACGGGTCTAGCATGTCTTCATGACTCCCGGGCAGCGACTAAGGCAAGTCGCAAACTTCCTGAACCTAACCACTCCGTTGGGGCTCATGGTCGCGCGAGCCTCCCGATCACGCATTTCGCGTGGGCCCCGCGGACTGCTGATAGCAGCAGGGTACGCGTGGAAGCTTCCACACGCCGGAGCGTTCACCGTGGGGAACGTCGTCCTCTACCGTGCAGCGCACGGCGTGGCAGGACGCAATGAGCTGCTCCTTGCCCACGAGGAACGGCACAGCACTCAGTACGCCTATTGCCTGGGGTTGCCGTTCCTCGTTTTCTACGGTGTCGCCGCCGGCTGGTCGATGCTGCGCACGGGCAATCCGGCGTCGAGGAATTTCTTTGAACGGCAGGCTGGACTCGCAGCAGGCGGCTACATTGACCATCGAATCGAGGCCGAAGCATGAAACGCACGATTACCGTTACGGGAACGGCGAGCGCCAAGGCAGTTCCGGACCTGGTGACGCTGACTCTGGGCGTCGAGACGCGGAGGGAGACTGCATCCAAGGCATATGACGACGCCGGTAAGGCGGCCGCCGCCGTCGCCACCAGTTTGCGGGCGGCTGGCGTGCAGGATGCGGATCTTCGCACCAGCGGCTTGAACCTTCGAGCAGACCTGGTGTGGGTGGAGGGGCAAGGACAGAAGGTCGCCGCCTATGTAGCGTCCACTAATGTGCGCGTCGGCATCCGCTCACAAACGCAAGCGGGTGCCACCATCGCTGCGGCCGTGGCCGCCGGTGGGGACGAGATCCGGATCAACGGGATAGAGCAAGGATTTGCGGATATCTCTCCGGTCACCAGCCAGGCGCAGGAAGCAGCGTGGCAGGACGCGTTTCAGCGGGCGGCGCAGTACGCGTCCTTGGCGTCCGCCCGGCTGGGCCCGGTGGTTTCCATTTCCCAGCACCCTCTGCCGGGCTCCCCCATTCCGATGGGTGGACTCCTCAGGGCCTCCGCTGCTGAAGCACTTCCCATCGAGGCTGGCGAGTCGTCCGTGGCGGCAAGCGTCACCGTGGAATGGGAACTCTTGAAGCCCTAGGTCCATCCACCGGGGCCTGAACTGCCGTCCGCACCACCACTGCGATGCCGGCAGCCATGGCCTCGAGCGGCATGGACGGCGTCGCGCTCCCCACGGACACCTGCTGCGGAAGGTAGGGAAGATGGACAAATCCTCCCCGGACACCGTCCTTGGTTGCGAGGGCATGCATCAGTGCATAGAACACGTGGTTGCACACGTAGGTGCCCGCAGACTGGGAGATCTCACCCTTGATGCCTTCGATCTGAAGATTCCGTAGGGCGGCTTTGATCGGCAGCGTCGAGAAGTAAGCTGCCGGGCCGCCAGGAACCACTTCCTCGTCGATGGGCCGCTTGCCCTTGTTATCCGGGACGCGGGCGTCATCGCAATTTATGGCTACACGCTCCAGCGAGACCCTTTCCCGCCCTCCCGCCAATCCAGCGCACACCACGACGTCCGGTGTCAGGGATTCGATGGCTGCCAGCAGGACTGTCGCCGCTTCACCGAACACGCAAGGCAGCTCTAAAGCTTCCACCTTGTGCCCCTCCGAACGAAGGATGTCGCGAGCGCGCTGGACGGCCTGCCAGGAAGGGTTAACGTTCTCTTCGCCAAACGGTTCGAAGCCAGTCAGCAGAATCATGGGCCAACCTTAGCAATGTCCGGAATCGGCATTCGAGGTCCTTGACATTTATTCGAACATACATTCGAATAGAGTGCATGAGATGGGACGCACAAGCACTTTCGCCAACTCGTAGACCGGCGTCCGAAAGCCTTGACAGTATGGCTCCTGGCCCTGCCCCGGCCATGGACGCCCTGCTGCCTCTGGCCGGGCTTGTGCGTTCCATCTCAACACCCGAATTCTCCGGAGTCACCTTCCATGAGGTCACCGCAAAGTCAGTGCTCAACAAGGTGCCTTCGGGTTCCAATATGCCTTTCGAATGGACAGTGAATCCCTACAGGGGCTGCAGCCATGCCTGCGTCTATTGCTTCGCCCGGAAGACGCACACCTACCTGGAGTTCGACCCCGGACGCGACTTCGACTCCCAGGTGGTAGTTAAGATTAACGCGGCAGAGGTCCTTCGGAAGGAACTGGCCAAACCCTCCTGGGAACGGCACCAAGTTGCCCTCGGAACCAACACCGACCCCTACCAGCGCGCCGAAGGCCGATACGCGCTGATGCCGGGGATCATCCGGGCACTTGCCGATTCCGGCACACCGTTTTCAATCCTGACCAAAGGCACGTTGCTTGCCCGGGATATTCCCCTGCTCAAGCATGCGGCTACCCAGGTACCCGTGGACCTGGGTATCTCGCTGGCCATGACCAACGAGGACCTTGCAGAGATTGTTGAACCCGGCACTCCATCCCCGAGGGCCCGCCTCAAGCTCATTGCGCGGCTACGTGAGGCAGGTCTGGGTTGCGGAGTCATGGCTATGCCCATCCTGCCTTGGCTCACGGATTCAGACGAAGCCCTTGAGTCCTTGTTCTCGGAACTAGCCAACGCCGGCGCCACAGGCGTCACTGCAGGGGCCCTCTACCTTAAGCCGGGTACACGTGAGTGGTACATGAAGTGGCTCGCCGCCCACCACCCCGAACTTGTAGGACGGTACCGTCGCTTGTACGGGCAGGGATCGTATGCGTCAAAAGAGTACCGCTCCTGGTTGTCGGCCAGGGTCAATCACTTCAAAGCCAAGCATGGCTTTACCGGAACGCAAGGCTTCAGCCACCGCAATGCCCGGTCAGCCACCACCCCGGCCTCGGGCCCGGAGCCTGCAGTTGGGACGCCGCTGCCAGGGCAAGAACCACTTTTCTAAGCTTCTAGGCCCGTTTTCCAAGCAGCTAGGCCAGTGCAGTCACGCGTTCCAGCAACGCCCGGACTATAGGGAAGTCAGCCGGGATCCAGGCCAGGCCAAGAGCTTCTTCGTCATCAAGCAGGGATACCCAGCGCAGCTCGTCGTGATCCTCAAGAGCACGAGGTGTGCCTTCAGCGAGTTCCGCCAACCAGACACGCATAGCCGCGCGCTCATTGAGGGGCCACCCCGCGGCCTCACCAGACTCCAGCTCCGCCCCCAGCCGGACTGTAACTCCCAGCTCCTCTGCGAGCTCCCGATGAAGGGCAGCTTCGGCCGACTCACCCTCCTCTACTTTGCCGCCGGGAAATTCCCACATTCCGGCGAACTGCGGGGGTGCAGTGCGGCGGGCTACAAGGAGTCGGGCCGGGGCGTCCAGGGAGTCGACGACGGCGGCGCCCACCACGTTTATCAGTCCAGTCACTGAAACAGTCTATGGGTGGCGCCTAGCATGGGCATCGTCACATACCGACGTCAAGTCGCGGTCACGGGACTAAGCTTGTTATCGGATTTTCTCCACCTTTTCCCAGCCCTCAAGGCACCTCACGAAGCAGGCTCATGACTATCACTGTGTCCCCACCCGCCGTCGCCAAAACAGCAAGGCGCCACCTGGGCTTGGCCATCCTCGCGCTGGCCACGGGCGGGTTCGCCATCGGCACCACTGAGTTCGCCATGATGGGTCTTCTCAAGGAAATCGAGGAAGGACTGGGCATCAGCACTCCCGAGGCCGGCAACCTCATCTCCGCCTATGCCTTGGGCGTTGTCATCGGAGCGCCCATCTTCGCTGCATTCGGAGCCAAGCTTCCCAGGAAGTACCTGGCGCTGGGGTTGATGCTGTTCCTCTCCATCGCCAACCTGACCTCTTTTATTGCTCCCGACTACGGTTTCATGCTGCTCTCCCGCTTCGCTTCCGGGCTCCCCCACGGCGCGTTCTTCGGTGTGGCTGCCGTCATTGCTGCCGGCTTGGTGGCACCCACAAAACGCGGTTGGGCCATCTCCATGGTGATGGCAGGCCTCACCGTCTCCAACGTCATCGGCGTGCCTGTGGCCACCTGGGTCGGGCAGACCTTCGGGTGGCGCCTTCTCTTCATCATCGTGGGGGCCATCGGCCTGCTGACCGTGGTCATGGTCTGGAAATTCGTCCCCTTCGAAGCAGCACACCCTGAGGCGAGTATTCGACGCGAACTCGGTGCCCTCAAGCGGCTTCAAGTATGGCTTGCTTTACTGATCGGCATCATCGGCTTTGGTGGGTTCTTCGCCGTCTACACCTACATCGCGCACACCATGACCGGCGTGGCAGGGATACCCGAAAGCCTCATTCCGGCAGTCGTGGCGCTCTACGGACTGGGCATGGTTGCGGGCAACATCATCGGTGGCCGCATCGCGGACAAGTCCGTTATGGGCACCATCTATTGGGTCATGCCGGGCATCGCCGCAGCATTGGTGGTTTACGCCATTGCCGCCCACTGGGCTTGGTCCGCCTTCATCATGGCCTTCGTCGTTGGCGGCATAGGCTCCATGCTCACGCCAGCGTTGCAGACCCGTCTCCTGGATGCCGCTCCAGGCGCTGCCTCGCTCGCTTCGTCTCTGAACCACTCCGCCCTTAACATTGCCAATGCACTGGGGGCCTTCCTCGGCGGGACCGTGATTGCCTGGGGTTGGGGCTATGTGGCTCCGGCCCTTGTGGGTGCCGTCCTTGCCATCCTCGGCTTGGGAGTTGCCATCATCAGCGGACTGCTGGAACGCAAGAAGCCGCTGGCTACCTCATGAATCGCTAGAGCGTGATCCAACTGCTGGATACCGCAACAAAGAAGGATGGGCTCTTCAGTTTGAAGAGCCCATCTTTGGTTAACGCTGACTTAGCTTAGTGCTGACCTGACTAAGCCTGGACGCGCTCAACATCGGGTTCAAGGTAGATGACCCGGGCGATCGGTACGGCCGCCCGGATCCGCTGCTCGGCGTCGTCAATCACACGGGCAATTGCTTGACCGGTATCGGCGGCGCCCATGGTGATCTTGGCTGCAACCAGCAGTTCCTCCGGCCCCAGGTGCATGGTCTTGAGGTGGATGATCCGGGTGCCATCCGCCTGCAGTGCCTCGGTGATGCGTGCGACGTCGTCTTTGGTGGCCGACTCACCCAGCAGGAGCGATTTGGTCTCCACCGCAAGGATGACAGCAATCGCGACAAGCAGCAGGCCGATCATGGCCGTACCGAAGGCGTCCCAAATGCCATCGCCGGTTACGAGAGTCATGCTGACGCCGAACAAGGCGAACACCAGGCCCAGCAAGGCGCCGAAGTCTTCCAGGAGGATGACCGGCAACTCGGGCTGCTTGGCGTTGCGGATGAACTTGGCCCACGTCTGCTTGCCACGGATATGGTTCGACTCCACGATGGCGGTTCGGAAGGAGAACGACTCGGCGATGATGGCGCCAACAAGGACAGCCAACGGTACCCACCAGAAGTCGCCTTCGATGCCATGCGGGTGCTGGAACTTCTCCCACGCCTCGTACAGGGCGAAGAGGCCACCCACGCTGAACAAGACGATGGACACGATGAACGCGTAAATGTACCGTTCGCGGCCGTAGCCAAAGGGGTGCTCGGGACTTGCCGCACGCTGTGCGCGCTTGCCTCCTACCAGGAGAAGGATCTGGTTGCCGGAGTCGGCCACTGAGTGAATGGCCTCAGCGAGCATGGACGATGACATCGTCAGGACGAATGCAACGAACTTCAGGACAGCGATGGTCAGGTTCGCGGCGAGGGCCGCCACGATCGCTTTGGTACCGCCACTTGCAGCCACGAAAGCTTCACCTCTTCGGTTTTGGGAAAGTTTGGAATGGGCCAGGAAGAGTCGTCATCGTGACGATCTTGCAAGAAATACCGTACCGGGCGTCAGGCTGTTTCTACATTCCCGGCCCGGGCGCCCTGCTGCGAACGGGCGCTGGCATAGAGGCAAACTGTGGCCGCTGTGCCTAGGTTCAGGCTCTCGGCCGCGCCATAAACAGGGACGGCTACGCGGTGATCCGCGAGTGCCAGTTCTGCATCGGACAGCCCTTGCGCTTCGTTCCCGAACAACCAGGCGGTGGGTGCCTCAAGGGCGTAATCCGAGGCTACATCGCCGTTTCCGAGCCTCCGGGCAGCACTCTCGTCCTGGAGCTGGTCAAGGTTTACCGTCCCATACCCGTCGGCGGCCAGGATCCCAATACCCAGTTCCCGGCAGCGCGCGACAAGATCTTCAACGTCAGCCCCCAGCACCACCGGCAGGTGGAACAACGAACCGGCCGTGGACCGTACCGCCTTGGGGTTGTATATGTCCACGCTTGAGCCGGTCAGGATCACGGCGTCGGCACCTGCGGCGTCGGCCGCGCGCAAAACGGTCCCTGCGTTGCCGGGGTCCCGGACCTGGCACATGACGGCGATAAGGCGAGGACCGGCGTCGAGCACCGATTCGAGGCTGACATCCACGAAACTACACACGGCAACAATGCCCTGCGGGTTGACGGTGTCCGCCATGGCGGCCAGGACGTCGTCGCTGGCCAGCCGAAGATGTGTTCCTTCTGCAAGGTCCGCGAGTTCCGGGAGCCGCTCCAGGCATGCCTCGCTCGCAAAGACTTCATGCACGACGGCGGAACCGCCTGCCGCAGTACGTTCCCGGTGCAGGGTCAAAGCCTCGCGAACCGCCTGTGGACCCTCAGCCAGGAAACGGCCGCGCTTTAAACGGGCCGGGCGCCCGGCAAGCTTTGCAACGTCCCTCACCCGATCTGCTCGGGGGTTGGTCATCGGAAAGTCTTGCGGGCGCCCGGTTTCGTTCATATAAAGAACTTTAGTGGCAGTTGCGACTAGTTCTTGATCTGCTGGCGGGCTTCGCCGCCGGCCGGCTCGAAGCCAGCAGCCTTTGCAGCCTCAACCGTGGAGAACCAGTATTCTGCAGCAGTGTTCTCGTACCAAGTGGAACCCGGTACGTGGTACTTCTTGGACTCGGCGTTGCCCTTGATGGCGTGGCCTTCCGGAGCACCTTCGCCGTCAACGGCAGCAATAGCGCCATCGATAGCGGGCTTCTCGGAGACAGAAGCCTTGACAGCCGTTGCGGTAGCAGCAGCGGGAGCAACCTTGGCAGCCTTCGGTGCGGCAACCTCGGCCTTAGCAGCCGGAGCAGACGTGTCGGCCGGGAGGGCAGCCTTGGCAATGTTCACCAGAGCGGCGAATGCGTTGGCGTCCGAAACAGCCAGTTCGGCCAGCATACGGCGGTCAACCTCAACCTCAGCGGCCTTCAGGCCCTGGATCAGGCGGTTGTAGGTGAGGCCGTTGGCGCGGGATGCAGCGTTGATGCGCTGGATCCAGAGGCGACGGAAGTCACCCTTCTTCTTACGGCGGTCGCCGTAGCTGTACACAAACGAGTGCAGCAGCTGCTCTTTGGCCTTGCGGTACAGGCGCGAACGCTGACCGCGGTAACCCTTGGCGCGTTCGAGGATAACCCGGCGCTTCTTGTGGGCGTTTACCGCCCGCTTCACACGTGCCACGTGCGTACTCCTTCAGAAATCTTTATCCCAAGCTGCTACTGCCGGAGATCCGGCCGGCCTGAGAAGGCTTTTGGTGTAGTCGGCCGCTACCGGATGGCAGCAACCAAAGAACTTGGAACTTAGACGCCGAGCATCTTCTTGATGACCTTGGCATCGCCCTTGAAGACGATCTTGTCGCCGGCGAGGCGACGGGTCAGCGTGGAGGACTTGTGCTCCAGGTAGTGGCGGCGGTTGGCCTGCTGACGCTTCAGCTTGCCGGTGCCGGTCAGCTTGAAGCGCTTCTTAGCACCGCTGTGGGTCTTCATCTTCGGCATGGGGACCGATCTCCTTACGTATCCACGGACAAAGTCCGCAGTTCTTTCGTGCAGCCGGCCTACGAGGGCCGGCGTGCTGGTTGCTTGCCGTTGGAGGTCAGGACCTCCGGGGCGTTGAACTAGTTGGTCTTGCGTGATGCAGGCTTGGGCGCAGCCTTGGGAGCTGCGGGCCGAGCTGCCGGCTTGGGAGCTGCCGGCTTGGCGACGGGCTTCGGAGCCGAGGGAACTGCAGGCTTCGGGGCAGCTGCGGGAACAGCTGCCTTCGGAGCTGCCGGTGCGGGAGCTGCTTTGGGGGCCGGTGTTTTCTCCGCCGGTGCAGTCTTCACAGCCGGGGCTTTCTCAACCACGGGTGCTTCTTCGACTACAGGAGCTTCCTCAACAACCGGAGCCTCTTCGACTACGGGTGCTTCTTCAGCTACCGGTGCTTCCTCGGCTTCTTCAACAACCGGTGCCTCTTCAGCAACGGGGGTTTCAGCCTCGGGAGCGTCCACGGCTTCCTGCTTGGGCTCTTCTTCGGAAGCGAGCAGGCCTGCGGGCAGAAGGTCGCCCAGGGTCTGCGTCAGCGGAGCCTGCTCACCTGTGGTGTCCACGCGTCCGGATGCCTTGGCCTCATTCTGGGCCTTGGCTTCGGCACGCTGGGCTGCACGCCGGGCTTCTGCCTTGGCTTCGGCCTTGTTCTTCAGCGGGCCGATCACCATGACCATGTTGCGGCCATCGATGCGAGGGCTCGACTCAACAATGCCCACCTCTGCGACGTCTTCAGCAAACTTCTGAAGCAGGCGGATGCCCATTTCCGGACGCTGCTGTTCGCGGCCGCGGAACTGGATCATTGCCTTGACCTTGTCACCTGCACCGAGGAAGCGAAGTGCATGTCCGCGCTTGGTTTCGTAGTCGTGCTTGTCGATCTTGAGGCGGAAACGGATTTCCTTCAGAACCGTGTTGGTCTGGTTCTTGCGGGCCTCACGCGCCTTCACGGCAGCTTCGTACTTGTACTTGCCGAAGTCCATCAACTTGCAAACAGGAGGCTTAGCCTGCGGGGCAACTTCAACGAGATCGAGATCGGATTCGGCAGCAAGACGCAGGGCGTCCTCGATGCGGACGATTCCTACCTGTTCGCCGGCAGGGCCGACCAGCCGCACCTCGGGGACGCGGATACGCTCATTGATTCTTGGCTCGCTAATGTTAAAGCTCCTGTGGTTGTGGTGAGTTTCACCGGCAAATAGAGAAGGCCTCCAATTGCTGGTGCAATCGAAGGCCTCAAGGATCGGGTGTGCTCCTTTGAAGGGTGCACGCACTCCAGAGGCTACGCCTCCGTGTGTCCGACCAGTACCCGGCAACCTCTTGTTCCGTGAAGGAATCCTGTTCCCCGAAGGGAAAACGGCTGACGCGGGTGGGAGAGAACTCCGCTTGCAAACTGAAAATCAATTCTACAGAAATAACCCGCCAAGCGCACATTGCACGCGGCGGGAGCATTTAATGCGAATAACGACTTCCAGTCGGTCTGTGACAAGCTTACCAGTATGAGCACTGAAGACAGCAATTCGCGCAACTCCTACTCCGAGGACACAGCCACGGCCACCACAGCCGACGCCGGGGTTTCCCAGCAGATCCGTGACATCGCGGAAGTTCCGGCAGTAGAAGTCATCACCACCGGCGCGGTCCACCTGATGAGCGCCGCCGCTGTGAAAGTCGGCCTTGCCGATGACCCCAACGCAGAAGACCTCAAAGACCTCGACGAGGCCCGCAAGCTCATCACTGCACTGGCTGGCCTCGTAACGGCGGCCGCCCCCGAAATCGGTTCGCAGCATGCCGGGCCCTTGCGTGATGGACTGCGCTCCCTCCAGTTGGCATTCCGCGAAGCCTCCCTTATCCCTGACGCACCGGGCAAAGGCCCAGGCGAGAAGTTCACCGGGCCGGTGAACTAGCCAGGAACTGCCCAAAATACCTGCGACGGCGGCCCGACCACATGTGGTCGGGCCGCCGTCGTTAATCACTGGTATCGCGGCTCAGTGGGATTACCGCTCACTGGGATTACCGCTCACTGGGATTACCGCTCACTGGGATTACGGCCCCGAAGAATTAGCGACGCCGGAGCTACACCCGGGCGCGCCGACGCCTGGACATGAGGGCGAAGCCCGCGATGCAAAGTACGACTCCCGCGAAGCCGACGGAGGCAAATCCTCCGGACGGCCCGACGGTGTCAATAAATATCCCGGCAAGGGGCGCGCCGAAAGCAATCCCGGCCGTCAGCGCGGATCCGTACCAGCCCATGGCTTCGCCGCGGCGTTCCTCATCTACGAGGTCCGCCACCTTTTCCGATGAGGCCGACAACACCGGGGCGCAAAGAAGGCCAGGGAGAATCGAGAGCACGGCCAGCGTCCAGGTATCGTGTGCGAAACCCATCGGGATGGTGAGCGCGGCCATGCCCAACAACAGCAGCATGGGAGAGACCGAACGATTCATTGCGCCGTAGATGAGTCCGCCCACAACCGATGCCGCACACCAGAAGAAGAAGACGATTCCAATCTCGTTCTGGTGGCCGCCGCGCTCCAACAGGCCAACAATACTGACGTCCGAGCCGCTAAGTACCATCCCGGATCCCGCAGCTACGGCGAAAAGTGCCGCAACGGAAACCGTAAACCAGGTGAAATTGCGTGCCACGCGGTTCCGAAGGCCGGCTGTGCGGGACGTGGCTGCCGGTGCCATTTCAGACGCCGCCTCCTGCACATGGCCTGGCGCGGAAGCCACCATGGCCGCCTCGGCGGCGGCAAGGTCCGCGGCGGCCCGTGCCGCGGATTCCTCCGGAGTGCAAGTGGCATCGCTGCGGGTGGGAGGGTTGAACCAGATCAAAAACAGGCCAGCCACGGAAACAGAAATGCCCACCGCGGTAAGCCCCACGGCCGAGAAGCCGCTGGTTGCGACGATCGCGCCAACGGCGGGACCTATCATGAACACGAACTCAGTGGCGATGGAATCGAGCGCAAACGCCGAGCGTCGCTGGTCGCCGTCCACCATGACGCCCAACGATTGACGAACGACGCTAAAGATCGGCAACGTGAACAAGCCACCCACGAAGACCAAGGGAAGAAGCCAGGCGTAAGGGACGTGCGGAACAATGGACCAAA
Source organism: Paenarthrobacter aromaticivorans (assembly GCF_019038615.1). NCBI lineage: Bacteria > Bacillati > Actinomycetota > Actinomycetes > Micrococcales > Micrococcaceae > Paenarthrobacter > Paenarthrobacter aromaticivorans. Next base: position 34,755 of record NZ_JAHOPC010000007.1, read on the forward strand.
TCACTGTTTCCGAGATGACGGATGGGATCAGCGCCTTACGCAGGCCCACCATGTCCACGCGCCGACCACGCCAGGGCGCCCCCAAGGCAATGCCTATGGTCATGACGGCGGCAGCGGCACCCGCGGCGGCGTAGCCCTGCCCCAGTGACAGGACAATGTGCAACGTCAGGAGCACGCCCGCCGCCGAATGCGGAATGCGGGCGATCATGCCCACCAGCAGGAGCCGCCGGACAGGGCGAATGGACAGCATCTCTTTGTAGAGAGCGAAATTCACGGGCTAATTCCTCTTGTTCCCCCAGGGCAGTCCCCGGTGGACGGGTACTGCCGTTAGTGCCGCCCAGGCTCCTGTGCCGCACGTTGCAGTTTTACTTCAACGGAATCGACGCCCTCGGCAAACGATTCCACCTGTGCCCACGCCTCGTTCAGGTCAGCCACCAGCGATTGGACGGCAGCGGCATCGAGTCCGTCCTCAAGGAAGAGCACTATCCGCAGTTCCGGGCCAGCGCCTCCGCCCGGGACCGTGCGGCCGTCCGCAGTCAGGGAGGCGACACCACCACCGGCCTGTGTTTCGAGCCGGCGCACCGCCGGAAACGCCTCGGCCTGTGAAGCGAGAGCAGACTCCAGTTGATCATCAAGGTATGACGGCGTCCAGTCCCGCTGCTGCGCCAACGCCCACATGGCTGGCCGCCGAACCACGAAGGTGAACGCCGAACCGGGGTCCAGCACCAACAATTGTGCGCCTTCGGAAACAGCCGAAAGGGCCGCCCTTGCCGCATAAACAGCTACGGGCCGGGCCTCTGCATGCCACGATTCAAGAGCGGCGGCCGTGGTGAACACCGGCATTGCCTTCCGGCCATCAGGCGCCTTAAGTGTGACTAATGCCATATCGGCCTGCTTGTCCGCGTGCAGCCCGTCAACGCCTTCGGCTTCCTCGGCGAGCTGGGCTACCACGGGAACGAAAACCCGGGCGGTAGCGAGTGAAGCCAGGACCTCCGCCTCACTGCCCGCCCCGTTCAGCAGTGCATCAACGGCGGCGAGGTAACCGGGGTCGGCACTGCCGTCGTCGTCTTCGAAATTGTGGATCCTGGCATCGTCACCAGTCAGGCTCCGGCCTTCCCAAGGTTGCCCCGCCGAGTCGGTAGCACCGCCGGCGCCGGCCAGGGCAGCGGCAATATGGCCTGGAAGTTCGCGTCGTCCGGCATCGCGGTTCCCCGGGTGGTTCTCCGGGCGGGAATCTGTGGGACGTGAAGCAGCCATCAGCGACGACCGGCTACATCCAGGGCTTCGGGCAAAGTGAAAGCGCCTGCATAAAGGGCTTTGCCAACAATCGCACCCTCGACGCCCAACGGCACGAGCTCGCGGAGCACGCGAAGATCCTCAAGGCTGGATATACCGCCTGAAGCCACCACCGGCTTGCCCGTCTTCTGCACCATCTGGCGCAGCAAGTCAACGTTCGGGCCCTGCAGCGTTCCGTCTTTGGTGACATCGGTGACCACGTAGCGTGCACAGCCAGCGTCCTCCAGTCGGGAAAGAACTTCCCAGAGGTCGCCGCCTTCTTTGGTCCAGCCACGACCAGCCAGGGTGGTACCACGGACGTCGAGGCCGACGGCGATCTTGTCACCGAAACGGTCAATGGCGCGCCTTGTCCACTCAGGGTTCTCCAATGCTGCCGTACCGAGGTTCACCCGCTCCACGCCCAATTCCAGGGCGCGTTCCAGCGACTCGTCATCCCGGAGACCGCCGGACAACTCAACCTTGACGTTGAGCTGGGAGACGACCTCGCTGATGAGGTCCGCGTTGTTGCCGCGGCCAAAAGCGGCGTCGAGGTCCACCATGTGCACCCACTCAGCACCGGCGTTCTGCCAGTTCAAGGCAGCTTCCAGAGGCGTGCCGTAGCTGGTTTCCGAACCTGCCTCGCCTTGCAGCAGGCGGACTGCCTGGCCATCAACGATGTCGACGGCGGGGAGGAGTTCCAGAACGGACTGGGCAGAGGTGGTCATGTGTGTCCTAGGAGTTGATGGGGACGCGAGGCATTCAGTTGCCCGGCAGCGTCAGGAGATAGGCGGCAAGCAGGGACATCCCCGCCAGTACATAGAAGGAAACGGAAACCCACAGTGGCTTCTTCTGCTGGTGGAAAGAGATACCTCCACCCACCAGCACGCCGGCAAGGCCCATAAGCACTACAGACCACACTTAGGCTGCACCACGATCGTCCGCTGCCGGAGCCTGTGCCACCTTGGATGCAGGCTTGCGAAGCCCGTCCACCCAGTTGCGCAGGAGGCGCGCCCCGGCGTCTCCGGATTTCTCGGGGTGGAACTGCGTTGCGCACAGGGGGCCATTTTCAACAGCAGCGATAAAGCGGGCACCGTGCTCGGACCACGTCACCAAAGGTGGAGCCATCCGGGGCTGAACGACGTCGAAGTTCCACTCCTGCACGCCGTATGAGTGAACGAAGTAGAAGCGTTCCTGCTCGACGCCTGCGAAAAGCTTGGACCCTTCAGGCACGTCCACCGTGTTCCAACCCATGTGGGGAACCACGGGGGCGGGCAGGAGTTCAACCTTGCCCGGCCACTCAGCCATGCCCTCGGACTCGGTTCCATGTTCGACTCCCGCTTCGAAGAGCACCTGCAGCCCAACGCAGATTGCCAGGACAGGCCGTCCACCCGCAACGCGTCGGCCAATCATGCGGATCGCATCGACGGCCTTGAGTTCCCTCATCACTGTTTCAAAGGCACCCACGCCGGGGACCAGCAGCCCGTCGGCATTCAGCACGTCCTCAGGCTTGGAGCTGAGAACCACCTCGGCGCCTGCCCGTTCCAGGGCGCGAACGGCCGAACGGACATTGCCTGAACCGTAGTCCAGCACCGTAACCGTGGGCTTGCCTTCCGGCGACTCCGGCTTGACGGTAGCCGAAGCGTCAGTAACCGCACCGTCCTTCAGGATTTGCCCGCTCATAGCGCGCCCTTGGTGGATGGGATGCCCTCGACGCGGGGATCCGACTCCACTGCCGAGCGAAGAGCCCGGGCAAAGGCTTTGAATTGGGCCTCGACGATGTGGTGGGGATCGCGGCCTGCAAGAACGTTCATGTGCAGGCAGATACCGGCGTGCAATGTGATGGCCTCAAAGACGTGGCGGGTCAGCGAACCCGTGAAGTGGCCGCCGATCAGGTGGTACTCCTGCCCTGCGGGTTCTCCTCCGTGCACCAGATACGGGCGGCCCGAAACATCCACGACAGCGTGCGCCAAGGCTTCGTCCAAAGGAACCGTTGCTTCGCCGAAGCGGCGGATTCCGGCTTTGTTGCCCAAGGCAGTACGCAAGACCTCACCAAAAGTAATGGCCACATCCTCAACTGTGTGGTGGGCATCAATGTGGGTGTCACCCGTGGCTTTGACGGTCATGTCAATCAGGGAGTGCTTGCACAACGCCGTCAGCATGTGGTCATAGAAGGGAACCGTGGTGCTGATGTCCGAGACACCGGTGCCATCCAGGTTGATCTCCACCAGGACGGAGGATTCGCTGGTGGTGCGCTCCATGCGCGCAGTGCGGTCAGCGGACGGCTTGGCGCCGGTTTCGCTCATTGGGACGTCCTTATACACGAAGAATGGGGTGGGTCTATTGACAAGTTTAGTTGGGTTGGGACGCAGGACTGTCCAGAAGGGCTTCCAAGGCTTCAAGGAAGGCCGTCGTTTCCTTTTCTGTTCCCGCTGTCACGCGCAGGTGCCCCGGAATGCCGACGTCGCGGATCAGGACTCCCGCATCCAGCAAGCCCTGCCAGATCGCGTGCGGGTTCGAAAGCCCACCGAAGAACACGTAGTTTGAGTCCGAGGCCGCCGGCTTGAGCCCCATTCGGAGGAGTTCGGTCACAATCCGGTCCCGTTGCACCTTGATGTCCTCGACGTCGGCCATGAGCGCTTCGCGGTGATTGAGGGCGGCCAGGGCCGTGGCTTGTGTGACGGCTGAGAGGTGGTAGGGCAGCCGAACGAGCCTGATGGCATCGGTAACCTCAGGCGCGGCGGCCATGTAGCCCAAGCGGGCACCTGCCAGGGCAAAGGCCTTGCTCATGGTTCGCGAGACGATCAAACGTTCGCGCCCGGGAAGCAGCGTCAGCGCGCTTGGCGTGTTGTCGTGCGCGAACTCGTGGTAGGCCTCATCTACGATGACGATCGCCTGGCTGGCCTCGCCGGCTTCGTACACGGCTTCTACGACGTCCAGGCCCAGTCCCGTTCCCGTGGGGTTGTTGGGCGAGCACAGGAACACGATATTTGCGCCAGTCTCCTTCACTTGGGCAGCAGCAGAAGCCGCATCCAGGCCATAGTCGTCAGCTCGCACTCCACGGACATACTCGGTGTCCGTGCCACTGGCAAGCAGCGGGTACATGGAATACGTGGGGGGGAATCCCAGAGCTTTGCGCCCCGGACCGCCAAAGGCCTGCATAATCTGCTGCAGGACCTCGTTGGAGCCGTTGGCTGCCCAGATGTTCTCCGCGGAAAGCCCGTGTCCGAGGTAATCGGCAAGGGATTCACGGAGTTCCGTGAATTCGCGGTCAGGGTACCGGTTCAGACCGGTGGCCGCAGCAGCAACAGCCTGGGTAATCGCCTCTTGCACGTCTGCCGGCACGCCATGGGTGTTCTCGTTGACGTTGAGCAAAATGGGGACGTCAAGCTGCGGCGCGCCATAGGGGCTCAATCCACGCAGGTTGGTCCGAAGGGGAAGGCGGTCAAGTCGCTCAAGCTGGTCACTCACCAAGACAGTTTAAGGTGCCGGTGCGACTGCAGAGTAACTGTGACGCCAGAGACGCCCACCCATAGGCCCACGGCCGCTCAATTGGCGGGAACGAACAGCTGCTGGCCGGGCTGGATGCGTCCCCCGCGGAGATCGTTCAACTGAATGATTTCTGCGATGACATCACGGGGGTCCCGCTCCGGCGCGGCCGCACCGGCGATGCCCCACAAGGACTGCCCGGGCTGGACAGTAACCGTAACGGCCACCGGCGGCTGAAGCTGACCTTGGGAATCAGAAGCTTTAGCCGGGGAGTTAATGAAGCCGGCGAGGCTCAGCAGCGCGGCAAGGAGCAGCATGATGGGGATCCCGAAGAACACGATCCTGCCGCGTTGGGTCAGCCGGAGACGCGCAGGAGCCGGAGTGTTGCGGAATTCATGGAACGTGGAGATTGCGGACATGAGCTGAGCCCTTCTGAGCGATTGCCTGCATCGGATGCCCGCTGCTGGCTGCCAATTCCTTGTGTTCGTTGGACCCGGCCCGAATATTCGAACACTTTCTTCGAACATCCGAACCCTGCTCAACTTCTATAGAACACATATTCGAACCTTGCTATGACATTTTTAGCACTTATCAACGAACGGTGTCGAGACTCGCTAGAACGAATGTTTGATAAACGCCTGTGCCTGGCCTAGGTTTGAGTGAAGAAACAGGCACTGTTTCAGTGGAACAGGAGGGTCTGACATTTTTCAGATCCAACATCCCCGGGCTCACTCCAGACTGTGACCGGGCGGAACGGAAGGGCATTGGCGAACATGGCAGCGAAAGCCACCGGCGGCGGGGTTCCCCTGCGGAGCCAACAGCCTCAAAAGAGTCCCAAAAGCCTGACTGTCCGGCAGAAGAAAATCCTGGAAACCATCCAGCGGTCCGTCAATGACAACGGGTATCCGCCCAGCATGCGCGAAATTGGCGACACCGTTGGTCTCGCGAGCCTCTCCAGCGTCACGCACCAGCTTTCCCAGTTGGAGAAGCTCGGCTACTTGCGCAGAGATCCCAAGCGCCCCCGCGCCATGGAAGTACTTATGCCTTTGACCCTTGACGGCGGGACAATTCCCGGAGTGGAAGCAACTACTACCCTCCGCAGTGCAGGCGGACTCGCCGTGACGGAGTTGGCCAGTGCCAGCGACACCGCGATGGTGCCCCTGGTGGGACGCATCGCAGCCGGTGGGCCCATCCTCGCTGACCAGACGATTGAGGACGTCCTGCCCCTGCCCCGGCAACTGGTGGGCCACGGCGAACTGTTCATGCTGAAGGTCGCTGGGGACTCAATGATCGATGCCGCCATTTGTGACGGTGACTGGGTAGTTGTCCGCCGCCAGAATGACGCCATCAACGGCGACATCGTGGCAGCACTCCTGGATGACGAAGCCACGGTAAAGACTTTCCGCCAGCGGGACGGCCATACCTGGCTGCTCCCCCAGAACACGCAGTACGAACCGATACTTGGAGACCAAGCCACCATTATGGGCAAGGTCGTCTCGGTCCTGCGCTCCCTCTAGGGCGTTCGCCTACGTTTTCTTTGCGCCCAAGCGTTCCAGGACGCCGCGCACCACGTTGCGGTCCGTCGTAGCCCAAAATGGCGGCAAAGCGGCCCGTAGGAACCCGCCGTACCGTTCGGTGGAAAGCCGTGAGTCCAGGACGGCGACCACGCCTTTATCGCCGGTGGAACGAATGAGGCGTCCTGCTCCCTGCGCAAGACGAATTGCCGCGTGCGTAGCTGACACCGCCATGAACCCGTTGCCCCCGGACTGTGCAACGGCTCGCGAGCGTGCGGTCATCAGCGGGTCATCAGGCCTCGGGAACGGAATGCGGTCAATCACCACAAGGCGGCAAGAACCGCCAGGGACGTCGACGCCCTGCCACAGGGACATCGTGCCGAAGAGGCAGGTGTCCGGTTCATCAGCAAATTGCTTCACCAGTGCTGCCATGGTGGATTCCCCCTGGCAGAGGATGTCCACATCCAGACGTGGGCGCATCGCGTCTGCAGCTTCCTCGGCCGCCCGACGTGAGGAGAAGAGGCACAGGGCTCCCCCACCGGATGCACGGATCAGGTCTTCAAGCTCATCCAGTGCCTCGGGAGAAGTGCCCCTACCGGGCTTGGGCAGGTGTTTGGCCACGTAAAGCACACCCTGCTTGGGGTAATCAAAAGGCGATCCGACGTCCAACCCGGTCCAGCTGGGCGCCCCATCTCCAATGAGCCCCAGGCCACCTGCTGCGGGCTCAAAGGCAGATCCAATAGCCAACGTGGCCGAAGTAAGCACCACAGTGTGCCCTGCGAAAAGGCCTTCCCGCAGCCGGCCGGCAACGCTTAGCGGGGCGATGTTGATCAGTGCCGGCGCGGTCTCGTCCGGGTGCGAGTACCCTTGCTGGGGATCGAAGGTACTGTTCCTGGAGAACCACACCACTTCGCGGTTCTCCTTGGCCGCGAGCATCCGCTCGCACAGTTCCAGAATGAGCATGAGCCGTGAGCGCGCAAGCTGCCTCCCGCCGTCGACGGCGTTTGAAGAGTCAGTCTTCGAGTCAGATAACGCGGCGCGGGTGGCATCGCGCAGTTGATCCAGGCAGTCCAGTTGTTCGTCGTTGAGCCCGTTGGGCAGCAAACCATTGGGAACTCCTGCAATGGCCATGTCGAGTCGATCGGCTGCCGCGTTCAGGGCGTCTACGGTAATAGCGGTGTGCTTGCGCGCGCTCGAAGCCGCGGCATGCACCATTGCCACGGACAGCTGACCGGTAACGGCCCCCGTGACCCTGTCCTGCAGCTCATGCGCTTCGTCAACCACAACGACGTCGTACTCGGGCAGGACAGCAAGCCCTTCGAAGGCACTCACGGCCAGCATGGCATGGTTGGTCACCACGACGTCGGCCTCAGCCGCCCGGGCCCGTGCCTGCTCGCTAAAGCACTCCTCGGCAAGTGGGCATTTTTGCGCTCCCAGGCACTCCATGGACGTCACGGAGACCTGCCGCCAGGCGCGGTCGGTAACGCCCGGCATCAGTTCATCGCGGTCGCCCGTGGCCGTCTTTTCGGCCCATTCACGCAGGCGGACCACTTCCTTGCCCAATTGCGACGACGGGCCGCCAACCGCCGCTGCAAAATGCGGCACGCTGGTGTCCTCACCCAGGGAAAAAAGTTGGCCCTCGGACGGCTCTTCGCTGGGGAAGCCGCCCTCCAGCTTTTGCAGGCAGACATAATTTGCCCGGCCCTTGACGAGTGCCACGTTCACGGGACGCTCAAGGGCCGGGCTTATGGTCTCCAACAGCCGGGGCAGGTCCCGGCCCACAATCTGTGTTTGCAGGGCCAAGGTAGCGGTGGACACAAGCGTCGGTTTGTCGCTGTCCATGGAATGGGCGATCAACGGAATCAGGTAGGCCAAAGACTTACCCGTTCCCGTTCCCGCCTGGACCAGCAAATGCTCACCGGACTCGATCGCCCTGGTGACTTGCCGTGCCATCTCGTGCTGGCCTGAACGGCTTTGACCGCCCATCCCGGCAACAGCTTTGTCCAACAGCTCGAGGGTAAACTTCTCCCCCACTGACTCGACGACGTCCGCCGCCACCTTCTCAACCATTGCTGACGAATGACTCCAGCTCGGCGGCCAATCCTTCACGAACCATGGCCACCACGCGGGTTCCGTTTTCCTCGTGCTCGAGGCTCAGGATTTCCGAATCGGAGTTGTGCAGCTTGTTGACCATGTCACCGCGGTCATACGGGATCAGCACCTCGAGGCGGACTCCCGGCCGGGGAATGGACCGGCTGATCTCTTCCAGGAGTTCAGGAATGCCCTGGCCCGTACGGGTGGAAACCACGGCGTGCCGCGGTTCCTTTTGCTTCAGGCGTTCCACCACGAAAGGATCCGCTACGTCCACCTTGTTCAGGACGATGATTTCCGGAACCTTGCGGGCGTCGACCTCGGTGAAGACAGCACGCACTGCCGCGATTTGCCCTTCCGGGTCCGGGTGGGAGGCGTCCACGACATGCAGGATCAGGTCTGCGTCCGCTACTTCTTCCAGTGTGGAGCGGAAAGCTTCCACCAGTTGCGTAGGCAACGAGCGGACGAATCCAACGGTGTCAGCCAGCGTGTAGCCGATACCATCCGGCGTCTGCGCCTTCCTGACCGTCGGGTCCAGGGTGGCGAACAGGGCGTTTTCCACCAGCACTCCAGCATCGGTCAGCCGGTTCAGGAGCGAGGACTTTCCAGCGTTGGTATAACCAGCGATGGCAACCGACGGTACGGCATTACGACGGCGGTTGGCCCGCTTGGTCTCGCGCGCCGGCTTCATGGCGGTGATCTCCCTGCGGAGCTTGGCCATGCGCGTCCGGATCCTGCGGCGATCGAGCTCGATCTTTGTTTCACCTGGACCACGGGAACCCATACCGGCACCGGCTCCACCCACCTGGCCACCGGCCTGGCGTGACATGGAGTCACCCCAACCACGAAGCCTGGGGAGCAGGTACTCGAGCTGTGCGAGTTCAACCTGTGCCTTACCTTCACGACTCTTTGCATGCTGCGCGAAGATATCCAGGATCAGGGTAGTCCTGTCCACCACCTTGACCTTGACGATGTCCTCAAGTCCGCGTCGCTGCGAGGGGGAAAGCTCGGTGTCGACCACCACGGTATCGGCTCCCGTGGCAGCCACGATGTCCTTGAGTTCCTGGGCCTTGCCCGAACCAAGGAACGTTCCCGGATCCGGCTTCGTGCGGCGCTGAACCAGGCCGTCAAGGACCTCGGATCCGGCAGTCTCTGCCAGTGCTGCGAGTTCGCGAAGCGAATTCTCGGCGTCAGCCAGGGTGCCTTCTGTCCACAGGCCAGCCAGGACAACGCGCTCCAGACGCAACTGCCGGTATTCAACCTCTGTGACGTCTTCGAGTTCGGTGGAAAGGCCGGCGGTACGGCGGAGGGCCCGGCGTTCGGCCAGGTCTTCCTGCTCGCCGTCGTAAATGCTGTGTTCCTGGTCAAGCGTGGAGATCGCTTGTGCCCTGCCGAAAACGCCTTTGGCGTCATTGTCATCGGATGCCTGTTCGGGTACATCCTTGGAAAGAATCCGGTCAATGACGGCCTGGATTTGTTCAGGACTCATGTCCTGGGCGTCGGAATCGGATCCGGAGTGCTTCTGGGTGGTCATGGTCTCCTTAGACTGTTCGGCATATCCAGAATAGTGCTGTTTGGTGTCCAATGGGACGGTATTCGCGCTGGGCTGACGGGCTTCGGCCATAGAGGGCCTCCTGTGGTGCTTGAATCGAGCGGGTTGGTCCGCGGGAGGTCCTGTCCTGCAGGAGAATTCATCGCCAAACCCTAAGCCAGGCGCTAACAGCAGATGGCTGGGCCACTGCTTTCGCGACAGCTGGGGGACATGTTCTACTGAGCAACCGCGATCCACCAACAATGGGAGGTGCGGAGTCTGCCGGACGGAACCTGCGGGCGGAATGGCCATGCGCTGGGCTGATATGCCAAGCGGGCCTGCATCGCGGGCAGGTGCCTTGCCGACGTGGTGGCCGGCTCGGGCTGATTACTCAAAGATCAAGAACATGCCTTCAACATTAGCAGCACTGTCAAACGGTCCTGGCCCGAGGGCAGTTTCCCAAGCCGACGATAGCCAACTAATCTGGCAAATTATGGAGTCTGCACACTATTTCAGCGCCCAACCGGCCGGTCCGTTCACCCGCAAGCCCCTCACAGTGGAACTGGCTGGAGCTACCCGTCACGTGCAGACCTCGTCGGGTATCTTCAGCCCCGACGGTGTCGACAAGGGTACCAAGGTACTTTTGGCCGAGGTTCCACCACCTTCGCCCCGTGGCAACCTGCTGGATATCGGGTGCGGCTGGGGCCCTGTTGCCCTCACCATGGGGCTCATGGCGCCCTTGGCACAGGTCTACGCCGTGGACGTCAACGAGCGCTGCATCGCCCTGACCAATGAGAACGCGCTTGCCCTGGGTTTGAACAACGTGAAGGCCAGCCTCCCGCACGAGGTAGACCCCGGCGTCGAATTCGACACGATCTGGTCCAACCCGCCAATCCGCATCGGCAAGGACGAACTACACACGCTGCTCCTGACGTGGCTGCCCCGGCTGGCACCTGGCGGCAATGCGTGGATGGTGGTTCAGAAGAACCTGGGTTCGGACTCCCTCCAACGCTGGCTGGCCAACGAACTGGACAAGTCCTTCACGGTCTCCCGGGAGAGCACCTCCAAGTCCTTCAGGATCCTTCGGGTCAGGAAAGCGTCCCACTAGCCACGATGACTGCAGGGCCGCTCAGCTCAACGTGTTCGCGGCCGTCCTCCCCCGGGAAGAACCTGACGTCCACCACGCCACCAGGAACGTTGACATGCCAGGCATTTGGGGCGCTGCTGCCAGCCCAATGACGGATCGCGACAGCGGCGGCACAAGCCCCGGTGCCACACGATTGGGTTTCGCCCACTCCGCGCTCGTGGACGCGCATGGTGATGGTTCCCACACCGTCGTGAACCAGCGGCTCTGCGGGCACCACAAACTCGACATTGGTGCCATTGGCAGGCTTGGGATCCACTACCGGCGCGGTGAACAACTTCGTGGCGGCGAGCTCGCCAAGCTCCGCAAGCGCTACCACCGTGTGCGGGTTGCCCATGCTGACCGAGAGCCCGGGCCGGGCCACCTCCAGACCGTCTGCGCTGACCAAGGCATCCATGGCTTTGCTTTGTGCTTCTGTGGGGAAAATGAATTCCCAAGGGCCCATATCCACGGCATAGCCGTCGGCCGTGCGCACAATCTTCTTAATGCCGCCACGTGTTCCGATGGTCAAGGACTGGCCCGGCCCGAGCTCAACCAGGCCTTGGGCGATCAGGAAATGCACGAACACGCGGACGCCGTTACCGCACATCTCCGACAGCGAGCCGTCGCCGTTTCGGTAGTCCATGAACCACCCGGCGGAGGCGTCCTGCTCGAGCAGGTCGCGGCCCTCAGGCAGGTAACGGGATGGGACAGCCCGGATGAGACCGTCACCACCTATCCCCCGATGCCTGTCGCACAGCTGTGCTACTTGCTCGGGAGAGATCTCGTGGGCATCACCGGGATCAGCAATCAGGACGAAGTCATTGCCCGTTCCATGGCCCTTGGAAAACGCCAAACCGGAAAGGCTGGCAGCGGGCACGGGGGCACCGGCAGCGGCGGACTGCTGGGCGGGAACTGCGGCGGTTTGATCCATGGGACTAGGCTACCCGCCGGGCAGGTTCGGCCAGAAATTGCTGTATGGAGTGCCAGCCCTGCTAGGCCAGCGCCACTGCCTTGGACACAAGGTCCGGGTCCTGCCAGTCAAGCCAGGTAATGCGGGGATCGGCCCGAAACCACGTCAATTGTCGCCGGGCGAACTGCCTCGTGGCCACAATGGTTTCCTCAGCTGCCTCCGGGACGCTGGCTTCGGCGTCGAGCACCCTGAGGAACTGAGCGTATCCCAAGGCACGCGAGGCTGTCTTGCCGCGCCGAAGCCCAGCCGCATCAAGCCGTTCCACTTCCTGCAGCAACCCCGCATCCACCATGCGGTGTACGCGGAGCGCCAGCCGCTCCCGCAGAACCTCCCGGTCCACAGACAGGCCAATCTGTAGGGCCGACTGGAAGTACTCGCGTTGCGGCATGAACGAGCTGAACGGCCGTCCCGTCATTCCATGGACCTCCAGGGCCCTGATCACCCGCCGGGCATCCCCCAGACGGCCGGCCGAGATCGGATCCACCTTTTCAAGCCGGGCCCGCAACGGCGCCAGACCGAAGGTTTCCCATTCGTCCTCAAGCCGTTTTCGCAAGACGGGGTCCGTGCCGGGGAACTCCAGTACGTCCAGGGCGGCCCGCACATAGAGGCCGGAGCCGCCCACCATGATGGCGCGCTTGCCCCGGGCATGGACGTCAGCAATGACGGCGCGGCATTCCGCTTGGAAGTCCGCCACGCTGGCTTCCTCCGTGACGTCCTTTATGTCCAGCAGATGGTGTGGCACACCCTTGCGCTCGTCCACAGTGATCTTGGCCGTACCGATGTCCATGCCCCGATAAAACTGCAGGGCATCAGCGTTGATGACCTCGCCATTGAGGGCAAGGGCCAGCTCGACGCCCAGATCCGATTTACCCGAGCCGGTTGGGCCGACGACTGCGATTACCGGCGGCGCGGCATGGGAGGGAGTCATTCGATCTCGAAGAATGGGCGTCAGGCGCCGCGAACAGGCAGCGACGGCATGCCCAAAGACACACCTTTCTTGCCCGGGGCCGAGCCCGCGCTCGGAACACCGCAGGAGTCTGCCTGCGAACGATCCCAGGCGTCTCCTGCCCTTGACCGGCGCAGCATGTAATCGTCCAGACCGGCAGGATCGGCGACCAGGTGGAATGCCGCGGCTTCGGTGATGGTCACGGTGACAAAGTCGCCGGGGCGTGGGGTTTCCGCACCATCAGGTACTGAGAAATGAACGAGTCGCTGATCCTTGGACCGGCCAGACAACCGGTGCGTTTCCTCTGCTTTGCGGCCGGACTGCGCCGTCACCAGAATTTCCACACGGCGACCCAGTTGCTTGGCGTTCTCCTCCGCGGCAATACGGTCCTGCAGGGCCGTCAGCCGTTCAAAACGTTCCTGGACCACTGCTTTGGGAAGTTGCTCCGGAAGCTCGGCAGCAGGCGTACCAGGCCGTTTGGAGTACTGGAAGGTGAAGGCTGAGGCGAACCGTGATTTCTCCACGACGTCAAGCGTCGCTTGGAAATCCTCTTCGGTTTCTCCGGGGAAGCCAACAATGATGTCCGTAGTGATGGCCGCATTGGGGATCCGCTCACGCACTTTGTCCAGGATGCCAAGAAACTTGCTGGAGCGGTACGAGCGCCGCATATCCTTCAGGACCTTGTCCGAGCCCGATTGAAGGGGCATGTGCAACTGGGGCATCACGTTGGGTGTCTCGGCCATCGCATCGATGACGTCGTCCGTAAACGCGGCAGGGTGCGGGCTGGTGAAGCGTACGCGCTCAAGGCCTTCGATGTCCCCACAGGCACGGAGAAGCTTTGAGAAGGCCAAGCGGTCACCGAATTCAACCCCGTAGGAATTCACGTTCTGGCCCAGCAACGTGACTTCCACGGCGCCGTCGTCCACCAAGGCCTGAATTTCCGCCAGGATTTCTCCGGGACGCCGGTCCTTCTCCTTGCCACGGAGCGACGGCACGATGCAGAACGTGCAGGTGTTGTTGCAACCTACTGAAATCGAGACCCAGCCGGAATACACGGAATCGCGCTTGGTGGGAAGGGTGGAGGGGAAGACGTCCAGCGATTCCAGGATTTCGAGTTGGGCCTCGTTGTTGTGCCGCGCCCGCTTCAGCAGTGCCGGAAGTGCTCCCACGTTGTGGGTGCCAAACACAGCGTCAACCCAAGGAGCCTTCTTGACGATGGTTTCCCGGTCCTTCTGGGCGAGGCAGCCACCAACGGCGATCTGCATGCCAGGGTTGGCTGCCTTGACCTGCCGAAGCTGGCCAAGGTTTCCATAGAGCTTGTTGTCGGCGTTTTCCCGAACGGCGCACGTGTTGAACACCACGATGTCAGCGACCTCACCCTCCGCCGGCACGTAACCAGCGTCCTCAAGGAGGCCCGCCATACGTTCGGAATCGTGGACGTTCATCTGGCAGCCGAAAGTCCGGACCTGATACGTCCTCGGTTCAAACGGGGAACGGGCATCCGTCACTTGGGCATCAGCATTTGTTGCCAATACTGATCCCGAAGGCGTGGTTTCTGCTGAGGGGGAAGGAATGGTCAAACTCACTACTCAAGGGTACCGGCTTGGGCAAGTACCTCGCCGACGATCCGGAAGGCCATGGAAGGGGCATATCCCTTCCGGGCAAGCATGGATGCCAGCCTGCGGGTGCACTTGTCACGTTCCGCACGATCGGAGAGATCCACGCCCGGCCTCAGTTTGCGCTCAACAAGCTCACGGGCGGCGATTTCCTCATCTTCATCGCTGAGCTGCGAGAGTGCTTCCGCGGCATCATCGAGCTCGATACCTTTCTCCGTTAGCTCACGGCGAATGGCACTTTTTGCCAGCTTTCGGCTTTGGGAGCGGCTACGCACCCACATTCTGGCAAACTCAGCGTCGTCAATGAGCTGGACTTCCTCGAAGCGGTCCAGCACAGCCTCAGCAACATCCAGAGGGACATTCCGCTCGGCCAGCTTGCGGAACAGCTGCAGCCGACTCCGTGGCGCCATCGTCAATTGCCTCAGGACGATGGCGCGGGCCACGGATTCGGGATCAGGCTCAGGATCGCCGGAGACGGAGGACTCCGGGTCCGGCCCGGTTCTAGCCGTCAACGGCCTTCAGCTTTGGGGAATCTTCCTCCGGCTTGACACCCACGCCAAGCTTTTCCTTGATAAGGCGCTCAAGTTCCTGTGCCAGCTCCGGATTATCACGCAGGAAGCGCCGTGAATTCTCCATGCCTTGGCCCAACTGATCGCCGTCGTACGTGAACCACGAACCGGATTTCTTGATGATGCCGTGCTCGACGCCCATGTCAATGATGCCTCCCTCGCGGGAGATGCCCTGGCCGTAGATGATGTCGAATTCAGCAATCTTGAAGGGCGGGGCCATCTTGTTCTTGACGATCTTGGCCTTGGTCCGGTTACCGACGGAGTCGGCACCTTCCTTCAGCGTCTGAATGCGACGGACATCGATGCGCACCGAGGCGTAGAACTTCAGAGCCTTACCACCGGTGGTGGTTTCCGGCGATCCAAAGAAGACGCCGATCTTCTCACGCAACTGGTTGATGAAGATGGCGGTGGTCTTGGTCTGGCTTAGGCGACCGGTGATCTTTCGCAGGGCCTGGCTCATGAGCCTCGCCTGAAGGCCGACGTGGGAGTCGCCCATCTCGCCCTCGATTTCAGCACGCGGGACCAAGGCAGCCACGGAGTCGATGACGATAATGTCCAGTGAGCCGGAGCCCACCAGCATGTCCATGATTTCCAGGGCCTGCTCACCAGTGTCAGGCTGCGACACGAGCAAAGCGTCTGTGTCCACCCCAAGCTTGGCGGCGTAGTCGGGGTCAAGGGCGTGCTCGGCGTCGATGAAGGCCGCGATGCCACCGTTACGTTGCGCATTGGCTACAGCGTGGAGCGCAACTGTGGTCTTACCAGAAGATTCCGGGCCGTAGATCTCTACGACGCGGCCACGGGGCAGGCCGCCAATGCCAAGGGCGACATCCAATGCAATGGATCCAGTAGGAATGACTTCGATCGGGGCGCGGGTGTCATCACCCAAGCGCATGATGGAGCCTTTGCCGAACTGCTTGTCGATCTGGGCAAGCGCTGCTTCGAGCGCCTTCTCACGATCCGGGGTTGCCGCCATGGTTCACACCTCTGATGCTTTCTCGCTGTGGAGTGGCCTGAATGGCCGCTTTCCTGTCATGTCAGACGCTATTACGGCTCCCTGACATTTTTTGAAGCCGACGTGGGCTATGTGGATAACCAACCCTCGGATTGCTTGTGGAATGCGTCCTTCAGGAACAATTTTCCTCTCACAGGAGCATATCCCCATCCGAACAGATATTCGAACAATGCAGCGGGCGTGTCACCACCACAGAGCTGGAAGTCCCTTGGCAAACATGGCCGGACGTCAGTTGGCCGCAGGCTTGATGTCCCTGCCGAGCCTGCGCTCCATGGGGACATCCTGGACTTCGCAAATGGCCAACCACACTTCCCGTGGCTGGTAGCCGGCGGCAAGCGCCTCTACGGCGGTACGCCCTCCCACGCCGGCCAGCACCAGGGAATCGGCCAGGACGCGGGAATAGCCTGCCCCAAATTCATCGTCCATCAATCGCCAGAAGTCACTTGCCCTCACGGATAGAGTCTCTCACGACGCCGGACTCTAGAATGGTTGCCATGAGCAATCCTCTCCAGAGCATGCCCCCCGAGGCCGTGCCAGGTGACACCATAGACGACGCCCTTCAGCAGGTGGAACACCAGCTGAGCCTGCTCTGGCGCCGTGCCCGTTCCATCTCGCATCAGTTGTCCCGCCAGGTCCACCCGGACATGGAGCCTGCCGCGTACGGACTGCTGACCATCATTCGCCGCGAAGGCCCCATCCGCCTGACGGACCTTGCCTCGTGCATCGGCGTAGGCAAACCCTCAGTCAGCCGCCAGATCGCATTTCTGGAAAGTATCGGCCTGGTCTACAAGGAGGCCGATCCGCAGGACGGACGGGCTCAGTCCATCCGCCTGACGGAAAAAGGCGAAGAGAAGATGCACCAGGTCCAGGACGCCCGCCGGCAGGTATTCCGTGAGCGACTCGGTGAGTGGCCGCTGGAGGATGTCCAAACCTTGGCCGACTACATGGGCCGGCTCAACGCCGTCTACGGTGACAGCGTCATCAAGGACGCCACCCTGAAGGAGACCGAGTCCGGGGAGACTGCCAATCCCGCAGAGGACTGACCCGCGTCCCAGCCCCGCTTTGGACCACAGAGCAGCACAAACGAATGGTCACCAGACGCGAAAGGCCCCCAGCCGTAGGCTGGGGACCTTTTCTTGATAATTCCTGGTCTGGGTGTGACCTCTACCGGGCTCCGGAGAGCATGCCCTGCGGGAAGTCGTCGGTAAGGTCAAGATCGCGACCGTAGCGCTGGGAGAATTCCTGCGGAACGGTATCCGGAACAGCTACGCCCTCCGCAACGGCCACGCGGTCGCTGACTTCGCGGAGCATGCTGGACAACGGAACGTCCAGGGCGGTGCAGATAGAGGACAGGAGCTCGGAAGAAGCCTCCTTTTGGCCGCGTTCAACCTCACTCAGGTATCCGAGTGAAACACGGGCGCTGTGCGAGACCTCGCGGAGGGTGCGGCCCTGACGCTGGCGGACATCGCGCAGTACATCACCGATCTCGTGGCGTAGTACAACCATTTTGCGCTCCTTCTGTTCGCTCTGTGCCTGCTTAGCCAAGCCCACATCCTTCCAGCGGACAACGCCGTTTACGGATACGGGCTGCTTTACCATCTGTATCGCCTTGCTCCCTCGTTCATCCGGTTCGCTGGCTGGCGGACCGGTGTGGTTTTCTACATCCTAGGCGCCCCGGCTGTTCCGAAGCGACACAATGACACAACTATTGGCAATGAGTTTTTGTTCCCGACTACTTTACGAACGGTAACCAACCCCTTCCAGTGCATCAATCAGGCGCGCCAGCGCAGCTTCACAGGCTTGTTGCCTGATGCTTTGCCTGTCCCCAGAAAAGCTGAATTCAAACGAACCCGTGCCAGTACTCGTAGCGACGCCGACGAATACGGTTCCCACGGTTTTACCGTCATGGGGCTCCGGACCAGCCACCCCTGTAGTGGATATTCCGACGTCGGCCGTACAGGCGCGCCTGGCGCCCTCGGCCATCGCCGCGGCTACGGCCCCATCCACCGAACCAACAGCAGCAATCAGCTCCGTTGAAACGCCGAGGACGGAGGCCTTCACGGAGTTCTGATAAGCAACCACGCCGCCCTGCAACATTCCGGACGCACCGGGCGTGTTGGCCAGGCTGGCCGCCACCATTCCCGCGGTCAGCGACTCCGCCGTGGCCACCGTCAGGCTCTTTCCCAGCGCCAAGACCACTGCCGCCGTCGCTAGCTCTGCCGCTTTGGCAGCGTCTCCGGGGTGACTCATGCGCGGCGTCCCGCGGCACGAAGCCGGAGCGCCTGGACGACGTATTCCACTCCGGTCCATAGCGTGATGGCAAGGGCGGCCATCATGACCCAGAAGGCCACAACAACCAGCCACGGTGCGATCGCCTCGAGCGGCAGGATATACAGGAAGATGGCCACTGTCTGGATGACTGTTTTCAGTTTTCCGCCGCGTGAGGCCGGCATGACGCCGTAGCGGATCACAAAGAACCTCAGTGCCGTGATGCCCCACTCGCGGACCA
Source organism: Paenarthrobacter aromaticivorans (assembly GCF_019038615.1). Classification (NCBI taxonomy): domain Bacteria; kingdom Bacillati; phylum Actinomycetota; class Actinomycetes; order Micrococcales; family Micrococcaceae; genus Paenarthrobacter; species Paenarthrobacter aromaticivorans. Next base: position 53,400 of record NZ_JAHOPC010000007.1, read on the forward strand.
GGATGAGGATAGTCACCCACCAGGGCAGTTCCCCGAGGATGGACAAGAGCACCAGCGCTGAACCGATGAGCAATTTGTCCGCAATGGGGTCCGCGATCTTGCCGAAATTGGTGATGAGGCCACGCGCGCGGGCGATATCGCCGTCGAGCTTGTCGGTGTAGATCGCCACGGCAAAGGCCACAACAGCCGCCCACCGCCAGATACCTTGATGGTTGTCATCCGCCACGAGGAACCAGACGAAAAACGGAACCAGGACGATGCGGAGCATCGTGAGGATATTGGGAAGGTTCCAGACGTCGGAGCTGCTGGAAGAGGCGTTGTCACCTTCGGCTGTAGTCACCCCTCTAGGCTACCGTCCGGTGAGCGACCAGGCGTCCTCGCCGCCCTCGTCCTCGTCATCGGAGACGTCCGCGCCGTCGAAATATTCAACAGCTTGGGTCCGGTTGTCCAGGTCCGCTGCAACCAGGTCCTCGGCATAACCGCCGACGGCGATGTTGGAGTTCGCGTTATCGCTCAGGGCCGCAGTGTGGGCGTCAGGCGCAGCCGGGGATTCCTGTCCCTTCATGGCAGCAAGCACGGCAGCGAGATCATCCGGCTTGACCAGGACGTCCCGGGCCTTGGACCCTTCGGAGGGACCCACGACGCCGCGGGACTCCAGGAGGTCCATAAGGCGGCCGGCCTTGGCAAAGCCGACACGAAGCTTGCGCTGCAACATCGAGGTGGAACCGAACTGGGTGGTGACCACCAATTCGGTGGCCTGAAGAAGCACCTCGAGGTCGTCTCCGATGTCGTCGTCGATCTGTTTCTTGGGGGCCTCGGCAGCGACGTCGTCCCGGTACACGGCCTGCAACTGGCCCTTGACGTGTTCCACAACTTTGTGGATTTCTGATTCCGTCACCCAGGCACCCTGCACGCGCATGGCCTTGGAAGCGCCCATCGGCAAGAAGAGCGCATCACCTTGGCCAATAAGCTTTTCGGCGCCCGGCTGGTCCAGCACCACGCGGGAGTCCGTAACGGAGGAGGTGGCGAACGCCATGCGGGAGGGCACGTTGGCTTTGATGAGGCCCGTGACGACGTCCACGGAAGGTCGCTGCGTAGCCAACACCAAGTGAATGCCCGCGGCACGTGCCAGCTGGGTAATGCGGACGATCGAATCTTCGACGTCGCGTGGCGCCACCATCATGAGGTCCGCGAGCTCGTCCACGATGACCAGCAAGTACGGGTAGGGCTTGATGACACGCTTGGAGTCAACCGGCGGAGTGACCTTTCCTGCCCTGACCGCCTTGTTGAAGTCGTCGATGTGCTTGTAACCGTAGTTGGCGAGATCGTCATAGCGGGCGTCCATCTCGCGAACCACCCATTGCAGGGCTTCTGCTGCCTTCTTGGGATTGGTGATGATCGGCGTGATCAGGTGTGGAACGCCTTCATACGCAGTCAGTTCCACGCGCTTTGGGTCCACCATGACCATGCGGACTTCGTCAGGCGTAGCGCGCATCAGGATCGAGGTGATCATCGAGTTCACGAAGCTTGATTTACCAGCGCCTGTAGCACCGGCCACCAGGAGGTGGGGCATCTTGGCCAGGTTGGCGACGACATAACCACCCTCAACGTCCTTGCCGACACCCATGACCATGGGGTGGTCCGTGCGGCGTGCGTTCTGGCTCCGCAGCACATCACCCAGGGAGACCGTTTCGCGGTCTGTGTTGGGAATCTCGATACCGATTGCGGACTTGCCGGGAATGGGGCTCAGAATGCGGACGTCGCTGGATGCCACCGCGTAGGAGATGTTCTTGGACAGCGCCGTTACGCGCTCCACCTTGGTGCCGGGAGACAGTTCGATTTCATAGCGTGTCACCGTGGGGCCGCGACTGAAGCCGGTTACGGCGGCATCGACGTTGAACTGCGTCAGCGTGTCCGTCAGGGCGGCCACGACGGCGTCATTGGCCTCGGTGCGCTCCTTGGGAATGGAACCCGGCGTGAGGAAGTCAGAGGCTGGCAGGGTATACGTGACGTCCCCTGCCAGGGACAGTTGCTCTGTGCGCTGCGGAATTGGCGTGGGCGGCGGAGGTGGCGTTGCCGGTCTGGCCGGCACCTGGGCCGCTGTGGGTGAGGTCATCTCAGGGGTGAGGACCGGAATGGCCTCGGTGGGGTTGTCGATGCCGGGAGCAGCGCCCAAGCCTTGGGCAGCCTTGATCTTTCCCACCGCTATCTCGGCCTGGGTGGGGCGGCGTACGCCCGGCGGAACGCGGGGTGCAGACGGTTGGGGAGTTTCGTCGTCGTCGACTATCGCGTGCTCAAAGGCCTCGTCACCGACGTAGCCTTCCAAACCGGCGTCGGTCTCCTCATCCTTGCCGAAGAGACGCATCCGCTTCTTCTTCTTGGGCTCTGCAACAGCCCCGTTTTCATAGAGGTAGCTGCGATCATGGGCATCCTTGCCGGACTCGGCGTCCATGAGGTCCACGCCCATGAGGTGCTCGTAGGCGGAGCGGATCCTGGAGGGGATCGCTCCGAACGGCGTGGCTGTAACGATCAGGACCGACACGAAGGCCAGCAGGCTGTAGACAATCACCGGGACAATGGCATGAATTGCAGCCAGTGGGGACGCCGCAAGGAAGCCCAGCATTCCGCCCGCCCTGCGCAGTCCATCGAAGCCATCAGCCACGGTGGGCTGGCCGCCAATAATGTGGGCCAAGCCGGAACCGGCAAAAGTCATGATCATGAAGCCGATGCCAACGCGGTTGTTGCCGCGGCCATCCTGCGGTTTGCGGAAGAGGCGGAAAGCGCAGATGAAAAGCATGAAAGGCAAAACAAGCGACATCCAGCCGAAAGTGCCATTGACCACGCTGTAGACGGCGTCAGGCAGCCATCCTGTCAGACCCCACCAGGCGAATGTTGCAATGCCGATTCCCAGCACGAGGTTGAACAGGGCTGCGCCGTCGCGGCGATCGGCGGGATCGAGATCGCTGACGTCGTATCCGATCCGGCGGACTCCTGCGCCCACAACGTGGCCAATACCCTGCCAGGCGCCTGCGAGCATGCGCAATGGCAGCGGTGCATGGGGCTCGACGGCGGCCGGCTGCTTGGAGCGAGCGCTGCTGCCCCGACCGTTCCTGGGCGTGGCTGCACTGCTTTTGGATGCAGCTGCGCCCCGGCCTGTGCCGCCGGATTTACTACTGGAGCTGCCTCGTGGCGTGGAGGAAGTACGGGTCGCCATGATTGCCACGCTACCCCAAGGGGGCCTGAAATCCGCGGATTTCGGGCCCCCTTGGATGCATGTTGCCGGTGGACTACGCTTCCAGGACCACCGGAATGATCATGGGACGGCGACGAAGCTTCCGGTTCACCCACGTTCCGATGATCCTGCGCACAACCTGCTGCAGCTGGTGGTTGGTGTGGTCTGCGTGGTTGAGCACAGCTTCTTCCAACGCGGCGTTGATCTTGGGGATGATTTCGTCGAAGACGGCGTCGTCCTCCGCCACACCGCGTGCATGGATTTCCGGTCCGGAGACAATCTTGCCGGTGGTCCGGTTAATGACGGTGATGATGGAGATGAAGCCTTCGTCGCCCAGGATACGGCGGTCCTTCAAATCCGCATCGGTGATTTCACCCACGCTGGAACCGTCCACATAAACGAAGCCGACTTCTACCTGGCCAACGATGTTGGCCTTGTGGTCCTTCAGGTCGATGACAGTGCCGTTGTCGCTGAGGATGATGCCTTCGGAGGGCACTCCGGATTCTTCGGCAATGTTTCCGTTGGCAATCAGGTGACGGGTCTCACCGTGAACAGGCATCGCATTGAGGGGCTCAAGGATGTTGTAGCAGTACAGCAATTCGCCGGCGGCTGCGTGGCCGGACACGTGAACCTTGGCCGTCCCCTTGTGGATGACATCGGCACCAAGCTTCAACAATCCGTTGATGATGCGGAACACGGCATTCTCGTTGCCTGGAATAAGGCTGGAGGCCAGGATCACGGTGTCGCCCTGGCCAACAACCACGCGGTGGTCCCCGTTGGCCATGCGTGAGAGTGCCGCCATGGGCTCACCCTGGGAGCCGGTGGACATGAGGACCACGCGGTTATCCGGGAGGTTGTCAATGTTCTTGATGTCCACCAGGATCCCGTTGGGCACATCAAGGTACCCCAGCTTGGCCGCGATGGCCATGTTCCGAACCATGGACCGGCCGACGAACGCAACGTTGCGGCCGTGCTTGGCTGCGGCGTCCAGAACCTGCTGGACGCGGTGAACGTGGGAAGAGAAGGAAGCCACGATGATGCGCTTCTTCGCCTGCCCGAACAACCGGTCAAGGGTGGGGCCGATTTCCTTCTCGGCGGTGGTGAACCCGGGAACGTCGGCATTCGTGGAGTCTGCCATGAAGAGGTCCACTCCTTCTTCGCCGAGGCGGGCGAAGTGACGGAGGTCCGTGATGCGGCCGTCCAAGGGCAGTTGGTCCATCTTGAAGTCGCCCGTGTGCAGGACGGTGCCGCCCTCGGTGCGGATGAAGACGGCCAAGGCGTCCGGGATCGAGTGGTTCACTGCGATGAATTCGCATTCGAACGGGCCGAACTGCTCCACCTGGCCCTCGGTAACGGTCAGCGTGTACGGCTTGATCCGATGCTCCTGCAGCTTCGCCTCTACCAGGGCCAGCGTCAACTGGGATCCGATCAGCGGGATGTCGGCCTTGAGGCGCAGCAGATAGGGAACAGCACCGATGTGGTCTTCGTGGCCATGCGTAAGCACCACACCAACAACATCCTGCAGCCGGTCCTCGATGTAAGAGAAGTCGGGAAGGATCAAATCAACGCCGGGCTGAGTTTCCTCGGGAAAAAGTACGCCGCAGTCAACGATCAGCAACTTGCCGTCGATTTCGAAGACCGCCATGTTGCGGCCTATCTCCCCCAGTCCACCTAGCGGAACAATCCGCAGTGTGCCTTGCGGCAGTTTCGGCGGAGTAACCAGTCCAGGAAGGGCTGTTTGGGTCATATTGTGCTTCTTTCCGGCGGAACCGGCCTAGACGTTGAAGTCCATTCCGGCTTCCGCCAAATCCCCGCGGATGGTTTGGATCTCGGCCTCGTCCGGCTCCACGAGGGGCAAACGGACAACCGAGTTGGGCAGGACTCCCTGCCACTTGAGAATCTGCTTGGCGGCTACAGCGCCTTGGACCCGCGTCATGGTTGCACGCACCACGGGTTCCAGTTCAAAGTTGATGGCCCGCGCCTTGGCAAGGTCATTGGCATTGACAGCGTCAATGAGTTCGCGGAATCTCCGGGTGGCCACGTGCGTGGTAACGCCCACGAGGCCTACTGCCCCCATGGCCATCCACTGCAGGGTGAGGCCGTCGTCGCCGGAGTAAAAGACCAAATCAGTCTCGGCCATGACGCGGGTGGCTGCGGCGAAGTCCGCCTTGGCGTCCTTGACGGCCACGATGTTTGGGTGCTTCGCAAGCCCGATCATGGTCTCCGGCGCGATGGCAATGGACGAGCGGCCCGGGATGTCATAGAGCATGACCGGCAGGTCCGTAGAGGACGCAATCGTCTCAAAGTGTGCCCGAACACCAGCCTGACTGGGCTTGTTGTAGTAAGGAGTGACGATCAGAAGGCCGTCGATGCCAATCTGGGCCGCGCGCTGGGACAGGTGCACCGAGTGCGCGGTGTCGTTGGTGCCGGTTCCGGCAATGATGGCAGCTTTGCCCCCCACGGCTTCCTTGACCGCACGGAACATGCCGAGGTTTTCTTCGTCAGTAAGGGTTGAGGTCTCTCCAGTGGTACCGGTGACCACGAGTCCGTCGCAACCGTCCTGGACCAGCTTCTCCGCCAATGCCGCAGCTTGGTCGTAGTCGACCTTGCCATCCTCGGTGAACGGGGTGACCATGGCGGTCAGCAGGGTACCAAGTGCGGGAATTTGGGCGCGGGAGTCAGACATAAGAAAAACGTTACCCTGTCACGGCCATGTTCCGGGAATAGGTTCCGCGTGATGGTCGTCATCGGCGCTGCTGACTATGCGGGCTTGGGCGTCCTCGCCGTGCCATCCGAGCAGTATTGCGCCACCGCTTTTTCCTTCAACTGTTCCGCCCAGGCAATCAAACGCTGGGAAGCGCGGACGTAGTCGAAGAGTTCCCTCGGGGTGAGGGCCTCAAGGTCTGTTTCAGCCAGGCGACGTGCAAGCTCAGCACCTGGCGCCTGCTCGGCCAGGACTGTTCCCTCGCGGCGCCATTGGACATCTTCCGGTGGTTCGCCTGCCACGAGTTGCCTGAAAAGGAAGTCGACAACGCCTGGACTCATCGCCCTCATGGGTCCGTGGAGGCCTTCCGGAGGCTTTGGAGCATCATTCATGAAGCCATGTTATTCGAACATATATTCGAAGACAAGGCCGTTGAGCCAGCCTCACACGTCCTACATACTGGTTCCATGCGGGAGACGACTGTGCTGGTCGAGGGCGAAAGTGACCGGCTCGCGGTGGAGACACTGGCTGTTCGCCTTGGCCATGACCTGATGGCTGAGGGCGTGTCTGTGGTGCCGATGGGAGGCGCGACCAACATCGTCCGTTTCCTTGACCGCTACGGCCCGAGTGGCACTGACCACCGCATACTCGGACTATGCGATGCAGGCGAAGCGCAAGGCATCGCCCGCGCGCTCAGCCGCGCAGGCCTAAATTCCGGCTCCTTGTCCGAGAACGGCTTCGAAGTTTGCCACGCGGATCTGGAGGACGAACTCATTCGCTGCCTTGGGGTTGATGCCGTGCTCAACGTCATTGCGGCCCAAGGAGAGCTCGCCTCATTCCGTCTGCTCCAACGCCAGCCCTCACAGCGCGGCAGACCGGCATCGGCGCAGCTGCGCAGGTTCTTCGGGGGACGCAGCGGCAACAAAATCCGATACGCGTCCCTGCTGGTCGACGCACTGCCGGCAGGACAGGCACCCCCACCACTCGCCCGCCTCGTGGGATCACTTCCGCAATGAGCCAGCTGCCGGGAAAATGCTTCCGGCCCTCTTCACAGCACGGCCACAGTCCCTTATGAGACGATCGCAGCATGACTTCGCAAGAGACGGCGCCAGCCCGGAAGGTGCCCAGGGGACGCAAAGTCTCCACCCGCCTTACGGGCATAGATGCCGCCCGCGGCCTGGCCTTGCTCGGAATGATGGCCACCCATCTGATGCCGACTTTCGGTCCCTCCCCCCAGTGGGAACCCACTTGGGTGGGACTGGTTTTCTCGGGCAGGTCCGCTGCCCTGTTCGCAGTCCTCGCCGGGATCGGGTTGGCACTCACCACCGGAAAGCAGGAGCCGCGCCAAGGCCTGGACCTCTGGGCGGCGAGAAGCGGTGTCGCGATGCGCGCGTTGGTGATTGCCGTCGTCGGGCTGACACTTGGGGGCCTGGACGTCAATATCGCAGTGATCCTGGTGCACTATGCCGTCCTGTTCCTGTGCATCCTGCCGTTTCTGGGATTGCGGCTGAAAGCCCTCTTGTTGTGGGCGCTCGGCTGGGTACTGGTGTCACCGGTGATCGCCTACCTCGTCCGGCCCTGGCTGCTCGACGCAAACCCTCCCTTGCAGTTGGGGCACAACCCAAACAGCGAGGACCTTGAGACGCCGGCACGCTTGGTCGCCGACTTGTTCTTCACGGGCTACTACCCCGTGTTCCAGTGGATCGCCTATTTGCTGATCGGACTGGCGATCGGCCGTTTGGCGCTCACGACGGCGAACGTCCAGTTGCTGCTGTTCACCTGCGGAATCGCCGTGGCCGCCTTGGCCAAAATCGTAGGAACCCTGGCGATGGAGGTATGGGGCGGCCGCGCCGCACTGGAAGCACTGCCCGGAACGCGGGGATACCCGCTGGAGAGCATGCTCCAAGTGAACCTGACCGGCTTGCAACAGGTGGATTCGTGGTGGTGGCTGGCAAGCGCGGCACCACATGCAGGCACCACCCTGGACCTGCTTCATACCGGTGGGGTAGCTGCCGCCGTCGTCGGGCTCTTCCTGATGCTTGGCACCCTTGCCGAACGCATCAAGGTCAACTTCCTCATACTCCTCAGCGGTCCGGGCGCCATGACCCTTACGCTGTATTCACTCCATGTGTGGGTGGTCTCAGGTTTCCACAACAAGCCACTGCCAGCGGGGTGGACTGCCGAAGGAATGTATTGGACGCAGGCGCTGGCCGCGGTAGGCATCGGCGTGTGCTTTGCCCTCTTCCGACGCCGCGGACCACTGGAGTGGCTGGCCCACCAGGCGTCGCGCCTGGGCAGTTACCGCCCGGCCGCAGTGGGCTGAGAGCGGAACAACTTTACGGCGTCGCGCATTGAAGCGCGGGCACGTTTGCGATCACCGGAAGCGTCGTAGGCGCAGCTCAGCCGGAACCAGGAACGCCAATCCCCGGGTGCTGACTCCGCCTCCGCACGGTACTTTTCGAACTCCGCGTCAGCGGCAGCACGCACAATCCGGCCACCGGGCGTGCGCGGCAGGGTGTCCACAGGCAGGCCACCCTCGGCCTCCAAGACCTTGGCCATCTGTTCGGTCCGCGCCCCGAACAACAGCTCCCGAATGAGCGCCCAAGCGCCAATCATAGGCAATACGAGGTAGGCAGCGCCGATGCCCTTTGCCACCAGATTGGGATCACCAAGCAACAGGATGGAACGCTGGAGGGACACCACCAGGTACAGCACCAACAGCAAGGTGATGGCACCAACCCAGATTTTGGTGCGGTTTTTCTTCACAGACTCCCAGAGAGTTCCCATGATCTTAAAGCCCCAGGTCCAAGTAGCCATCCAGGCCCACGGTCAGGCCCGGGTGGTCCGCAACTTTGCGCAGCCCGAGCAGGACACCGGGCATGAACGAGGCACGCTCGAAGGAGTCATGGCGCAGCGTCAGCTGTTCGCCAGGCCCCCCGAAGAGCACCTCCTGGTGCGCCACCAGCCCGCGGAGCCGCACGCTGTGGACACGGACACCCTCCACGTCGCATCCCCGGGCACCGTCCAAGGACGTTTCCGTGGCGTCAGGACTTGCCGGCACACCCGCTTCTTGCCTCGCCTGGGCAATCAGCTGTGCGGTACGCACGGCCGTACCTGAAGGAGCGTCTACCTTGTTGGGGTGATGCAGTTCAATGATCTCCACGGACTCGAAGTACTGCGAAGCTTTCGCCGCAAACGCCGAAGCCAGTACTGAACCCAAAGCAAAATTCGGGGCGATCAGGACGCCTGTTTCCGGTTTCTGTTCCAAGAGCGTCCGTAACGATCCAAGGCGCTGCCCATCCCAACCCGTGGTCCCAACCACTGCATGAATGCCGTGTTCGACCGCGAAACGCACATTTGCCTCGGTGGTGTCCGGAACAGTCAGGTCCACAACATACTTTGCACCTGCATCGAGCAGTGTCTGCAGGGAATCGCCGCGACCGAGAGCCGCTACCAGCTTCATATCGTCGGCTGCTTCAACAGCCTTCACGGCTTCAATTCCCATGCGCCCATGGGCGCCCAGCACTGCAACAGCAAGTTGTTCGGTCATGCCTTTAACCCTACCGCCGGGCCGGGGTGGGGCAGGAACCGTGACTCCCCGCTTACTCCCCCGAGCCGTCCCCGCTCACTCCCCGGCCCCGACCCATTCCACGGTGCCGTCGCTGAAGAACTGTTCCTTCCAAATGGGCACCTGTAATTTGACCCGGTCCACAAGTTCCGAACAAACGGCAAACGCCTGGCCTCGATGGGCGGCCGCCACGGCACACACCAGCGCGGGATCACCTATCTCCAGCATCCCGATCCTGTGTGCGGCCCAAATCCTGACGGGTTGCTCTGCTTCGCCGGAGTGCTCGGCCACCAACTGCGCGACCACGTCGGCCATGATCCTGTGCGCCGTGGGATGCGCGCTGTAGCTCAGGCGGTCCACAGGCTTACCGGAATCGTGGTTCCGCACGACGCCGCTGAAGCTGACTACTGCCCCGGCCGTTTCAGACTCCACCGCGGCAATTGCCTGGTCCACGGAGATGGGCTCGGCGCTCAGGACCGCGCTAACAACTTCAAAGTCTGTTTCAGTGCCCATGGCTTCCTTCCAATTGATCGCAGAGGTGCCCGATTACCGGATCCAGGACAGTCAAGCCGTCCATGACACCCTTCGGGGAACCGGGCAAGTTGATGATGAATGTCTTTCCTGCTGCTCCTGCGTGCCCACGGCTCAGCATTGCCATGGGCGTCTTTGCAGCGCCCGCCCGCCGGATACCTTCCATAATGCCCGGGATCTCACGATCCAGCAGCGGCAACGTTACTTCCGGCGTCCGGTCGTCCGGGCTCAGGCCCGTTCCGCCACTGGTGATGACGACAGCGGGCTTCTGCGTCAGAAGCGCTCTCAAAGCCGCGCCGACAGGCTCGCCGTCGGGCACCACCATGGTGGGGAAGGCATCAAAGCCATGCTCCTTGAGCCAGTCCAGGATGACGGGGCCGGTTTCGTCGGCGTAGATTCCCGCTGCCGCACGCGTGGACGCTATCACGACGCCGGCCTTCCGCGGCCCGTGGGCGTTTGGTTCGCACGCACTCATGCTTGGGCTCCTCCCGGGCCTGAGGTGCCCCGGCTCCAGTCACCGTGCTTCCAATCCCCACTTTTGCCACCACTTTTTGCCAGCACCTGAATGTCTGTCAGGACTGCGTGCTTATCCACGGCCTTGATCATGTCGTAGACGCTCAGGGCGGCCACGGAGGCAGCGGTGAGGGCTTCCATTTCGACGCCGGTGACACCGCGCGTCTTCACGGTAGCCAGTACATCGATCGAGTCAGCTCCCAACTCAAAATCGACGGTGACTTTGGAAATCGGCAACGGGTGGCACAGCGGGATCAGTTCGGGTGTCTTCTTAGCGGCCATAATCCCTGCCACGCGCGCCACTGCGAGCGCGTCGCCCTTGGGAAGTTCGCCAGCGCCGAGAAGGGCCAGTACTTCGCTGGTGCTGCGCACCGTGGCCGTGGCTGTGGCCTCACGGGTGGTGACTGCTTTCTCTGAGACATCCACCATCTGGGCAGTACCGTCTTGACGTAGATGGGTCAGGCCGCCGGTGTTGCCGGACGTGTTCGTGGGAGTTTCATTCACAGCATCCATACTTCCACTTCGCTTCCCTCCGCGAGTTCCGTGACGTCGCTGGGGATGTGCACCAAGGCGTTCGAGCGCGCCAAGGCGTGCACCAGGTGGCTTCCTGCGCCACCCTCCATTCGGACGGAGCCGTCAGGCAGCACCGTTCCGCGGCGGACTTGATGCTTGCCCTCGGGTGAATGCAGCGGTTCCACCAAGCGCGCCCGCTGTACCGGTCGCGGTGCGGGGACGCCGTGGATCTGCGAAAGGGCAGGGCGCAGGAACATTTCGTAGGAAACGAGGCAGCTGACAGGATTGCCGGGAAAACCGAGGAACGGAACCCCTTCAAAGCGGCCGATTCCTTGCGGGCCTCCTGGCTGCATGGCCACCGGAAGGAAGTCCACATGCTGGCCCGCCATGGCTTGCCGCACTACCTCATAGGCGCCTTTGCTCACCCCGCCGGTGGTTACGATGAGGTCTACCCGGTGCTGGCCGTCTTCGCTGGCCACATGACGATTAAGGACTGCGCGCAACCGTGCGGGGTCGTCGTCGGAGATACCGGTCCGTACCACGTCAAGCCCCGATTGACGCATGGATGCTTCCAGGAGCGTTCCGTTGGAGTCGTAGATCTTGCCAGGAGTCAAGCTCTGGCCCGGTTCGAGAACCTCATCGCCTGTGGTGACCAGCAGAACACGCATGGGCTTGCGGACTTCCGCGGAGGTTAGCCCGAGCGCGGCCAACAGGCCAAGCTGCGCTGGTCCTAAGAAGGTCCCCGCGGGTAGGGCCAGGTCTCCTTCGCCGATGTCACTGCCGATGTGTCGGACATAGGTGCCCGGAGTCGTCGCAGGCAGCAAAACGTCAACGTCCTCCGCCTCTGGGTTCGGGAACGTGCTGGGAAGTGCCCGCTCAATGGGAACCACGGCGTCGGCACCCTCCGGAATCATGGCACCGGTCATGATGGGCGCGGCAAAGCCTGGCTTCAACGGCTCAGGAGCCGCCCCCGCCGGAACAGGTGCCGCTACCCGCAGCTTCGCGCCGTCGTCGGGAATGTCGGCAGAGTTGACGGCAAAGCCGTCCATTTGAGAGTTGGCGAAGGGCGGCAGGGAAAGTGGCGCGTGGAGGTCCACGGCCAGCACCTTGCCCAGCGCCTCGAGCAACGGAAACTGTTCAGTTGCCGTGTTCGCGGCCGGACCGCTCAGTAGTTCCACCACGGCGTCGCGATGGGCAGCAACGGATCTGGGCAAGGACATCCTCCTGTGTGTCACGCTCGCGCCCGGAGATTATCCGGACGTACCCAGAGTAGGGCCTTAAGTGACCTTGACGTTGATGGTGTGGTAGCCGGTGGCACCGTCGGGAGCCACAGGGGTCCGGCCTTCGCTCTGCGGTTTGCCGGTAGAGTCAGTGGCTCGCACCTGGACTTCATAGGTGCCGGGTGTGAGATCAATGCCCAGCTGCCACTGGTACCAGGTATCGGTGGATATCCCTGGTGCGAGCGCCGCCTGCCGCCAAGGGCCGCGGTTCACGCGGAGTTCCACGTGGTCCACGCCGCGATGCTGGGCCCAGGCAACGCCGCCAAACTGCACTTTTCCGGCTTTGACCGTGCGACCACTACGGGGTACGTCAATGCGGGACTGCGTCTTGATGGGGCCGTGATCACTCCAGCCTCGGGGAGTCCAGTAAGCGATATCGTCAGCAAAACGGGTGACCTTGAGTTCGGTGAGCCATTTGGTTGCCGAGACGAAGCCATAGAGTCCCGGCACGATCATCCGCACTGGGAATCCATGTTCCAGGGGCAGTGGCTCACCATTCATGCCAACAGCAAGGAGGGCGTCGCGGTCGTCCGTGAGCGCTTCCAGGGGCGTACTTGCTGTCCAGCCATCGTTGCTGGTGGAAAGCACCATGTCTGCCCCTGGTTTGGGACCCGCCATGGCCAGGAGTTCCCGTACAGGCCAGCCAAGCCACAGGGCATTACCGATGAGGTCGCCGCCCACTTCATTGGACACGCACGCGATAGTGATGTGCCGCTCCGTCATGGGCTTGGTGAGGAGCGTCGCGAAGTCGAGTTCGACCTCGCGATCCACCATTCCGGTCACCTTCAATTTCCACTGTGGAGGGTCGATGGCCGGAACCGTCAATGCGGTGTCGATACGGTAGAAGTCAGGGTTCGGTGTCACCAACGGACTGATCCCTTCCAGCGGCAGCGATGCCCCTGCAGGGATAGCCTGCGGCGTCGTCGATGGAGCTGGCAGCGTCAAAGAGCCCCTGAAACCGGAAGCTACGGTTGTGGCCCGCGTAAGGATGCTGGTGACCACTCCCCCGACAGACGCCGCAAGAGATGTGGCCCCCAGGGCGTTCAGGAAGCTCCGCCGTGCCAGAGGCGCAGGTTGCGGGTGAGGTGAGGCACCGGCTGGAGCTGATGTCACCACGCCGGATGACGCTTCACGCGCCGGCGCCCAGGTGCCTAGCCGTCGAATCAGCGTGCGGAGCAGCAGCATGGTGACGACGGCGGCCACGATGGGAGCGAAAGCGGCCTGCGGTGTTGTTTGGGCCCGGGTCAGGACGGCGCTTAGGCCCGCCACGCCTGCCAAGGCCGCCAGAACTAGTCCGAGTCCGGTTCGACGCCGCTCCAGAATTCCGGCCAGGGCAGCCAGAACCACAGCCACGATCAGGATGGAAGCTACCAGCACGATCTTGTCCGCCGTGCCGAAGAGCTGTACGGCGAGATCCTTCACTCCGGGAGGAACGGAATCGATGACGGCACCGCCCAGTGCCGTCACTGGCGAAACGAGGGGGCTGAGGAACCCGGCGCTCAGTTCGCCTGCTGCAATGCCTGCTGCCCCGGCCGCCACCCCGGCAACCGCAGCCCAGAATCCAGGCTTTCTCATGCTGCGCCTCCTTGGCGATCCACGACAGATGCTGCCGGAAGGGAGCCCGCCGGAAGCGAGAGCGCAAACCGACAACCGCCGTCGACGTTTTCCACCTTCACAGCTCCCCCATGCGCCTTGACGATGCCGGCCACCATGCTCAATCCGATTCCTGCTCCGCTGTAGCTTCCCTGCGGTCCCGCCGGGCTCCCCCGTGAAGGGTCCTTCTGCCAGCCGGTTTCGAACAGGTGGGGAAGGTCCTCCTCAGGGATGCCCCCGCAGTGGTCCTGCACTGCGACCACGGCGTTTCCGTTGTCCCGCCCGACGCTGGTGTGTACGTCCGTGTCCGGCCTGCTGTAAATGATCGCGTTGAGCAGCACGTTCCGGATCGCCCTGGCCATGCTGGGTCCATCGGCTACGGCCATACACTCGCGGTCTCCCCCGCCGGTGAGCGTAATGCCACGTTGGGCGGCCAGCGGCGCGAGATCGGATAGAGCATCACTGACAAGGTCATAGAGGTCCAGTGACTCGGCGCGCAAGCGAAGGCTTCCAGCCTGGATCTTGGACAACTCCAGAAGATCGTTGACCATGGCAGTCATTTGTTCCGTCTGCCCGATGATCTTCCGGTAGTACTCCGGGATATCGGCCACCATGCCGTCCTCAAGGGCTTCGGTCATGGCGCGCATGCTGGCAAGTGGAGTACGGAGGTCATGTGAAATCCACGAGACGAGTTCGCGCCGCGCGGTTTCAATGGCGGCTTCCCGGGCACGCGATTCCGCAAGGTTACGGCTGCTGGCCTCCAGTTCCTGGGCCAGTTCAGCGAGTTCCGAGGTCATGGCAGGTTCGGCCCGCTTTCCGTTTTTACTGCTGTGGTCCAGGGTTTCGCCCCGGCCGAGTTTCCTGGCTGCCGCCACAAGGCGCGCCGCGTTCCGGGATACCCCGGCTCCCAGCACGAGCGATAAGGCCACCGCTACCGCCGAAGCCATGGCCAGGATGTACCACATGACCTCAAGGTCCCTGGCAGAAATGAACATGGCGTTGAATGCACTGACCATGCCTGCCACGAGGACAGCCACGGTGGCCACCACTACGAGGCAGATCTGGGCCAACACAGAGGCGCGGCGAAGGACGCGCAGCAGCACGAGCGTGATGGCACCGATGACCACTGCCCATAGGAGTACCCAGGCAAGGATGGTGGCAAGCTCAGTGCCCTCCATGGCCATCCCCCTTGGCGTCGAACCTGTAGCCAACGCCCCAAACGGTCTTTAGGAGCTCAGGTTTGGTGGGGTTGACTTCGATCTTCTCGCGGAGGCGCCGTACGTGGACGGTCACGGTGGAAAGATCGCCGAAGTCCCAGCCCCAGACTGCTTTGATGAGTTCTTCCCGGCTGAAGACCTGGTTGGGCCTGCGCAGCATGAAGGCCAGAAGATCGAATTCACGCACTGTCAACGTCAGCGGCGTTCCAAAATGAGTGACTGTCCGGGACGCGGGATCCAATTCAAAGCCTGCCAATTCGACAGGGGGTTCGGGGGAGAACTCCTTGACGCTGCGGCGAAGCACGGACTTGACGCGAAGGACAAGCTCCCGCGGCGAGAACGGCTTGGTGACGTAATCGTCCGCGCCCATCTCCAAGCCAAGGATGCGGTCATCTTCGGTTCCCAGGGCCGTAACCATGATGACCGGTACGCTCATGCTCTGACGGAGTCGACGACACACTTCCACACCGTCCAGTCCTGGCAACATGCGGTCCAGAATCACAAGGTCCGGCTGTCGGGTTGCAGCGAGCCTAAGCGCCGAGAACCCATCCCCGGCTACGTCAACCTGGAATCCGGCTTGCAGGAGATAGTCGCGGACGACATCAGCAATGGTCTGCTCGTCTTCGACGAGAAGGATGCGGCGATTACCAGGCTCTGCCGCCGATGATGCCGATTGCATGGTCACGCTTTCAGCATAGGTACGCCGGAGCTGCCCGGCACCGGATACGGGTCACTTCCGGGGGAATGTCCGCATTCCGTAAGAACTGGCTACGGCACGGGACATGACCGCTACCTTCCCAGGAACATCCGGACCACCGTCCGCTGAGTGAAACGAAATGTAGCCGGTATCACTGTTCAGGCCAGGGTGGCGTAGCCTGAATTCATGAGTGTTCAGCTAGGCATGCCTGTGCCTCCTTCGGGCAGCGCTGCAGGCGGCCCGGTTCCGCCGTCGCGTCCGGCTGGCACGCCCACCGGTTTGTGGGACCGCTACGGACGCCGGGCGACTGATATGCGCCTATCCCTGACAGACAAGTGCAATCTCCGCTGTACGTACTGCATGCCTGCTGAAGGGCTGGAATGGCTCTCCAAGCAGGCGGTGATGACCAAAGACGAGATCATTCGGATTGTGCGTGTAGGCGTTAACGCCCTGGGCGTGCGGGAACTGCGGCTTACCGGCGGTGAGCCCTTGGTCCGTGCGGATCTGGTTGACGTCATAGCAGGCATCCGGAACGAACACCCCGAACTTCCCATTTCGATGACCACCAATGGCGTGGGCCTGGACAAGAAAGCGGCCGCCCTCAAGGCTGCAGGACTCACCCGGATCAACGTCTCCCTGGATTCGCTCCACGAGGAAACCTTCACCAAGCTCACGCGCAGGCCTTTCCTGGACCGTGTCCTCGCTGGCGTGGACGCCGCGTGGGCCGCCGGTCTCGGCCCAGTCAAGTTGAATGCCGTGCTGATGCGGGGCATCAACGATGCCGAGTCACCGGACCTCCTCGCTTGGGCCTTGGGCCGTGGCTACGAACTTCGCTTCATCGAACAGATGCCGCTGGACGCGGACCATGGTTGGACCCGGCGCAACATGATCACTGCAGCTGAAATCCGCGAATTGATGTCAAAGGACTTTGTTCTCAGCCCGGATCCACGCGAACGGGACGGCGCCCCTGCCGAACGTTTTGAAGTACGACGCCGGGAGCAGGCAACGGGTGAAGCTACAGGGGCGGTCCTCGGTACAGTCGGGATCATCGCCTCGGTGACCGAACCGTTCTGTTCAGACTGCCGCCGCACCCGCATCACTGCTGAAGGCAAGATCATGAGCTGCCTGTTCTCCCGTGAGGAGTTCGATCTCCTCGGACTGCTTCGGGAGGGTGCGACGGATGACGAGCTTGCCCAACGTTGGCAGGACGCCATGTGGGTCAAACCCAAAGCCCACGGCATGGACCACACCGGTCTCGGCGCACCGGACTTCGTGCAGCCGGACCGCAGCATGAGCGCAATCGGAGGCTAAACCCTTGCTTGTACGTTACTTCGCTGCCGCACGCGCCGCTGCGGGTGTCGAGGAAGAGATCCATCCGCTGCCGGAAGGATCCAGCCTCGAGGCTCTGCTCGAAGCTGCCCTCGCCGTCGAACGTCCGATGCCTCCGGAGGGGACACCAACGCTTGCCCGCATCGTGGCCCGTAGCAGCTTCCTCAGGAACGAAGTAGCGGTTCGAGACGCTTCTGCTCCTCTAGGCGCCGAGGACGTTATCGACGTCCTTCCTCCATTCGCAGGCGGCTAAACAGCACAGTCAACAAACCCCGCGCGTCCTGCAGCGCTTGGCCGTCAGGTTTTCCGGAACACGCTCTTGAGCAAGGGACTGAACTCGGCCGTGCCCTCGAGCCGTAGTTCCGCGGTGTGCACCAAGACGCCATCTTCAACACGGAACGCGTGCCGGGCTACGCCCTCCGGCGTTCGCCGTTCCACTGTCAGCGTCCCCGCATGCCATGTACCTCGCACAGGGGCAGTTGGCGGCCGGCCCATGCTGTCCACGTAATACCAGAGCGTTTCCCCATGGGCAGGATCCACCGTGAACATCCCGTGCCCTTCGAAGTGCGTTCCATCCGGCTCACGGTGTCGGTAGCTCTGCACAACGGCGTAGCCCCCGGCCGCTTGCGTGAAAACGGCTTCGGCCTCCGCAGTCCGCGCCGCACCCCAAGGAGACTGTGCTATCTCCGTGATGCCCCGCCAATGTCCGATGAAGTCTTGCAGCAGTTCTGCGGCATGTCCCTTTGGCGGCAGATCCATCACGACTCCAATGTGAGCAGGGCAGCATGATCCTGTGATCATGCTGCCCTGTTTACAGTGCGGGAGTCCAGAGATGGTGGACCAGCTGAACGCGCTGCCTCCTAAAGACCGAAGGTCTCACTTTCTTCAAACGGCCCGACGACGGTGATGGTGCGGGGAGCTGCGGCCAGTTCCCGGGCGAGTTCCTGGACTTCGTCCACAGTGACTGCCTTGATCCGGGCCAATGTCTCGTCAATATCCTGGAACTCCCCGGATACGAGTTCCGCGCGGCCGAGTCTGGACATGCGCGAGCCCGTGTCCTCGAGGGCGAGGACGATGCCGCCGCTGAGTTGTCCCACGGCCTTCCGGAGCTCCTCCTCTGTGATGCCCTCCTTGGCGAGCTTGTCCAACTCAACACCAAGAAGATCAAGCACCTGGCGCACTTTTGACGGCGTGCAGCCTGCATACATGCCGAAATAGCCGGCATCGGCGTACGCGGCGGTGAAGGAATACGTGGAGTAGACCAGGCCGCGCTTCTCGCGGATCTCCTGGAAAAGCCTGGAGGACATTCCGCCTCCCAGCACGGCGTTGAGCACGCTCATGACGAATCGGCGATCGTCCGTTGCCACGATAGTGGGGCAACCCATGATGATGTTTGCCTGCTCCACGGGACGCTTGACCACCTGAAGGCCGGATGTGCCCGTGATCACGGCACGGTTGGTGGCCCTACGATCTACGGGAGCTGCATCCGGATCCAGCTGCCAGCCGGCTGCTTCCAACGCCTTCTGCACGAGATCGCAGACGACGTCATGGTCCAAACCGCCAGCCGCGGTAATAACCAGTTCTTCCGGACGGTAGTAGCGCTGGTAGTGCTCCCAGACCGAGTCCCTGGCTACTGCCTTGATAGCGTCCGGCGTTCCGCCAATAGGACGCGCGAGTGGGTGGCTGCCGAGTACGGCTGCAACAAATTTTTCGTGGGCTACGTCTGTTGGGTCATCGCTGTCCATGGCGATTTCTTCAAGAATGACGTCCCGTTCCTGTTCCAGCTCCGCCGGATCCAGGACAGCACCGGTGATCATGTCCGCTATGACGTCTATGGCCATCGGCAGATCCGAATCGAGCACGCGGGCGAAGTAACAGGTACTTTCTTTGGCAGTCGCAGCGTTGGACTCGCCACCCACCTCATCAAAGGCTGAAGCAATTTCCAAGGCGGTACGACGCTTGGTGCCCTTGAACAGGAGATGTTCCAGGAAGTGCGTAGAACCGTGCTGACCATCGGCCTCATCGCGGGAACCGACTGCCACCCAGAATCCGATGGTGGCCGAACGCTGTCCGGGCATTGCCTCGGTGAGGACGCGGACGCCGCCGGGCAGGACCGAACGCCGTACGACGGAACCGCCCTCGGCACCATGGATCAGGTCGCCGCCGGGAAGTGTCTGCTCCAAAGGCAAGGGTACGACAGTCATTAAGACCTTTCGGGTAAAGCCAGAGGGGCCCGTGGACCTTTCAGCCCACCGGCCCCTCCGGGTACTGCTTACAGACTACTCTGCGGAAACTTCGGCTTCTTCCGCAGCTTCCTCGGAGGCTGCGCCTTCTTCCTCGGCAACAACCGGGGAGAGGGAAAGCTTTCCGCGGTCGTCGATCTTGGTGATCTCGACCTGGACCTTCTGGCCAACCGAGACGACGTCATCAACGTTGTCCACGCGCTTGCCGTTGGCAAGCTTGCGGAGCTCGGAGATGTGCAGCAGGCCGTCCTTGCCCGGGGTAAGGGAAACGAAAGCGCCGAAGGTGGTGGTCTTGACGACCGTGCCCAGGTAGCGCTCACCGATTTCCGGTACCTGCGGGTTGGCGATGGCGTTGATGGCGGAACGTGCTGCGTCAGCAGACGGACCGTTGGTGGCGCCAATGTAGACCGTGCCGTCATCTTCGATGGAGATGTCCGCGCCAGTGTCTTCCTGGATCTGGTTGATCATCTTGCCCTTGGGGCCGATGACCTCGCCGATCTTGTCTACGGGGATCTTGACGGCGATGACGCGGGGGGCGAACTCGGAGAGCTCGTCCGGGGTGTCGATCGCTGCGTTGATGACCTCGAGGATGTGGAGGCGGGCTTCGCGGGCCTGCTTCAGCGCTGCGGCCAGCACGGAAGCGGGGATGCCGTCGAGCTTGGTGTCCAGCTGGATGGCCGTGACGAACTCGGACGTACCGGCAACCTTGAAGTCCATGTCGCCGAATGCGTCCTCGGCGCCGAGGATGTCGGTCAGGGCTGCGTAGCGGGTCTGGCCGTCAACCTGGTCGGAAACCAGGCCCATCGCGATACCGGCAACAGCTGCCTTCAGCGGGACACCTGCGTTGAGCATGGAGAGCGTCGAAGCACATACCGAACCCATGGACGTCGAACCGTTGGAACCGAGGGCTTCGGATACCTGGCGGATGGCGTACGGGAATTCCTCGCGGGAAGGCAGAACCGGCACGAGGGCGCGCTCTGCGAGGGCGCCGTGACCGATTTCGCGGCGCTTCGGGGAACCGACGCGGCCGGTCTCACCGGTGGAGTACGGGGGGAAGTTGTAGTTGTGCATGTAGCGCTTGCGCGTTACCGGCGACAACGAGTCGATCTGCTGTTCCATCTTGAGCATGTTCAGCGTGGTGACACCCATGATCTGGGTTTCGCCACGTTCGAAGATGGCAGAACCGTGAACGCGGGGCAGAACCTCTACCTCGGCGGTCAGCTGGCGGATGTCCGTGAGTCCACGGCCGTCGATGCGGACCTGGTCCTTGAGGATGCGCTGGCGGACAACGTGCTTGGTGACCGAGCGGAAAGCTGCGGACAGCTCCTTTTCACGGCCTTCGAAGTTGCCGGCGAGTGCACCGAGAACTTCGTCCTTGAGCTCGTCGGAAGCGTTGTCGCGCTCCTGCTTGTCGGCGATCTGGAAGACTGCAGCCAGCTTGTCGGCAGCAGCGGCTTCCACAGCTGCGTAGACGTCATCCTGGTAGTCCAGGAAGACGGGGAACTCGACGGTCGGCTTTGCTGCGCGGGCCGCAAGATCGGCCTGGGCTTCGCAGAGAGCCTTGATGAACGGCTTTGCGGCTTCGAGGCCCTCGGAAACAACTTCTTCGGTGGGAGCAGTTGCGCCCTGTTCCTTGATGAGGTTCCAGGAGTTGTCCGTTGCTTCGGCTTCAACCATCATGATGGCGACGTCGTCCCCGGCAATGCGGCCGGCAACAACCATGTTGAACACGGCGTTCTCAAGCTGCGAGTGCTTGGGGAAGGCAACCCACTGCGAACCCTGTTCGTCGGCGATGAGGGCAACGCGGACGCCACCGATCGGGCCGGAGAACGGGAGGCCGGAGAGCTGCGTGGACATGGAAGACGCGTTGATGGCTACGACGTCGTAGAGCTCGTCCGGGTTGATCGCCAGGACGGTGACGACGATCTGGACCTCGTTGCGCAGGCCCTTCACGAAGGCCGGGCGCAGCGGGCGGTCCATGAGGCGGCAAGCCAGGATGGCTTCCGTGGACGGGCGGCCTTCACGGCGGAAGAACGAACCCGGGATACGTCCGGCAGCGTACATGCGCTCTTCGACGTCAACCGTCAACGGGAAGAAGTCGAAGCCTTCGCGCGGCTGCTTGCCTGCGGTAGTTGCCGAGAGAAGTGCGGTGTCTTCGTCGATGTAGACCATCGAAGCGCCGGCAGCCTGCTTGGCAAGGCGGCCGGTTTCAAAGCGGATGACACGTTTGCCAAAACGGCCGTTGTCAATAATCGCTTCGGAGAACTGGATTTCGGGACCCTCCATGAGAGTCACCTCCGTTTCTGATTTAGCGGAAGTCCGCCGCATCAACCCAGGCCTCTTCTTTATTCCTGGCCTGTACGACACCCGGTCATCGATCGAGATCCACGGGCAAATCGTCGCCGATTTCTTCCCGGGAATCACTACCGAGGACCGCGAATGCGCGATGCGGTTGATTCCTTTTTTAGTTGTTTTTGAAGAAGGCGGCCCGTTCCGCGAGGGACCGGGCCGCCCCCAAAGGCAGACTAGCGGCGCAGGCCGAGGCGCTCGATAAGCGAACGGTAGCGGGCGATGTCAGTGTTCTTCAGGTAGGAAAGCATGCGCTTGCGACGACCAACCATGGCCAGCAGACCGCGCTGGGTGTGGAAGTCGTGCTTGTGCTCCTTCATGTGCTCAGTCAGATCCTTGATCCGCTGGGTCAGGACTGCAACCTGGACCTCGGGCGAACCGGTGTCGCCTTCAGAGGTTGCGTATTCCTTGATGATGGACTGCTTTACAGCGGCGTCAAGTGCCACGTGAACTCCTAGAGTTGTGCCGTGCCTCCCGATGCAGCGCCTCGCTGACGGGTTGCTTCCGATGCGTCTCCGCACACAAAAACAGGTCCAGCCGCCACGGACTGCAGCCGGATCCAGTAATAGTTTACCGGCAGGTCAGCATTGTTGTCGAAATACCGCTAGCCCTGGGTCAGCAGCTCGTGTGCCTGGGCTACATCCAGGCACATCTGCTCCACCAGGGCCTCGGGCCCGCGATATGCCACCATGCCGCGGAGGCGCTGGGTAAATTCGACCGCAACAGACTGGCCGTAGAGGTCAAAGTCCTCCACATTCTCCTCGGGACGGTCAATAACGTGGGCCTCCACTTGACGGCTCACACCGTCAAACGTGGGGTTGGAGCCGACGGAAATTGCAGCGGGCCACCGTGTTCCGGACTGGTCTATCAACCAGCCTGCATAGATACCGTCCGCTGGTACGTACCCTGTGGAATCATGCGAAAGGTTCGCGGTGGGGAAACCGAGGTTCCTCCCGCGGGCAGCTCCATGAACAACCTCGCCGCGCATGCGGTGGGGGCGTCCCAGAACGGCGGCAGCCGTTACGACGTCGCCTTCGGACAAGGCTTCCCGCACCCAGGTGGAGGAGCAACGGCGGTCGGAATCGCCGTCGTCGTGGACCGGGAAGCCACCTGCGCCATACTCATTGACGACCTGGACGCCAAAGCCCAACTGCTCGCCGAGTTCCTGCATGGTGACGACGTCACCCACATTCCCTGCGCCGAAACGGAGGTCATGGCCCACCACAACGTGCTCGGCATGAAGGGCATCGAGGAGGATTTGGCGGACAAACTCGATGGGTGTCATGGAGGCAAGGTCCAGCGTGTACTTCATGACCAGGACAGCGTCCACGCCCGTTTCGCCGAGGGCATCCAGCTTGTCCTGGAGGCCCATGATCAGCTCCGGCGCCGATTCCGGGCGGTGGACCTGGGCCGGGTGGGGATCAAAGGTCACGGCCACTGAAGGGATATGGTGCCGTTTGGCGGTGTTTGTCAGTTGCGCAAGAACATGCTGGTGGCCACGATGGACGCCGTCAAAGTTCCCGATGGTAACGACTGTTGGTCCGAAGTCCCCGGGGACTTCGGTGGGATCGTTCCAGATGTGGACCATCAACCTCGCCTTTTACTGCAGATATTCGTTCCGCCCGGCAACCTCCCGGCGCCGGAACATTCTAAGGTTACCCGCTGTGGCTGTTCGCCTTGGACGGCCGCCTCTTGTTCAACCACAGGAGTCCAAGGATGGGCAGCACAAGCGGGACGAAACCATAACCGCGCCCAAACAGCGACCACACAGTGTCATGCGGGAAGGCCACCGGATCGAACAGGCTTATGGCTCCGACTACCAGCACGCCGAGGAGTTCCACGAGAACCGCGGCCAACGACACTTTGAACCACGTGCGGCCCGGTTTTGCCAGTGAGATGGTCGCCACGACATAGACGACGGCGGCGAACGCGGAGAGGATATGCGCCAGCGGAGCTTCGGCAAACTTGGTGGCAATCTGATAGCCGGCGCGGGCAGTGGCCGAGAGTGCGAAGACCGCATAAACCGCGATCAGCAAGCGTCCCGGGCCGGTGTTCCGTGTGTCCTTTTGGGGTGTCCGGCCGGCATTGGCCTCAGTCTCGGTTCCAGTCATGTTTCGTTTTTCCTTCAAGGTCAGTACCAGATCTGATTCATGCGGGCGGCCATGACGAGCGCTGTGACGCCCACCGCCGCCAGGACGAAGTTGCTCCAACGGGTCCGTTCAAGGATGGCCCAGTACACGGCCCCCAGCGGAATCATCAACGCCGTGATCAGGTATCCCCAGAACTCCCAGGCTTCACCGGCCATCCGTTCACCCAGGGCAACCCTGACAATCGAGCCAACCAGGTAGACCAGCAGGGCCAGCTCTACGGCCAGCACGGAGAAGATTGTGACGTCGTTTGGGGCTTTCTTCATCAAACCTGCCACGACACACGCGATCGTGGAGACCAAACCAACAATAAGGATCGAGTAAAAATAGCCGTCCATGCCTACTTTTCCTCGCCTACTGTGGCGGTTCCCGTTCCGGGGGCAAAGACCAGTACAGGCTTCGCGAAACTCCCGGTATCGGCCAGCAGGGCCACCAGCTCCCCCGACGGCGCGAATGCTGCGGCAGGTTTCTCAGCGGTGGCAGCAGCGGACGTTCCGGCACCGGGGCCTGCGGCGATGCGCCTGCCAAAGGAGATCTCGGTGGTTTCTTCGTCGCTCAATTCCCGGTTGGGCATCAGGGAACGTGCGGCAACGGACATGTCGAGGACTTCGAGTTTCCCGGCGAGTTCTTCCAACGTCCGCGCTTGCTCGATCGTGTAAGGGCCCACCTGGGTTCGCCGCAAGGCAGTGAGATGTCCTCCGACGCCCAAAGCGATGCCAAGGTCACGGGCCAAGGCCCGGATGTAGGTGCCGGAAGAACACTCAACGGTGACCTCGACGTCGACTACCCGGCCGCCGTCGATCCTTGTGATGGAGTGGATATCGAAGCGGTGGATCGTGACAGGACGCGCCGCAAGCTTGACTTCTTCGCCGGAGCGAACACGGGCATAGGAGCGTTCACCGTTGACCTTGATAGCACTGACGCTGCTCGGTACCTGCTGAATGGGACCGGTGAGGGCTGCGACGCCCGCTGCAATGGCGTCCTCACTGACGTCCGCCGCGTTGCGCGCCTCCGTGACTTCGCCTTCGGCGTCATCGGTGATGGTGGTCTCGCCGAGCCTGATGGTAGCCGTGTACGTCTTGGACGTCCCCACAATGTAGGTCAGGAGCCGTGTGGCTTTGTTGATCCCCAGTACCAGCACGCCGGTAGCCATAGGATCGAGCGTGCCCGCATGCCCCACTTTCCGGGTGCCAGCCAGCCGCCGCATCCGGCCAACCACATCATGGCTGGTCCATCCCTGCGGTTTGTCAACGATTACCAGTCCAGAAAGCACGCTTACCAGTATATGGGTGGCTAGGATAGCTCCCATGCCTGAGCTAGCCGCACACGTCCGCGACGTCCCCGTGAACCAGATCCGTGAAATCACCGAGGCCGCCTGGACCACCCCAGGGGCGATCGTGCTCAGCATCGGCGAACCGGGCTTTGCACTCCCACGGCACGTCCTCGACGCCGGAATTGCATGCCTTGAACGGGACGAAACCAACTACACCCCGAACGCAGGAATCCCAGCGCTCCGCGAAGCCTTCGCCAAGAGGTTCCGTGAGCATCATCACGTGGATATCGGTGCCGAACGCGTCTACGTGGTGGACGGAGCCCAACAAGGCCTGCACTTCGCCATGAGCCTGTTGCTCTCCCCCGGCGATGAAATCCTCCTGCCCAACCCCGGCTACCCCACCTTCGCCATGACCAGCCGACTCCTGAACGCAGTCCCCGTTCCGTATCCCCTATACCCGCATAACGACTTCCAGCCGGACATCGAGGACATTGAATCCCTCATCACTCCGCAGACCCGGGTCCTCATGCTGAACTCGCCATCCAACCCCCTGGGCGCAGTGATCAGCGAGGACGCAACCCGGCAGCTTGTGGAACTCGCCGTCAGGCACGATCTCTGGATCCTCTCCGATGAGTGCTATGAGGCCTTCACCTTTGACGTCCCGCATGTCAGCCCTGCCCGGTTCGATAGCGACATCCCCGGTGAGGCGCGCGTCTTCACGTCCCTGACGCTGTCCAAGACTTACGGACTCACCGGCCTCCGGATCGGAGCCTTGATCTGCCCGCCGGGCTTGGAAAAGAAAATGAACAATGTCATGGAAGCGATCGTTTCCTGCGTTGCCTCACCATCGCAGTATGCCGCTTTGGCCGCGTTGACCGGCCCCCAGGACTACGTGAGCGAGGCGCGAAACCACTATAGGAACAACCGCGACGCCGCCTCCGCCGTCCTGGAAAGCAAGGGCATTCCGTTCCTTGGCGCGCAGGGGGCCTTCTACCTGTGGGCTGACGTTTCCCACGTCAGTGGCGGCGATGTCCGGGCCTGGGTCCATGCCTTTCTGGCCGATTCGGGAGTTGCCTTCGCGCCGGGCACTGCCTTTGGGTCGATCGGCGAGGATTGGATCCGGATTGCGCTGTGCGGCGATCAGCAGGGACTGCTCGACGGCGTCAGCCGGCTTCCTGCCCGGGCGTAAGAGCCGCTAGTAGTCGGTGCGTTCGGTGTTGTTGCGCCAGGCTTCAAAGGGCTCCTCGGAGGCGGCTACCGGCGCATGTTCTACGGGAAGCAACTCAGGCCGGGTCCCAGCGAAGTACTCGTAGAACACTGCATCATCGAAACCGGCCCTGGCGGCTCCGTGCCGGTCCGCGGCGAAATACACGCGGCCAATCCTGGCCCAGAGGGTTGCCGAGAGGCACAAGGGGCATGGCTCGCAACTGGCATAGAGCACCGAGCCGCTGAGGTCGAAGTTGCCCATGTCCGCTGCTGCCCGGCGAATTGCCACCACTTCGGCATGCGCCGTCGGATCGTTGTCCCGCGTTACCCGGTTCACGCCCTCATGGACGCTACCGTCCGGGGTGACGACAACAGCGCCAAACGGCCCACCGCCGTCGGAAACGTTCTGGACAGCAAGCCGGATGGCCCGGTTCAGGAATTCATCATGGTTCAGGAATTCATCATGCTGCGGTGCATTGTGCGCGGACATGCTCCGATACTAACGAGCATGGACGGCAGAAAGGCCGGTTCCTCAGGAGGAACCGGCCTTTCTGCAAGAAAACTTCTAGCGGTTGGCGTCTTCGTCGAGTTCGTCATCGTCCGTGAGGTCGATGTCTTCTTCGTCGAAGTCGTCTTCGTCGATTTCTTCGGAGCCCTCGCCCTTGTAGGGGTCAGCCTCGCCTGCGTGCTTTGCGCCGGCAGCCAAAGCGGCTACCTCGGCGTCGCGACGCTTTGCTTCACGGAGCAACTCCTCAAGGTTCGATGCGTTGACCGGAATCTGGTCGGCAACGAACTCAAGGGTGGGAGTCAGCCGGACGGTGATGTTGCGGCCAACTTCCTGTCGCAGCACACCCTTGGCCTTCTCCAATGCCCTGGCGGCGTCGGCGTGGGCTATCTCGTCACCAAAGACGGTGTAGTAGATGGTGGCGTGCTGAAGGTCGTTGGTGACGCGGGCGTCGGTGATCGTGATGGACTCGACGCGCGGGTCCTTGACCCTGCGGCCGAGGGCCTCGGCGACGACGACCTTTATCCGCTGCGCCAACTTGGCAGCGCGTGCCGGATCGGCCATGGCTTCCTCCTGGAAAGTAGAAACGGGTGCGGAACGGGTCCGCCGGGGCTACCCGACGGACCCGCTCCAAGCGGAACCTAGACGCGCGGCTTTTCGCGCATCTCGAAGGTCTCGATGATGTCGCCTTCGGAGATGTCGTTGAAGGAGCCAAGACCGATACCACACTCGAAGTCAGTACGGACTTCGGTTGCGTCATCCTTGAAGCGCTTGAGCGTCTCAACGGTGAGGTTGTCACCGATGACCTTGCCGTCGCGGCTAACGCGTGCCTTGGTGTTACGGCGGATGATGCCCGTGCGGACGATCGAACCGGCGATGTTTCCGAACTTGGAGGAACGGAAGACTTCGCGGACTTCGGCAGTACCGAGCTGGACTTCTTCGTACTCCGGCTTGAGCATGCCCTTGAGGGCCATCTCGATGTCATCGATTGCTGCGTAGATGACGGAGTAGAAGCGCATGTCCACGCCTTCACGGTCAGCCAGTTCAGCGACGCGCTCAGCGGGCTTGACGTTGAAGCCAATGATGATGGCGTTGTCCACCGTTGCCAGGTTGACGTCGTTCTGCGTGATGGCACCCACACCGCGGTGGATGACACGGAGCTGAACGTCGTCGTCTCCGACATCGATCTTGAGCAAGGCATCTTCGAGGGCTTCCACGGCACCGGAGACGTCACCCTTGAGGATGAGGTTGAGGGTGTCGATCTTGCCTTCAGCCACGGCTTGGTCGAAGTCTTCCAGGCTGATGCGCTTGCGACGCTTGGCCAGTGCGGCGTTGCGGTCTGCAGCTTCACGCTTCTCGGCGATCTGACGGGCCGTACGCTCGTCCGGGGTCACCAGGAAGGTGTCACCTGCACGCGGCACGTTGGACAGGCCGAGGACCTGGACCGGACGCGACGGCAGTGCGACATCGAGGGCCTCGCCGTTCTCGTCGAACATGGCACGGACGCGGCCGTGGGCCGTACCGGCCACGATCGTGTCACCCACGGCCAAGGTACCGGACTGCACCAGGACGGTGGCCACGGAACCGCGGCCCTTGTCCAGGTTCGCTTCGATGGCAATGCCTCGAGCGTCCTTGTCCGGGTTGGCGCGCAGATCCAGGGCGGCATCGGCCGTCAGCAGTACGGCGTCGATCAGTTCGTCGATGTTGAGGTTCTGGCGGGCAGAAACCTCAACGAACATGGTGTCGCCACCATATTCTTCGGGAACCAGGCCGTACTCGGTGAGCTGACCCTTGACCTTGTCAGGGTTGGCGCCTTCCTTGTCGATCTTGTTCACTGCGACGACGATCGGCACGTTGGCTGCCTGGGCGTGGTTGAGTGCTTCAACCGTCTGCGGCATAACGCCGTCGTCGGCTGCAACAACCAGGATCGCGATGTCGGTGACCTTGGCACCACGTGCACGCATGGCCGTGAAGGCCTCGTGACCGGGGGTGTCGATGAACGTGATGTCGCGGGCCGTGCCCTCGTGGATGTGGCTGATCTGGTAAGCACCGATGTGCTGGGTGATTCCACCGTGCTCGCCGGCCACAACATTGGAATTGCGGATGGCGTCAAGCAGGCGGGTCTTACCGTGGTCAACGTGTCCCATGACGGTGACAACCGGCGGGCGGGCCTCAAGGACATCGTCACCCTCGGCGTCAAGCTCGTCCTGGATGTTGATGTCGAACTGGTCAAGCAGCTCGCGCTCTTCGTCTTCCGGCGAAACAACCTGGAGCTTGTAGCCAAGTTCGGCACCAAGCAGTCCAAAGGTGTCTTCGTCGAGGGACTGCGTAGCCGTTGCCATCTCACCGAGGTGGAACAGAACGGTCACGAGCGACGCGGGGTTCGCATCGATCTTCTCTGCAAAGTCCGTGATGGAGGAACCACGGCGCAAACGGATGATGGTCTCGCCATCGCCGCGGGGTACGGACACGCCGCCCAGCGACGGAGCACTCATCTGCTCCAGTTCCTGGCGCTTTGCACGCTTCGACTTGCGCTGCTTGCCACGACCGGCGCCGCCCTTGCCGAAGGCACCCTGGGTACCACCGCGACCGCGGCCACCCTTGCCAAAGCCACCGCCGGCGGGAGCGCCGCCACCGGTACCTGCACCTGGTGCGCCACCGGGACGACCCGGTCCGCCACCCGGACGGCCTGCGCCACCGGGACGACCTGCGCCACCGGGAGCCGGACGCTCAGTGCGGTTGGGCATCATGCCCGGAGTAGGCCGGTTTCCACCGGGGCCACCAGCCGGACGCGGAGCACCACCGGGACGGGGTGCACCGGGACGCGGAGCACCCGGACGGGGACCACCGCTGCCTGCTGCGGGACGGGGACCACCGGCACCTGCTGCGGGACGGGGACCACCGGGGCGTTCGCCATCGTTGCGGCCACCTGCACGGGGCATGCCCTGCGAGGTCGCAAACGGGTTGTTGCCCGGACGCGGCGGACGTTCGCCGTCGCCACCACGGCCGCGGGGCATGCCCTGGGACGTGGCGAAGGGGTTGTTGCCCGGACGGGGACCGCCGGGACGCGGGGCCTGGCCACCTTGGCGGGACGGAGCCGGAGTCTCTGCCTTGGGAGCAGGCCGGGCACCGGGCTTTGCCGAGAACGGCGTGGATGCAGCTGGAGCCGAGGGCGCTGCCGGGGCAGGCGCCGCAGGAGCAGGTGCAGCGGGGGCAGGTGCCGCCGCGGCGGGTGCTGCCGGAGCCGGAGCCTTGGGTGCTGCGGGGCCCGGAGCCGGAGCGGCCGGACGGGATGTTGCGGGAGCAGCCGGAGCCTTGGGGGCGGCTGCAGGTGCGGGGGCAGCTGCCTTGGCAGCGCCTGCACCGGGGTAGGCGTCGCGAAGCTTCTTCACGACGGGGGCCTCAATGGTGGAAGAGGCGGAGCGAACGAATTCGCCCAATTCCTGCAGTTTTGTTACTGCATCTTTGGAAGTAATACCGAGCTCTTTGGCGAGCTCATGTACGCGGACCTTGGCCACATTTCTCCTGTCTCGGTCCGCACCGAGCCAGGCACGAACCGTCTACTTCTTACTGCGGGCCCCTGCCGCTAGCGCGACTGAAAGGCCCATTGCAGAGCGCAACAAAGTTGTCATCGTTACGCACTCATCGCTGGGAACTCATCGGGTTTCCATCAGTTTTCTGACCCGCTTTCAGGTTTGGACGGTTTTCCTGTGGCAGCCGGGGCCTCCACAAGTGGCGCGCCTGACATGAAGTAGCTTTCGACGGCGCCTGTTTCAGTAGCGCCCGCAAGGGCCCTTCCGAAAGCACGCCGCTTGATTGCCAATGCCAAGCACTTTTCGCTGGGATGCAGCCACGCACCCCTGCCGGCCATCCGGCGTCGAACATCGACAAGGACAGTGGACGAACCACCACCTTGGGCGACCAGCCGGACAAGCTCGGACCGGGAGCCTTGCCTCCGGCATCCGATGCACGTACGAACAGGGCCGTGGCCGGGTTCAAGCAGTTCAGCCACGACGTGTCCTTACCTGCCTCTGCAAACTTGCGCTGACGGCCGAGACTGCACATGCAGATAAGGCACGTCAAAGCGCGCGGATACCGGACGTAAGCCCGGTTCCATCTATTCTAGCCCCCCGGCCCCGGACAGCCGAAACCGGCCGCACCGCCAGCGCGGCGCGGCGCGGACGGCAAGGCCGCTGGAACGATCGCTAGTCGACCTTGGCCGGGGCGGCGTCGGACACGATATCAATCCGCCATCCGGTCAGCTTCGCAGCGAGGCGTGCGTTCTGGCCTTCCTTGCCAATGGCCAAGGAGAGCTGGTAGTCCGGCACTACTACCCGGGCCGAGCGCGTTGCCTCGTCCGTGATAGTGACCGAATTCACCCGGGACGGTGACAAGGAGTTGGCGATGAAGGTCGCAGGATCCTCGCTGAAGTCCACGATGTCGATCTTTTCGTCATTGAGCTCAGTCATGACTGCACGGACACGGGAGCCCATTTCGCCGATGCAGGCGCCCTTGGCGTTGACACCCGGGGTATTGGCTTTAACCGCAATCTTGGTGCGGTGGCCGGCTTCCCTGGCAAGTGCCACAATCTCGACTGAACGATCCGCGATTTCCGGAACTTCCATTTCGAACAACTTACGGACCAGGCCCGGGTGCGAACGCGACAACGTAATGGACGGGCCCTTCGCCCCACGGTGGACATCCACCACGAAGGCACGAAGCCTGCTGCCGTGGATGTACTTCTCGCCAGGGACCTGCTCCGGTGGCGGCAACAGGGCCTCCACCGATCCGAGGTTCACCTGGATCATGTGCGGGTTGTTGCCCTGCTGGATCATGCCGGCGACGAGTTCGCCCTCGCGACCCTTGAATTCGCCCAAGACGTTATCGTCCTCAACGTCACGAAGACGCTGCAGGATGATCTGGCGTGCCGTGCTCGCAGCGATGCGGCCGAAACCGGCCGGGGTGTCCTCGAACTCCCCGATGGCCTCGCCGTCGTCGTCGATCTCCGTTGCCCAGATGGTCACGTGGCCGCTCTTGCGGTCCAGTTCGGCGCGGGCCTTCTCGAAGGCACCGGGCGTCTTGTGGTAGGCCACCAGGAGCGCTTGCTCGATGGTGGGAATCAAGAGGTCCAGCGGGATTTCACGCTCACGCTCCAGGAGTCTCAGTGCGCTCATGTCAATATCCATTAGGCCTCCTCGGAAGGTCCATTGTGTTCGTCTGCCAGCCCGGCCTCGTGGAGGTGGCTGAATTCAATCTCGACTTTTCCGTGGCGGATCCTGTCGAAAGGAATAGTGATGGGGTCGCCCTGTTTGGGCTTCATGCCCTTCTTGACCTCGTGCTCCGGAATGAGCGTCACGCCGGCGTCATCTACTGACGCAATCCGGCCAAGGACGTCCTCACCCTGGATGACGTTGACCCTGACCATGCGGCCGCGGGCCCTGTGCCAGTGGCGTGGTTCCGTTAGCGGACGGCCTACTCCCGGCGAAGAAACTTCGAGGTCGTAGGGACGGCCGTCATCGTGGGGATCGTTGTCCAGAATATCGGACAACGCACGCGAGACATCTGCGATGGCGTCAAGGCTGACGCCTCCGGTCTCCTCCTGCGGAAGATCCACGACGACGTGGACCGTGCGGTGTGAACCGGCGACGTGGATGGAAACATCCTCGAGGTAGAGCCTGTTGGCAAGGACTGCCGGTTCGAGCAGCGCCTTTAGCCTGCGCTCTTCCGGGTTGTGGATGGTGGCCGTTGAATCCGACTCAGTACGGTCTGTTGAAGTCGTGGCTTCCGAGTCACTCACGTTGCCCGCCGCCTCCCGATAGATGTTGTTGTGACTACTAGCCTAACGATTTTCGGCAGCACATGGTGCACGGTCTTTCCCTTGTCTGCCCGTCCACATGACACCATGGTGTGTTGTGGACGAGCAGACAAGGGAAAAACGACAATCTCCAGCTTGGGGTCGGCTCCTTCTCATTTCCGTGGTTGCGCTGCTCGTTGCTGGCACGGGAATCGTACTTCTACCGCGGGATTCCGGGACTCCTCCTGAAGTTTCGTTCTCCGAATCTGCCCTCGCGGACGCTTTCGCCGATACCAAGAGCCTGCAGGAATCGGCTGCTGGATTGATGGCAGCCGCAGGATCCGGTTCCCAAACGGCCGCACTGGACAATGCTGTGACATTGCTGACAACACAGTCCAGGGCCCTCCTTCCACCTTCGGCCGCAGCCAGCGCCATGGTCGGTACTGCTGATCCGACTGGCTCCTCCGCAACCTCGACGGCAAGCGATAAAGATGGCACGGCCGCGAAAGCAACGCCTGCTTCGGTCGTGGCTGGCCTGACCGCCAGCGGCCGCCAACGACTGGACGACGCCCGCGAGGCCGACGGCGGGACCGCCCGGTTGCTCGCCGCCGTCGGATCCGCCCAACTTCTCCAGGGCGAAAAACTGGCTGCGGTGTGGCAGGTGCCGGTACCGTCGCCGACGTCGAGCGGTAACCCGGCCGCCACAACATCTGCTGTGCACCAGTGCCCTTCCGTCAGCCCCACCCCGGATGCAACCGCTGCCACTACTGATGCGGCTCTTGCGGCCACTGTCCGCTCCGAACAGGAAGCCGTCTACATCTATCAGGTTGCGCTGAAGCGCTTGGACGCTGGCGCAACTGCCCAAGCCGCCAAGGACCTTGCAGTGCACGAGCGTCTGCTTCAACAAGCCGAAGCCCTGACCCGCCGTAATTGTGGCGACGTCCCTACGCGGGAGGCCGGATACAGGCTGCCTGCGCAGTTCGCTGAAGACCCGGCTGCGGGCTTGGGGGCTCTGGAAACGGACTCTCTGGAGGGATTTGGCGACCTCATCGCGCTTTCGACAGGAGAGACCCGGGCCTGGGCCGCCAGTAGCCTGCTGGCCGCCGTCCGCAGGAGCTTGGATTGGGGTGCCACGCTTGCCGCCTTGCCGGGGTTGGAGCTCGACGTCGATGACTTGCCTCCCCTGCCGACGCCCACCCGCAGTGAGTAAAAAGGGGCGGATGGGATAGGCGAGCCTAGCCATGCTGGTCAAGGCGGCCCGCCAGTGCTTGGCTTGAAGCATGGCTTCCGCAGAAACTGCCACCACACACGAGAACGAACCGCACCGTGATGACCTTGCCCACCGGCTGAACTGGCTGCGCGCCGGAGTTCTGGGTGCGAACGACGGCATCGTCTCCGTCGCCGCAATCGTCGTCGGCGTGGCCGGTGCCACCACCAACACCGGCAGTATCCTTGCTGCCGGCACGGCTGGCCTGGTGGGCGGAGCCATTTCCATGGCGCTGGGCGAATATGTATCCGTCAGCAGCCAGAGCGACACGCAGAAGTCGCTCATCGAGAAGGAACGCCGGGAACTCGCCGAGCAGCCGAAGGAAGAACTCGAAGAGCTCGCCGCGATCTACCAGGCGAAGGGGCTCACCGCGCCTACCGCTCGGACAGTGGCGGAAGAACTGACGAAGCATGATGCCCTTGCCGCCCATCTGTCCGCCGAGCTCAATATCCACGAAGACGACATTGTCAGTCCTTGGAACGCCGCCCTTGCATCGGCAGTGGCGTTTACCCTGGGCGCCGTGCTTCCCATGCTGGCCATCCTGCTCCCTCCCCCCGCAATGCGCGTTCCAATGACGTTCGTTGCCGTCCTGCTGGCTCTCGCGATCACGGGAGCCGTGGGGGCTTGGATTGGCGGGGCGCCCAGGTTCCGCGCTGCAGCCCGGGTGGTGTTGGGCGGAGCCTTGGCGCTTGCAGCCACCTTCTCGATCGGAACCCTCTTGGGCGCCAGCGGCGTTTTCTGAGGGTAGTACCGCCGGGCAGAGCTAGGCTGATGGCGTGACCCTTCACGCCATGATTCCGATTCCGGGCGACCTGCACGCCCGATACAACCGCGATTCTGCGGGGCGGGACTGGCTGGCGAGCCTTCCGGGGCTTATCCGTGAGGCTTTGGACCGTTGGCAGTTGTCCGTGGACCTCCTGCCCGGTGAAGAGCCGTGGAACGGACACGGAGCCTTGGTTGTGCCCGTTCTCCAGCACGGCAGGCAGGCTGCGCTGAAGATCGCATATCCGCATGAGGAAGCACTTGTAGAGCGCCATGCTCTGGCCCTGTGGGGTGGCCGCGGAGCTGTCCGGCTCCTGGCTGCCGACGCCGCCAGTTGTTCCATGCTGCTGGAACGCCTTGACGCGTCCCGTTGGCTCCAGGATGCTCCCATGGATGAAGCCCGGCAGGTCTGGGGTGAGATCATGCGCGAGCTTTCAATTGCCCCGGATGATCGTCCCGAGTGGCGGGGATTCGACCACATCGCTGCCACGGCCGAGCGCTGGAGCGACGAAATGCCTTCGGAGTGGGAGCGGCAGGACCGCCCCTTCCCGCGATGGTTATTGGAGGCCGCGCTGGAAGTGTGCCAAACCCGCGGTGCTGTTGGCCGCCGATCCGGCAGGGACGTCCTGGTGCATACCGATCTCCACTTCATGAACATCCTCGCTGCCTTGGGCGCGGACCGCCGCAACTACCTGGCCATCGATCCCCAGCCGCAGATCGGTGAGGCCGAATTTGCGGTGGCACCTGTTCTGTGGAACCGGATCAAGGATTTGTCAGATCGCGATCCGGCGGCTGCCCTGCGGGAGCGATGCCGGGACTTCAGCCTCGCCGCCGGCCTTGATCCGGAGGTCGCGCGACAGTGGAGCATTGCCCGCGAAGTGAATAATGCCCTGTGGTCCGCGGGAAAGCGGGGACACGAAGGCGATCTGGCCCGTTCCCTGTGGGTGGCCAGCTCACTGGCGGGCAGGACGCTCGAAGGACTTCCAACAGCAAAGGATTTGCCGGAGCCCGGGGACGCAGTCAGCTGACGTTGTCGTTCCAGACGTCCACGCCGAGCTTGATGATCAGTGCAGCGACGACGATCAGGAACACGATCCGTACAAAGCTGCTCCCCCTGGCTACGGCTGTCCGGGCACCAAGGTACCCGCCCGCCATGTTCGCCAGCCCCAGCACCAGGCCCACTCCCCACAACAAGGAGCCGTGGGGGAGGAAGAAAATGAGGGCACCGGCGTTGGTGGCCATGTTGACGATCTTGGCCTTTGCACTGGCCTCAAGGAAGGCGTAGCCCATCGCCGAGACCAAGGCGATCACCAGGAATGATCCTGTACCGGGCCCGATCAGGCCATCGTAGAAACCGATCACGGCACCGATCAGGCAGGCCACCACATAGTGCTTGTGCCCATCGTGCCGAAGAGCCGTCAGCTCACCTGCGCTGGGGCGGAGTGCCGTGAAGATCGCGACGGCGATCAGCGCCAGGACGATGATGGGCTTGAAGACGCTGGCCGGCAGGGAGGCAGCGAGGATGGCACCGCCAAAGCTCCCCGCCAGCGCAATCACCGCCATGGGTATTGCCGTCTTGAGGTCCGGTCCCACTCGCCGGTAATAGGTTGTGGCACTGGTGGTGGTGCCGAAGATGGAACCCATCTTGTTCGTGGCCAGGGCCTGGACGGGCGTGATTCCAG
Source organism: Paenarthrobacter aromaticivorans (assembly GCF_019038615.1). NCBI lineage: Bacteria > Bacillati > Actinomycetota > Actinomycetes > Micrococcales > Micrococcaceae > Paenarthrobacter > Paenarthrobacter aromaticivorans. The sequence goes on from NZ_JAHOPC010000007.1 coordinate 89,805, forward strand.
GCACCAGCAGCAGTGCGGGGAGCTGGATCAGCCCCCCGCCTCCTACTACCGCGTCAACCCAGCCGGCTGCGAATCCAGCCACCACAATCAGGATGATGGTGGTGAGCTGGATTGTCTCGAAGCCGGAAATCACCGGTTACGAACTGCGTTGACCACGTAATCCACGGCCTTTTCCACCGAGATGTTCTCGGCTTCACCGCTGCGACGGTCCTTGATCTCCACAACGCCGTCCACGAGCCCACGGCCGACGGCCAGGATAGTGGGCACGCCGACGAGCTCGGCATCCCCAAACTTGACGCCGGGAGAAACCTTGGGCCGGTCATCAAAGATGACGTCGAGGCCTGCAGCCTCGAGTTCCGCCGATAGCTTCTCTGCAGCTTCGAAAATTTCGTCACCGCGGCCCACAGCCACAACGTGGACGTCGGCAGGGGCCACCGTCCGTGGCCACACGAGGCCGCGGTCGTCATGGTTGGCCTCGGCAAGGGCTGCGACGGCACGGGTGACACCAACGCCGTAGGAGCCCATGGTGACAACAACCTGCTTGCCGTTCTGGTCCAGTACCTTCAGGTCCAGCGCCTCGGCGTACTTGCGTCCGAGCTGGAAGATGTGGCCCATTTCGATGCCACGGGCAGTTTCAAGCGGTCCGGAGCCGTCGGGCGCCGGATCCCCTGCCCGGACGTCAGTGCATTCGATGACGCCATCCCAGGTGAAGTCGCGGCCCGCTACCAGCCCGAAGACGTGCTTGCCATCAATGTTGGCGCCCGTCACCCAGGTTGTGCCGGAGACGACGCGGGGATCCACGAGGAACAGCAGCTTGGAAGATCCTTCCAGGCCCAGCACGGCTTCCTCCAGGGACAAACCAGGCCCGATGTAGCCCTTGACCAACCATGGCAGCTTCTTGAGGTCTTCCTCGTTGGCTGCCTCCAGGCCGATCTCGCCGGCAATGGGAAGGAACGATCCAATGTTCGCTTCCACCCGTTTGAGATCCACGGCACGGTCACCCGGAACGCCGAGGACGACGATCTGGCGTTCGCCGGTGGGGAGAGTCACGGCGAGCACGACGTTCTTCAACGTGTCGGCGGCAGTCCAGGCGCCGCCGTCGGCCTCGCCGCGGGGTGCGAGCTGGTTGGCTGCGTCAACCAGAGTCTCGATGGTCGGTGTGTTCGGTGTGTCCAGAACCTGCGCTGCTGGTGCGTCCGTGAAATCAATATCCTCAGGGACAACCGTGGTGACGGCCTCGACGTTGGCGTAATAGCCGCCGGCCGAGCGCACAAAGGTGTCCTCCCCGATCTCCGTGGGGAAGAGGAATTCTTCGCTCTTGGAGCCGCCCATGGCGCCTGCGGTGGCAGCAACCGGAATGACTTCCAGGCCCAGGCGTTCGAAGATCTTCAGATAAGCAGCGCGGTGGGCGGCGTAGCTCGCGTCCAGGCCGGCGTCGTCAACGTCGAACGAGTAGGAGTCCTTCATAATGAACTCGCGGCCACGGAGGAGGCCTGCACGGGGGCGCGCTTCATCGCGGTACTTGTTCTGGATCTGGTACAGGCTCAACGGCAGGTCCTTGTACGAGGAGTACAGGTCCTTGACCAGGAGGGTAAACATTTCCTCATGCGTGGGAGCCAGGAGGTAATCGGCACCCTTGCGGTCCTGAAGCCTGAACAGGCCCTCTCCGTACTCGGTCCAGCGGTTGGTGGCCTCGTAGGGTTCCCGCGGCAGCAGGGCCGGGAAGTGGACTTCCTGTGCGCCGATGGCGGACATTTCCTGCCGGATGATTTCCTCCACCTTGCGCAGGACGCTGAGTCCCAGCGGCAGCCATGTGTAAATGCCAGGCGCGGCACGGCGGATGTAACCGGCCCGGACCAAGAGCTTGTGGCTGGCGACCTCGGCGTCGACGGGATCTTCGCGCAGGGTGCGAAGGAACAACTGGGAAAGGCGAAGGACCACGGGTACGTATCCGTTTCTATGGCAGGTGTGGCAAAAACAACTGTCTACTAATCTACCGGCTGCCAGCGGGCGGCTCCGCACAGAGAAGAGCCACGCCGTCGCGTCTGGAAGCCCCTGGCCAAAGATCGGCTGGTCATCCTGCGATGGCGTGGCTCAGCGGCCGGCCGGCCGCAGACTCTGTCCGGGGACTAGTCCCCCGTTCCCTCCAGCGGAACGGGATCGCCTGCGACTGGGAAGCATTGGTGACTGCCGAGCTCACGGATGGTGCGGCTGCCAAAGGCAGCCTTCAAGGTCTTTGCCATGATTCCCCCTGTAACCACCCGTGCCCCATCGACACGGCTTGGGAAAAACCTATGTGATAGCGGACACGTTTTCAAGGATTTCGATGGCAAAGGCCTATTGACCGCACCTTTGGCCAGACTTAGCGTTAATTCATCACTTGGTGAATTACTCGGGGGTTACCGGAGGCAGCCATGTCTGAAGCAGCAATAGAAGCCACGGGCCTGCACATCTCCCGGGGCAGGACAAGGATCCTGAGGGGCCTGGATTTCGCCGTGGCCAGCGGGCGCATCACGGGGCTTCTCGGCCCGTCAGGAAGCGGCAAGACAACACTCATGCGCGGCATAGTGGGGGTCCAGCGGATCACTCGTGGATCCATTAGCGTCCTCGGCCGTCAAGCAGGCAGCGCACCCTTAAGGCACGACGTCGGGTACGTCACCCAAGGTGCCAGCGTCTACTCGGACCTCAGCGTCGAAGCCAACGTCAAGTACTTCGGAGCCATGCACAAGGCATCGGCGACGGACGTGGCGGAGTCGATTGCCGCCGTCGGGCTCGAATCGTTTGCCAAGCAGAAAGCCGGGAACCTCTCGGGTGGGGAGTTCAGCCGCCTGTCCCTGGCATGCGCGCTGGTGGCACACCCTAAGCTGCTGGTCCTGGACGAACCGACAGTGGGTTTGGATCCGGTACTGCGTGCGGAGTTATGGGAGCGGTTCGTTGACATGGCCGCTGGCGGAACAACGCTCTTGGTTTCCAGTCATGTGATGGAAGAAGCGTCGCATTGTTCCTCGCTGCTGCTTCTGCGGGACGGTCTGCTGCTGGCACAGCTCACACCCGCCGAGCTCGCGGAGCGGGGACGCAGCAACGACCTTGAGCGGGCGTTCCTGAACATGATCAAAGACGCCGAACGCGGCCCGGACAGCGGACACCCAGCAAAGAAAAGCGAGGTGGCATCATGAATCTCCGGATGACCTTTGCCACCACCGCCCGGGTCCTGGATCAACTGCGGCACGATCACCGCAGTGTGGCGCTCATTATGGTGGTCCCGGCGCTGCTGCTCACCGCCGTCTATTATCTTTTCGAAAACGAAACACTGCCCCCGGGTTTTCCTCGCACTTTCGACCGCGTTGGCTTGATGATGCTGGCGATCTTCCCGTTCGTCGTAATGTTTCTGGTCACGTCCATCACCATGCTGCGGGAACGAACCTCCGGGACCTTGGAGCGGCTCCTCACCACACCCATCCATAAAGCGGACCTCTTGTTCGGCTACGCCATTGCCTTCTCCATCATGGCCGCGCTGCAGTCCCTGGTGGCGACGGCAGTTGCATATTGGATCTTCAATCTCGACATCAAGGGCAGTCCCGGGTTCGTCGTGATGATCGCGGTCATCAACGCTGTCCTTGGAGTGGCCCTGGGGCTGCTGTGTTCAGCCTTTGCACGCACCGAGTTTCAAGCCGTCCAGTTCATGCCGGTAGTGGTGGTGCCACAGATCCTGCTCTGCGGACTCTTCGTGGCCCGTGAGCAGATGAACGACGTCCTCGAGGCCATCTCCGGCGTCCTTCCCCTGACGTTTTCTGTTGATGCCCTTCAGGAGATCGCAGGAAACATCGATGCAACTGAAACCCTGTGGCAGGACACCCTGGTGATGGGCGGAATAGTGGTGGGAGTCCTTGTCCTTGCCTCCTTGACTCTGAGGCGGCAGACCTCATGAGCCTGGAACCGCTGCGCCGCGGCCGTCGAAGCGGGAGCGACCATTCGCGCGAAGCCATTCTGGTGGCGGCCCGGAAGTTGTTCGCGGAGCAAGGGTTCGATGGCACGAGCCTTCGGCAAGTGGCGCGGGAAGCCTCGGTGGATCCGGCCATGGTGCATCACTTCTTCAATGGCAAAGACGAATTGTTCGCCTCCAGCGTGGAGTTGCCTGCCGACCCTGACGAGGTCCTGGCAGGCGTTGAAACCCTGGAACCGGGGGCCAGGGCTGAAGCACTTGTCCGTGCCGTAGTCCGGCTGTGGGAGAGCCCGGCGCAACCCGGCTTGGTTGCGTTCGTCCGGGGAACCATCGGATCCAAGGCCAAAACAGCACTGCTGCGGGAGACCGTGAGCCGGACCATCCTGTCCCGGGTCATGGTGGGCGTGCAAGGTCCTGCTGAGGAAGTCCGCCTGCGTGGCAATCTGGTGGCGACACAAGTGGTGGGACTGATGCTGCTCCGCTATGTGATCCGACTCGAACCTCTGGCGAGTGCTGATCAGGAAGAAGTAGTGAGCTTGGTGGCACCCACCATCCAGCGGTATCTCACCGGGAACCTGGACTCCCCCCAAGTAAGTGCCTGCTAGAACAAAACCGTTGCGAACGTACCGACCTGCTCGAAGCCGACTCTTTCATAAGTGGCACGCGCTTTGGCGTTGTAGTCATTGACGTACAGGCTCGTTACGGGCGCAAAGGTGCGTGAGAGATTTACGACGGCGGCCATGTAGCCAGCACTCTGGTGGTGTCCACGCATCTCCGGATTCATCCATACGCCCTGGACCTGCGTGACGTCCTGGGTAACTGCACCCAACTCTGCCTTGAAAACAACGGTCCCGGAAGCGTCGATGTGGACCAGGGAATGACCTTGGCGGATGAGCCCCGCAACACGCCTGCTATAGAAGTCCTGGCCGCCCAGGAACGGCGAGTAGCCAACTTCTTCTTCGAACATTGCGGCGCATGCGGGCAGAATGCGTTCGAAGTCCGTCATCGTGCCGAAGGTCAGCAACGGATTGGCTTCGATGGCCGGACCACCGGAAATAGTCAAAAGGGGCTGCCTGGAACGGACTTCGTGCGCGAAGTGTCCCAACTGCTCAAAACGGGAGTAGAGCGCCAGCACTGTTTCGGCCGGTCCGAAGATGGAGGCGTACCGCCTGCCGGATTGGTGGGCCGCCGTAGCCACATATCCGGTGAGCCCTGGGTCCAGCTGCACCGGGACCAGATTGGCCCCCGCCCAACAGGCTCCAAGGAGGGTGTCGTCGTCGAACACGCCAAAGACGCTGGCGCCTCCGCTGGTGGGCGCTGCCGTTCCTACGCTGTCCAGATGCGCCAGGATGAAGACGTTGGCAACGGGATCTTCGCTGGCAAGCGCGCGAAGGGCCAAGGTGTCGGCACTGCCGAGCACCCTGACCCCCAGGCCTGTCTCGTTACGAGACGCTAACCACGGGGCTACCCTTGACAGCATCTTCGCCATCGGCCTCCCCCATCTCTTCAGCGATACGCATGGCCTCTTCGATCAGTGTCTCAACAATTTCGCTTTCAGGCACTGTCTTGATGACTTCGCCCTTCACGAAAATCTGGCCTTTGCCGTTTCCGGAGGCCACACCGAGGTCTGCTTCACGGGCTTCGCCCGGGCCGTTGACTACACAACCCATGACGGCCACGCGGAGGGGGATTTCCATCCCCTCAAGGCCAGCGGTCACTTGCTCAGCCAAGGTGTACACGTCCACCTGGGCACGCCCACAAGACGGGCAGGACACAATCTCAAGCTTGCGCGGGCGCAGGTTCAATGACTGCAGGATCTGGTTGCCAACCTTGATTTCCTCCACGGGCGGCGCCGAGAGGGAAACGCGGATAGTGTCACCGATGCCGCGGGACAGCAGTGCCCCGAAAGCAGTTGCGGACTTGATGGTCCCTTGGAAGGCCGGACCGGCCTCGGTCACGCCAAGGTGCAGGGGCCAGTCGCCCTTTTCGGCGAGCATCTCGTAGGCAGCCACCATGATGACGGGGTCGTTGTGCTTCACCGAGATCTTGAAGTCGTGGAAACCGTGCTCTTCGAAGAGCGAGGCCTCCCAGACAGCCGACTCCACCAGGGCTTCGGGGGTGGCCTTGCCGTACTTCTTCATGATCCCTGGCTCCAGGGAGCCAGCGTTGACGCCAATCCGGATGGACGTGCCGTGGTCCTTCGCTGCTGCCGCGATTTCTTTGACCTGGTCGTCGAACTTCCGGATATTGCCCGGGTTCACACGGACCGCTGCGCATCCGGCTTCAATGGCCGCGAAAACGTACTTCGGCTGGAAGTGGATATCTGCGATCACGGGGATCTGGGATTTGCGGGCAATGATCGGCAACGCCTCGGCGTCGTCGGCTGACGGACAGGCAACCCGGACGATGTCGCAGCCCGAAGCCGTCAATTCAGCGATCTGTTGAAGCGTGGCGTTGATATCCGTGGTGGGCGTGGTGGTCATGGACTGCACGCTGATGGGTGAATCGGAGCCAACGCCAACAGAGCCCACCTTGATCTGCCGCGTCTTACGGCGCGGGGCAAGGACGGGGGGTGGGGCGGCTGGCATTCCCAGGCTGACCGAGGTCACGTGGACTCCTTGGGTTTGGGGTGGATCGTTGTGTGGTGGAGGACGCCGGAGTTAGGACGCGTGGGCAGCCAGGACGCCGATGATGGGGTCCCATCCGGTGGTGCGGATGCCGGCTATGACTCCGGCTTCGGCAAACGGATCCTGCTTCAGGAGGTCATTGAGTTCGGCTTCATCTGCTGACTTGAAGATGAGCAGAGCGCCGGCACCGTCACCGTAGGGTCCACTCGCAAGCAGCGTGCCATCCTCTGCGAGGTCGCCCAGCCAGGCCCGATGCGCCGGGCGGGCTTCGTCGCGGAGGGCGCCGGATTCGGCGACGTATACATACTCAACAGCGAAAACAGTCATGAAGCTAGCCTATCCCGCCGCGTCCGATGATCCGCCATCCATTCCAGCTCACGCTGCCGGCTCCAGCCCACCCTGGGGGCCCGGTGTGGGAATCTCAGCCAAAGATATTCACCGGCTTGACGATGTCCGCGTAGATCAACAACGCGCCCATGGCCATCAGTAGCGCGGCCACCACATACGTGGCAGGAAGGAGCTTTGCGATATCAAAAGCACCCGGATCCGGCTTTCCCCTCAGCCTGGCCACTTGACGCCTGGCCCCCTCATACAGCGCACCTGCCACGTGGCCGCCGTCGAGAGGCAGCAGGGGTACCAGGTTAAAGATGGCCAGCGCGAAGTTCAGGCCAGCAAGCAGACCTACCAACGTTCCGATTCGTGCTTGGAGCGGTACCTCTTCCATCGCAGCGACTTCGCCGGCCACCCGACCGACGCCAACCACACTGATGGGGCCGTTCGGATCCCGGGGTTCCTCGCTGAAGGCGGCCTTCGCCACACCCACCACGCGGGCAGGCAGGTTAAGGATTACTCCCGAAATCTGCTTGATGTTCTCCCCCGCCATGGGAAGAACCGACGACGCCGGCTGGGGAACCAAGGCGCTCTGCGCGCCGATTCCCAGGAAACCAACCTCTTGGTACTTCAGCACGCCATTGGCGTCCTGCTCCTGGCGTCCATCGGCACCCACAACCGGCCGCGAGGACAAGACTGGGGTAACGGTGGTGGAAACTTCCGAGCCGTTGCGTTCAACGGTGATGGGTACCTCCCTGCCCGCCGAGGCCCGGATCCAGCCGGTGAGTTCATCCCAGCTGGTGACGGTTTTGCCGTCGAAAGTCTTGACGGTGTCGTTCGGCTGCAGCCCGGCAGCTGCCGCGGGCGTTGGCTTGCAGTCCGCTGAATCAGGATCCACCGTTTTCCCCGCAGCGACCTGGCACTTTGAGACGTCCGCGATGGTCGTGGTGGCCGTGGCAACGCCAAAACCCATGAGCAGGATGGCAAGGAGAACCAAACCGATCAGCATGTTCATGGCCGGACCGCCGAGCATGATGATGATCTTCTTCCAGACCGGCAGCTTATAAAAGACCCTGCCTTCGTCCCCGGGGCCTACTTCTTCGTGCGCGACGGAACGGGCCTCGCTGGCAAGTGTCTGGAACATACCCGTGCTGGAGGGACGTACCCCACCATCTTCTTTGTTGGGCGGGTACATGCCGATCATGGCCACGTAGCCACCCAACGGAAGGGCCTTGAAACCGTACTCCGTTTCGCCCTTCTTCCTGGACCACAAAGTGGGTCCAAAGCCAATCATGTACTTGGTCACGCGCACTTTGAAGAGCTTGGCGGGGACCAGGTGGCCAACCTCGTGCAAGGCGATGGACACTGCGACGCCAAGGGCGACGAAGACGACTCCGAGGATGAAAAGAAGGACGGGACTCATGCCGACGGGACTGCTTCCATAGGGTTTTCTTTGCTGGGTTTCTTTACTAAACGGCGCTGTTGGCTAAACGATCATGGGTGCGTGTGCGTGCCCAACTCTCAGCATCCAGCACGGACTCCACCGTAAGCTCCGAAGAACCTGAATGTTCGCTGAGGACGGACTCCACCGTGTCCACAATGTCCGTGAAACGGATGCGACCGGCGTGGAAAGCCTCCACGGCTTCCTCGTTGGCCGCGTTGAAGACGGCAGGATAGGTGCTGCCCTGCTTCGCGGCCTCTTTGGCGAGCTCCACTGCCGGAAAGGCAACCGAGTCCAGTGGTTCGAACGTCCAACTTGTGGCTTGGGTCCAGTCGCATGGCTGGGCAGCCTTGGGAACCCTCCCCGGCCAGCCCAGCCCCAGGGCGATGGGAAGCCGCATGTCAGGCGGCGACGCCTGGGCGATGATGGACCCATCCACAAACTGGACCATCGAGTGGACCACCGACTGTGGATGGACCACGACGTCGATCCTGTCCAGGGGTACGTCGAACAGCAGATGTGCCTCGATCACTTCAAGGCCCTTGTTAACGAGGCTCGCCGAGTTGGTGGTGACCATGAGGCCCATATCCCAGGTGGGATGCGCCAGAGCCTCGGCCGGTGTGACATCGTGAAGCTGCTGACGGCTGCGGCCCCGGAAAGGTCCGCCGGACGCCGTGAGAATCAACTTCTCCACCTCTTGCTCAGTGCCCGAACGCAGGCACTGGGCGATGGCCGAATGTTCGGAATCGACAGGCACAATCTGGCCGGGGCGGGCAGCTGCTTTCACCAGGGCACCACCGACAATCAGCGACTCTTTATTGGCGAGCGCCAAGGTGGCACCGGATGCCAGCGCGGCCAGGGTTGGCGCCAGGCCAATGGAGCCAGTGATGCCGTTGAGAACGACGTCGCATTCCACTTCGGCGATGCGGGTGGACGCATCCGGTCCAACGAAGATTTCCGGGGCAAAGTTGCGCAAGCCGCTTCGGGCCGCCGCGGCGTCAATCAGGTTCTGCAATGCTTCTGGATCGCCGTGGGCAATGCCTACGGCCAACGCCCGCGTGTGCACAGCTTGGTGGGCAAGCAATTCCAGGTTCCCGCCGCCGGCGCTCAGGGCCACCACTTCGAAAAGGTGCGGGGCGCCGTCGACGACGTCAATCGCCTGTGTGCCGATGGAACCGGTGGACCCGAGGATGACGATCTTGCGCGGCTGCATTGCTTAAGTATCCCAGCAGCCGCAGAAGGGTGCGAACGTAGCACCCAGGTAAGTGGATAACCCTGCTTGACCACTTCTTTCCCGCGCGTAACGTGGAATTGTGGAGTGGCTGGTCTGGTCTGGCGCGCAGGACTGGTTTGACGCGCGGAACTACGAATTCGCCCGGCAGGTATTGCAACGCGGTACTGCCGCCCTTTATCTGGTTGCGTTCCTCTCCACCATGAACCAGTTTCCTGCACTCCTTGGCGAGCACGGCCTGCTTCCCGTCCCGTCATTCCTTGACATGGCCCGCCGTCTCGCCCGGCCCACCCTCTTCCAGTGGCGGTACTCCGACGCCCTGCTGCGCGCCGTCTGTTGGGTGGGAATTGCCGTGTCCGCTTTGCTGGTGTTGGGCTTGCCGCAGCTGGGACCACCGTGGCTGCCGATGCTGGCGTTCCTCACCCTCTGGTTCCTGTACATGTCGATCGTGAATGTGGGTCAGACATTCTATGGCTTTGGCTGGGAGATACTGCTGCTGGAGGCCGGTTTCACCGTAGCTTTCCTCGGCTCGGACCAGGTTCCGCCGCCCACCACCATCCTGATCCTCATTGCGTGGCTGGTGTTCCGGCTTGAGTTCGGCGCGGGAATGATCAAAATCAGGGGCGGCCGTGAGTGGCGCGACCTTACGGCGATGTTCTATCACCACGAGACGCAGCCGATGCCCGGACCGCTGAGCCGGCAGGCCCACCTCCTCCCCCGTCCGTTGCACAAAGTGGAAGTGGTGGGAAACCACTTCGCGCAGTTGGTGGTTCCGTTCTTCCTGTTCGCGCCCCAACCGCTGGCAAGTATCGCGGCGGGAATCATCATCGTGACGCAGCTTTGGTTGGTGGGCAGCGGTAATTTTGCCTGGCTGAACTGGATGGCGATCGTTCTCGCCTTCGCGGCAGTGAGCGATCCGGTGGCGCATGCGGTTCTTCCCGTTATCCCGCTCGAGTGGCACACAGGTGCCGAAACTCCGGTGTGGTGGCTCGTCGTCGTACTTGCCGTGACGGTCCTTTTGCTGGTCCTCAGTTACCGCCCCCTCCTAAACCTCTTCTCACGCCAGCAACTAATGAATGCGAGCTTCAACCGCTGGCGCCTGGTCAATGCCTATGGTGCGTTCGGTACTGTGACGAAGCAGCGGATCGAGATCGTCGTTGAAGGCACTATGGCTGAAGAGCCAGATGCAGCTGACGAGCACTGGCTGGAGTATGGCTTCAAAGGCAAGCCCGGGGACGTGCGCCGCCTCCCGCGGCAGTGGGCTCCGTATCACCTCAGGCTTGACTGGCTCATGTGGTTCCTGCCGCTGCGGACCGTCCACGAGGGGTGGTTCTACGCCTTCCTGGAGAAGCTGTTGGAGGCAGACAGGCCCACTCTTGGGCTGCTTCGCCATGACCCGTTCGACGGCGAACGCCCGCGTTGGGTGCGTGCGCGCAGCTATCTTTACCGTTTCGCCAGCCGTGCGGAGTTCCGTGGCACGGGTGAGCGTTGGGTGCGGGTTTTACTGTACGACGCCATTCCGCCGGTCTCACTCACGCCTCGACGGCGGCGGCTCCTTTAGCGTTGCCTGACCTGGCCCCGGACGCCCGCACGCCCGGACCGGGCGGTGGCGCTGTGGATTCACGGACCACCAGATGCGTAGCCAGCTCCACCCGGCGGGAGTCGATGTCCTCGCCATGGACCTGGCGGAGGATGAACCGCAGGGCCGAACGGCCCATCTCCTGTAGTGGCTGTGACACGGACGTCAGGGGTGGAACGGATTCTTCCGCTTGGTGTGTGCCGTCAAAACCGACGAGGCTCATGTCCTCCGGAATCCGGATGTTCTGCCTTCGCGCTTCAGCCAGGACACCCAGCGCGATGCTGTCACTTCCAGCGAATATTGCCGTGGGCGGATCCTCAAGTGCCAGCAGGGCCTTCATGCCTCGCACACCGTTCTCGGGCCTGAACGCGCCGGAGGAAACATAGTCGTCGTCCACGGTGATGCCCTCTGCCATGAGGGCCGCCATATAGCCGTGGAGCCGCGCCTGGCTGCATTCCGCCGTGGCCGGTCCGCCTATATAGGCGATCCTGCGGTGTCCCAACCCGAGCAGGTGGGTAGCTGCGGCCTTACCTCCGGCCCAGTTGCTGGCGCCCACGCTGAAGACGTCTGCCGGTGGCGGGTTGAGGGGGTCCACCACCACGATCGGGATCCGGCGGCGTTGGAAGGCTTCCAACTGTGCGGAGCCAAAGGCGGAAGTGACCACAATCATTCCGCTGCGGCCTTCGTCTATGATGCGTTGAGCCCGCTCCTCGGGTCCCAAAGGTGACGCCGTTTGCCTGCTGGTTACCGAGAGGATGACCTCCATGTCCGAGACCGCCGCGTGCTCCATGACCCCGTTGAGGACTTCCACGGAGTAGGCCGAGTTCAGGGAGTCGAAAACCACTTCAACGGACTGCCGGGCCGGAAGGCTCTTGCGTTGGAGCGGCGACTTGTATCCGCTGCGCTGCAAGGCCGCCAGCACGCGTGCCCGGGTTTCCTCGGCCACGTCCTCCCTGCCGTTCACCACCTTGGAAACCGTCGGCGCTGAAACACCCACCTCTTTGGCCACGGCAGCCAGTGTGAGCTTGAGCGGACGTTGCTCGCGTTCCATAATCCCCCTGCTTTCGAAATATTTCGGCTTGCTTCGAGTATGGGGGACGGGGATGGAAAGCTCAAGATTGCTGCAGTTACAGGCCAACAAGAACGAACACAGCCCTTGACGTGTGATGGAATGCACTTTAGTTTAGACCGTGACCTAAACAGCATTCGCGAAATATTTCGGTATTTTTCGATACGTGGTCACTCCTTTTGGGAGATGGGCACCGCAAGGTGCCCAACGAGGCGACTACACATGGAGAAGCAATGAAGCAGTTCCAATCATCACGGCGTTCTTTTCTGGCTCTAGCGGCAGTTACACCCTTCGCAGTCATGGCAACCAGTGCCTGCGGTACGTCCGGACCGGGCAGCGCGAGCGGAGGAGGCGCCAGCATGTGGTTCCTCTCCGGTGAGCCGAACCAGACCACCATCCAGAAGGCCGTCGATGCTTTTGGTTCGTCGAATCCCGACAACAAGATTGCTGTCACGTACTTCCAGAACGATGCTTACAAGACGAAGATCAAAACCGCGATCGGCGCCGGCCAGGCCCCAACCATCGTTTATGGATGGGGTGGCGGGACGTTGAAGACCTACGCCGAGGCCAACCAGGTGGAGGACCTGACCAGCTGGTTCGAGGCCAACCCGGATCTAAAAAACAAGTTCTTCCCCGCTTCCTTCGGTGCAGCCACCGTCAACGGCAAGATCTACGCCCTCCCCAACCAGTACGTGGCGCCTATCGTCCTGTTCTACAACAAGGAGCTCTTTGAAAAGGCCGGGGTGCAGCCACCCAAGACCTGGGACGACATCATGTCGCTGGTAAAGACCTTCAACGATATGGGCGTTGCCCCGTTCTCCCTGGGCGGTCAATCCCGCTGGACCTCCATGATGTGGCTGGAATACCTGCTGGACCGCATCGGAGGGGCCGACGTATTCAAGGCGATTTTCGAAGGCAAACCCAATGCCTGGATGGATCCGGCCGTGATCGAAACGGGTACCAAGATCCAGGAACTGGTATCCGCCGATGGCTTCATCAAGGGCTTCTCCTCCATTACGGCGGATTCGAAAGCGGATCAAGCGTTGTTGTTCACGGGCAAAGCAGCAATGTTGCTTCAAGGCTCCTGGACGTACGGACCCATGAAGAAGGAAGGCCAAAACTTCGTCCAGGACGGAAAACTGGGCTTCGTCACCTTCCCGACGATCCCGGGAGGCAAGGGAGATCCGAAGAATGGCGTAGGCAATCCCGCCCAGTACATGTCGATTTCGGCCAAGGCCACCGACAAGGAAAAGGAAACGGCCAAGAAGTTCTTCAAGGACGGCATCATGACGGAAACGGTCATCGACGCCTACATCAACTCCGGTTCGGTCCCGATCGTCAACGGAATTGAAGACAAGCTCGCAACGTCCCCGGACAAGGACTTCCTGAACTTCGTCTACGACCTCGCCAAGAATGCCCCGAACTTCCAGCAGTCATGGGATCAAGCCCTGAGTCCCACTGCGGCCGAGGCCCTGCTTAACAACATCGACCAACTCTTCCTGAAGTCGATCACGCCACAGCAGTTCGCCGAGAACATGAATGCCACCCTGGGCAAATGAGCTCAACAACCACTCACAGGGCTGCCACTGCATCGCGGAAAATCGAGCAGACCGGGCAGCAAAAATCTGCCCTTGCATGGCTGACGGTGCCGGCTTTGATCTTCTTCGTGGTGTTCGCACTTGCGCCACTGGTAGGTGTCCTCGTTCTGAGCTTCGCCAACTGGGACGGCATCGGCGCCATCGGAGCAGCCGGTCTGGAGAACTGGTCCTCGGTTCTCAGCGATCCCGGACTGTACAACGCACTGGGCCTGACTTTCCTGATCATGATTGTCTCCTGGCTGGTTCAGACTCCCATCAGCCTTCTCCTGGGAGTCTTCACGGCCGGCACGCAGCGTTACAGGGCTGCCCTGGCGGTGTTGTACTTCCTACCGCTGCTCCTCTCCTCCGCGGCAGTTGCCATCGCGTATAAAGCACTGTTGGACCCTAACTTTGGCCTGGCGGTGGGGCTGGGTTTGCCCTTCCTGGCACAAGACTGGCTCGGCGTCCCACAGTTGGCATTGGGCTTGGTCATCTTTGTGATCGCCTGGCAGTTCGTGCCCTTCCATACGCTCATCTACCAAGGTGGTGTCCGGCAAATCCCCAAGTCCCTGTACGAGGCAGCACAGATCGATGGTGCGGGAATCATCAAGCAGTTCTTCCACATCACGCTTCCGCAGCTGAAATACACCATCATCACCTCGTCCACCCTGATGGTTGTCGGATCGCTGACGTACTTCGACCTCATCTTCGTCCTGACCGGCGGCGGGCCGGGTAACTCCACCCGAATCCTGGCGCTGGACATGTACTTGCGCGGCTTCCGGGCCAACCTGATGGGCCCGGCAAGTGTCATCGCGGTCATCCTCGTCGTCATCGGCCTTGTCCTTGCCCTGTTCCTCCAGCGCCTTGGAGGCAAGGACAAGCAGGGCAGCCAATTGGAAGGTTTGTAAGGTGAGCACTGTCCTTCAAAGCGATTCGAAAACCGCTCCGGCCACTCCCCCGGGCCATTCCATCAAGGCCAAGCAGAGCCTCGGTTCACGGGTGAAGCGGCTGAACATTCCCGGAGGCCTTGGCGGTTGGATATGGCTGGCCATCATCATTGTGCCGATCTACTACATCGTCATCACCAGCCTGAAGACGTCCGAAGGGTACTTTGGGCAGAATCCACTGGCCCTCCCGACGGCACCTACCTTGGAGAACTACCAACTGGTTCTCGAGGCCAACTTCGCTACGTACTTCATGAACAGCGTGATCGTCACGCTAGGCTCCGTGATCCCCACGGTATTGATCTCCTTCATGGCTGCCTTCGCGATTGTTCGTGGCCGCGGCCGTTACCTGAAGTTTGTGAATGGCATGTTCCTCATGGGCTTGGCGATTCCGCTCCAGGCAACCATCATTCCGATCTACCTGATGATCATCCGGCTGAACCTGTACGACAGCCTCCTTGCCATCATGCTTCCCTCCATAGCGTTCGCCATTCCTTTGACGGTCCTGATCCTCTCCAACTTCATCCGCGATGTCCCGAACGAATTGTTCGAGTCAATGCGCCTGGATGGCTGCAGTGATTGGCAAACGATGTGGAGGTTGGCGCTGCCCTTGACCCGTCCGGCGATCGTAACCGTGGCAATTTACAACGGCCTACATGTCTGGAACGGATTCCTGCTGCCCCTGGTACTCACCCAAAGCCCGGGACTGCGTGTCCTCCCGTTGGGACTGTGGACTTTCCAGGGCGAGTTCAGCGTCAACATCCCCGCCGTGCTTGCCTCCGTCGTCCTGAGCACCCTGCCAATCCTGGTGATTTACGTCCTCGGACGCCGTCAGTTGGTCAGTGGCCTTACCGCAGGCTTCAGCAAGTAGCCGGCCGCTAGCCGAGTGCCAAGTCAGACAAGAAAGGACTTTCACATGTCAGAACCGAAACGCCTCCGCGTGGGCATGGTGGGCTATGCCTTCATGGGCGCTGCCCACTCGCACGCCTGGCGGACGGCCCCGCGATTCTTCGACCTCCCCGTGGTACCTGAACTGACTGCCGTCGCCGGCCGCAACCCGGACGGCGTGCGTGCGGCTGCCACGAAGTACGGCTGGGATTCCGTGGAAACCGACTGGCGCCGCCTGATCGAGCGCGATGACATTGACCTCATCGATATCTGCACCCCCGGAAACACGCACGCCGAGATCGCCATCGCCGCCTTGGAAGCGGGCAAGCACGTGCTCTGCGAAAAGCCACTGGCCAATTCAGTGGAAGAGGCAGAGAAAATGACAGCGGTTGCCCAGGCGGCAGCCGAGCGCGGCGTACTCTCCATGTGCGGATTCAGTTACCGCCGCACTCCGGCTTTGGCCTTGGCTAAACGGATGGTGGAGGAAGGGCGCCTGGGCGACATCCGCCACGTCCGGGCGCAATACCTGCAGGACTGGCTCAGTGACGCGGATGCGCCGCTCACGTGGCGCCTGGACAAGTCCAAGTCCGGCTCCGGTTCACTGGGCGATATCGGCGCCCACAGCATCGACGCCGCACAGTGGATCACCGGCTCCACCATCACCGGCGTCTCGGCCCTGCTGGAAACCTTCGTGAAGGAACGCCCCGTGGGCGGTGACTTCGTGGGCCTCGGTGGGCGCGGCGGTTCGGACGCTCCCAAGGGCCCGGTCACAGTGGACGACGCCGCGCTGTTCACCGCTCGGTTTGCCGGAAAGCACGACGACGGTGCTGCCGCCGGCACTGATTCCGGCGCTGTTGCAGGGCCCATCGGCATCTTCGAAGCCACGCGTTTTGCCCTGGGCCGGAAGAACGCAATGCGCCTGGAGCTCAACGGGACCAAGGGCTCGCTGGCTTTCGACTTCGAGGACATGAACTCGCTTCAGTTCTACGATTCTGCGTTGGAACCTGATGCCGGATTCCGCAAGATCATTGTCACCGAACCGTCACACCCGTATACGGGCAATTGGTGGCCCACCGGGCACGGCCTTGGCTACGAGCACGGATTCACCCACCAGGTGGTGGACCTGGTGAATGCCATCGGCGCCGGGGAGCAGCCCTCGCCGTCGTTCGCTGATGCCTTGCAGGTTCAAAAGGTGCTGGCCGCCGTTGAGGCGAGCGCGGGCAACGCGAGCCGCTGGCAGAACGTCTGAGAGGAATCATCATGACCCGACCCATCACCCTTTTTACCGGCCAGTGGGCCGACCTGCCGTTTGAGGAAGTAGCGCGCCTGGCTGGCGAGTGGGGCTTTGACGGCCTGGAGATTGCCTGCTGGGGCGATCATCTGGATCCCCGGCGCATCGTCGAGGACGACTCGTATCTTCAAAGCAGGCTGGACATCCTGGAGAAGCACCATCTCTCGGTCCACGCGATCGCCAACCACCTCACCGGACAAGCCGTGTGCGATGACCCCATCGATGAACGTCACCGGGACATCCTTGCACCAGATGTGTGGGGCGACGGCGACCCTCAGGGCGTCCGTCAGCGTGCTGCCGAAGCGATGAAGACCACGGCACGTGCGGCGGCAAGGCTTGGCGTGAAAACCGTCACGGGGTTCACGGGCTCGTCCATCTGGAAGTGCGTTGCGATGTTCCCGCCGGCTTCAGATGGCATGATCGAGCGCGGCTACCAGGACTTCGCAGACCGTTGGAACCCCATTCTGGATGTCTTTGACGAGGTAGGGGTCCGGTTTGCCTTGGAAGTCCATCCTTCGGAGATCGCCTACGACTACTGGACGGCCAAACGCACACTGGACGCGATCGGGCACAGGGACAGTTTTGGCCTGAACTTTGACCCCTCCCACTTCATCTGGCAGGACCTGGACCCGGTGATGTTCCTCCAGGACTTCGCGGACAAGATCTTCCATGTCCATGTGAAGGAGTCCGTGCGCCAACTCAATGGACGCAACGGTCGCCTTGGATCCCACCTGCCCTGGGCGGATCCGCGCCGTGGCTGGGACTTCGTCACCGCAGGCCATGGCGACGTGAACTGGGAACCCATTTTCCGGACGCTCAACTCGATCGGGTATGCCGGACCCACCAGCATCGAATGGGAAGACGCGGGTATGGACCGGCTGGTCGGCGCTCCGGAAGCGTTGGACATGGTCCGCCGACTGGCTGCTATCCGGCCCCCGGCAGCAGCTTTCGATGCCGCCTTCGCCGCCCGCTGAACGCGCTTTCGAAGAACCACCAGACTCACCCGGACGTTTACGAATACGAAGGAAAACATGACAACCAAGAGTAAGACCGCACTTGTGGTTCGAGGGGGCTGGGACGGACACCAGCCGGTGGAAGCCACCGAATTGTTCCTCCCCTTCCTCAAAGAGAACGGCTTTGAGGTCAGGGTGGAGGAATCCCCCAAAATCTACGCGGACACTGAATACATGGCCGGAGTGGACCTCATCGTGCAGTGCATGACGATGTCCACCATCGAAAAGGACGAGTTCGAGGGGCTCCGCACGGCGGTCGAAAATGGCACTGGGCTTGCCGGATGGCATGGTGGGATCGCCGATTCCTACCGCAACACCTCGGACTACCTGCACTTGATCGGGGGCCAGTTCGCCTGCCACCCGGGCAAGCACGAGGACGAACGGATCGGCGAACAGTCGGATAACTATGTTCCCTACACGGTGAACATGCTCCCGGCCGCAGCAGAGCACCCCATTACGCAGGGAATCGCCGACTTCGACCTCGTCACCGAGCAGTATTGGGTTCTGGCCGATGACTACATCGATGTCTTGGCGACCACTACGCAGAAAGTCCGCGAATGGGACCCGTGGAACCGTGAGGTCACCTCCCCCGCCATTTGGACCAGGCAATGGGGCAAGGGAAGAATTTTCGTCTCCACTCCGGGCCACCGCGTGGAAATCCTCCAGGACAGCAACGTCCGCACGATCATCGAAAGGGGCATGCTGTGGGCAAGTCGCTAAATGTAGGAATCATTGGCTGCGGCGCCATCATCGCCCAATACCTGGCAAACTTCCGTCGGCTGGATTCCATCAACCTCGTGGCCGTCGCGGACCTCGATCCCGCCCGCGCCCAGGCAGTTGCCGACTCCTACGACGGCGTCCGTGCATTGTCCGTTGATGAGCTGCTTGAGGCGGACGACGTCGAACTTGTCCTCAACCTGACCATCCCGGCAGCGCATGCTGAGATCGCGCTCAAGGCCATCGCTGCGGGCAAGTCCGTTTATGGCGAGAAGCCGTTGGCTGCAACCACGGCCGAGGCCCGGCAAGTACTTGAGGCGGCAGATGCGGCGGGAGTGACTGTGGGATGCGCTCCGGATACTGTCCTCGGCACCGGTATCCAGACCGCCCGAAAAGCGATCGACGACGGCCTGATTGGCGCTCCTGTTTCGGCGACAGCCACGATGGCCACACCAGGGCATGAGCGCTGGCATCCGAATCCGGACTTCTATTACCAGCCCGGTGGCGGGCCGCTGCTGGACATGGGCCCCTACTACGTGTCCGCGCTGGTCACGTTGCTTGGGCCCGTCGTGTCGGTGGTGGGCGCAGCCAGCCATACGCGCAACGAACGCACCATCGGTTCCGGTCCCCGCCAAGGGCAAAAAGTACCGGTGGCTATCGATTCCCACGTTACCGGTGTACTGGTCCACGCTTCCGGAGCACTGTCAACGCTGTTCATGAGCTTCGACGCCGTCCAGACAAAGAGTCCCAACATCGAAATCCATGGGGAGAAGGGTTCGCTCGTTGTTCCGGACCCCAATCACTTCGACGGCGATGTGCAGCTGTTCGAGCTAGGCGCCGGGGACTGGAAAACGCTGCCCGTATCCGCAGGCTACGTGGACGCCGGCCGCGGCTTTGGCATCGCCGATCTGTCAGCCACTCCGGTGGGACAAGAGCCCCGCGCCGGCGGCAAACTCGCGTTCCATGCCCTTGAGGTCATGGAATCTGTGCTGGAATCCGCCAAGACAGGACAGGCGGTAGCTATCCAGAGCACCGTCAAGCGTCCGGACATGGTGGAACTGGCAGAACTTTCGACGTCGGTACGCGCCTAACGTTCCGGCCGCCGCCAAACATCCCGCCCGGCCACAAATCCGGCCCTTGTTCGCTCACCTCGCCGTTCTGCGGTGTGTTGGGCGAACGAGGGCCGGATTCGTCGTTAGTGACGAGCGCGGCGCAGTGTTGCCTCGGCGTGTTTGAGGATGGGGCCATCGATCATCTTGCCCTTGAACTGGAAGACGCCCGTTCCGGCCGCGGATGCTGCATCGAGAAGCTCGGCGGCCTCTGTCACGGCTTCCGGCGTGGGTGCGTAGGCTTCCCGCACGGTTGCCACCTGGCTGGGGTGGATGCACGCCTTTGCACCGAAGCCGCTGGCCACCGCGTCAAGGGATTCCACAGACAGGCCCTGGAGATCGGGGATGTTCACGTACACGGAATCGATGGCTTCCTTGCCAGCGGCTTTGGCTGCAAGCAGCACAGCGGACCGTGCGTGCAGGGCCACGGCCCGGTAGCCGCCGTCGTCGTTCCGGCTGGACAGACCGCCCAGGGAAGCCAGCAGGTCCTCGGCGCCCCACATCAAGGCAACCACGTTGGGTTCCGCGGCGATAGCTGAAGCATTGACGATGCCTGCCGCCGTTTCACAGAGTGCGATCACCCGGTAGCCCTCAAGTGCCCTGAGCTGCGCGGCACTCTCCGCCTTGGCGAGCATGACAGTGCGGTAGGGCGTGTGCGCCAGGCTGTGCAGGTCCTTTTCGAATTCCGCGGAGCCCACCGGATTGACGCGGATAATCGTCCGGCTCGGGTCCAGCTCAGCAGTGTCTCCTTCGGATCCGAGCTGCGCGAGGATCGCGCCCCGGGCCCGCTGCTTGTCCCCCGGAGCCACGGCATCTTCGAGGTCCAGGATCACGGCGTCCGAGCGCTCCGCCGCTTTGCCGAAGCGTTCCGGCCGATCAGCAGGGCAGAAGAGGAGTGCCGGCCCCATGATGAACGGTGTAACCGCACCGCGGAGGGAAGAGTCGGGAGAAGACATAGAGGGTTCCTTGCTGGTGGAATGCTGACAAATGCGGAAAACAGCCTAGGACTGTGCGGCGTGTGCTTCCTGGGTCCACATCAAGCAGGTCCGCGTGGCAAGTGCCACCACCACTCCGTCCTGGTTCCTGCCAGTATGTTGCATAGTCACCACACCCTGGCCAGGACGCGAGGACGATAACCGTTTGGCGGTGATCACCGTTTCCGTGTACAGGGTATCCCCGTGATAGAGGGGGTGGGGAAAGGTGACATCCGTCAGCCCCAGTTGGGCGATGATGGTGCCCTGCGTCAGCTGGGTCACCGACTGCCCCACCATCGTGGACAAGGTGAACATCGAATTCATCAACCGCTGCCCGAACGGTTGCTGTGAGCTCCAGGCTGCGTCCAAGTGCAGCGCCTGGGTGTTCATGGTCAAGGTAGTGAACAGGACATTGTCCGTCTCCGTCACGGTTCGTCCGGGCTTATGGGCGTAGATCACGCCCTCTTCAAGCTCATCGAAGTACAGTCCACGCTGCTCAACAACACGCGTCATACGGTGAGTTCCTGGTCCTCTTCGAAGAGTTCGGCCCCGGTGGCAGCCACGACGTCGTCCAAAGTGACGTTGGGGGCCAGCTCGCGAAGGACCAGGCGCGGCTCACCTTCGTCCTTGACGACGTCGATCACGGCGAGGTCGGTGATGATCCGGTCTACGCAGCCTTTGCCCGTGAGGGGCAGGGTGCAGTCCTTGACGATCTTGGGCCTGCCGTTGCGGTCCACATGCTCCATCATGACGATCACCTTCTTGGCACCGAACACGAGGTCCATGGCCCCACCCATGCCCTTGACCATCTTTCCGGGGATCATCCAATTGGCCAGATCGCCGTTGGCGGCCACTTCCATGGCACCCAGGACCGCCACATCCACGTGGCCGCCCCGGATCATGCCAAAGGACGAGGCCGAATCGAAGAAAGCCGCACCGGGTTTGATGGTGACAGTTTCTTTCCCAGCGTTGATGAGGTCCGGATCAACCTGGTCCTCGGCCGGATAAGGCCCGACGCCCAGGATGCCGTTCTCGGAATGGAGGATTACTTCCACACCCGCAGGAATGTAGTTGGGGATCAGGGTGGGCATCCCAATCCCCAGGTTCACGTACTGGCCGTTGGTGAGTTCATGGGCTACCCGCGCAGCAAGTTCGTTGCGGGTCCAGCCTTTGGCTTCGTGATGGTCGACGTCGGCACGCCGGTACTCATGACGCACGGCTTCGGGACGGGGCGGGATGTCCTGGTACGAGTTGTCGTTCACTGTGCTGCACCTGCCTGCCTGGTCGCCTGGCCAGTCGCTTGGCTCGTGCTCAGAGCCACCGTCCGTTTCTCAATCCGTTTCTCCGTTGTGGGAGCCACCACCACTCTTTGCACGAAAATGCCCGGGGTATGAATGTGTTCCGGGTCCAGCTCGCCGGTTTCCACGAGCTCTTCGACCTCGGCAATGGTTGTCTTGGCGGCCATGGCACAGAGGGGGTTGAAGTTCATGGCTGTGGCGTGGAAAACGAGGTTGCCATGGCGGTCGCCCTTCCACGCATGGACCAGCCCGAAGTCCGGCGTCAGTGATTCTTCCAGTACGTAGTCGGCGTCCTGGAAGGTGCGCACCTCCTTGGGGGCCGAGGCGATCGCAACGTTCCCTTCGGCGTCGTACTTTTGTGGCAAACCGCCCTCGGAGACCTGCGTTCCCACACCGGCCTTCGTATAAAAGGCGGGAATGCCGGCGCCCCCTGCGCGTAGTTTCTCGGCAAGGGTGCCCTGCGGGGTGAGGACCACCTCCAGTTCGCCGGCGAGGTACTGCCTGGCAAACTCCTTGTTTTCACCTACATAGGAGCTGATGGTGCGGCGGATCCGTCCATCCTTGAGGAGGATTCCGAGGCCCCAATCGTCCACGCCACAGTTGTTGCTCACGGTCTCCAAGTCGGTCGTGCCCTGGCTGTGGAGCGCGTCGATCAGCGATACGGGGATGCCGCATAAGCCAAAACCACCGACAGCGAGCGAGGCGCCGTCCGGGATGTCCTTCACCGCTTCCGCAGCGCTGGCAACAACCTTGTCAATCATCCTTGATCCTTCCCGTACGGTTACAGACCCAGCTCGCGGGCGATGAGCATCAACTGGACCTCAGTGGTGCCTTCCCCGACTTCAAGAATCTTGGAGTCGCGGTAATGGCGCGCCACTGTGAACTCGTTGATGAAGCCATAGCCACCGAACACCTGGGTGGCGTCCCGTGCGTTGTCCATGGCTGCCTCGCCTGCGACCATCTTAGCGATGGCCGCTTCAGTCTTGAACGGCTTGCCAGCCAGCATTCTCGCTGCTGCATCGTAATAGGCCAAACGAGCCGTATGGGCCCTCGCCTGCATCCTTGCGATCTTGAATTGGATGGCCTGGTACTTGCCGATGTTCTGGCCAAAGGCGCTGCGTTCCTTGGCGTACTTCACCGAAAGGTCCACGCAACCCTGGGCCGCGCCCGTGCCCAAGGCGGCAATGGCAATGCGACCCTCGTCAAGGATCGACAGGAAGCTGGCGTATCCCCTGCCCCGCTGGCCCAGGAGGTTCGCTTCAGGAACCCGGACATTGTCCAAAGTCAGTGGATGCGTGTCCGACGCATTCCAGCCCACCTTGTTGTAGGCCCTCTCAGCCTTGAAGCCCGGGGTTTCGGTGGGCACCAGGATGGTGGATATTTCTTTCCTGGGACTGCCGTCGGAGTTTTCCGTCTTGCCGGTGACAGCAGTGACGGTCACCAAAGTGGTGATGTCCGTGCCGGAGTTCGTGATGAACTCCTTATTGCCGTTGATGACCCATTCCCCGTTGTCTATGTGGGCGTGGGTCTTGGTACCGCCTGCATCGGAACCTGCCTCACGCTCGGTCAACCCGAATCCGGCCAAGGATCGTCCCGATGCCAACTCCGGAAGCCAGCGCTCCTTCTGTTCCTGCGTGCCGAAACGGTACACCGGCATGGCGCCGAGTGACACGCCAGCCTCAAGCGTGATTGCCACGGACTGGTCTACCCGGCCCAACTGCTCCAGAGCCAGCGCCAAGGCGAAGTAGTCTCCGCCCATTCCACCGAACTCCTCCGGGAACGGTAGGCCGAACAGCCCCATTTCCCCCATCTGCTTGACCACTTCATAAGGGAAGCTGTGTTCTTCATCGTGTTTGGCAGATACGGGTGCCACCACTTCGTCGGCGAATTCGCGGACGGAATCACTGAGGTCCTGGTATTCCTCGTTAAGGTCAAAACTGCTCATGGCTGGACTTCCTTGTCTGACGCTGCGGGTTTGTCTGTCTCTGCGCGCCCTTCGAGAGGGTCTGCTGCGTGAATAGTGGCGAGTACCTGGTCGGCTTTGACCAGATCGCCCGGTTTGCTGGTGAGGTGGACGGTTCCGGAAACCGTTGCCACCAATTGGTGCTCCATTTTCATGGCTTCCACCGCCAGGAGCGGCTGCCCCTCTTTGACCACGTCTCCGTTGGCCACTGCCACGGAAACCACAGTTCCGGGCATCGGCGAGCGCACCTCCGGATCTGCAGCACCATCTTCGCGCTGGATGCCTGCGAGCATCCTGTGAAGACGTTCTGCGCGGTTCAGGACTTCCAGGTGGCAGGACCAGCCGTCGTTGCCAAGGTAGATCCCGCGGATCCCGCTCGTCCCGGCCGGTGATAGGCCAACCGCATAGGTGAGGCGACCGCCGTCGATCTCCAGGACGATGCCCTCCCCGGTCCGTTCCACGGCGTTGACTTTGGCCGAACGGCCCGCGTCAGGGCCGCCGTCGATGGTTGCCGAGAAGATGCCGGAGTCCTCAATCAAAGCAACGGTGGAGGTGCCGCCGCCGGGCAGGCCGAACGTGGCACTCCATGCGCCGCGGGCACCCACCCGCCAAGAGTCCGGCGAACTCCAGGCGTTGCCGGCGTTTGCAGCAGCCCCAGGGTTTGCCTTCTTTTCGAACCACAGCGTTAGGGCGGCGGCGATCAACTCGTTGGCGCCTGGGTGCCTGAACTCCATGGACGGCAGCTTGCGTTCGATCAGCCCCGTATCCAGGTGGCCGGCGCGGACGTCAGGATCATTGATCAGCAGCCGGAGATATTCCACGTTCGTGTCCAAGCCCAGGAGGGTGTACCTGCCCAAGGCGGCGTCCAAGGTGTCCAGCGCAGCGGCGCGGTTTTCGCCCCAGGCGATGACCTTGGCCAGCATGGGATCGTAGTCGCCGGTGATCTCAAGGTCCTCGCGCATGGCGGAGTCGATCCTGACGTTCGCATTGGAGCGTTGCTCGCCGAGCACCTTGGGATCCGCCCCGCCATTCTCGGCCAGCGCAACAACGCGTCCCATCGAGGGCATGAAGTTCCGCTCCGGCACTTCCGCATAGACCCGCGCCTCCACGGCGTGGCCTTCAAGAACGACGTCGGACTGGGCAACGGTGAGCAGCTCACCGGCGGCGATGCGCACCTGCCATTCAACGAGGTCTATCCCGGTGACCATTTCGGTGACGGGGTGCTCCACCTGCAAGCGCGTGTTCATCTCCATGAAGAAGAACTCATCGGGATGTTCGTCGGACACCAGGAATTCCACGGTGCCGGCACCGCTGTATTTGACCGAACGTGCTGCGTTGCAGGCTGCTTCTCCAATGCGGGCCCGTTCGGCCGGGCCGTCCGCCAGCGATTCAAAGAGTGCCGAAGGAGCTTCCTCGATCACTTTCTGATGGCGGCGCTGGAGGGAACATTCGCGCTCGCCCAGGTGGATGACGTTGCCGTGGTTATCCGCGAGGACCTGGACCTCGATGTGGCGGGGTGCCTTGATGAGCCGTTCCAGGAACAGCGTGTCATCACCGAACGCCGAAGCTGCCACGCGCCGTGCGGTCTGCAGCGTTGCAGCCATGTCTTCGGGCCGCTCGACGATGTGCATTCCTTTGCCGCCGCCACCTGCCGAGGGCTTGATGAGCAACGGAAAGCCTACCGACGGAGCTGCGTGGATCAGTTCCTGGTCCGTGAGGCCGGGTACTGCAATTCCGGGTACGCACGGGACGTCGTAGGCCATGACGTGGTTTTTGGAACGGATCTTGTCGCCCATGACCTCGATGGCGTCAATGCCCGGCCCGATGAACGTTATCCCGGCCGCGTCAAGGGCTTTGGCGAACTCCACATTCTCTGACAGGAAGCCGTAGCCGGGGTGGACCGCCTCCGCACCGCTGCGGCGGCAGGCATCGATGATGGCGTCGATTTTCAAGTAGCTCTCCGAGGGTGCCGTGCCCCCGATGGCCACTGCGGTATCGGCAAGGGCCACGTGCTGGGCGTGCTTATCCGCGTCCGAATAGACGGCAATGGAGCGGATGCCCATGTCCCTGAGGGTTCGGATCACGCGGCAGGCGATCTCACCGCGGTTGGCAACGAGGACGGCCCTGAACGGACGGGACGCCGCGGCGGCGGCGGCCGATGCTGTGGTGGTTGGCAGAGTCATAGTCACATCCTGAAGAGACCGAAGGAGGTCTCGGGCAGTTGCTGGCGGGAGACGACATCCAAGGCCATGCCCAGGACCCGTCGGGTGTCTGCGGGATCGATGATGCCGTCATCCCAAAGCCGTGCGGTGGAGTAATATGGGCTGCCTTGTTCCTCGTACTGCTGTTTAATGGGAGCCTTGAAGGCCTCTTCTTCCTCGGCTGACCATTCCTGGCCGGCGGCCTCGAACTGGTCCCTTTTGACCGTTGCCAGGACACTGGATGCCTGGTTTCCGCCCATCACTGAAATGCGCGCAGCTGGCCACATCCACAGGAAACGCGGCGAGTAGGCCCGCCCGCACATGGAGTAGTTTCCGGCGCCGAAGGAGCCGCCAATGACAACGGTCAGTTTGGGGACCCTCGCTGTTGCGACCGCTGTGACCATCTTTGCGCCGTTCTTGGCGATGCCGCCTTGCTCGTAGTCTTTGCCCACCATGAAACCTGAGAGGTTCTGCAGGAAGATCAGCGGAATGCCGCGTTGATCGCAGAGTTCGATGAAGTGGGCGCCCTTAAGCGAGGACTCACTGAACAGGACCCCGTTGTTCGCCACGATGCCAACGGGGTGTCCGTGGAGATGGGCAAATCCGGTCACCAGCGTGGTGCCGTAATTTTTCTTGAACTCATGGAATTGGGAACCGTCCACGAGCCGGGCGATTACTTCGCGGACGTCGTACTGGGCGTTGACGTCTGTGGGGACCACGCCATAAATCCCGGAGGGGTCGACGACGGGCGGCAGGACGACGTCGAGCACGTCCCACGCCGGCGTGGCTGGCTTGGGCAACGTGCCAACGATGTCCCGGACGATTTCCAGCGCGTGTTGGTCGTTCTCGGCCAGGTGGTCCGTAACACCGGAAATCCTGGAGTGCACGTCACCACCGCCTAGTTCCTCAGCGGTGACAATCTCACCGATCGCTGCCTTCACCAGGGGCGGCCCCCCGAGGAAGATAGTGCCCTGATTGCGGACGATCACTGTTTCGTCACTCATAGCCGGCACATATGCGCCGCCGGCCGTGCACGAACCCATCACCGAGGCAATTTGCGGAATCTTGGCTGCCGACATGCGCGCTTGGTTGTAGAAGATGCGGCCAAAGTGCTCTTTGTCGGGGAAAACCTCATCCTGCTTGGGCAGGAACGCTCCCCCGGAATCCACAAGGTAGATACACGGAAGCTTGTTTTCCAGGGCAATTTCCTGAGCCCTGAGGTGCTTTTTTACCGTCATGGGGTAGTAGGTGCCGCCCTTGACCGTGGCGTCGTTGGAAATCACCAGGACGTGCCGGCCATGGACCAACCCAATACCGGCAATCACGCCTGCGCCCGGCGAATCATTGTTGTACATGCCGTTGGCGGCCAGGGGCGCTATCTCCAGGAAGGGGCTCCCCTCGTCCAGGAGGTAGTCAATCCGCTCGCGGGGCAGCAGTTTGCCTCGGGCGACATGACGCTCCCTGGATTTCGCGGGCCCCCCGAGGGCTGCCACGGCAAGACGTTCCTTCAGTTCCCCCACGAGGGCCAGCTGTGCTTCCTGATTGGCTTCAAAGGTGCCGCTGTCGGGCCCTGCCAAGCTGGCGATTGTCTCCATCGACCACTGTTCCATTCCCGGCCCCAGGCCATTTCGGTTAGTGCCACGTAACTGAAATTTAGGTTAGTCTTTATTAACTGTGATGTCCAGCACAGTGGGACCGTGCAAACCCACATCCCTGGCAGTGGCACCAAGGAGGAGAACGTGACCGGAGGCCCGGAAACAGGCACTGTCCGCAGCGCAGCCCCAGCAAGCAACCCAGCCCCGGCAGGCAACCCAGTTCCGGCAACGCAGCGAGGCCAAGCCAAGGAACTCCGAAGGCTCGCATTGCTTTCAGCGGCCGCGGGACTCTTTGCAGAAAACGGCTTCACGCGGGTTTCGCTTGAGGATCTTGGGGCGGCGGCAGGCGTCAGCGGGCCTGCCGTTTACCGGCACTTCCCCGGCAAACAGGCCGTCCTCGGCGAGCTTCTCCTCAGCGTCAGCCGCGATCTGCTCGACGGCGGCCTCCGCGTGGTCGCGGAAGCGGAGAACCCCATGGATGCACTGAAGGGCTTGATCCAGTTCCAGGTGGACTTTGCGCTGAGCAACCCGGACGTCATACGTGTCCAGGACCGAGACTTCGGGAGCCTCAGCAGCACCGACCAAGCCGAAGTCCGGTCCCTGCAACGCGCCTACGTTGAAACCTGGGTGGACGTCCTGGCACGCATCCATTCCGACACAGATGTCTCCGACCTCCGCGTCCGGGCGCACGCAGCCTTCGGCCTGATCAATTCCACCCCTCACTCCGTCCGCCATCACGGACGAAAGATCGCGGTAAAGTCGGCCAGGCCCATCTTGGAGCAGATGGCCTTGGCTGCGCTGACAGCAGCCTGATTGTTAACTCTTTTCGGGAGATTGGGACCGTCTTCCAGGTGTTCTCTTTAAATGTCAGACCCCGATGAAATGATTTTGATCATGGAAGATACGGAGCAGCTGACAACACTTAGGACGGAACCGTCCCCTGTTGTCGCTGTCCTGGCCGCGGTCCGGTCACAGCGCTTCTTGAGCATGCCGGACTTGGTCAAGGCCGGGTTCAAGGGTTCGACGGCGTCCATGAGCGGGATCGGCCATTTCCACGGCGGGTTACGCAATGCAGGTGGGCTGGGCAACAGAGCTGGGCTAGGCAATGCAGTTGGGCTGGGCAACGACGCTGCGCCGCTCAACGGCAAGGCCGAGTTCGGCCGGGCCTCAGGGCCCGCCGGCGCCAAATCCACGCACACCGGGCCAACAGGCGCCAGATCCACAGACACCGGGCCAACAGGCGCCAGATCCACAGACACCGGATCCACAGGCGCTAGATCCACAGGCGCTAGATCCACAGACACCGTAGACGCCTCGGCCTCCGCCGCCTGCGAGATCCGTGACCCACAGTGGAAAGCTTGGACCGGCCATGGTCCGGAGCTTGCCCAGCCGAGCCCCCATTTCGAAAACAGGCATCCCAATCCTCCGGCTACCGGACGGGATCTGACGGCACTCCTTGAGCACGGCGCGGCTCTCTTGGACCCCTTGCGGTTGTCCGCAGCAGCCGATGCGGCGCGGCTGTGTGGCTTTGTTGAGGCCGCCGACTTTGCCGGCAGGGTCGAGGAGATCTCCCGATCTTTGGAGTACTTGCAGGTTGTCGCGGCGCAGGCGGTGGAAAGGACCCGGAAAGAAGCACAGCAAACCTCGCCGGGGTCGTCGGGTGGGGCGCCCGAGTGGCGGACCGGTTGGACCGAAGCAGCCACGGATGCGAGGGTTACGCCAACGGACAGCGTCGTGGATGACGGGTACCGGAATGCCGCTGAGTTCCTTCGGGCCCGGTTGCGGATCAGCATCGGGGAAGCCCGGCGCAGGCTCGCCCTCGCACCCGATGTCCTTCCGCAGGCCGGAATGGCCGGGCAGGAGATCCCGGCCCGGCGGGAAGCGCTGGCCGAAGCCCTCTCCTCAGCTCTGGTGCCTTCCCGGTCCGCGACGATCATCAGCACCGCACTGGACAAAGTCCGGCAGCTCACCGATGACGGCACCATCACCCGGATGGAACACGCCCTTACCGCGACGGCCATTGAATCCGACCCGGACTTTGTCACCACAATTGCCAAACGCTGGGTCGATTCGATCGACCAAGACGGTCCCGAACCGTCCGAAGAAGTTCTCCGCCAACTCCAGGGCGCGTTCCTCCGGCGACGACGCCGCCACGGGCTCCACCACATCGAAATCTTCGCCACCGCAGAACAATACGAAACCCTGGCCACCGCCATGAACACCGCCACCAACCCCCGACTCACGGGCCACAACGGCGAGCCCGGCACCGCTCCCGACAGCAGCACAGGCAACAGCACCAGCACCAGCACCCACGACGGCACCGCAACTGCACTCCACCGCGGACCAGACACCAGGTCAGGCGGACCGGATCTGGACCGCCGCACGCGGGCCCAGAAACTCCTCAACGGCCTCGTCGGAGCGTGCGCCGTCGCGATGACCACAGGGAAACTGCCCTCCAACGGCGGACTCCGACCCCAACTCGCCGTCACCATCGACGAACGCGACCTCTTCGAACGACTCACACGCACGGCCCCCACCCCAAGCACAGCAACACCAGCCGGTGCAGCCCCCACGCCACCCGGCACAGCCGCCACCCAGACCACGGGACCTGACCAACAGAACCCCCGGCCCCGCACAGCCGCCACCCAGACCACAGGCACAGGACCTGACCCGCACCACTCCCGGCTCAGCTCCGGCACCGCCACCTTTACCGGCCCGATGCACCCCAACACCATCCGCAAAATCGCCTGCGACGCCGACATCCTCCCCGTCCTGCTCGGAACCGCCTCCCGCATCCTGGACATCGGCCGCACCACCCGGATCTTCCCACCCCACATCCGCAAAGCCATCACCGCCCGCGACCAAGGCTGCGCCTTCCCCGACTGCACCATGCCCGCCCCCTGGTGCGAAGCCCACCACATCACCTACTGGTCACACGGCGGCACCACATCCACCGACAACGGCACCCTGCTCTGCAGCCACCACCACCACCTCATCCAGAAAGAAAACTGGACCATCACCACCACCACAGGCGTGCCCTGGTTCACCCCACCCCCACACATCGACCCCAAACAAACACCCCGACGCAACCACCACCACACACCCCTCAGAACATAAACCTGCCCGACAACGATGCCAGGTGCGGACAGAGGGCGGCCCAGGTACTGCGGAAGGGTGGCGAATGCGATGCACAGATCGGGTGCCGGCTGTCTGCGCGCGTGCACAGACGGGCGCTAGGTCCCTGCCTCTACCTGCGCCAGTTGCCTGATTACCCCTGCCTGCAAATCTGCAATCTGCACAGTCAACCCGTATGTTCTCGGGCTGTTCCAGTATTCCTAGGACTCACAGGGCCAGTTTCAGGGGCTGTGCGGGGCGGAAGTGGAGCCTAGGCTGAAGCTCGAACCCTTACTGAATCCATAAAGCAACAGGGTTGGTACCAGCCATTATCAAGGAGCGCACCATGAGGATTGCCGTAACCGGCGGAAGCGGAAAATTGGGCAGGAGCGTGGTCCGCCGACTGACACAGGACGGTCACCACGTGCTCAACATGGACCGCGCAGGCAAGAGGGGCCGCGGCTACGTCAACGTAGACCTCCGCAACTATGGCCAGGTCCTGGACGTCGTCCTCGGCCTGGACGATCAACACAGCGGCTTGGACGCGATCGTCCACTTGGCTGCCATCCCCGCACCGGGGTTGGCTCCGGACGCCGCAATTTTTGAAAACAACATGCTCTCCACCTATAACGTCTTCCAAGCAGCCCGGCGAGCGGGCATCAAGAAGGTGGTTTATGCCTCCAGCGAGACAGTCCTGGGGCTCCCTTTCGATATCGACCCTCCCTACATTCCCGTGGATGAGGAGTACGCGGCCCGGCCTGAAAGCACGTACTCCCTGGTGAAACACCTTGAGGAGCAGATGGCCATCCAGCTCACGCGCTGGGACCCATCGTTGAGCATCACTGCACTCAGGTTCTCCAACGTGATGGACCCCGAAGACTACGACGCCTTCCCGTCCTACGACTCGGACGCCACCCTGCGCAAGTGGAATCTGTGGGGCTACATCGATGCCCGCGACGGCGCCCAGGCAGTAGTTCGCGCGTTGGAGAAAGGTGCGCCTGGTTTCGAGACCTTCATCATCGCCGCTTCGGACACCGTGATGAGCCGAAGCAGCGCCGGGCTTGCCGCCGAAGTCTTTCCCGGCGTCGAGGTTGTCAAGGAACTGGGCCAGCACGAAACCATGCTGTCCATCGACAAAGCGCGGCGGCTCCTTGGCTTTGAGCCGGAACACAGTTGGCGCGATGTCCATTCCAATCGGACCACGCCCACAGAAGACTGAACGCGCGACGACCCACCCCTGAGCCGCAGTTTCCTGCAAGCACTCGTAAAGGGGCGGGCCGGCGCAGCTTCCTACGTTCGTGAAGCTAGACCATAGTTAACACCATGGCGGGATCGGACAGGATAGCGCCAAGGTCCGCCAGGAATCGTGAACCCTGTTCCCCATCCACCAAGCGATGGTCGAAGGACAAGCTCAGGGACATCACCTGCCGTACGGCGATCTCATCATCTACCACCCACGGTGCCTTGCGCACGGCACCCAAGGCCACAATGGCAGCCTCGCCCGGATTCAGGATGGGCGTCCCGGCGTCGATCCCGAATACTCCGATGTTGGTGATGGAGATGGTGCCGCCCGAAAGATCTGACGGAGACGTCTTGCCGGCACGTGCGGTATCCGTGAGTTCTGACAACGCTGTAGCAAGTTCCCGCAGGGTCAGGCGATCGGCGTCCTTAATGTTCGGTACCGTCAGGCCCCGGGGCGTAGCAGCCGCGATGCCAAGGTTGACGTAATTAAACTGGATGATCTCCTGGCGTGCCTCGTCCCAGCGCGAATTCAACGTCGGGTTGTTCCGTAGCGCTATCAGGACCGCCTTGGCCGCAATAGTGAGCGGAGTGAGCTTGTAACCCTCGAACGCTTTGCTTGCCTTGAGTCGTGTCAGCAATTCCATGGTGGCAGTCACATCGATCGTCAGGAATTCCGTCACGTGCGGCGCGGTGAATGCGCTCTGCACCATGGCCGCAGCTGTGAACTTCCGGACGCCCTTGATGGGTGAACGCGTTTCCCGCTCGCCGGTGGCTGCCGGCCCTGTTGGTACCGCGCTTGTGCCTACCGCCTCACCCGTGAAGTTCTGTACGTCCTCCCGCGTGATGAGTCCCCCTGGACCGGTGCCGGGAACCAATTGAAGGTCGATCCCAAGATCGCGCGCCAGCTTACGTACCGGCGGTGTGGAACGCGGACGCTCAGCCGTGGCTGCCTCAGGGTGAGGAGTTGCCACCGGCTCCCGGGCCGCTTCCGTGGGGCGCGCCTGCGGCGTTTCGCCTTGGACCTGGGCGCGGACCCGGCGTGTCGGCCGTCCGGTGTGCTCGACGACGGCGCCATACCCCACAAGGTTCGGCTCACGTTTGGCGGGGCTTGCGGCCGCCCCGCTCGCCTCGACTGGCCGCGGGCCGCCGTTTGATGCAGACCCGCCGTTTGATCCAGATCCACCGTTCGATCCAGATCCCCCAGTGGGCTGAGCTTCGCCAGTGGACTCAGGTTCGCCGGCAGCCTGATCTCCAGCGGCAGGTCCGTTGCCCCCATTGGAGGCCCCGGCGTCGTCCACTTCGAAGGAGACGATCGGTTTGCCGACCTCCACCACGGAACCGGGCTGCTCGTGCAGCGCCGCTACGACGCCGGCGAAAGGCGACGGCAGCTCGACGACTGCCTTGGCCGTCTCAACCTCCGCGATGACCTGATTGAGGGTAACGGTGTCCCCCACTGCGACCTTCCAGCTTAGGATTTCCGACTCGGTCAGGCCTTCGCCAAGGTCCGGCAGCCTGAATTCCTTGATCATGGTGGCGGTCATCCTTCCAGTCCACTCAGGGAGTTGGGGCGGCCCAGCGTGCGGTCCACGCCATCCAGAATCCTGTCCAGGTCCGGCAAGTGGTGCATTTCGAGCTTCGAGTAGGGATAGGGAACATCGAAGCCGGTAATGCGGACGGGCGCCGATTCCAGGTAGTTGAAGCAACGCTCGGTAATGCTGGCGGCAATCTCCGCTCCGAGGCCACCGGATTGTCCGGCCTCGTGTGTGATGACCAGCCGGCCCGTCTTGCGCACGGAGGCTTCCACCACTGGGTAGTCAACTGGAGCCAACGAGCGTAGGTCGATGACTTCCACGGAAACTCCTTCATCAGCCGCAGCCTGCGCCGCATCCTTGGCGGTTTTTACCAGAGGGCCGTATGCCACCAAGGTGACGTCCGAACCGGCGTTGACCACAGCTGCCTTGTCCAATGGCATCGCGTTGGAGAGGTCAAGGGACTCCTCGACGTCACCCTTGTCGTGGTAGCGGCGCTTGGGTTCGAAGTAGAGAACGGGATCATCCGAGGCAATGGCCTGCTGGATCATTGTGTATGCGTCCTGTGGGTTGGAGACCGCCACCACCCGAAGCCCTGAAGTGTGGGTGAAATAAGCTTCCGGTGATTCGGAGTGGTGCTCCGGGGAGCCAATGCCACCACCGAAAGGAACCCGGATGGTGATGGGCATCTTGACCCGCCCCTGTGTCCGGTAGTGCATCTTGGCCACCTGGCTGACGATCTGATCGAAGGCAGGGTAGATGAAGCCGTCGAACTGGATCTCGCACACTGGGCGGTAGCCCCGGTAGGCCAGGCCCACTGCGGTTCCAATGATGCCGGACTCGGCCAGAGGCGTATCAATTACCCGGTGCTTTCCAAAGTCCTTTTGGAGTCCATCGGTGACACGGAAGACACCTCCGAGGGAACCAATGTCCTCGCCCATGAGGACGACTTTGGGATCGTTTTCCAGTGACTTGCGAAGGCCGGCGTTGATTGCCCGGGCAAATGTGAGCTTGGACATCAGAGTGCACCTTCCTCGACGGGCTGGTTGAAACTGTTCAGGTAGCGCGAATAGTGATCCTTCTGGCGTTCAATCCAGGAATTGGGTGTGCTGTAGACGTGGTTGAAGACGTCCAACGGCTGCGGATCGGGCATGTTGACGCAACTGGTGCGGAGCTCGGCGGCGACGGCGTCGGCTTTGGCTTTGACCCTGCCTTCCAGTTCTTCAGTGAGCAGGCCTTTGGCGTCGAGGAGCCGCCGCAGACGAAGAATTGGATCCTTGGCAGCCCAGTCCTCCAGCTCATTGGGGTCCCGGTATCGCGTGGGATCATCGGCAGTAGTGTGCGGGCCCATGCGGTAGGTGACCGCTTCGATAAAGGTTGGGCCGCCGCCGCTCCGGGCACGGTCCATAGCCCAGCGGGTAGCGGCCATGACGGCGAGGACATCGTTTCCGTCAACACGAAGGCTGGGGATTCCGAACCCTGTAGGCCTGTCGGCCAATTGAACGTGGGACTGCACGCGCACAGGTTCGGAAATGGCCCAGTGGTTGTTCTGGCAGAAAAAGACCACGGGAGCTTGGAAACTGGCCGCAAACACCATGGCCTCGCTCACGTCGCCTTCGCTCGTGGCGCCATCCCCAAAGTAGGCCAGAACTGCCGTGCTGGCGCCGTCCAACTGGACGCCCATGGCGTAACCGGTGGCGTGGAGGCTCTGGGATCCGATGATGATTTGGGGTGTCGCCATGTTGATCCGCTGGGGATCCCAGGAGTAGAGGGCGTTTCCGCGCCATACCTGGGCGATCTCTGATACATGCGCGCCGCGGATGTAGGCTACGCCGCTTTCACGGTAGCTGGGGAAAACAAAGTCATCATCCCGCAAGGATCGGCTTGAGCCGATCTGGGCTGCTTCCTGCCCAAGCAGCGGAGGCCAGAGGGCTAGTTCACCCTGCCGCTGGAGGGCTGTTGCTTCGGTATCGATGCGGCGGATGACCGTCATGTCCTCAAACAAGGAGCCCAGTTGTTCATCGCCGATGTCCTTGATCCAAAGATCAAATTCCGGATGGCTGATCCGTTCGCCTTCCGGCGACACCAACTGGAGGAGGTTGCCCCCCGTCCGCAAAGGATTTTGTGCACTTTGTCCGGGGCGCGGAGCGTCATTTTGCACTCCCTTGCCCGCCTTATCCGTCAACACAGGTGATCGCAACCTTCCGGCTAGTTTTGCCGGCCCTGCTGGACTTGTGATCCAGCCGCAGACCGACTCCCTGGCTCCTTCGCCAGGGTTAATTGTGACCCTACTCACAAGGCGCATCGGGTACAACTACCCTCGAAAAACTTGAGCATTCTGCCATATTGAGTGGCTCCCCACCGTGCTAATCTTGCGCATTATGCAACCTTTGGATGGCACTGACACCCGGCTCCTTTCTGCGATGGCAAAGGATCCCAGAGGAACCGTTGTGGCCCTCGCCCAAAAACTGGGCCTTTCCCGCAACACGGTGCAGGCCCGCATGGCGCAACTCGAGAAGAAGCATGCCTTCCTCTCCTTTGAGCGGCGCATCAACCCCGTTGCCCTCGGCTATCCGCTCACGGCTTTCATCAGCGTCCATGTCCAGCAACAGAAACTCGCCTCGCTGGCGAAGGAACTTGCGGACATCCCCGAGATCCTGGAAGGTTTCGGCCTGACCGGGTCAGCCGACCTGCTGTTGCGGGTGGTTGCGTTGGACGCGGAGGACCTCTACAGGATCAATGGCAAGATCCTGGCCTGCGACGGCGTCGACCGCACGGATACCGCCTTGGCCATGCGGGAAATGATTCCGTACCGGGTGCAACCCCTGTTGGGCCGGCGCTCTGAGGGCTGAAGCCCGCTTTCACCTGCCGTTATTACCCTTTTGGCCCTTGCCTGTGGAACTGTGGATGCGATTTGATTCAGATGGACGCATCGGGGGCCGGCCAGCGGTTTCCGGCTACGTGGTGGCGCTGCCGCAGGCTGCCGAAAGGGGCACTACAGTGAGCAACCCACAGGAACCGAATGGCCGCGACGGAACCCAACGCAGCGGAAGCGAATACGGCCAGAACCCGCCACCCGTCCCACCCGGCCCCGGGTACCCCCCACCGAACGGGACTCCACCGCAGTGGCAACAGCCGCCGTCGTCCGCTGGTTCCCAAGGCCAGTACCCCCAGGGTCAGTATGCGCCGGGCCAGTATCAGCCTGGCCAAAACCCTTATCCACCCGGACAGTACCCGCCCGGACAGTACGGCCAGCAGTTTCCGCCGCCAGCCAAGAGCAGGAAGGTGCTCTGGATTGTCCTGGGCATTGTGGCAGGAGTGATCGTGCTTGCCGTCGTGGGAATCCTGGTGCTGGTGAACGTGGTGGGCGGCGCGACGTCGAAGGCGAGGTCTTTGGCGGACGAGTTCACCAACCTGGTGGTTTCAGGGCAAACCGAGCAGGCCTACGACAACTACCTGCACCAAGCATTGAAGGACGAACTGGATAAGCAGTCCTTCATCGACGGCATTGCCAGCCTGGAACTTGATGACTCATGCAAGCCCAATTACAGCTCCGTGAGCGTGAACTCCGAGAACGGCAGTAACAAAGCGGATATCACGGGAACCTTGCAATGCAGCGGAAAGAGCATCGATCTCAAGTACGTTTTCGAGGGCACCAACGATCTCAAAATGAGCAGCATCCGCCTCCGTCCATAAGGGTGGGAAAAAATATCCCGCTTTCCACCCATCCGCATCAACGCATGGTCCGAATCACTGTTTGAGAGCCCCGCCCGGGGTTCCACAGGACGGCCGGGAAAGCCCCGGCCACCACCGGAAGGTTCGGACCAATGCGTACTTCGCCCAATCGCTTGATCGCCACCATCTTCGGAGCCGTATACCTCTTGGTAGGCGTGCTCGGATTCTTCGTCACCTCGGGAACCGGGTTCTTCGCCACTGAGGGTGCCAATCTGATCATCTTCGCGGTGAACCCGCTGCATAACGTTATTCACCTGGCCATCGGTGCCGCCCTGCTCTATGCGGGCATGAACGGTGTCACGCTTTCCAAATCCGTCAACACGGCGGTGGGCGGCGTCTACCTGCTGGTGGGTATCCTCGGGCTGTTCCTCGTTGGGACTTCACTGAACATCATCGCCCTGAACGGGGCAGACAACGTGTTGCACCTTGCCAGCGCCGTGGTGCTGCTGGGCGTTGCCCTCTCCCAGGACAAGGCCGTCGTCGTCTCCGCCCGCGCCTGATCGCGGAACCACGTAACCCAAAGACTGAGTCCAAGGAGAGCGCCATGGCAGGAGAACAGCACCCCACGCTGAAAGCAGCCACCCTGTTGTTCGTCTACTTCGCTGCCATGGCTGGCAGCATGGTGGATCTTTCCATTGCCGCCGGGTACCTGACAGCAACGGGTGCACCTGGATTGATAGTTTCCGGAGTGGTGGCCCTCGCATCCGGACTCGCCTTCCTGGCTTGGTCTTTATGGGGGCTCCACCGGAACTCCCTTGTCTTTCCACGGCTTGCGCTTCCCGCCCTGGCAGCGGCAGCCGCGGCCCATATCGCCGTCGTCATATGGAGCGTGGCAACTCCTGGGCGCTCGCTTGATGTGAGCCATCTTGCCGCCTTTAGCCTGTCCCTGATGGCACTTGGCGGGGGCGGTTGGCTGCGGCGGCAGCACAAGACCAACGACGGCGGCGCCCACGGCCTGCCAAGGACCGGGCGGCTTCTGGCAGCCGCGTTCGGAGCCGCCGTCGTTGTTGCTTCAGTGGCCACGCCGGGATTGGCGGCATCGATGGCGGGCCAGCACGCGGTACCCCATGGGGAGCACGCCAAGGCTCCTTCCGAAGGGACACATCCGGGGTTAACTCCAAGCCGCCACCACTAAGTGACGTCCCCGGAACAGGGCGCTCCATCAACATTGCCCACTGTTGATGGAGCGCCCGCTTCGTGGATCATGGAGCCATGGATCCCGTTGAGGCGCTCG
Source organism: Paenarthrobacter aromaticivorans (assembly GCF_019038615.1). Classification (NCBI taxonomy): domain Bacteria; kingdom Bacillati; phylum Actinomycetota; class Actinomycetes; order Micrococcales; family Micrococcaceae; genus Paenarthrobacter; species Paenarthrobacter aromaticivorans. Next base: position 128,449 of record NZ_JAHOPC010000007.1, read on the forward strand.
AAGAAATCTCCTTTTGGTTGGAACGCGGCCAAGCCCCCTCCTTCAAGGTCCAGGCCTTCAGGAAAGCGGCCGACGCCGTTCGGCAGCTTCCGCCCGACGAGTTGGCCAGGCTCATTCGGAACGGAAGAGTCACCAGCCTGAAAGGTGTTGGGGACCGAAGCGCGGAAGTCATTACCCAGGCTATGGAAGACAGGGTGCCCGATTATCTGGCCGACCTTCGCGAGCGTGGGGCCGAATCCTTGGCGTCCGGCGGCGACACCCTCAAGGCAGCGTTACGCGGTGACCTGCACAGCCACAGCAACTGGTCCGACGGCGGCTCGCCGATTGAAACCATGGTGGCTGCCGCCAAAACCCTGGGCCGTGAATACCTTGCCCTCACTGACCACTCCCCCAACCTGACCATCGCCAACGGCCTCAGCGTAGAGCGCCTTGAAAAGCAGCTCGGTGTGGTGGAAGGGATCAACGCGGATCAGGACGGCTTCCGTTTACTCAAAGGCATCGAAGTGGACATCCTGGAGGACGGGACCCTGGACCAGACGCCGGAAATGCTGAACCGGCTGGACGTGGTGGTGGCCAGTGTCCACTCAAAGCTGCGCTCGGACAAGAAGACCATGACCAAGCGGATGCTCGGCGGAATCAGTGATCCACACACGAACGTCCTGGGGCATTGCACTGGCCGTCTGGTCCAAGGATCCCGCGGCACCCGGCCTGAGTCCGAATTCGATGCCGTCAAGGTCTTCACTGAATGTGCCGAGTGGGGTGTCGCCGTCGAAATCAATTCACGGCCGGAGCGGCAGGACCCTCCGGACAACTTGATTAAGATGGCTCTGGACGCCGGCTGCCTGTTCAGCATCGACAGTGATGCCCATGCCCCTGGCCAACTCGATTTCCTCCAGTACGGCGCCGAACGCGCCGAGTCACTTGGCGTGCCGAAGGAACGGATCGTCACCACATGGCCACTGGAACAGCTGAAGGAATGGCTCAGCCTCAAGAAGTGATTTAGCGTTGGCATGCCTGAGGGCTCCCCCGCCGCTTGGCAGAAGGAGCCCCCGTGTTTGGCCTTAATCCTTGCTGAACTTAGTGGTCCACCGCTTTCTCGGCGCCGATACCTGTCAGCGAGCGGACTTCCATCTCCGCTTGCTTGGCCGGATCCTCGAGGCGCTTGTCCAGGACAGTCCCCAGCCAACCCAGGAGGAAAGCAAGAGGGATGGACACGATGCCAGGGTTGCTCAACGGGAAGAACGCGAAGTTGGCTCCCTGGATCATGGAGGTCTTGGCGCCTGAAACCACGGGCGAGAACGTGATGAGCAGAATGGCAGAGGCCAGGCCGCCATACATGCTCCACACGGCGCCCTGAGTGGTGAACCTCCGCCAGAACAAGGAGTAGACGATGGTGGGCAGGTTCGCCGAGGCTGCCACGGCGAAGGCAAGGGCCACCAAGAATGCGACGTTCTGGCCGTTGGCGAAGATGCCGCCCAGGATGGCCAGGATACCGATGACTACTACGGTCCGACGGGCTACCTTGACCTCTGTAGTGGCGTCGGCTTTGCCCTTTGAGATGACGTTCGCATAGATGTCGTGGGCAAAGGAGGCTGCGGCGGTGATGGTCAGTCCAGCCACGACGGCAAGTATGGTGGCGAACGCGACTGCTGAGATGAAACCGAGCAGCAGCGGACCGCCGAGGTGGAAGGCCAGCAGGGGTGCAGCAGAGTTAACGCCACCCGGGGCCGATTTGATGGTGTCCGCTCCAACCAAAGCTGCAGCACCGTAACCCAGCACCAGCGTGAACAGATAGAACAGGCCGATCAGCCAGATCGACCAGACCACGGACTTGCGTGCTTCCTTGGCGGTGGGAACCGTGTAGAAACGCATCAAAACGTGTGGGAGGGCAGCTGTGCCCAGCACCAACGCCAAGCCCAGGGACATGAAATCAAGCTTGGACGTCTCCGTCTTGCCATACTGCAGGCCCGGGTTCAGGACCGCCGGGTTGTTGGCGGCTTCGGCCGCGGAGCCGAGCAGGTTGGAGAGATTGAAGCCGTAAATCGCCAGCACCCAGGCAGTCATGACTGCGGCTCCTGCGATCAGCAGGATGGCTTTGATGATCTGCACCCACGTGGTGCCCTTCATGCCGCCGATGAGGACGTACATGATCATCAAGGCGCCGACGACGATGATCACCAAAGCTTGTCCGCCCCAGTCGCTGATGCCCAAGAGGAGCGAAATCAAGCTGCCTGCTCCCGCCATTTGGGCGAGGAGGTAAAAGAAGCAAACTGCAAGGGTTGAGAGGGCGGCCGCGATGCGGACCGGCCGCTGGCGCAGCCTGAACGACAAGACATCGGCCATGGTGAACTTGCCGGTGTTGCGCAAGAGTTCGGCCACGAGGAGCAACGCCACCAACCAGGCGACGAGGAAGCCGATTGAGTAGAGGAACCCGTCATATCCGTTGATCGCAATGGCGCCCGTGATCCCCAGGAACGAGGCCGCGGAAAGGTAGTCGCCGGCAATCGCTGTGCCGTTCTGTGAACCGGTGAAGGAACGGCCTGCCGCATAGTAGTCGGCCGCGGTCTTGTTGTTCCTGCTTGCCCGGAAGACGATCACCATGGTGACCGCCACGAAGAGGGCGAAAATGCCCATATTGAGGAGCGTCGTGTCCTTCAATGCCGCGACGTTGACCGCGGGGACAAGGGTGCTGATGTGGTTTGTGTTCATTTGGCTGCCCCGCGGATCACATTGCCATCCTTATCGAACTGGTGGCCCTCGATCTCATGGCGGATACCAGCCGCGATCGGGTCCAGCTTCCTGTTGGAGTAGCTCACGTACCACGCTGTGATGCCGAAAGTGGTGACGAATTGGAGCAGCCCAAGGATCAGGCCAACGTTGATGTTGCCCCAAACTTTAATGGACATGAAGCCGACGGCGTAGTCGGCCAAGAGAACGTAGGCGAAATACCAAAGCAGGAACGCCACTGCCATCGGGAAGACAAAACTGCGGTGCCGCTTTCGCAGCGTCTTGAACCGTTCCGTCTGCTGGACTTCCTGGAAGTCCACGGACGCCGTTGCGTCCTGGGGTTGGGCCTCATTACCCATGGTTCCTCCTGATTGTGATGTGTCCACATCAGCTCCACACGCCTTGCCAATGTGACTGCAATCACTATCCGTCGGCCGGTGCCGGCGGTTCCAGAGAACCAGCGGCCAGCGTCGCCCAGCGGTCAGGATGCTGCGCCGAACGGTGGGATGTGAGAGAACGTTGGGAAAAACCCGGTGGGATGTGAGAGAAGGTTGGGGGAAACGGCGCAGGAAGTGAGAGAGCATCGGGCTACGCTGGCTCTATGCCTGACTCCCCGCTTTTCACAGCAGCCGCGATCGCCGTGATCGTGCTCGCCGTCGCCGTCGTCGTGGGTGTTGGGCTGAAGGTGATCCGTTCCTTCCGGGACCTTGGCACGGATGCTGAGCGGGCCACGTACAACACACTCCATGCAGCCTCACGTGCGGGACAGCATCTGCGTGGCGGCCTGCACGCGGCGGGCTCCGCCAAAGCCAGCAGGCAGCTGCGAATGCTCCTGGGCTGCGACGCGTTGGCCATCACGGATACCGATTCGGTCCTTGCCTGGGATGGGGTTGCCGAGGAATTGCGGCCTTCCCTCATGCGCCTCGCCGCGGACGTCCTGGCGACAGGGCGGACTGCCGTGGTGCCCCACGCCGGGACTCCGGCGCCCGCAAAATCCGAGCACGGCCACCACGATTTCAGTGCCGTTATTGCCCCCATCCGTGCCGGTTCCAAAGTGGTCGGATCGGTGGCAGCACTTGCGCCTGCAGCCGGAGCCGGGCTGGTAAGGGCAACCAGCGAAGTGGCTGACTGGATTGCTGCCCAGCTCGAGCTGGCTGAGTTGGAGGCTTCCCGGACCCTGCTGATGGAGGCCGAAGTCCGGGCGCTTCGTGCCCAGATCAGCCCGCACTTCATTTACAACTCCTTGAACGCGATCGCTTCCTTCATCAATACGGATCCTGCCCGGGCAAGGGAGCTCGTGGTGGAATTCGCCGACTTCACCAGGTACTCCTTCCGAAGGCACGGCGACTTCACCACCGTGGCCGAGGAACTGCGCTGCATCGACCGCTACCTCCTTCTGGAACGGGCCCGGTTCGGCGAGCGCGTGCAGGTCAGCCTTCGGATCGCACCCGAAGTGCTGAGCACGGTCATACCGTTCCTTAGCCTGCAACCGCTGGTGGAGAACGCGGTCCGCCATGGCCTTGAAGCGAAGGAAGGTCCTGGACATATCACCATTTGTGCCAACGATTCCGGCGCGTTCGCTGAGGTCACCATCGAGGACGACGGCGTGGGGATGGACCCGGAGCACCTGCGGTCCGTACTTGCCGGACATACAGACGGCGAGCACGTGGGTTTGCGGAACGTCGATGCGCGCTTGCGGCAGGTCTATGGGGACGAGCACGGCCTCGTCATCGAAACAGCCCCTGGCGAGGGGACGCTGATCACCATGCGGGTCCCCAAATCCCAGCCGGGACATGACGCCTGACACACGGGGCTAATCTTTAATCATGATCAACGTGCTCGTCGCTGACGACGAACTGCCTGCCGTGGAGGAGCTCGCTTTCCTGCTGGGGCAAGATGCGCGCGTCGGCACTATCCATCGAGCCTCGTCCGGGGGCGAGGCCTTGCGGATTTTGGAACGGGAGTCCGTTGACGCCGTGTTTCTTGACATCCATATGCCGGCCCTTTCCGGTTTGGACATCGCCCGCGCCATCGCGCGCAGCAGCAGCCCGCCCGCCGTCGTGTTTGTCACCGCTGATGAAGACTGCGCGCTTGAAGCCTTCGACCTCGCGGCCATCGACTATCTCCTCAAGCCGCTCCGTGCCGAACGGCTGGCACGTTCCGTGGACCGGATCAGCGAGCTGATCAAGGACGGCGCTCCTGCTCCCGAAATGATCACGGTGGACCTGGGAAGCACCACCCGCATGATCCGTCGCGATGATGTCAGCTATGTGCAGGCGCAGGGCGATTACGCCAGGTTGCACACGGCCGAAGCCAGTTACCTGATCCGCGTCCCGCTCAGCGACCTGGAACAGAAGTGGGCCGAAGCCGGTTTCATCCGGATCCACCGCAGCTACCTGATTGCCTTGGACCATGTGGGCCATCTGAAGCTCTCTGCGACCGCCCCCAGCGTAAGGGTGGCCGGTGCGGAGCTGCCCATTAGCCGGCGCCACCTGCCATCGGTGCGGGACAAGCTGCAATCCACCCGCATCCGGCCACAAGGATGACGCGCGTTCGGGTCACGGCACCACGCCAATCAGCGAAACCAGTTCCCCTCCGTTTCCCCTACGGTGGCGAAGTCCCCGAGGATTCGGACGTGGGACGCGTTTTCGTCCGTTCCCTTATCCGCTCTCAGTTGCGGCTCGCCCTGGTGGTGGCGTGCGGCTTCCTGCTGATCCTTGCCGCGTTCGCCATGTTGCTGGTCTTCGGGCCAGGGGTGGCTGAGACCAGGATCCTGGGCATTCCGCTCGACTGGCTGTTGCTGGGGCTTGGGATCTATCCTGTGATCGGCCTGAGCGCCTGGCTCTACAATCGTGCGGCCGCCCGCAATGAAGCCCGATATCGGGACCTTGTGGAGGACAAGTGAACCCTGCGGTTGGCCTGGTCGCCTTTCTGGCAGTTTCGATCACGACGGCGGTCATCGGCTTCTATGGGCTGCGCATCTCACGCACAACGGGAGACTTCTACGTTGCCTCACGCACAGTCCCGCCGTGGTGGAATGCCTCAGCGATTGGCGGCGAATATCTGTCCGCCGCGAGCTTCCTCGGAGTCGCGGGACTGATCCTGCTATCCGGAACCGACGCCTTGTGGTTCCCTGTTGGATACACCGCGGGCTACCTCATGCTGTTGCTTTTCGTTGCCGCTCCCCTGCGGCGGTCCGGCGCGTACACCATCCCTGACTTCACGGAGGCGCGCCTGGATTCGAGGATGGTTCGGCGCGTCACGAGCTTGGTGGTGGTGGCCGTCGGTTGGCTGTACATCGTGCCCCAGCTTCATGGCGCTGCGCTCACCATCCGCATCACCACGGGACTGCCGTCGTGGGTAGGTTCGACGGCGGTGGTGCTGGTGGTGTGCGTCACGGTGGTAGCGGGTGGGATGCGGTCCATTACCTTCGTCCAGGCTTTCCAGTATTGGCTCAAGCTGACTGCGTTGGCCGTTCCTGTCATATTCGTGCTCCTGGTGCTTGCTGGAAACGACACCCCGCACCAAGCCCAACTTCCCGTCAATCCCACTGGTCAGCCGGCCACCAGCGCCTACCAGAACATTTCGCTCATGGTGGCACTGCTCTTCGGGACATTGGGCCTGCCGCACGTCCTGGTCCGGTTCTACACAAATCCCGACGGACAATCGGCACGGCGCACCACCCTGATCGTCCTTGGACTTCTCTCGGTCTTCTACCTCTTTCCCACGCTTTCCGGGGCGGTGGGCAGAATCTTCGCCCCGGAACTCGCGCAGTCCGGACAAGCCGATGCCCTGGTCCTGCTGTTGCCCGGCAAGCTCGTGGGAGGAACGGCCGGTGAACTCCTTTCCGCACTCGTAGTCGCCGGCGCCTTCGCCGCATTCCTGTCAACCACGTCCGGGCTGGTGGTTTCGCTCTCAGGTGTCATCAGCCAGGACCTCTTTGGAGGAAGCGTCCGTGGATTCCGCCTCGCAGCGCTGCTGGCCGCCGTCGTGCCTTTGGGTTTTGCTTTCACGACAGACACCCTTGCCTTGGCGGGGAGTGTTGGACTCGTCTTTGCCTTCACGGCCTCCACCATTTGTCCCGTGCTGCTGCTGGGAATCTGGTGGCGTGGGCTGACTGATGCCGGCGCAATTGCAGGGATGGTGACGGGTGCGCTGCTATGCGGCGGGGCAATGGTGATTGGCACTGTCATGGGCCAGGGCAACGCTCCTGCCTGGCTGGCCCAACCGGCTGCATGGACCGTACCCGCTGCTTTCGCAGTGACTGTGGCCGTCTCCGTCTGGACCAAGAACCGTGTGCCGGCTTCCGTGAACCGCGTGATGTCCCGCCTGCACGTTCCAGAACGGCCAGTGGCCACCGAACGCTAACAGACTGCAGGGGAACCGGCCGCCTGTTGTCCGCGCATAGGGCAAGGTGGACAATGACGCCATGTCCGAAGAACCGGGTACTGCCAACCCCGAACCGCCGGTGAATCCGACTGCCCCATCCCCGCCGGAGGCTGAGCAACCAGCGGTTTCCCTAAGCATCCGGGCCCAGTTGCTGGCCACCGAACACTGGAGCCTTCTTGCTTCAAGGAGCACCACCCAAGGTGAGGTCCTCACGCGCATCAGCATGTTCCTGACCTTCACGTCAGCCAGCCTGCTGAGTGTGGCCCTGGTGGGTCAGGCTACGCAATTCTCCGAAGCCTTCAGGGCATTCGCCCTGACCATCCTCACCATTGACCTTATGGTGGGGCTCCTCACCCACATACGCGTCATGAGCGTCGGGATGGAGGATCTGATGTACGTCATCGCCATGAACCGGTTGCGGGCCGCATATGTGGACCTGGACCCTGGCGTGGCGAGGTACCTTATGGCTGGATCCCACGACGACGAGGAAGGTTCGAAACGTACTTACTACTTCTTCGGCGGAAGGAAGGACTTCAGCCAGGTAGCTGGCAGCAGCATGGTATTCATGGCGACCGTAAACGCAGCCCTGATCGCCTTGTTGGTGGGCTCGGCACTGTTGGTTGCAGGACTGCCAGCCGTTGTCGCGGTGAGCGTTGCCGTAGTGGCAGCACTGGCTTTTTTCGTTACAGCGCTGGCCCGTGGAAGGCGCCGCTACCTCGATGCATGGAAGAACAACCCACCCATCTCTCCAACGCCACGGTAGTTTTCCGGACTTCCTAGTCGATGGCCGCCATCAGTTCAACCACACGGTCAAGGAATGCATCCACCTGGGCTTCTTCGTAGCCTTCATCCCCCTTGGCTGCGCGGAAGACTGCACGGCGAACCGTGTCCACGCTGAGGGCCTGATCGTGCTCCAGGTAACCGATGAGTTCGGCACAGAGTGCATCCACGTCCTGGACGTTGTAGCTGCGGACTTTCTTCTTGGCCGGGCGGCGGAATCGTTCGCCGTCGGGACGGTGCAGCCTTCCGCGAAGGATGCCGGAGAGCTTACCGATCTGCCGCAGCCAGGCTTCCTCACCCTTCTGGCTGATGAGATCGTCCCGTTCCCGCCGTGCGAAAGCGTCTTCAAGCCGATCCAACGCGGCGTCGACGCTGTTGGCGTCGTAGCCACCCTTCACCGGGTCAAAAGCTACATCCCGTACATCCGTGCTGGCCACTTGATCGGCGGCACCCACAGGGTTCTCGAAAGAAGTCCTGGCACGGCTAAGGAACGCATCCACTTGCTTGGCGTTGTAGCCATACTTGCTGCGATCAACGCGATCGAACGTTGCGGGAATCTGGCGACGAATATCCAAAGCCACTAATTTTCCTTCATCGGGTTGTCAGACGCCGCTCAGCAGCGCGAACAGAACATAGGCTACAGGGGCCGCGAAGACGATCGAGTCCAAACGGTCCATGACACCACCGTGGCCGGGAAGGATGCTGCTCATGTCCTTCACGCCAAGTTCGCGCTTGACCATGGACTCGGCGAGGTCTCCCGCCGTTGAAGCAGCAACCATGCCGGTAGCCAGCACCAGGCCAACCCACCACGGTTTGTCCAACATGAGGACACACGCGAGAACACCAATGATCATGGCTCCCGCGACAGAACCTGCAAATCCTTCCCAGGACTTTTTGGGACTGATTTTCGGTGCCATGGGGTGCCTCCCGAAGGAGGCGCCCACGATGTAACCGAACGTGTCATTCGATACGACCAGGAGCAGCATGGTGGCAATCTGCCAGGCTCCCCCTGGAATGCCGTCGGGCCATAAGCCCACTGGAGTCGCGCCACCGCTTGCATGCAGCGGGAGCGCTGCGAAGCTGATCAGGAACGGTACCCAGGCGAGAGTGAAGACACCCGCAAAAACGCTGCGGGGAGCCCCTGCTGCACTCTCGATGGAGCGCCACAGCAACACTGCGACGCAGCTTGCCGTCATGGTGAACAACAAGCCTTCCAAACCGCCAAAGTAGGCGGACACCGGCATCACCAGCGTGCCGATCATCACGGGGATGATCGGCATCCTGGTTCCTTGGGCCTCAAGGGCCCTGAAAACTTCCCAAACGCCCAGCACCGCAAACGATGTGGTGAGCAGGACGAATCCAAGCGGAAGGAACAGCAATCCCCCAAGAACGGCGAAAAGCATGGCAAGCCCGACGCCGATGGCAGCCGGAAGATTGCGGCCTGCCTTCGGCGTCGGGTTCCCCCGCAAACGCCTGAAGCGTTTGCTCGTATCGCGTGTCGGGACCCTCCCAGCGGGTGCCGGCTCTGCCTGGTTCATTAGACCTCGAGCAGCTCGGCTTCCTTGCGCTTGAGCAGTTCGTCAATGCTGTCGACATGCTGCTTGGTGATGGCGTCGAGTTCCTTCTCGCCCCGAGAACCTTCGTCCTCGCCGGCGTCGCCGTCCTTGACGAACTTATCGATCGCGTCCTTGGCCTTGCGGCGGATGCTGCGGATCGAAACCTTGGCGTCTTCACCCTTGCCCTTGACGATCTTCACGTATTCCTTGCGGCGCTCCTTGGTGAGCTCCGGGATGGTGACACGGATGATGTTGCCGTCGTTGGAGGGGTTGGCGCCAACTTCGGAGTCGCTCAAGGCTTTCTCGATGTCACGCAGTGCCGTCTTGTCGTACGGCGTGATGAGGATGGTCCGGGCGTCCGGAACTGCGAAGGATGCGAGCTGCTGCAGCGGGGTGGGTGTTCCGTAGTACTCCACGATCACCTTGTTGTAGAGCCCGGGGTTCGCCCGGCCCGTACGGATCGAGGCGAAATCTTCCTTGGCTACCTCAACCGCCTTGTCCATCTTCTCGCCGGCTTCGAGCAAGGTCTCTTCGATCACGGGTTTCTCCTCAGAAAATAGTCGCTGCCCAACTGCGGGCGGCAATGCACGTTACAGGAATGCACAGTAAAGATCCGCCACGAGGGGCGGACGGTCCTAGAAATATCCTAGCCGCTGCTAGGGAGTAACCAGGGTTCCCAACGTTTCACCCAGGATGGCGCGGGTAACGTTGCCCTCGCCCTCCATGCCAAAGACCACCATGGAGAGGTTGTTGTCCTTGCACATGGTCATGGCCGTCTGGTCCATGACACGGATGTCCCGGCGCAGGGCGTCGTCATAACTGAGGACATCAAGCTTTTCGGCGGAGGAATCCTTCTTGGGATCAGCGGTGTAGACGCCATCCACACCGCTCTTTGCCATTAGTACGACGTCGGCGTGGACTTCGAGCGCGCGCTGTGCAGCTACTGTGTCCGTGGAGAAGTACGGCAGGCCGGCTCCTGCACCGAAGATGACTACGCGGCCCTTTTCCATGTGGCGGATGGCCCGGCGCGGAATGTACGCCTCTGCCACCTGGCCCATGGTGATAGCGCTTTGGACGCGGGTTTCAACGCCCGCTTGCTCCAGGAAGTCCTGCAGCGCGAGGCAGTTCATGACCGTGCCAAGCATGCCCATGTAGTCCGCGCGGGAACGGTCCATGCCGCTCTGGGATAGTTCGGCTCCGCGGAAGAAGTTTCCACCGCCAACCACAATGGCTACTTCAACGTCAGGGACGGCAGCAGCGATCTGCTTGGCAATAGCGCGGACGGTTTCAGGATCGACGCCGAGCTTGCCTCCGCCGATGACCTCGCCGGAAAGTTTCAGAAGTACACGGCGGCGGGTCTTCTCGGGCTGGATTGCAGTATTGACGGTTTCCATGGTGCCTTCCCGTTGGTGGACTCTGGCTAGATTATCGTGCTGTGGGTCCGCGCAGATACTACCCGGACGGGTGCATGAAAAAGGGGCGGCCACCGAAGTGACCACCCCTTTTCATGAATTACTAGTTTCCGACGCGGAAACGGGATACTGCGGTTGCCTTGACGCCGGCTTCTTCGAGGACCTGTGCAACGGTCTTCTTGGAATCCTTGGCGAATGCCTGGTCAACCAGGACCTCACCCTTGTAGAAGCCCGTCACGCGGCCTTCGACAATCTTGGTGAGTGCAGCTTCCGGCTTGCCTTCAGCCTTGGCAGTCTCTTCAGCGATGCGGCGCTCGGACTCGACAAGTTCGGCCGGGACGTCTTCGCGGGTCAGGTAGTTCGGAGCCATGGCTGCCACGTGGACGGCGATGTCGTGTGCTGCGGTGGCAGCGGCTTCGCCTTCACCGTCAACAGCGAACAGGACGCCGACCTGTGCAGGAAGGTCCTTGGAGGTCTTGTGCAGGTAAGCGTCAACCGTGGTGCCCTCAACGCGGGAAATACGGCGGACAACAACCTTTTCGCCGAGGACAGCGCCCTCTTCGATGACGACCTCGGACAGCGGCTTGCCGTCCACCTCAGTGGCCAGCAGGGTTTCGAGGTCGGCAGCGCCGGACTCGACTGCAACGTTGAGGACCTTGTCAGCCAGCTGGATGAACTTGTCAGCCTTGGCGACGAAGTCGGTCTCGCAGTTGACCTCGATCATTACGCCCACGCCGCCGGTAACCGTGGCAGCAACCAGGCCCTCAGCGGTAGAGCGGCCTTCGCGCTTGGTAGCGCCCTTGAGGCCCTTGATACGGATGATCTCGATGGCCTTCTCGGCGTCACCGTTGGCCTCGTCAAGAGCCTTCTTGACGTCCATCATGCCGGCGCCGGTGCGCTCGCGCAGGGCCTTGATGTCAGCAGCAGTGTAGTTCGCCATGTGAACCCCTCTGTCTAGAAAGTTGTGTGTTTACGGACTGACAGGACGGCAGCCCACCGTGTGGGCCGCCATCCTGTCAGATGCCCCCGATGCCGTTTCCGGCCTTAGGGAAGGTCCAGATTTACTTGGCTTCTTCGGCTTCGCCAGCTGCAGCTTCAGGAGCCTCGGCAGCCTCGGCGGCCGGAGCTTCTTCAGTCTTGCTGCCTTCGAGGAGCTCGCGCTCCCATTCGGCCAGCGGCTCTTCCGGAGCCTCGGTGGTGCCGGTGGCGCGCTGGTTGCGGGCGATGAGGCCCTCAGCAACGGCGTCGGCAACAACGCGGGTGAGCAGGTTCACGGAGCGGATGGCGTCGTCGTTGCCCGGGATCGGGAAGTCAACTTCGTCCGGATCGCAGTTGGTGTCCAGGATGGCAACAACCGGGATGTTCAGCTTCTTGGCTTCGTCGACAGCAAGGTGTTCCTTCTTGGTGTCAACAACCCACAGAACAGAAGGAGCCTTGGTCAGGTTGCGGATACCACCGAGGTTGGACTCAAGCTTGGTGAGTTCGCGCTTGAGGAGCAAGAGCTCCTTCTTGGTGTAACCGGAGCCGGCGACGTCCTCGAAGTTGATCTCTTCGAGTTCCTTCATGCGCTGGATACGCTTGGCGACGGTCTGGAAGTTGGTGAGCATACCGCCCAACCAACGCTGGTTCACGTACGGCTGGCCAACGCGGGTAGCCTGCTCGGCAATTGCTTCCTGAGCCTGCTTCTTGGTGCCGACGAACAGGACGGTGCCGCCGTGGGCGACAGTAGCCTTGACGAACTCGTAGGCGCGGTCGATGTAGGACAGCGACTGCTGGAGGTCAATGATGTAGATGCCGTTGCGCTCCGTGAAGATGAAGCGCTTCATCTTCGGGTTCCAACGACGGGTCTGGTGTCCAAAGTGGACGCCGCTGTCAAGCAGCTGGCGCATAGTTACGACGGGCATGCCGGCGCTCCTTCCGGCAGGTCATTCATGAGAGAGCCCATGGGGCTGCTCTTACCCTGCCAATAGTTGACGGTTGTTTAGCCTTTGCCCGGACGGGCGCGGCTCCTGGCATCCATTGCACTTCTCATCCGGAGTGGGGCCGAAAGGCTCAACCGGACCGCAAGAGGCACAATCCTCCGCAGCCTAAAGCCAAGAGGCTTCGCTGGTGGAGGGCTGGATACGCGTAGTCAGCTCTGGACCCTCACATATCTGAATGAGACATGTTCCTGAATTAGCTTGAGGGCACAGCAAACTGCTCCACCAAGTGTACTACAGCGGCACCACTCGTTTGACCGCCCGAACGCGGATGTTGTCCACATAGGACAGGCCGGGGATGGCACGGCAGGACGGGAGCGGAAAGCCTTGGTACATGCCCGTTATGAAGCTCTCCATATCCACTCTTGTCCTCGCCGTGACCATGGCCGGAATCCCCGGGGCGACGCCGGCGGACGAGCGATGGAGCTGGCCCCTGTCCCCCAAACCCGCCGCCCTTCGGGCGTTCGACCCGCCGGACAAGCCGTGGCTAAGCGGACACAGGGGCGTGGACCTCGGGCCAGCGTTCGACGGCGCTCCGGTCACCGCGCCGTCCGATGGCGTGGTGACCTTTGCCGGCGTCGTGGTTGACCGTCCGGTCCTGACGATCGATCATGGCGGGGGCTTACGGAGCAGCTTTGAGCCGGTGACCAGTGATCTAAAGCCCGGAGATACCGTGCGCAAGGGCCAGGCAGTTGGCTCCCTGGCCCCCGGACACTGCAGCGCCACCGCTTGCCTACATTGGGGCGTCCGCCGTGGCGAGGATTACGTCAACCCTTTGGGATTCGTGGAGGACCTGAGGCCATCCATTCTGCTACCGCTGGAATAGCCGCGATGGAATAGACCGCATCGGAACAGGAGCCAGGCACCTACACGATGGCCGAGACTCCGGTGATAGCCCGTCCAGTCACCAGGGTGTTGATCTCGTGCGTGCCTTCGTAGGAGTAGATGGCCTCGGCATCGGAGAAGATCTTGGCCATTTCGTAGTCGGTGACAATGCCATTGCCGCCCAGGATTCCACGGCCAAGGGCAACACTTTCCCGCATGCGTGCGGTAGTGAACGCCTTCGCCAAGGCTGACTGCTCGTCCTTTGCAACCCCGGCATCCTCAAGTTGGGCCAAACGCACCATCATGCCCATTGATGCCACCGCATTACCCAGGATCTGAACCAACTGGTTCTGCACCAACTGGAAAGCCGCCAAGGGCCTGCCAAATTGCTGGCGCTCCACCGCGTAGGATCGGGCAACATCGAAGGCAGCGAGCTGAAGCCCCACGGCTTGCCAGGCGACGGCGAGCCGGGTCACCTTGAGGACCTTGTTGGTATCGCGGAAGCTATTGGCGTTGGCCAGCTTGAAGAAGTCCGGCACTACGACATCGTCCAGGATGATGTCCGCGTTCTGAACCGTACGCAGGGAGATCTTGTTCTCGATCTTGCTTGCCGAGTAGCCGTGCAGCGAGGTGTCCACGAGGAATGCCTTGACCTGGTTGTCCGCCACATCCTTGGCGTAGATGACCACCCAGTCGGAGAACGTGGCGTTGCCGATCCATCGCTTGGCTCCGTTGAGGATCCAGTGGTCCCCATCGCGCCGTGCGGTGGTCCGGGTACCACCGGCCACATCGGAACCACCCAGAGGCTCGGTCAAACCGAACGCACCGATCTTCTTCAGGGAGTAGATGTCCGGAAGCCAGGCATCCTTCTGGTCCTGGGAAGCAAGGGCTTCGATAGAGCCCGTGAACAGGCCATCATGCACGCCCATGAACGTGGCAATGGAAGCATCGGCGCGGGTCACTTCCGCATGGAGGATGCCAGCGAACAGGTTCGAATATCCCTGCCGCCGCACGGGGCTGACGAGGTCGATTTCCGCCAACTTGGGGATGAGCTCCATCGGAAACTCGGCGCGATTCCAGCAATCCACGGCAATAGGCTTGACCTCGCGAGCCAGGAACCCACGAACCTCGGCCAGGCGGTCTTGCTCCTTGCCCGTCAGCATCTGCTCAAAGGCGTAGAAGTCACCATCGGCATAAGGGAGATTATTGGCATCGAATGCAGCGTTGGACATATGCGCTCCTTCAAGGGTGGTCACCTGCGACCACGTCACGGCCCCGGAAGTTACCGGCGAGTAGTAAGTTACTGTTCAGTAACATACCGCAGTTCCGCGGTTCACTGCAACGGGGACAACCGATGAGTGCGGCGTTGAGGATCGTGGCGACATGCCGGCCGCCCTTCACGTGCCGGCAGCGGCGGCGGAAAACGCAAAAAGAGCCGTGGCTGACGTATGAAATGCCAACCACGGCTCCCGTGTAAAGGTAGGGCTACTCGGACTTGAACCGAGGACCTTAGGATTATGAGTCCCGCGCTCTAACCAGCTGAGCTATAGCCCCGTGACGCCCCTCCGGCCGCTAAGAAGCAGCAGTTGGGGCAAATGCACTCTAGCAATACTAATAGCTACTGAAGAGTGCTTTTGTCACACCACCATGTCCTCGTAGGAAGCCCCGCGGTAGAGGTCCTCAAATGTCTGGAGGGTGCCGTTGATGCTGTGCGGCTCTACCATCTCGCGGCTCACCTTGCCCATGGCATTCAGTTGGTCCTCGGGAAGCTCCACAAGCTTGGTGATCTTCGCTGCGAGCTCCGTGCTGTCGTTCGGTGTGAAGAGGTATCCGTTTTCGCCGTCGCGGACCAAGTGCGGGAGTGCCATGGCATTGGCCAACAGCACAGGAGTGGAAGCAGACATGGCTTCGAGCGTCACCAACGATTGAAGTTCTGCAGTGCCTGGCATGCAGAAAATGTCGGCCTTGATGTAGGCCTCGCGCAGTTCTTCATCGCTTGCCAGTCCAAGGAATTTCACCCGGTCCCCCAAGCCAAGCTTTGCCACCTGTGCTTCCAAGGCAGGGCGGACTTCCCCGCCGCCCACGATCTCGAGGTGGACGTTGAGTTCGCGCGGGGTCTTGGCGATGGCGTCGATCAGGACATTGACGTGTTTCTCTTCCGCAAGCCGTCCCGCGAAAAGAACCGTGGGATGGGCATGGGGTTCGATCGTCTCGCCCGGCTGCAGCTCATAGGCTGCGGAATCAATGCCATTGGACAGGGGCAGGACCTTACGGAGGAACGCGTGCTGGTGCATGGCCTTGGCCGCCAGCGGCGTGGGTGTCGTGACGACGTCGGCCTGGCCCATCACCTTGCCCATGTCCTTCCAGGAGATGCGCCCCACGATGTCCTTGAACCACTGCGGGAACGGAAGGAACGGGTTCAGGTTTTCAGGCATGAAGTGGTTGGTGGCAATAATTCTGATGCCACGCTTCACGGCCTCGTAGAGTACGTGCTCGCCAATCATGTAGTGGCTTTGGATGTGCACTACGTCCGGTTGGACTTTGTCGAACAGGAGACTGATTTCCTTCTTGATTTCCCAAGGGAAGCAGATGCGGAAGTATTCGTGCGTGAACACACTATGCGAGCGGAGGCGGTGGACGGTTGCCTCGTCACGGAACTCGGTGTAGCTCTTGCCCGTGTCCGGACGGCAAGCCAACACGTGCACGTTGTGTCCGCGCGCCGTCATTCCCTTGGCCAGGCGGTAGCCGAACTGCGCAGCACCGTTTACGTGCGGCGGGTAGGTGTCCGCCGCGATCAGGATGGTAAGGGGTTTGTTGGTGTCGGGAATGGTCACGTGGAGAACTCCTGATGGTCACGGTGCGGAACAGCCTTGAACGGGTCAATGCTGTGGTGTCGCCGGGTTGCCGGACCGCTGGGAAGCGGTGGCGCAAGTTAAGGCTTTGCCTAGGCCTTCCGGCTTGCAGCCGCCTTCGCGTCCTTCTTACGCTTGGTGACTTCCGGATGGTGCCGGCTCAAGGCAATAACCCCCACGATAGCAAGGGAAGCTGCAGCGGCCATGCTGATTGCCATCACAGGCTGGACATCGGGACGAAGCTCACCAAGGATAACGATGCCAATGGCGATGCCCACCATGGGGTCCACCACGGTCAGTCCGGCAATAACCAGATCCGGAGGGCCGCCTGAATACGCGCTCTGGACGAACCAGGAACCAAGGCCCCCGGCGGCCGCGATGGCAATGAGTGTGTACCACTGCACATTGAGCAGGAACAGGCCGTTGGGATCCAGCAGGTGCTTGCCGATGATCCGGGTCAGGACGGCAACGAAGCCAAACAGTACACCCGCTCCCAAGATGTATATGAAGGCGCTCATGCGGTGTTTGAACACCACCGCAAGAGTGCCGAAAAGCCCCACGGCCAGGGCCAGGAGAAGCACGATTGTCAGTTCGTCTTCAGCGTTAACGTGATGGTTTTCCTGCGTGACGTTAACTGCCAGGAGTACGAACAAAGCGGATCCGGTGACGCAGGCGGTAATGGCAACCACGGTGGCGCGGTTGATGCTCAGGCCTTGGTCCTTGGCGTTGACCACGGTGGTAATGACCAGTGCGATCGCTCCAATGGGCTGCACCACGGTCAGGGGTGCCGATACGAGGGCGATCGCGTTCATCACCATGCCAAGGCACAACAGCAAAAGCCCAAGCATCCATCGTGGATTGCGCAGAAGCCGCAGGAACCCGTTGGAGCTCAGGGCCAGGCCGCCGGTATCGGCCTTTACCGCGCTTCCCTGGCGTTGGGCCCCGATGGCAAGGAAAAAGGCGCCAAGTACGGCAAGGAAAACCGCCAGCCACACCATCAGCCGTGTCCGCCGTCGTTGGCCCGCAGTTCTTTGCCTTTACGCAGGATGGCCCAGTAGTAGTTGTAGGCCGCAATCCAGTGGCCCAGCAGGCCGAGGCCGAGGAAGACCCAAGCTGCGGCGAAGTAAGCGTCGGTGTGTGAAACGGGCAATTTGGAAAGTACCAGCAACGGCGTGCCCACCAGCAGGAGCCCTGTGCGGATCTTGCCGATGATGCTGACAGGAAGGTCCGGATGGCTGCGGAAGTAGATCAGCGAGGCAATCGCAAGAATGGCGTCAGGCACAACAAGCGCGGCCAGATACCACCACTGCACGACGCCGGCGATCGCCAACGTGATCGCAACGGCTATGAGCGCGGCCCGGTCCGCCATGGGGTCCAGGATCCTGCCCAACTTGGACGTTTGGTTGTAGCGGCGGGCGATATAACCGTCCACCCAGTCCGTGCTGCCCATAATGACCAGGACGAGGACGGCGAAGCCATATTCCTTCTGCCACAGGACCAACCACACAAAGAGCGGGACGCCCATGAAGCGCAGAACCGTGAGCACATTGGGAACAGTAAAGACGAGGTCGTGGTCCACCTGGGGACGGTCCGGATGCGAACCAGCACCGATGAACCTCATGGTGTCCCCCTTTCCTCTTCTCCAGTGTGTGCGGTACCGCGGCAGGCTGCTACTTCTTCAGCAGCTTCCGCAGGGCAACCACGAACACCACAGCCGCGGCGGCGAAAGCAACGAGGTCCTTCCATCGGGAAGCAAGGCGACCGGTGAGGTCCTCGGGAACGGCCTCGCCAAGGTCAGCGAACTTCGCGGAAGCAAAGTCCTTTCCCTCCTGGAGTTTCATGGTGGCTGTTCCCAGCAAAGCCTGGCCCTGCTTTTTGACGTCCAACTGCTGGCCAAGTTCATCGCGCACGCCGGTGAGGTGTTCGCGCCGTTTGTTCAGGCGCAGGCGGAGTTCCGCCTCTGTGGGCGCCTTGGCGGCATCCGCTTCCTTGGCAGCTTCCTTTGCAGCCTTTTCTGCCTTCGCCTTCTCGGCGGCAGCTTCCTTGGCGGCTTTCTCCGCCTTGGCAGCGGGCGAATTGGGATCGAGGATCGATTCATCGAAGGCCGAGCCTTCCTTCGCAATTCCCAGATCGTGCTTGAGCCCGCGGATGGTGTCTTCAGGGATCAAAGGCATGGCCTTCTTGAACTTGGCGACCCCGATCAAGGCTCCGAGCGCGACGATCACGAGAAAGACCGCTGCAACGATCAACGCTGCAAGCCAGCCCGGCATGATGGTAGCCAAACCAAGAATCGCGGCCACCACCAGCGCGATCACCAGGAGCGCCATGAAAACAAGGGCTACGCCAAAGAACGCACCGGCCACCCCAACCTGGGTGGCCTTGCGCTTGAGTTCCACCTTGGCAAGGGCGATCTCATCGTTGAGTTGCCTGGGAGCCAAACGGGTAACGAGCTTGAGGGTCTTCGGCAAAGTACGGATGGCTGGTCGCGTGCTGGTCCGGCCGGTGTGACGTCCACTCATTGGGTTCCGCCTAACTGCTTCCTCTGGGCATCGTGTCGGGCGAACGCGGCCGGAAAAAGATCGCCGCGGGCACCTGTCCTCAAAACTATCATTCAGGTTCCGGCTCAACTTTCGCCGATGCCACCGCGGCGCGCCTGACGTAGCTGCATAAATATGATGTGACGGCCATAGGATAGATGATCGTGACCAATCCCATTGCTCCGGGCGATTCCCTGAGCCGACGCGAAAAGCTTGTCTACATTGTCCTTCTCGGTGCCCTGACTGCCCTGGGGCCCTTCACGGTGGATCTCTACCTTCCTGCGTTCCCTGCATTGGAGGAGAGTTTTGGCGTTTCAGCCACGGCGATCCAGCTGACGCTGACCGGCACCACCGTTGGGTTTGGCCTTGGACAGTTGGTGGTTGGTCCCTTCAGCGACAAGTTTGGCCGTCGCCTGCCCTTGATCCTCGCCACCGCCCTGCATATCGGATCATCGTTGGGCGCTGCGTTGGCTCCGGACATCGGGTTCCTGTCCCTGTTCCGTGTGCTCATGGGTATCGGCGCAGCGGGTGGGGGCGTCGTCGCGATGGCCATGGTCCGGGACCTGTTCCACGGCTATTCGATGGTCCGCATGTTCTCCCGGATGTCCTTGGTCAACGGGCTGGCCCCGATCCTGGCCCCAATCATCGGTTCGCAGCTGCTGCTGGTGTTCCCGTGGCCCGGCATCTTCTACTTTCTGGCCTGCTACGGCACGTTGGTGATACTGGCCGCGATCTTCTTTATTCGCGAAACCCTGCCGGCGGAACGGCGCGGAAAATCCACAGTCACGGTGCGGCAGCGGTACAAGACCGTATTGACGGACCGGATATTCGTGGGCATGTTGATGGTAGGCAGCCTCAACTTCGGTGGTTTGTTCGCCTACCTCTCCGCCTCCACCTTCCTTTTCCAGAACATCTATGATTTCTCTCCCCAGGAATACGGCCTCCTCTTCGGCGTCAATTCGCTGGGTATCGTGGCGGGCGTCCAGATCAGCTCAAGGTTGATCCGGCGCGTGGCTCCCCAGTGGATCGTGGCCGGAGCCACGGTGTTCATGCTGCTTATGGCGGCCCTGATTATCGTGCTCGATCTCCTGCACGTGGGTCTCTGGGGCATCCTGATTCCGCTGTGGTTCTACATTTGCGCTACGGGCTTCCTGTTCCCCTGCGTCCAAGTCCTCTCCTTGGCGAACCATGGAGCCCAGGCGGGGACGGCGGCATCGCTCCTGGGCGCAGCACAATTCATGATGGCGGGCATCGTCCCCCCTGTTGTGGGCTGGCTGGGTGTCGATTCTGCGGTACCCATGGGCGCGGTCCAGGCTGTCTGCATCACCGGAGCGATCGCCGCACTGTGGCTCGTGGTCCGGCCCCGGACTGTCCCGTCAATTCATTAGTGACTGTCCCGTCAATCCACTAGTACGGCTTTCCCCAGAACTGGACCATAGGCTGTGACCATGACCAAGAAACCGCACCGCAACGGTAGGGGCCTTTTCCTCGGGGCCGTGCTTGGCGCCGTCGTCGGGGCGCTGTTGGGCCGCCTGGCCGGGAGTGCACTATTCGGGGCGATACTTGGCGCCGTCATTGGAGCGGCCCTGCTGTACCGGGTGAACCCTGGCCCCTGGAATAGAGACTAAAGTCCCCGTGTAAGCCCTCCCCTTAGGCCGCCTGGCAGGGCAGAATGGTGGCCAGCCGGGGGTTTCCCCCGCTTCGCCGGTGAAGGGGACATCACATGAGTGCGGCTGTCGGATATACGGGCACTGTTTACGGCCTGGCGGCCATCCGGCGGCTGCCCCTGACTTTGGGACTCGTGCTGTTCCTTTGGGTTGTCGGCGCAGTTACGGGGAGCCTTATCGCCGGACCCAACGAGGCACTCCTGGAGCAGGTCGGGCTGGGTTTGGCGCTGGATGCGGGGCCGGGTTGGTCCATCTTCACATCATCTTTCTTTGCCTCATCCTTACTGGACTATCTGGCATGCAGCGTTTTGATCCTGGTCGGCGTGGGTATCGCCGAGCGAACCATGGGTCCATGGCTGGCGCTGGCAGCATTTATCTTTGGTTCTGCCCTGAGCGCCTTGGTGCTGATGGGGCTGGTTGCTTTTGGAACGGACAACAGCGACCAATGGCTGAGTTTTCTTGGTGGCGAGTACGTTGTGGGCGCCTACGGTGGTGCCGCCGCTGCGTTGGGATGTTCGACGGCGGCACTGGAGGCACTCTGGCGTCGTCGCCTCCGGACATGGTTGCTGGCCGCCACGCTGATGTTCGCGTTGTTTGTAGGCGTCGCACAAACACTCCAGGCCCTTGCCGGCGCTGTCATCGGCATTCTGGCCGGTTGGGCCGTCCAAACCCTGGTGCTGCGGCGGCGTGCGGGCTCCCTTCATTCCTCGAGCCTTCGTGAGACCCGGTTCCTTGTGGGCACCGTAGTTGGTGTGTTCGCCCTGGGGCCATTGCTCACGCAGTTGACGGGCACGTTGGAGGTCGGGCCGCTTTCTGTGGTTTCCGAGGTGATGCTGCAGGCAAGCCCCAGCGTGGACGAAGTGAAGGAAGCCTGCGACAACGACAAGAGCTGCGTCACGTTGCAGAGCGTTGTGGGCGTGCAGAGTTTCGGCGCCACCATCCTCACAGTTATCCCGGTGCTGTTGCTGCTTGTCTGTGCTGAGGGACTGCGCCGGGGTCGCCGCCTCGCTTACAGACTGACCCTGGTCATCCAGCTCTACCTGGCGTTCGTGACGAGCGTGGCAATCCTGCAGTACGTGACGGATCCGGAAGTGACACTGGGCAATGACGACGTCGGTTACCTCCTGCTCTATGCCGTTCCCGCCATCCTGGCGCCGCTGATCATCGCGGCCCTGCTGCTGGTCAACCGCCACAAATTCCGGGTGGAATCCAGCGACGCCGGATATCGCGTCCTGGGCCGGACAACCCTCATCATGGCTGCTGTGGCGGCGGCGCTCTACGTGGTCTTCTGGTTTGTAGAGGGCAACCCGAACCGCTCATCCTTGTGGGACCTCGCAGGCCAACTGACCCATATCCTGGTGCCCTTCCCCGTTCCGTTCGTCGTTGAACTGCCGCAGGGATTGCTGAGCACTGTTCTTTACGGACTGGGCGGGGACGTCATCTGGCTCTGCATCCTTGTGATGGTCCTGAACAACTTCCAGCGGTTCCGGACGCTGGCAAAAGACCCTGCCGCGGACCTGGGACACACCCGAGAATTGCTCCACGACGGCGGGGGGACCTTGTCCTGGATGGCACTGTGGGACAACAACCAATACTGGTTCACGCCCGACAGGAGGGCTGGCCTCGCCTACCAGGTGCACAACGGAGTGGCCCTGACGGTGGCGGGTCCATTCGGGGCCCGCCAGCACCACACCGAGGCTGCGACAGGCTTCCTGGCCCATTGCGCGGCACTGGGCCTCACACCGTGCTTCTACTCGGCCACGTCGGAGCTTGACGAGGCTCTCCTCCCCCGCGGCTTCCGCAAACTGGAGGTGGCGGAAGAAACCCTGCTGAACATCCAGGCCATGACGTTCAAAGGCAAGGAATGGCAGAACGTCCGGACCGCTCTGAACAGGGCTGAGAAGCTGTCCATCAAAGACCACTGGTACCACTACGCGGAGATGCCACCGGGAATCCGTGCACAACTTGCCGAGATCTCGGAAGAGTGGGTGGCGGACAAGGCCCTGCCCGAGATGGGGTTCACCTTGGGCGGACTCGATGAACTGAAGGATCCCGAAGTCATGTGTTGCGTGGCGGTGGACGACGATGGCCTGGTCCATGGGGTCACAAGCTGGCTGCCGGTCTTTACCGACGGCGTGGTGTCGGGGTGGACCTTGGACTTCATGCGCCGCCGGACAACTGGTTTCAAAGGGGTCATGGAATTCCTGATCGCCTCTGCCGTGACGCACTTCAAGGACGACGTTCCCCACATCTCGTTGTCAGGCTCCCCGCTGGCCAACACAGGGGCCGCGACGGACGACGGTGACCACAGTGCCTTGGATCGGGTTCTGGCAATGCTGGGCAATGCACTGGAACCCATGTACGGCTTCAAGTCCCTGGCAGCCTTCAAATCTCGGTTCCAGCCCGAGCACCGCACTCTGTACATGTATTACCGGGACCCACTGGCCCTGCCATCGATAGGCCTTGCTGTTGGCTTGGCGTACTTGCCGGGGTTGTCCCGGGCACAGAGCGCAGGATTGCTACGGCAAATGGTTGCCCGGGAACCCGCCGCATGACCGCGGGACAGACACAACAGTCATGAAAGGGCTCCTGGAAATCGAAATCAGCGGCCCGGTGGTCATGACGATAGCCGTGGTCATCGGCGTCGGGCTTTTCCTGTTGCTGTTCCTCAGGCCGTCTTCGCGCTGGGTCATCACCGCGGTGGTTGGCATTGTGGTCACAGCAGCGCTCGGTTGGTTTACGGTCTGGATTGTGGAGGATGTCCTGGACGTCTTCCACGTGGGCCTGACACCTCGCGTGTGGTTCTGGGTGATCACCGGCTTCGCTGCCCTTGGACTGGCCGTGGTTAGTTTTCGCCACAGTCCCCGGTGGCGGAAAGTGGTGGCGGCGATATCGATTCCTGTGTTCCTCCTGGTCACTGCGCTGGGCGTCAACATGGAGTTCGGGCTCAACAGGACCCTGGGCTCAGCGCTGGGGATCTCCACTGAGGAAGCCATCCGACTGAGCAAGCCGGACCCGGACGCTCCCATCCCTTCCGGGCCCCTCTGGCAGAACTGGAAACCGCCAGCCAACATGCCAACAAAGGGCGAGGTAGGAACGCAGGTCATTCCAGCCACCGCCTCGGGTTTCAACGCCCGCCCTGCCGGGATCTACCTGCCGCCGGCTGCCTTGACGGAGAACCCACCCCGTTTGCCCCTGTTCGTCCTCATGATGGGCCAGCCCGGCCTCCCTGACCCCCAGTACGTTTCGGCCGCGTTGGACGAATTTGCTGCGAAGAACAACGGCTTGGCGCCCATCGCGATCGTGGCCGACCAGATCGGACCGGATCAAGACGACACTCTGTGCCTGGACACAGCCAAGTACGGAAACGTGGAGACGTACATCAACGTTGACGTGGTGAACTGGGCCAAGGCGAACCTGAACATCCTCCCGGACCGCGACCATTGGACGATCGCCGGATACTCCAACGGCGGGCAGTGCGCCATCTCCTTTGCGCTCAAATACCCGAAGATGTGGGGCAACGTGGTGGATATCTCCGGCGAGGAGTTTCCCGGGGCGGAGGACCCTGCAGGCAACTTGGCGGAGATCTTTAGCGGCAACCAGGCGGCCTATGACGCACAGAAGCCCATCAACATCATGAAAGGTAAGCAATTTCCAGACACCACTGCCGTTTTCACCGTGGGCTCGGATGATGTGACCTATGTTGCAGCTGCGAAGGCTGTCTCCGCAGCTGCAAAAGCTTCGAGAATGACGGTGTCCTATTACGAGGTGCCAAACGGCGGGCATGTAGGCATCGCCTTGAACGCCGGACTGACCAAGGGCTTCGAGGTGCTGTATCCGAGGCTTGGTTTGTCCGGCTAGGCAGGCCCTGTTGCCGGCCCGTCCCCGGCGATAAAGTTGAGATGTGCCACATTGGCAAGAGCTGCAGCCGCTTCCGGCACCTTGGCAGCGACGGGATGAACGCATCCTGCCGCTGTGGTGGGACCGCTTGTGCTCTGTGACCAGTCCCCAGTCTGCGGCACTCTATGCGGCAGGCCTTTTCACGGATGATCGCCGCCGGCCCATCGCCCAGTGGTACAACCCCGAAGCGGACGCCGCGTTGCTGGTTGCCCCGGAAACCTCACCCGAGTGGCCTGTCCAGCGGTTTGGAATCTTCTATGCGCCTCCGGCCGGAGGTTTCACGCGCGTTTACTCCGCCCCCCATGAATGGCATCCGCGCGAACCGCGGACACCCCCCACCGAACAGGAAGCCTTCCTGGCAGCCGTGGCCGAAGCCGCACGGTTCCTCCAGGTGGAGATGGATTTCGTGTAAAAAAGTGGACCCCGCACCAGTACGAAACCGGTGTGGGGTCCTTGCGCTCCTCCGACTGGACTTGAACCAGTAACCCTTCGATTAACAGTCGAATGCTCTGCCAATTGAGCTACGGAGGAATGAAGCGGTTATGACTTTAGCAAAGGTTTTATGCGAATGCTAATCGGGCGGATATACCCCTAGTGGGTATAAAAATACCCCCGTTCCGAAACACCGGAACGGGGGTATTGTGCGCTCCTCCGACTGGACTTGAACCAGTAACCCTTCGATTAACAGTCGAATGCTCTGCCAATTGAGCTACGGAGGAATGAAGCGGTTACTAGCTTAACAGGGCCCCGCCGGAAAACGAAATCGAGCACCCAGGCCGCTTCCGGCGACCTTCCGCGCGGACGGTCAGGAGTCTGAACGCAGGGCTCGACGCTGCATTTCCAACACCATCAGTTCGCGGTTCAGACGCTGGAATTCCTCGGGAAATGCGCTTGCGTCAAGACGCTGCAGCTGGCCCATCTTGTCCGCTTTAATGCGGGTGATCTGCAGTTCGAAAAGCCTCGCCAAAATGTCCCGGCAATACCGTTGCATGGCCTCCGGCGTACTGGCCGGCAAAGGAGTTACCGCCAACTCGGAAACCAAGGGCCGAAGAGGCTCCGGAACTTCCTGCCGGACGTGCTCCACCCATGCCACGGGATCAGCTGCGTGGGCCAGTCCTGTGGCACGCATGGCTGCGTGCACCGCCGCGTACGCCGGAGTAGCGAAATGGGACGCCTCAAAGCGCTCCCATGCGCCGTCGCCCAGGACTGAGGGCTCCTGGAGGACCACTTCCAGCGCTTGGCGTTCCATCCCTGCCACGGGGTCCCGAGGATCAGGACGGTTGAAGACCTGACCGCTCGACGGCGGGGCTGCCGCCGTCGAGGATTGCTCTGCAGTACCGGGCGGATTAGTGCCGGACGGAGCAGCGCCGGATGCCGCGCGCTTGGCTGCCGCCCCAACGTAACGGCTGACTTCCTCAATCGGCATGCCCAACCAGCCAGCGAGTTCGCGTATGTAGGCGGGGCGGATGGCGGAGTCGCGGATTTGTGCCACAACGGGCGCGGCTTCCCGCAGCGCCGCGACGCGGCCTTCCACTGTGTCCAGGTTGTGCCTGCGGAGCGAGGCACGGATCGCGAACTCGAAGAGCGGCTTCCTGCTCTCGATGAGTTCGCGCACTGCGGCGTCGCCCTTGAGTTGACGAAGATCACACGGATCAGCGCCGGTGGGCTCCACTGCGACGTACGTTTGCGCGACGAATCGTTGGTCTTCCTCGAAGGCGCGGAGGGCGGCCTTCTGGCCAGCGGCGTCTCCGTCGAAGGTAAAGACCACCTCTCCCCCGGTGCCGTCGTCCGAAAGCAGGCGCCGGGCAATCTTGATGTGTTCGGTGCCGAACGCCGTGCCGCAGGTTGCCACCGCCGTCGTGACTCCTGCAAGGTGGCAGGCCATGACGTCGGTGTACCCCTCAACCACTACGAGTTGCCGGTCCTTGGCGATGTTGCGCTTGGCGATATCGATCCCGTAGAGGACCTGGGACTTTTTGTAGAGAGTGGTTTCAGGAGTGTTCAGGTACTTTGGACCCTGATCGTCCTCATAGAGCTTCCGGGCGCCGAAGCCGATAGTGTCGCCGGCGATGTCCCGGATGGGCCAAATGAGCCTGCCACGGAAGCGATCGTAGATGCCCCGGTTTCCTTCGGAAAACATGCCAGTCAGTTTGAGCTCAGCATCGGTAAACCCACGCCCGCGCAGGTGCTTAAGGAGCGAATCCCAGCCCTGCGGCGCATAGCCCACGCCGAAGTGCTCGGCGGCCGCGCGGTCAAAGCCCCTGCCATCGAGGAAGTTGCGGCCCTCGGCGGCTCCGGGGGTCAGCAGTTGGGCCCGGAAGAACTCGTCGGCGATCTTATGGGCATCCAGGAGGCGCTGGCGCTTGCCCACTTCTTCGCGGCTCGGACCGGTGCCGCCATCCTCGTAACGCAACTCGTAGCCGATTCTGGCGGCCAGCTTTTCCACTGCCTCGTGGAAGGAACTGTGGTCCATTTTCTGGACGAAGGAGATGGCATCTCCGTCTTCGCCACAGCCGAAACAGTGATATCTACCCACTTGGGGGCGCACAGTGAAGGATGGTGAGCGTTCGTCGTGGAAAGGGCACAGTCCCTTGAAACTGCCCAAGCCAGCACTCTTCAGGGTGACGTAACCGTCAACGACTTCCTTGATGTCGGTGCGCTGGCGGACTTCGTCGATATCTTCACGTTTGATCAAGCCAGCCACGTGACCATCCTAGCCGCTTGGCGGTGCTACCAGAGCGACGGCAGGCTCCCCACCAGGCGCTCGTACATGGCCAGCGCTGAACCATCCGTCAGAGACGCCACTTGATCAATCACTACACGCAGCCGCGCGCCGTCGTCGGCCGCGTCACGCCAGTCAGCAGCGAACATCGGCTCGAGGTGGCGGTCGCCTGTGGCGTTCAAGACGCCAACCAAGGCGTGCAGGACTTCCCGCTGGCGTTCGTAGACGGGCTGGCGGTGGTCCGTGGAAATGACGAACGTGGTGGCCAGGCCTTTCAGGACCGCGATTTCGGTCACGGTGTCCTCGGGGACCATCAGCTCGGCGCCATAGCGGGTCAGGTTTGCCGGGCCAAAATGGTCCCTTGTGGTTTCCATGGCGCTTTGGCAGAACCGGCCGATGAGCTGGCTGGTCATGTCCTTCAGCGCAGCCATGGATTTCCGGCTGCCATCAGCCTCGCGGACCCACACTTTGGTGGCCTCAAGCCGGGCAAGGGCAGCGTCAATGTCAGCCGGATCGTTGTGCGGGAGGTACCACTGCTTGGTGTAACCCACCACGCGGGCACGGTGGTCCGGATTCTCCATCCACTTCAGTTGGAAGTGGCCTGCGACAATTGCGTCTTCGACGTCATGGACCGAATAGGAAATATCGTCCGCGAGATCCATCACCTGGGCCTCTATGCAGGAGCGGTTACCCGGAGCGCCCTCACGCAGCCATTCGAACACGGGAAGATCGTCTTCATACGCGCCAAACTTGCTGGTGCGGTGGCCATGGATGACGGGGGCGTCGACGGCGGACCACGGGTACTTGGACGCAGCATCCAGGCTGGCGCGGGTCAGGTTGAGCCCGGCGGGCCTGCCGTCCTCGGCAAGGACTTTCGGTTCCAGGCGCGTCAACAACCTCAGCGTCTGCGCGTTGCCTTCGAAGCCACCAATGGTGTGGGCCACCTCATTCAGGGCAGACTCACCGTTATGGCCGAACGGTGGGTGGCCGAGGTCATGGCTAAGGCACGCAGTATCCACGACGTCCGGATCGCAGCCCAGTGAACGGCCAAGTTCGCGGCCAACCTGCGCAACCTCTAGGCTGTGGGTCAGACGGGTGCGGACGAAATCGTCCGTATCCGGAGCAACAACCTGCGTTTTTGCGCCCAGCCGTCGCAGGGCCGAGGAATGCAGGACCCGTGCCCGGTCGCGTTCAAAATCGGAGCGGTACGTAGTCTTACGCGGTTCTTCCACCCACCGCGCAGAATCCGCTTCCGTGTAGCCCGGAATTGCCAGCACGTAGTCGTGCGGTGTTCCAGTGCGGCCCAGCATCGCTTCGGTTCCCATGGGTATCTGCCTCCTTCAAGCGCCGTAGTAGTGGTGCCTCTTGAGCCAGTCTTACACGTGTGAAGCTAGCCGCCTGACACGTCCAGCTCTGCTGCGGAGATTTCGGCACTCTGTTCCGCGTTCAGCTGACGGCTCACGAGCCAATCCTTGGGCAGCGCGGGCTTCTTCGGTGATCCGGCACGGCCGCGCGGACCCTCGGAATCGATGCCAGGATACGGCAAATCCATGTCCAGCTCTTCAAGGAGTCCGCGCAGGACCTCGAGGGTGGGAACCGTGGCCAGCTTGGCGCGAAGCTCCCCGCCAACGACGTACCCCTTGAAGTACCAGGCCATGTGCTTTCGGATTTCCCGCAGTGCCTTGTACTCATCGTTGCCGAAGGTCTCCACCATGAGCTCCGCGTGACGGTAGACGCCTTCGGCGACCTCCCGCAGGCCCGGACGGTGCCGCTGCTCGCTGCCTTCGAACGCCGCCTGCAGATCACCGAACAGCCACGGACGGCCCTGGCAACCACGGCCTACCACAACGCCGTCCACACCGGTTTCCCGGACCATACGGACAGCGTCCTCGGCGGACCAGATGTCACCGTTTCCCAGCACCGGAATGTCAGGCAGTGCCTCACGAAGGCGGGCGATGGCGGACCAGTCAGCCTGGCCGGAATAGAACTGGGCTGCGGTGCGGCCGTGAAGGGCGACGGCGGCCACTCCCGCATCGCGGGCGATCCGTCCGGCGTCGAGGTACGTCAGGTGGTCATCGTCAATCCCCTTGCGCATCTTGATGGTGAGCGGGATGCCACCCTTGGAGGCTTCCTTCACTGCGGTCTGCACGATCGACGTGAAGAGATCGATTTTCCATGGCAGCGCGGAACCGCCACCGCGGCGGGTGACCTTTGGCACCGGGCAGCCGAAGTTGAGGTCGATGTGGTCAGCCCGGTCTTCCTCGACGAGCATGCGGACTGCCGCGCCGACCGTTACGGGGTCAACACCGTAGAGCTGCACGGAACGCACTTTCTCATCCTCGTCGTGCGAGATGATGCGCAACGATTCCGGGGTCCGTTCCACCAGCGCACGTGAGGTAACCATCTCGGCCACGTACAGGCCACCACCGTATTCACGGCAGAGCCTGCGGAAGGCTGAGTTGGTGATGCCCGCCATGGGGGCAAGGATCACGGGAGTGTCCACGGTGATCCCACCGAGCTGCAAAGGCGGAAGCTCAAGCTTTGGGGCAGGGGGCGTTGCTACTACAGTCACCCATCCATTGTTGCAAATCAGGGCAAATCGACTGCTCCTGGCGCCACGGACCATGCTCCTCCGGCGTTACGGTGCGGGATTTTCTCCATCACCGCGGCGCTCCGCCTCACGCTGGGCACGGCGGCTCCCCGGGCGGGCAGGCTTGCCGACGGCGCGCGGAGACCGACCGCCGTCGAGCGTTTCTACCCGGCCGGAACCCACGACGGCGGCCGCGGCTGCGAGCGTACCGGTATCGTCCACGTCGTCCGGATTCACGGACAGAGCGGGCGCCGGGACTGCACCCTTCACGCCTGTGGCCTTGACCACCAGGACGGCTATCAGCGTGGTAACCGGGATGGCGAGCACCAGGCCGATGGAGCCCACGAGTGTCCGGATGACTTCTTCGGACAACTCCGCACTGGTCAAGGCCTCGGCAAGTGGGCGGTCGTAAAGCATCACGATGATGAGAATTGGAAGGGCGGCACCAGCGTACGCGAAGGCAATGGTGTAAACGGTGGAGGCGATGTGGTCCCGGCCAATCCGCATCGCCGAGGAGAACAGCTTCCGGGCACTGGTGTTCGGGGCCAGTTCGTAAAGTTCCCACACAGCCGAGGATTGCGTGATGGTGACATCGTTGAGGACGCCGAGGCCTGAGATGATCAGGCCGCACAGGATGATGCCGGAGATTGAAATCTTGTCCGACATGTTTATCAGCGTGGCAGCGTCATGGTCGCCGACGCCTGCAAGGTTGGCAGCATCCGTGGCCCACGCCGCCAACAACGCTGTAATGCCCAACCCGAAGATGGTACCGAGCAGGGCCGTGGAGGTCCTCGCCGAGAAACCGTGGGCGAAGTACAAGACCCCGATCATGATCACTGTGGAACCCACCAAAGCCAGCATGAGTGGAGGCTTCCCTTCCACCAGTCCCGGCAGGATGAAGCTGACCAGCACGGCATAAGCGCCAACCAGGCCAAGGAGGGCCCGGAAGCCACGCCAGCGCGCCACAGCGATCACTACTACCGCGTAGAGCACAGCCAGCAGGGCAATCGGCAGGCTGCGCACGAAATCCACAAAAACGTACGACGGCGAGCCGTTACCTTGCGATGCGCCCTGGACACCGGAGAGGTTCAGATATCTGATCGAGTCCCCCACATCCACGCCGTGGGACTTGGCGACGTCGGGGTTGATCACTACCTTGACGACTTCCCCGCCCTTGTCCGGCTGGGTGAAGGCAAAGGTGCAGTCGGATCCGCCGGACTGGCCTGCACCGGTTTGACCCGTGTCAGTCTGGCCAGTATCTGTTTGTCCTTGCGTGGATTGTCCGGTTTGTGTGCAGCTTTCCTGCACCACGCTCTGGATCTTTCCGGTATCGAACGTCACGCCAGGGGCAGCCTGGTAGGGACTCGCAAAGGAGATTCCGTCCCGGCTGCCCGAGGGCCACATGACCATCATGGCGATGACAGTGAGCACTCCAAGTGGAACCAGCACCGCAGCCAGGAGCCAGTTGGCGCGCTTCCGGGATGCAATCGCCTGCGGAGTTGGCTCGGAACTTTCAGAATGACCGTGGGAGTGTCCGTGACCCATCAGCTGCAAAACCTCATGGCTTCAAGCCTAGCCGGATCACCCGCAAGAGCTGCCGCGTACGCACGCGTCCACGCAATGTTGGCTCCGTTATCGGTTGGTTCCATCCACCGTGCTTCGCCTTAAAGCGAGGATCCCGCCCTGCCCATCGGCGATGGGCAAAGCGGGATCCGGACCTGCAGATACGTGGTCAGTCGCTCACGATCAGCGTGTCAGCGCCACGAACGTGGGCCTTGCCCGACTCCAGCAAGGGCGCCAGGACGCTGCGCAGTGCCGTCATGGATTCGTCCACTTCCAACAGCACGGGGTGCTGGTACGCAATAAGGGCCAGAAGATCCCGGACGGCAGACTCTGCGTCGTCGGCGGACAGCTTCGGATCGTGACCCAGGAAGACATCCGAGGGCTCCTCGGAGTTGCCCTGGGCGTAGCTGATGGCGAAGGCCTGGATCTTGCCTTTTCGGCTGGCCGGCACTCCCTCGCCAAAGGCACTTGCCTTCGGTGCACGAAGCACAATGGCCCCGTGCGCCCCCGTGAGATCGTGAAGGAAGAGCCGCTGCACAGTAGCAACGCTGAGCTCACCCGGGCTGTCCCAGTGATGGACGGCTGAGTAGTAGCTGCCCACTACTTCGCTGAGTTCCACGGATCCGGTGGCCAGGTCCTCCACCCGTTCAGAGGCAGCTTCTTCAGAACCATCGCCGAACCGCGGCAGCTTCAGCGGCTCAGGCTCCACCACAACCAACTGTGAACGCTGGATGGGTCCAAGACCTGCAGCCTCGGCGAAAGCGGCCCCGGGCGTGCCCGGCTCAACTTTGGTGCGGAGCTTGGAAACGCCCGACGGCGAGTTCCCGGCTTCGCGGCGCAGCATGGTCAGCAGGGTGGCTCCGACGCCGTTCCTGCGATGGTCCTTGGCAACCTCGATATAGGCCCACAGACGTTCAGGGTGCAGCGAAGCCTCGTGGACCACGCCGGCGGCAACGGGGATGCGAACGCCGTCAACGACATCCTCGGCAACGATGCAGCGACGCCAAGGCTGGTTGCTCGACGGCGCCAAAGCAGCACGGAACTGTTCTGCAGGCAGGGTCTCCGGCCCGCCCCAGATTTCCAGGAGGGCGAGGTCGTCGCCTTCCTTCCACTCGCGGTATTCCAAAGCCACGGTTAGGCGCCGATCAGACGTGCTGCCAGATAAGCCTCAACCTTGTCCAGGGACACGCGTTCCTGGCTCATGGTGTCGCGCTCACGGATGGTCACGGCCTGGTCTTCGAGGGTATCGAAGTCCACCGTGATGCAGAACGGAGTTCCGATCTCATCCTGGCGACGGTAACGGCGGCCGATGGCGCCGGCGTCGTCGAAGTCGATGTTCCAGTTCTTGCGCAATTGGGTGCCCAGCGCCTTTGCCTTCGGAGACAGGTCCTCGTTGCGGCTCAGGGGCAGGACGGCTGCCTTGACCGGCGCAAGCCGCGGATCCAGCTTCAGGACCGTACGGACGTCGACGCCGCCCTTGGCGTTGGGAGCCTCGTCTTCGGTGTAGGCGTCAATCAGGAAGGCCATGAAGGAACGTGTCAGGCCCGCCGCGGGCTCGATCACGTAGGGGGTGTAGCGCTCGTTGGTGGCCTGGTTGAAGTAGCTCAGGTCCGTACCGGAGGCCTTGGCATGCGTGGAGAGGTCGAAGTCCGTACGGTTGGCGATGCCCTCGAGTTCGCCCCACTCGGAGCCTTGGAAGCCGAAGCGGTACTCGATGTCCGTGGTGCCCTTGGAGTAGTGGCTCAGCTTCTCAAGCGGGTGCTCGAAGAAGCGGAGGTTTTCTTCGCGGATGCCCAAGCTGGTGTACCAGGACATGCGCTCCTTCATCCAGTACTGGTGCCATTCCTCATCCGTGCCGGGCTCGACGAAGAATTCCATCTCCATTTGTTCGAACTCGCGGGTACGGAAGATGAAGTTGCCCGGCGTGATCTCGTTGCGGAAGGACTTTCCGATCTGGCCAATGCCGAACGGCGGCTTCTTCCGGGAGGTGGTGAGGACGTTGTTGAAGTTCACGAAGATGCCCTGGGCCGTTTCCGGGCGCAGGTAGTGCATGCCTTCATCGTTGGCCACCGGGCCAAGGAAGGTCTTCAGGAGGCCGGAGAACTCCTGCGGCTCGGTCCACTGGCCGCGGGTGCCGCAGTTGGCGCAGGCAATATCCTTCAATCCGTTCTCGGCGGGACGGCCCTTCTTTTCCTCGTACTCTTCCTCGAGGTGGTCAGCACGGTAGCGCTTGTGGCAGGAAAGGCATTCCACCAGGGGGTCAGAGAACACCTCTACGTGGCCGGAGGCTTCCCAAACCTGGCGGGGAAGAATGACTGAGGAGTCCAAGCCTACGACGTCTTCGCGGCCGCGCACCATGCTCTGCCACCACTGGCGCTTGATGTTTTCCTTCAGTTCCGCACCAAGGGGTCCGTAATCCCACGCCGAACGCGAGCCACCATAGATTTCACCGGCCTGGAAGACAAAGCCCCTCCGCTTGGAGAGGGAAATGACCTGGTCAAGGACGGATTTTGCTGCCATGGGTACTCCATTTGTTCTACAGGGCCGCTGGGTGCGGTCCGCGGTGGTTTGGCCCCGGACTCCGGACGTGGTTGTCCGGCGGGGTGCTGGGGATGTGATGCTGTTGGTTACTTGGTTCTACTGCGTCAACTACTGCGTTCTACTTACCCTACCGGCCTTTGGCACCTGCCTTCGTGCGAAGGATCCCTTTGGCCAGGGAAGGCTGGCCACGACGATCGCCGCGAGGGTCAAGAGCGTGCCCAGCACCGTGGGCAAGGCGATCACCGTCCCGGCAGTGGGGATCACGACGTCGAGCACCAGCGAGCCCACCAGCTGCCCGGCAATCATGCCAAGACCGGTAATCAGCACACCAAGGCTCCGCACCAGGAGGGCTGCCAGGCCGATGGCGATGCATCCCAACGGTCCGGCGACGTAATACCACCACTCGGAGGGAAGGGGATTCCCGGAGCCAGCTACGGCAAGCTTGATCAGCAAGGCCACCCAGAGGACGGCGGAACCGGCCAGGAAATTAACGAGCGTGGCCGCGATGGGGGTGCCGTAGTGGACGGTGGCGGTCCCGTTCATGGCCTGTTGGAAGCTCATGAGGAAACCCGCCACCAGAGGCAGGATGACCGGCAGCACCAAAGCCCCGACGTCGTCCGTTCCCCCAAAGCGCGGGGACACGGCCCAGGCGACCGCGGCCACGGTGAGCACGCTTCCCACGACCCGCACGGCGGTGATGGAGCGTTTGCCGCCGGGAGCGATGCCCATCCGATCCACCAGCAGGCCGCTGAGGGTCTGTCCGGTGACGGTGGCGACGGTGAACAGCGCGACGCCCAGCAGGCCGACCGTGAAGGACTGCGCAATGACGAAAAGGGCGCCAACAGCTCCGGCCATGACGTAGAAGGGCGGGAAGCTGCGGTTGCGGACCGCCGGAAGGATGCTCTGCAGCCCCGACCTGCCTTTGGGCGTAAGAACCGATATCGCCGCGATCACCAACAGGCCTGTGGTGAAGCTCACCACAGAAGCGGCAATGCCGTCCTCCAGCTTGATGGCGAGCGCCCCGTTGATGCGTCCTTGGAGCGGCAGGACCAGGCCTGTGACCAAGGCAAGCGGGAGCCCGAGGGCAAGCGGAATGGTGGGACGGTGGGAAGGATTCGGCACCGTCACCACACTACTTCAGGCATCATTGCTCTATGAGCAACCCGGAAATCGAAGAGATCCCCATCCGCGACGACATGATCCGCCTCGGCCAGCTGCTGAAGCTCGCCAACCTCGTGGAGGACGGCGTTGAAGCAACGGAGCTCATCAAGAACGGCTTGGTCAAGGTCAACGACGAAATCGAAGACCGCCGCGGCCGCCAGCTGCACGCCGGAGATACCGTTACCGTCAACGGCCAGACTGTCCGGATCACCACCGCCTGAAACAACGCGGGGTCACTTAGGGCCCATGGTGAGGCCATTTATG
The DNA here is from genome assembly GCF_019038615.1 of Paenarthrobacter aromaticivorans. Classification (NCBI taxonomy): domain Bacteria; kingdom Bacillati; phylum Actinomycetota; class Actinomycetes; order Micrococcales; family Micrococcaceae; genus Paenarthrobacter; species Paenarthrobacter aromaticivorans. The sequence goes on from NZ_JAHOPC010000007.1 coordinate 163,914, forward strand.
GGCCGTAAGTGACCCCGCGTTGCTTTAAGACGCTAGGACTTTGTGCGTCAGGAATTCGCCTACATGGCCGATTTCCTGCTGATTAATGCCATGCCACATGCCCGTGTAGAGCACCTTGGTGAGGTCCACGTGCTTGCGCACCCATCCCATGGTGTATTCGATCTTGTCCGGAGTGATGACGGGGTCCTGCTGGTCGCGGCCCCAGAACATCGGCAAGGTGCCGTCCAGTTCGGCATCGCGGAAGGCGGGGTCGTCGCCCGCGTCCACCACAAAACCCGAAAGCCCGACGACGGCAGCGAAGTCCGTGGGACGGTACCGGAGCATGGTGGTCGCCATGGCCATGCCCATGGAGAAGCCGAGAAGCGTCACTGAAGAATGATTGGCTCTGACCGTATCCAACCATTCAAGGGCATACTCCGCGGCAAGCTTTACTGCTTCCAGCGAGTAATCGATTGACGCGGTGAGCGGGAACCAGGTGAAGCCGGGGCCCATGGGCATCGGCGCGCGCAGGGAAGCCACCACAAAGCCCTCGGGAAGCAGGCCGGCGAGGCTGAAGAGATCGTCCTCATTGGAGCCGTAGCCATGCAGCAGCACCAGAAGCGGTTTGCCCTCCCGTTCAGCTTCGTCATGGGACCACAGGACAACGGGCGTGGGGAATGCAACGGCTTCAGTCATGGGTCTATTCTTGCAGTTACTGATGGGTAACAACCTACGGTGGCGTAGGTTCGCAGGTTCGCAGGTTCAAGGCAGGATGGAAAGCGTGAGTGACGTCAATTCATTGGTGAAGCCGGGCGAACCGGTTCAAACACACCCTTGGAGCCGTTACGTGGCACTGGGGGATTCGTTTACGGAAGGTATCGGTGATCCCGAGCCGCAGAACCCCGGCGGCTTCCGCGGATGGGCTGACCGTGTAGCGGAAGAACTGGGCCGCGGTCATGAGGATTTCGCTTACGCCAATCTTGCTATCCGTGGGCGGCTGCTGCAGCAGATCGTGGATGAACAAATTGCTCCTTGCCTGGAACTCCAGCCGGACCTTGTCTCGATTTCGGCTGGCGGCAACGACCTCATCCGGCCCGGTGGCGACCCGGACCTGTTGGCGGAGAAGCTGGACGCCGCAGTCCAGGAACTGGGCTCCGGTGGTGCCACTGTGGTGTTGTTCAACGGACCGGACACTGCGTCTTCGGTGTTGGGCCGCATCCGTGGCAAGGTGGCCATTTACAACGAAAACCTTAGGACTGTGGCTGCACGGCACGACGCAATCATCGCGGATATGTGGTCCCTGAGGCAGTTGGCCGATCCCCGGATGTGGGACGAAGACCGCCTGCACTTCTCACCGCTGGGACACCACACCATCGCGATGATGGTGCTGGAAGCCCTGAACGTCCAGCACACCCTCGAACCCTTGGTGCCGAAGCCCCTGCCGGTCCGCACATGGCGTGAGGCCCGTTCCTCAGATCTGGTGTGGGCCCGTGAGTACTTTGTTCCCTGGGTTATCCGCAGGTTGCGGCATCGATCCTCCGGCGACGGTATTACCCCCAAACGCCCGACGCCGGGACCGGTCTTTGGTCCCAACGGCACCATGCTGCCGCGTGGTTAGGGTGAGGGGCGCTTGCAGTGTTGACGCGCGGAAGGAGCTCCGCGATGCACGCTGACATTTCGCTGGCACCGGACGATGTTGTGGGCCTGCGACTTCGGCGACAGCAGTTGCGGGCTCCCTACGGCGAAACCATTGATGACGTGCTGCGAAACCTCCTCGCGGTGCAGTCGCAGGAATTTCCCTACGCCAGATGGAGCCTTGCCCAGAGGACGCTAGGGAGCACTGCCCGGCGGGCGCTAGGGAACACTGCCGATGATGTTGAGCAGGCGGTGGCTGACGGCCGGATCCTCCGGACGCATATCCTGCGGCCGACGTGGCATTTTGTGCACCGCGACGATCTCGGCTGGTTGATGGGGTTGTCTGCGGAGCGCCTTCATCAAGGCAACAAGGGCATGTACAGGCAGACGGGAGTTGATGAGCACGCCGCCGCCCGCAGCGGGCACATCCTTGCCGAGGCGGTGGCCGGTGGAGCCCACAAAACGCGCGAAGAATTAGCCGGGGTACTGGAACAGGCAGGCTTTCCTGGCAAAGGCCTTGGCTTCGTTTACCACCTCATGCACGCGGAGATCAGCAAAATCCTGGTGAGCGGCGCCCCGGTCCGTTCTGCAGGGGGTGCACTGAAACAGACGTACGCCTTGTTCGACGAACGTGTGCCCGATAATGGCAGCGCATCGTTGACGGGCGACGACCGGGAATGGGCTTTGGGCCAGCTGGCCCTGCGGTACTTCACCAGCCGGGGTCCTGCCACCATCAAGGACTGTGCCGCGTGGTCGGGACTGACCATGAAAGATGTACGGCTTGGCTTACAGATAGCTGAAGAGTCCATGCCTGGCGCCTTGGCGACTGTGGCAATTGACGGCCTGGATTTCTACTTGCCAGCCGAAGACGTGGAAGCACTTGCAGTGACTCCCCCGCCAACTGATGATGGGCCGCTCCTCCCCCGCGCCGATCTCATCCAGTGCTACGACGAGTACGTGATGGGCTATTCCCAATCGAGGCATTACCTCGGTGGAAGGGCGCCCTATTTCCCGGAGGGTGATGCTCCCATTCACGTGGTGTTGCTGGATGGCAGGTTGGCCGGATGGTGGCGCCACGGCTTCTCCGGCGGGATCTGCGAACTCGACATCAGGATGAACAGGCCGGTCACAACAGCCGAACAACAAGCCCTGGATGCAGAAGTGGAACGCTACGGGAGGTTCCTGGGCATGGAGACAAAGCGGGTGTGAACCGCGGGACTAAGCTGGGTTAAGACCTAGGAGGCCTGCACCGTGAACAATCTGATCTTCTGGATCATCGTCTGCTCGTGGCTGATTCCCATGGGGATCCGCCTTTACAACCGGTCCCGGGCCCGCCGGCTTCAGGACCGTAATTTCCCGGGCCCAAACTATCCGGGCCCCGGCTATCCTCCGCAGAATCTTCCCGGACCGGGTTACCCGCAGCAGAATTATCCGGCACCGCCATATCCCACCCAGAACTACCCGGGCTATCCCGGGGAACCCACCACCATCCGCCCTGCCGATGCCCCACCGCCGCCAGGACCGGCGTCGAACGCTTCTTCACCTACGTTTCCGAGCCACAGCGGCTCTGAGCAGCAAGGATTCCGCGCGCGAAAGCTCGCCGAACTGGACCTCAAGTTCAGCAACGGCGAGATCGCGATGGAGGACTACATGAAGCAGCGCGGCGACATCATGAACGGATGAGCCGGCTTAGGCGAAGAAAGCCTCGCGTAGTTGGGCTGACAGCTGCCCGATTTCGGTGAGGAAGCCATCGTGTCCGATGGGGGCTTCGATCACGTGGACGGGCACATTGCCTGGCAGATTTTGCGCCAGTTCCAATGACTGGGCCGGAAAATAAAGGCGGTCGGAGTCGACGGCTGCCACAAAGAATTCAGCAGTGGCGGTGGCCAAGGCTTCCTGCAAGGTGCCCCGGCCCCGGCTGATGTCGTGGGACATGAGTGCCTCGGTGATGGCGATGTAACTGTTCGCATCGAACCGGCGCACCAGCTTGGTGCCTTGGTGGTCGAGGTAACTTTCCACCTGGTAGCGGCCACGCTCCCCGAGGACCGGAGCGGCCAGGGGCGTCTCTTGGTGCTGGGCTTCCCGGCCGAAACGGAAATCAAGCTCCAGCGCTGACCGGTACGTGATGTGCGCTATGCGTCGGGCCAAGGCAAGGCCCGCCTCCGGTGTTGGGCCGCCGTAGTAATCGCCGTTGTTGAAGTTCGGGTCCTGGCGGATGGCGAGCGTCTGCGACTGGGCGAACGCGATTTGCTCGGCCGTGCTGTAGGCGCCGACAGAAATAACCGCGCACCGCTGAACACGCTCAGGGAAGGTCACCGCCCATTCAAGTGCCCGCGCCCCGCCCATGGAACCGCCAAGGACGGCGTGCCATGCCTTGATCCCCAACGCATCCGCGAGGCGGGCTTCGGCCACCGTGCTGTCGCGCAAAGTGATCAGCGGGAAGCGGGATCCCCAAGGCCGCCCGTCTGGCGCCTCGGACGACGGGCCTGTACTGCCGTAACAGCCGCCCACGATGTTGATGGAGATGACGAAGAACCGGTTGGTGTCGATCGTCGCACCGGGGCCAACGAGTTGCTCCCACCAGCCTTCCTCATCGGTGGCACCGCGGGCCACGTGCGTGCTTCCCGTCAGTGCGTGCTGAACCAGGACGGCGTTGGACGCATCCTCGTTCAACTGACCCCAGGTCTCGTAGGCAAGCACAACGTCCGGGAGAAAACCGCCGGCTTCAAGTTCCAGCGAACCTACGCCGGCGTACTTGACCGTCCCATCTTCTTTGCCTGGTTTTGGGGGTGCTGTAGCAGTAATGGTCATTCCTTTGACACCTAACCTCGCGCTTGCCTGCCGCCTTGCGTGCGACAGGCCAGGTCTTCACCCGGGGCACCCCACCGCGGAGGAGGGTTGCCGGCCAGCAAGCCGGGGCTGTCACTGGCACTCATGACCTAATACGTAGAGTCTAGGAAAAATACCGCTGTTTTGGCGAAGAATGTGACAGCTGTGTGACGGTTTGGGGCCGCTTCGTTCAGGAACACGCACTGCGGAGGGCCGCCCGGCGAATTTTCGTCGACAGGCGGCCACGCCGCGCAGGCGTTGTCTTAACGGCTCAAACGCGAGGTTCAGCTGCCGTAATCGGACTCCCCCTAAGCGCCTTTGGCAGCCCGGAAACCGGCCTCCAGGTCAGCAATGATGTCGTCCACATGCTCTATTCCCACGGACAGGCGGACAAGGCCTGGATTCACGCCCGCAACCAACTGCTGTTCGGCCGTGAGCTGGCTGTGGGTAGTCGACGCCGGGTGGATAACCAGCGAGCGGACGTCACCAATGTTGGCAACATGGGAGTGCAACTCCAGGCCATCGACGAATCGCTTACCGGCCTCGACGCCACCCTTGATGTTGAATGCCACCACTGCACCGGTACCCCTGGGCCCGTACTTGCGGCCACGGTCGTACCAAGGGCTGGACGGCAGGCCCGCGAAGGCGACTGACTCGACGTCGTCATGGGCTTCCAACCACTCAGCTACTTTGGTGGCGTTCGAGACGTGGCGCTCGACCCGCAGGCTCAGGGTTTCCAGCCCCTGGGCGATGAGGAAGGCGTTGAACGGGGAAACCGCCGAACCCAGATCACGCAGCAACTGCACACGTGCCTTGAGAATGTAGGAGAGGTTGGCTCCAAGCGCGCCGTCCTTGCCAAGGTCACGGGCGTAAACGAGTCCGTTGTAGCTGGGGTCGGGAGTATTGAATCCAGGGAAGCGCTCCGGGTCCTTGCCGAAGTCAAAGTTTCCGGAGTCCACGATCACGCCGGCGATCGCTGCGCCGTGGCCGCCCAGATACTTGGTAGCCGAGTGCACCACGATGTCCGCACCCCACTCGATGGGACGGATGAGGTAGGGGGTGGCGAGCGTGTTATCCACGATGAGCGGCACACCAGCCTCATGCGCGGTGCGCGAAATACCCTCGATGTCCAGCACGTCTTGGCGCGGATTGGACACCACCTCGCCGAAGAACAGCTTGGTGTTGGGCTGCACGGCGTCCCGCCACTGGTCCAGGTTGTCCGGATCCTCCACGAACGTCACGGAGATGCCGAACTTCTTCAGCGTGTGCGCCAGCAGGTTGTAGGTGCCGCCATAAAGGCTGGGACTGGCGACGACGTGGTCTCCGGCCTCGGCAATGTTCAGGATGGCGAAGGTTTCCGCGGCCTGTCCTGAGCTAAGGAGCAACGCGCCCAGCCCGCCTTCGAGGCTGGCGATCCGTTGCTCCACGGCATCCTGTGTTGGGTTGCCGATACGAGTGTAGATCGGGGCGAGCTCGGCCAGTGCAAAGCGGTTGGCTGCGCTCTCTGCGCTCGGGAAAACGAAGGACGTGGTCTGGTAGATCGGAAGCGACCGCGCTCCCGTGGCAGAGTCAGGCTCCTGGCCTGCGTGGATCTGGCGGGTTTCGAAAGACCATCCTTGGGACATTGAATTCTCCTCTTAGTGGCGCGCGGATTTGCCGTTGATCGCTGTAGGCGTGGGCTGGGGCCAGTCTAGGAAGCGCCCGGGGACTTGGACAGTTTTGTGACGAAGACAGTATTTTTCAGTCTTTACGCGACCCGGCGTGACGCGTTCCGGTAGCGCGGAATAACGTCCCATGTTAGTTAGGCTCGCCTTAGCTGAGACCCCGATCACAAAGTGCCAAGATGAAGCCATGCGCATGGATCACGTCTCTTACGCTTGTGAACGAGATGGCCTTTTGGCCACTACCGAACGAATTTCCGCAGCTCTGGGAGTGGACGCAGTCCGGGGCGGAGTGCACCCGCGCTTCGGCACCCGGAACATGATCATTCCCTTGGCGGATAACAAATACCTGGAAGTCGTAGAGGTCCTGGACCACCCTGCTTCTGACAAGGCACCCTTTGGCCAGGCAGTCCGCGCACGCTCGGCGGCTGGCGGCGGTTGGATGGGCTGGTGCGTCGCCGTTGACGACCTCGCCCCCTTCGAGGAACGCCTCGGCCGCTCCGCTGTTCCGGGCAACCGCAAGTTCCCGGATGGCCGCGAACTCGTGTGGCAGCAGATCGGCATTCTCGGCTTGATCGCCGATCCCCAGGTGCCGTACCTGCTCAAGTGGGAGGGCGATCCCTCACTGCACCCGTCCAAGGTCTACGAGAGTGACGTCAAGATGTCCAGCCTCACGATTGCGGGCTCGGCGGAACGCGTTACCGAATGGCTGGGCGAACCCGTGGAGAAGCCGCTCGAGGACGTCGCTGTCCAGTGGATGGCCCCGCACGGTACGCCTGGCATCATGTCCGTCACTTTCGAAACCGCATCCGGCGCCGTCACCATCTGACGCACGCCTTCAAGCTTCGGCCGCCATCAGCGGGTGCCAACGACGTCACCCACCGATGGCGGCCGAATTTCTCTTTAAGGGTCCACTAGCTTTAAGGGGCCCTACCCCAGGCCGATCGCCTTGCCGAAGAGGCTGAAGCCAACGAACGCGACGATGTCCAGCAGCGCATGTGCAATGACTAAAGGCATCACTCGCTTCGTCTTTGTATAGATCCAGGCGAAGACCAAGCCCATGGCGAAGTTGCCGATGAACGGCCCGAAGCCTTGATACAAGTGGTAGCTGCCACGAAGGGCCGCGCTCACGACAATGGCCAGCGGCGTACTCCAGCCGAATTTTCCGAAGCGGTCCATGAGGTATCCCACGACGATCACTTCCTCAACGATCGCGTGGCGAATCGCGGAGAGAATCAACACAGGTACTGTCCACCAGTAAGCCTCCAGGCCGCTGGGCACAATGGCGGTGGTGATTCCGAGGGCGCGACCGGCCGCGTACAGGCCAAGTGAAGGAATGCCAATGGCGGCTGCGAGTCCCAGTCCGTGCAAGAGGTCCTTGCCGGGGCGTGCGAAGTTGAACCCCAGGCGGGCAAAGCCACTTGCACTTTCCCGGCCACCTTGGGCATGCGATGACAGGAAATAGAACACCAGGACCACCGGCACCAAAGCGAAGATAATGTCCAGCAGTTGGTACGTGAGGTCGAAGTACTCGCGGGTGCTTTGGGACCTGTTAAGCGTCGACGTTGCCTCGGACAGCGGCGCGCGCGTCATCTTGTCCAGTAGCTGCACCACGGAGTACACAGCGGACTGGCCCAAAGACAGGCCCAGTACGATGAGTACTTCGGCGCGCAGGCGGCGGCGGGAAGCAAGGAGCATGTACCTATCTTGCCTGTAGTTCCTGCCACTTTGCCGTGAACTGCGCACGTTCCCGTTCCACCCTTAGGCAGCCCCCCTATGCTTGGTGGGATGAGTGCCCCAGGGAGAATCTTCATGATCCGGCACGGCCAGTCAGCCGCGAATGCCGACACGTCAATCTACAACCGTGTGCCGGACTACCGCATTCCGCTGACCGAACCCGGAATTGAACAGGCCCGGATAGCGGGCGAAGCCCTTCGGCGGAAGCTCGACGGCGAGCAGGTCTGCGTTTATGTCTCCCCCTATTTGCGGGCGTACCAGACTCTTGAAGCGTTGGACCTGGGACCGCTGATCGAGCGCGTGATCGAAGAACCCAGGCTCCGTGAGCAGGACTGGGCCAACTTTCAGATTGCCGGGGAGATCGAGGACCAGAAGGAACTGCGCAACCTTTACGGCCACTTCTTCTACAGGTTCCGCGAGGGCGAGTCAGGCTCGGATGTCTACGACCGCGTGTCCTCGTTCATGGAGACCCTTTACCGCCATTGGGAAAAGCCGACGTATGCCCCAAACACCCTGTTGGTCACTCATGGACTGACCATGAGGCTGTTCTGCATGCGCTGGTTCCACTGGACTGTTGAGTATTTCGAATCGCTGAACAACCCTGACAACGCCGAACTCCGAACGCTGATAAGGACCGACGACGGCCAGTACAGTCTGGACAAACCGTTCAGCCAGTGGGTGCCAAGGGATGTTGACGATTCAGTGCTTCACGCGCCGAGAATGCGTTTCTAGCACTTGTCACGTAGTTGCAGGATCGCTTAGGTGGCAGGTGCGACGATGACTTCCGTGCCCTTGGCTTCAAATGCGGCCTTGTCCTCGGCGCTGATCCCGGCGTCCGTGATGAGGTGCCGGAAGTCGTACCCGGACATGGCCGCAAAGGAGCGGCGGCCCACCTTGGAAGAGTCCGCCACCACGTAGGACTCAGTGGCCCGGCGCGCCATGACGGTGTTCACCATGGCTTCGCCTTCATCGGTGATGGTGGGGCCGAGGTCCGGGTCAACGCCGTTGACCCCGATGAACGCAATATCCAGGGCAACCTTCTGCATGATGACGTCGGTGTACGGCCCCACGAGCTCATAGGAGCGCGGATTCAGGATGCCCCCGGTAACCATGATCTTGATGTTCGGACGAACGGCGAGCTGCGAGGCAATGTTGATCGCGTTGGTCACCACCGTGAGGGTGGGCCTGTTGGACGGCGCGTTGAGGTCCTCGCGGGTGGACAACAGCTGCGCCAGCGCCGTGTTGGTGGTTCCCCCGCTCAAGCCGATCACCGCGCCGGGGCGGATCAGGGCCGATGCCGCCTGGGCGATCTCCTGCTTGGCCACGGCGTGGTCATCACGGTTATAGCGGCCCGGGAGATCATAGGCTACGGATCCGGTGGTGGCGCCACCGCGGGTACGGCTGAGCAGTCGTTGTTTCGCAAGGCTGTCCAAGTCCCGGCGTGCCGTGGCCGGTGACACGCCAAGCCGCGTCACGATGTCCTCGACTTCCACATGGCCGGATTCGGCCAGGAGGTCAAGGATGGCGGTCAGCCGATCGGTGCGGGTCATGACGAGCCTTTCGCGGGGTCTGGCTATTTCGCTTTGGCGAACAGCGTGAGCAAACGTGCGGATTCCTGCACCAGTGCGTCCCGGCCGGCCTTGATGTACTTCCGGGAATCCACCACTGCAGGGTTGGCATCGAGGTACTCACGGACGGCGCGGGTGAAGAACCCGTTCAAATGTGTGGATACGTTGATCTTAGTCATACCTGCGCCGATCGCAGCTACAAGCATCTCGTCTGTGACGCCCGAAGAGCCGTGCAGGACCAGCGGTTTTCCGACCGCAGACTTCAGTCGAGTGATCAGGTGCAGGTCCAGTGCGGCGCTGCGTTCGGTCATGGCATGGGAGGAACCAACGGCCACCGCGAGCGCATCCACACCCGTTGCTTCAACAAACGCCTGCGCCTCCGCAGGGTCGGTCCGGACACCGGGTGCATGGGCGCCGTCCTTGCCTCCAACTTTGCCGAGTTCAGCCTCCACGTAAACGCCTCGCTCATGGGCGTAGCGGGCTACCCGTTGTGTGGCTTCCACGTTCAAGTCATAGGGCAAGTGCGCGCCGTCGAACATCACGGAGCCAAAGCCCAGGTCCACGGCCGCGATGGCGAGGTCCTCGGATTCAGCATGGTCCAGGTGAACCGCAACGGACACTGATGCGTCGCGGGCGATCGCCAAAGCCGCCACCGCGATCGGTTCGAGTCCACCGTGGTACTTGGCGCAGTTCTCCGAAATCTGCAGGATCAGTGGAACTCCCGCCGTCTCGGCACCCGCCACCAGCCCCTCCGCTGTTTCCACATGGATGACGTTGAACGCACCTTGGCCCGTACCGTTGGCCGCGGCCCTGTCCATCAATTCCCGCGTGCTGACAAGGGTCACCGGGTCTCCTTCCATGTCACGATCAGTTGTTCTTCGAGTTCCTGGTACCTCGGCGAAATTTCGCCCGCTGCAGGCATGAGCACTGCTGCGGCGGACCAGGCGGTGGCCCGGCGAAGAATCTCGCGGGGTTCGGTAATGCCTTCGGCGAGGGCGACGGCGGCAGCCGCCACACCGGCGTCGCCCGCCCCTGTGGGGTTGCCGCTCAGCGGCCCGGGGAGGCTAGCGCTCCAGTACCCGCCGGGTGCTGCGTGGTCGAAGGCGAGCATTCCGTCCGCACCGGCGCTGACGAGGACCGTGCGGGCGCCCATGGCAATCAGCGAGAGCGCAGCTGCTTCCACGCTGGACTCCCCCGTGGCTTCCGCGAGCTCGTGGTGATTGGGTTTCAGGACATCGGCCCCGGCCTGGGCAGCGGCGATGATTCCGGGTCCTGAGGTGTCAATAATGGCCGGGATGCCGGCGTCGTGTGCCAGCTTCACCAGGGACGGGTAGAAATCCGCCGGTGCATCCGGCGGCAGGCTGCCGGACCCCACCAGCACAGCGGCGGGAGCTTCTCCGTCGTCGCCGCGTATGGCTTTAACGACGGCGGCGGTCAGCGAGCGCCAATCGTCCGGCAGGAGCGCCTGGCCTTCCTCGTTGAAGATGGAGGTCTCGCCGGCGAGGGTGTCTACGAGCGCGATACTGCGGCGTGTTTCGGCGGCGACGGACACCAGCGTGTGGGGCACCCCGCTCGTCCAAAGTTCAGCAGCCAGGGTCTGTCCCGCGGCTCCTCCGGTAGGAGCAATGGCCAGCACGGGATGACCTACTTGGTGAACCACCCTGGCGACGTTGAGCCCTTTGCCTCCGGCGCGGCTGATGGGTGTGGGAACCCTGTGGCTGGCGCCCTCGGTGATTCCGTGGACGGTATAGGTCATGTCGATGGCTGGGTTCGGGGTGACGGTGACGATGCGGGTTGCGGCGGAGCCGGTCATCGCGCACCATCCAGGAGTGCGCGTGCGTTCAACGCTGCGCCAAGGAGCCCGGCGTCCTGGCCAAGCTGGGCTTGGATGAGGCGTGGGCGTCGTTGGAAGTCCAGGATCTGGTCCACCCGCGCCCGGAGCGGTTCGAGGAGGTCCTCGCCTGCTTCGGCCAGGCCTCCCCCAATCACTACGGCTTCAGTGCCGATGATGTTTACGCATTGGCAGATGGTGAAGGCCAGGGCGTCCACGGCGTCTGCCCACACGCGGGCAGCCACGGCATCTCCCTTTTGGGAGCGGAGCAGGACATCCCGGGCACCGTCTACCGTATTCCCCGACTTCCTGCTGTATCGCTTGGCGATGGCGCCTGCCGAACCCACGGCCTCTAGGATGGTGGCCCCTATTGGTTCAGTTATGGTTGCTGCAGTTCCGGCGTCGGGGTCCGGTACCTGAGCGTGGCCGAGCTCGCCGGCGAAACCACCGGCCGTGACGGGCACGCCACCGGAGAAGACTGCGGCGGCAATTCCAGTGCCCACCACCATGACCACTACGTCGTTGAACTCCTTGGATCCGCCAAAAGCGCGTTCCACGGCAGCGGCGGAGCGGACATCGTGATCGAACGCCACGGGAAGCCCCAGCCTCTTTTCGGCTTCAGCAGTGAACGGGAAGTTACGCCACCCGAGATTTGCGGAGTAGATCCCGATCCCTCCCACGGAATCCACGATGCCGGGGACGATGACCCCCGCTGCTTTGGCCGGGATGTCCGGGAACTCGGATGCGAGCTCATCAGCAAGCCCTGCGAGCCTGTCCAGCACGGCTTCCCCTGGATTCAATGGATCCAGGGGCGTGGGGACGCGACGCATGCCAAGGACGTTTCCGGATGGATCCACGAGTCCGGCCTTCACATCGGTACCGCCAACGTCGAAGGCCAGGACTGCTGATTCTGCGTGCCCGAGAACCATGGCGGGCGCCTAGGCGGAGGGGTCAAGGATGACGGAGCGCGTCAGGTTCCGGGGCAGGTCCGGGTTGAGGCCGCGGACGCGCGCACGTTCCAGGGTCACTTTGTGGACGCGGGCCAGTTCAGCCAGCGGGTGCTTGTCCGTGTGGAGGTAAAGGGCACCCGTGGCCGCCATGTCCTTGTCAAGGCCCTCGGGCTGTGCGCCAAACAACCAGGTTACGCGTCCTGGCGCCGCGATGGAGATGGGACCATGGCGGTATTCCATTGCAGGATAGGACTCGGTCCAGCCCTGCACGGCTTCGCGCATCTTCAGTCCTGCCTCGTGGGCCAGGCCAACAGTCCATCCGGTACCGAGGAAGGTGAATTGCTCAGCATCCAGGAGTTCCTGGGCCACGGGACCTGAGACTGCATCCCTTGCGTCTTCGACCGCTTGCTTCAGGTCAATCCCAAGGCTGGCGAGCAAGTACACCAGTGCCGAAGTTGCGAAGCGGGTCTGCACCACGGATCGCTCATCTGCGTACGGGAGGCCGATCACGGCGTCGGCCAGGTGAACGATTGGAGACGCCGTATCGCCAATGATGGCAACAGTGGGGACGATGCCCTTCAGCCCGGCCAGAATCTCCAGCACCTCAGTGGTGGTGCCGGACCGCGTAATGGCCACAACGGCGTCGTACTGGCGCTCCGGGCTGTTGCTGTTCAGGAAAGCCTCCGACGCCGCAAAGGCATCCGTCACGCCTTTGCCCGCGGATTCACGGGCGGCAGCATAGCTCTGGGCCATGAACCAGGAGGTGCCACAGCCGATGACGGCGATCCGCTGGCCGTCGGCGGGAAGCATCTGCTCAGAAGCGGCCTGCTCGATGGCCCGCTGCCAGACATCGGGCTGTGATACCAGCTCTTCTTCCATGAAGGCGCCCTGTGTGTTCTCGCTCATCGTGTGTTTCGCTCCTGCTCAGTCAATGACGTTTTATGATCTATAGAAACACTAAACGATCAGTTTCGATCTCACAAGGATCATCTACAGGAGTGGAACGGGCAATTGGGCACTTGTTCCCTTTAGCCGATGATGGGCCGTTCTTCGGGCAGGTTGAACAGGCGGGGGCGGGAGGATAGGGCCAGTGCCGAAGCTACCGTGACGCTCCCGATGCGGCCGGTAAACATCAGAACCATGAGTACCCACTCAGCCGATGGAGGGAGGTTGTACGTGATTCCTGTGCTCATCCCGACTGTGCCGAAAGCCGAGATGGATTCGAACAGGACCTTCTCGAGGCTGTAGTCGGTGAACACGAGCAGCAGCATGGTTCCAGTAATGACTGCGCCTATGCCGAGCAGGGCTACCGAAAGGGCCTGCCGTACCGAGGCAGGGCTAATGGATCGGTGGGCTATGGTCACATCGTCCCGGCCGCGGACTTCATTCCAGATGGCGAATGCCAGGAGGAGGAAAGTGGTGATCTTGATTCCCCCTGCAGTTCCAGCGCTTCCCCCTCCGATGAACATCAGAATGTCGCTGACCATCAGCGTCTCCGGTGCAGCCACCCCGTAGTCGATGCTGTTGAATCCCGCGGTGCGCGGGAACACGCTTCCAGCGAGGGACCCGACGATCTTTCCGGGGACGGACAGCGGCCCCAGGGTTTCGGCCCGGTTCCATTCGAACGCGGCGAACAACACGAAGCCGGCTATGAGCAGGAAGACCGTCCCGAACACTGTGAGCCGCAAATGTACCGTCCAGTTCCGGACCCGCAGTCCCCCGCCGTTGAGCAAATGGATGAGTACGGGGAATCCGAGGCCACCGGCAATGATGGCCAGGCAGATCGGTACCAGGATGTAAGGGTCCTCGCGGAAACTGATGAGGTTGTCGCTGTAGAGCGCGAACCCGGCATTATTGAAGGCGGACACTGCGTGGAAGACTCCATGCCACAGGGCAACGGCTGGGTTTGGGTCGTAGGCGAGCCAGAACCTGACAGCCAGGATTGCTGCCGTTACCGCTTCAAAAACGACCATGATCCTGGCAACCCGAAACAGCACGGAGCGGACATCCCCGAGGTTGAGGGTGTGCGTTTCTGACTGCACAACAAGCTGCCCGCGCAGGCCGATGCTTTTACGCACGAGCAGGGCAAGCAGGGTCGCAAGGGTCATGATGCCGAATCCGCCAACCTGGATGAGCGCCAGAATCACGACCTGCCCGAAGGGTGTCCAGTAGGTTGCCGTGTCGACGGTAATCAGGCCCGTGACACACGTCGCGGACACGGCGGTGAACAGGGCCGTCATGAACGTCTCTGGATCACTGCCATTGTGGGAGATGGGCAGCATCAGCAGGCCTGCGCCGAGGAGGATGACCGCCAGGAAAGCGATGGGTACTGAGCGGACTGGATGCAAGAGGGCGCGACTGAGGACGTTCTCACGGCGCGTCTGTGGGTCACGGTGCTTCCAGAACGTGCGTGCGTGGCCGCGGCCCAGCAGGTGTTCAGGGTTTGGGATGCTGTCCGGAATGTCCTTCCGGGCCGAAGTTGTCACTGCCTCGTCTCTCTGTTTGCTCACGTGATCTCCGGGAGCGTAGCACCGGAGAAAATGTGGAAACAGGAAAATCGGGAATCCTTAACGGTTCCTTTACGCTGGCCCATTCATGCCAGGAACGGAACTACACGCCAACGCGGGGAATGCCCGCGGCAACGTTTGCAGCCTCTTCGTAGCTGGAGGGCAACTTTTGGTGGAAGGCGGCATCAGCGTCCGCACGGAGTACGTCGGTGGCCAGCACCCGTATGTGAACAAGCTCGTCGTAGGATTCGCTGCAGCCCAGGACATCTCCACGAACCTTGGGTCCGTGAGAAAGCGGGTCGGGAGATACCTGGAAAATGATCCACCAGGTGTCGCCGGCTTTATCCCTGAAGAGGTAACCCCCCGGAGGGCGATACGCTGCGCCGTCTACACCGCGGCCTCCGTAACCCTCCACTGAGTCCGGCGGCGCAGCGAACCTCAATCCGCCGTCGAAATCGTCTCGATGCGGGCCCATGCGCGAACACCTCCTTGGTCAGCCGACGTGGACCCACGGGCGTTGGGTGACATCGGGCACTGCCTCACGCAGCACCTCCCTGGTGACGGGAGCGATTTCGCCCTCGCCCAGGAACAGGAAGCGCAGGAGATTGGTGAAAGGATTTCCTTCGGTCCACCGGAAGTAGATATGTGGCATGAGCCCGGTGACGTCCCGGATGTGGAGCAGGACGGACGCGATCGTGTTCGGTACCACGGGACCGTGGACCTCCAGGATCCGGTACCCGTGCCGCGTCACGCCGTGTACTTGTAGTTCCGTTTCGAAGTCCGATGAATCGTCGACTATCACTTCGAGGAAGATGGCTTGCTGTTCCAGCGGCAGATGGCTGACCTCGATCGCTGAGGTGAGCTTGTCCCGGTACGCTGCGGCGGTGAGCCGGAGCGGTTCGTGGGCAATGATCGCGATGGGGCCTTCGAGGGTGTCGGACATGAACTCCAGGGCTTGGCGGTCCAGATGGACGCGTGTGGCGTGGAGTTCGAAGGAGCGGCGGATGCGGGAGAGCAGGGAAATTACGATGATGCCCAGAATGAAGACTGCTGCAATCCTGATGCCCTCGGGCCGTTCGAAGATATTGGCGATCGTGGTGTATGTGAACACCAAGGAGATGATGCCAAAGCCCATGGTACGTTTTCGCTGCCTGCGCCGGCGTGCAGAGAGCGTGACGGCAACGGCTGCCGAGGTCATGAGCACAAGAACGCCGGTGGCGTAGGCACCGCCCTGGGCGTCGACGTCGGCTTCAAAGAGGAAGGTGATGAGGAAACCGACGAGGGTGAAGACGAGCACAAGGGGGCGGACAGCCTTGGCCCAGCCGGGGGCCATCCCGTAGCGGGGCAGGTATCGCGGGACGAGGTTGAGCAGTCCTGCCATGGCGGACGCCCCGGCGAACCACAGAATGGCGATGGTACTGATGTCGTAGATACTGCCGAACCCCACGCCGATGTACTCGTGGGCGAGGAACGCCAGGGCGCGGCCGTTCGCCTGTCCACCGGGTTGAAATTCCTGCTCCGGGATCAGCACGACGGTGATGAAACTGGTGGTGATGAGGAATCCACTCATGATGACAGCTGCGGTAGTGAGCATTCTGCGGGTTCCGCGGATGCGGCCCTCCGGGTTTTCCACCGTATCGGCCTCGTCTCCACGGACCTGGGGCATGACGGCGACACCTGTTTCGAACCCTGACAGACCGAGGGCAAGTTTGGGAAACACGAGCAGGGCGATTCCCACCACCATGATCGGGTCCCCGTGCGAGGTCCAGAGCGCGTTCCACCAGCCGCCCATGGCCACCGGGTGCATGAACACCTGGGTAAGGGTCACCACTACGACCACGGCGTTCAGGCCTAGGTAAAGAACGACGAGGACGACGGCCACTCCGATGGCTTCCTTGAAGCCGCGGAGGAAGACGGCAGCCAGCAGCGCCAAAAGGAAGAGTGTGACGAGGATGTTCTGGCCCTGCAACCAACCCGGGGCCACCGGGTTCTGAATCAGGTGCGCGCTTGCGTCCGCGGCGGAGAGGGTCATGGTGATCATGAAATCCGTTGCGGCGAATCCAAGCAGGATGAGGACGAAGAGCTTGCCGCCCCAGCGTGGCAGGAGCCGTTCAAGCATCGCGATGGAGCCTTCGCCGCGATGGCTTTCCCGGGCCACGCGACGGTAGACCGGCAGGGCACCGAACAGCGTGACGGCGATGAGGACCAGGGTCGCCAATGGCGAGATCACACCGGCGGCCAGAGCGGCGATGGCCGGCTGGTAACCCAAGGTGGAGAAGTAGTCGACGCCGGTTAGGCACATGACCTGCCACCATGGATGCTTCTTCTCGTTGGCGGCGGTTATCCCGCCGGGACCCTGGTGGGTGCCTTTGCTGTCCTGGAGCCCGAACAGCAGCCAGTTTTTCAGCGCTGCTTTGCCGGCCGGCTTGGGGGCCGATGGGTCGGCCGGGGGCCTGCTCAACGTGGTCATTGTTTCCTTTCCGCGCGGAACAACGCACCGCGGTCACAGCCGAAGCTAACACCCACGGAACGCATCAAACCGGGAAAGGCGTTTCTATTTACGAATCATTTACGCCGCGTCCGTACACTCCCACTGTCCCCTAAGGACATGCGCGACGCGGCCGGTTATGGCTCGAACCGGTACCCCATTCCGGCTTCTGTGAGCAGATGCTTGGGACGGGCAGGGTCGGCTTCAAGTTTGCGACGCAACTGTCCCATGTAGACGCGGAGGTAATGCGTTTCTCCGTCGTAACCAGGACCCCAGATCCTGGCCAGCATCTGCTGCTGGGTAATGAGTCGCCCCGGGTTACAGACCAGCAGTTGCAGGATGGCCCATTCGCGCGGGGTGAGCCGCACTGGAGAGCCGTCGCGTGTCACTTTCTTCTTTTCGAGGTCCACTGCGAAGTCCCCGACGTCGACAACCACGACTTGTTCGCCGAAGTCGGAAGAGCCCAGACGGCGTTCGGCGACGCGCAACCGCGCGAGTAGTTCATCCAGGCCAAAAGGTTTCGTAACGTAGTCATCCGCCCCGGCGTCCAAGGCACGGACTTTGTCCACGGACCCTTGCCTTGCGGACAAGACTATGATCGGCGTGCTGCTGGAACGGCGGATCGCGGTGATGACGTCAACGCCGTTAATATCCGGCAGTCCAAGATCCAAAACGATAAGGTCCGGATGATTGCCCGAGGCATGCTGCAGAGCCGTGGTGCCGTCCAGTGCCGTGAGCACCGTGTATCCCTCAGCGCGCAGATTTACCTGTAAAGCACGCAGCAGTTGTGGTTCGTCGTCTACTACGAGTACGGTCCTCATGGCTCACTTCGTTCTTCACTGCCGAGTGCGTGACGCGGGTTCCCGTCGCCGGTGGAAAGAGGAAGCCGGATGACAACCGTCAATCCCCCTCCCGGTGTCGGTTCAGCACTTAGCTGGCCGCCCATCGCTTCGGTAAAGCCCTTCGCAACGGCCAGTCCGAGTCCTATGCCCAGGCCAGCCGGCGCGTCGTCCAGCCTCTGGAACGGCTCAAACATGGCGATCACGTCCGCGGCGGCCACACCTTGGCCGTGGTCTACGATCCTCAGTTCTCCGCAGCGGCGCCCTTCAATCGTGGCCACCCCTGCTCCATTGGCAGCTCCCACGATGGCGATATCCGAGCCCGCCGCGTATTTCAGCGCATTCTCGACGATATTGGCAATGACGCGTTCCAGCATGCCCAGGTCGGCATCAATGGCTGGCATATCAGGAGCCAGATCGATGCGGATGGCTCCTTCCGGCAGTCCCCGCAGCGCGTCTTCGATGGCATCGCGCCATGTCACCGAGGATGTGAGCGGGGCGGTGGACCCGCTGGAGATCCGCGACATGTCCAACAGATTGCCCACCAAGGAGTCAAGGCGGTCCGCGTAGGAGTCGATGGTATGGAGCATCTCGTCCCGTATATCTTCGGGAAGCCGCCGTTTCTGGCGCTGCAAGGCGGTCACAGCCAGCTTGATTCCGGCCAACGGTGTCCGTAAGTCATGGCTGACGGCATTCAGAATGGACGTCCGGATGCTGTTGCCCTCAGCCAGTTTCGCGGTCGCCTTCAGCTTGAGCTGGAGTGCATGACGTTGCCGGAGTAAAAGCAGGTGGGTCGCGTGGGCCGCCAGCAGCCGCCGCTCGCCGGCCGTGAGGGTCCTGCCGGAAACCATAAGAGCCGTCCGGGTATCTGCCATCTCGTACGCACCGTCCCCTGATTCAGCCGAGCCCGGAGGCTGGGGCGGCGATTCACCTGACTGGGCCTGGAGCTCCCAGCCGTCGCCTGTGCGGGAAGTTCTGGTAAATAATCCCACCGAGCGGACCTGGAAGGTCTCACGGACCTTATCCAGAAATGCCGCAATGGTGTCGTCCTCCACCAGGGCGTTCCTGGCCAGGTCCAAGAGTGTCGCAGCCTCGGCACGGGCATAACTAGCCTCCTGAGCCCGCTTGGCCGAGAGGCCTACGACCAAGGACACAGCAATCCCCGCCCCCAGGAACACGAGCACGGCAAACAAAATCTGCGGGTCATTGATTCTGAAAGTCCCAACGGGTTCGGTCTCGAAATAATTCAGCAGCAAAGAGTCCAGAATCGCGGCCAACACAGCAGGCCAGAGACCACCGATGAACGCCACCGCCATCACCCCGGTCAAATGCACCAGGACATGGGTAGCAAAGTTCAGATCCGGGGCAAACGACATCACCGTCGTGGTCAGCACAGGGATGAAGACCGCTAAAACAAAACCCACCGCGGTCCTGGCCCGGCCCAGCCCTCCTGAGCGTATGCGAAGAATTCCCCTTGCCATGTCCCCCAGTCTGTCAGCTATTTTCAACCTGTCTTTAGACGGCGCGCACGCCCGCCCGCCACACCGAATGCGTCAGAGGAATCCCAGGCCGGTACGCCAAGTGCGTGGCCGAAGGCGCCTTCAGCATGTGAAGGTCTGCGCGATGACCGATGGCGAGCGAACCCACCGCGCGTTCGCCGTCGACGTCGTTCCCGGACTCCCGGCCCAACGCCAGAGCGCCGCCGAACGTCGCCGCCCGAACTGCCTCGTGGACGCTGAGGTGCATCTGCAGGACCGCCGTGGTCACGCAGAACGCGATGGAACTCGTGTAAGAGGTGCCGGGGTTGCAGTTGGCTGCCAGGGCGATCTGGACGCCGGCATCGATCAGCTCCCGGCCTGGCGCGAGCGGCTGTCGCGTGGACAAGTCACAGGCAGGCAGGCAGGTTGCCACGGTTCCACGGACGCCACTTCCCGTAGCCGGGTCCCAGCCCGCCCAGGTTCCCGCGAGCGCGTCAATGTCCTTCTCCGACAGATAGTTCACGTGGTCCACGCTGGCGGCCGCGAACTCCACGGCCAACGCAACGCCTGGCCCCTCGCCCAGCTGGTTGCCATGCACGCGCAGTCCCAGCCCGGCATCCCGGGCAGCCGTCAAGACCCGGCGCGACTGCTCTTCCGTGAAGGCACCGCGCTCGCAGAATACGTCCGCCCAGCGCACGTGCGGCAGAACGGCGTCGAGCATTTCACCGCAGACCAGGTCCGTGTACTCCTCCGGATCGGACCCGGCCGGCACTAGGTGCGCGCCGAGGTAGGTGACCTCGTCCACCAGGGCAGCGGCGATGCGTGCACTGCGGGCCTCGTTCTCCACGTCCAAGCCGTAGCCAGTTTTGCTCTCAAGGTAGGTAGTTCCCTGCGAGACGGCTTCAGTGACGCGATCCCTCACCAGCCTCGTCAGTTCATCGTCACTCACGCTTCGCGTGGCACCAGTGGTGACGGCAATCCCGCCAGCGCTGTAGCTCTGCCCCGCCATCCGGGCCTCAAACTCGGCTGTGCGGTCACCAGCGAAAACGAGGTGCGAGTGCGAGTCGACCCAGCCAGGAAGGACGGCGCGGCCCTCGGCGTCGATCTTTGTATCGGCTACGGGAGCGTCGTTGATGGACCCGATCCAGGCAATGCGCTCGCCTTCGAACACGATCGCGGCGTCCTTGAGGACACGATGCTCCAGGTCCTGGGTCATCAGCTCGCCGATGTTGGTGATGAGAGTGCTGTTTTGTCCTGGACTGCTGATTCCGCTCATGTCCCTATTGTTCAGCGCCGGATCGACCAGCGAACGGCCGCAAGCTGCTCAGCTGTCCGGGATTCCGGACTGTCCGCCTCTACATTCCCCAGGATGAGGTCTGCGGCAAGTTCTGCGATGGCCGAGGACGTCTGGAATCCGTAACCGCCCTGCCCGGCCAGCCAGAAGAAGCCCTTCGCTTCGGCGTCGAAACCAACCACCGGGATTCCGTCCGCAGCTTCTGTGCGCAGCCCCGTCCACGCCCGGTCCACTGAACGGATGCCCAAGGATGTCAGGGAGTTGAGCCTGCTGATGAGTTTGTCCACGTCGCCGGCATACGGTTTGGCGTCTTCTGCCCCACTGGGCACGGTTTCCGACGGCGAGATAAGCACTTGGTCGCCCTCTGCGCGGAAGTAGAACGAGTGGTCGGCCGCAGCCACCATGGGCGTTTGCCGCGTCAGCGATTGCTCGACGTTCACAATCGCCGCAGTCCGCCGATACGGCTGCAGTCCGAGCTTCTCCACGCCGCTGATGACGGCCAACTCATCCGCCCACGCGCCCGCGGCGTTAACCACGACGGCGGACTGGAAACCTTCCGTTCCGGCACCCGCCTGCCAGCCGCTTCCGAGGCGCTGGGCGGAGTGGACACGCGCACCGGTGATGATGTCGGCTCCTGCGGCCTCGGCCCTAATCCGGTGATCTTCCAACAAGGCAGGTGCGTTGCAACCAAACGAGCCATTATCCAACCCTGCCGCCGTGAACGACTCCGGCTTCAGGACCGGGCAGAGCTGCATGGCTTCTGCGTGGGTGATTGTCTGCATGTTGCCGCTGGCCTCTGCCCGGACTGTTTCCTCATCGCCAACCAGCATGAAGCCGCGCGGTGTAAGGACCGGCTCAGGAAGTTCAGCGTCGCGCGCCCTCATCATTTCCAAGGTTCGGACGGTGAGTTCCTGCACCACGGGCGGCCCGTAACTCGGAATCAACTGGCGGGCTGAGCGCGAGGAGGTGTGGAAGGCCAACGATTGCTCGGCCTCTACCAGTGCCACCGTGCACTTCCCTGCGAGCGCGGACGCCAGGGAAAGCCCCGCAATGCCGCCGCCAACGATTACCACGTCATAATTCGAAGCCATGGCTCCATCCTGTCAGAAGGCACGAGGGGTGCACAGATCGATCTTCTCTCACATCCAACCCCCAACGGCCCGATCTTCTCTCACATCCAACCCCCAACGGCCCGATCTTCTCTCACATCCAACCCCCAACGGCCCGATCTTCTCTCACATCCAACCCCCAACGGCCCGATCTTCTCTCCCTTGCGTCAAGAAAGTGAGAGAACGTCCGGTCAAAAGCCGCAGGATGTGAGAGAAGATCGGGGACGGTTAGGCGACCGCTGCGCGACTCTTCACGAACGCCTGAACGCAAGCTTCGACGTCGTCGCTGCTGTGCGCGGCTGAAAGCTGGACGCGGATGCGGGCTGCTCCCTTCGGCACCACGGGGTAGCTGAAGGCGGTGACGAACACGCCGTGGCCGAGCATCTCGTCAGCAACCTTGGCCGCGACCACGGCGTCACCGAACATCACGGGAATGATGGCGTGCTCACCCTCAAGGAGCTCGAAGCCTTCCTCGCTCATGCGGCGGCGGAACAGGGCTGCGTTCTCGAAGAGGCGGGTGCGGAGCTCCCCGGATTCCTGGACGAGCTCGATCGCCTTGATGGTGGCGGCGACGATGGCAGGGGCCAGGGAGTTGGAGAAGAGGTAGGGGCGGGCCTTCTGGCGCAGCATCGCGACGATTTCGCCGCGGCCTGAAACGTAGCCGCCGGAGGCGCCACCCAGGGCCTTGCCGAACGTGCCCGTGTAGATGTCCACGCGGTCAGAAACTCCGGCGTGCTCAGGGGTACCGGCACCGGTGGGTCCCATGAAGCCGACGGCGTGTGAGTCGTCAACCATCACCAGGGCGTCGTGCTTCTCGGCAAGATCGCAGATGGCTTCAAGCGGCGCGAGGTATCCGTCCATGGAGAACACACCGTCCGTGACGATGATCTTGCGGCGGGATCCCTCGGCCTCAACCAGCTTGGCCTCAAGGTCAGCCATGTCCTGGTTGGCATAGCGGAAGCGCTTGGCCTTGCTCAGGCGGATGCCGTCGATGATGGATGCGTGGTTGAGGGAGTCGGAGATGATGGCGTCTTCAGGGCCGAAGAGGGACTCAAATACGCCGCCGTTGGCGTCGAAGCAGCTGGAAAACAGAATGGTGTCCTCAGTGCCCAAAAAGGCCGAGACACGCGCCTCGAGTTCCAGGTGAAGATCCTGGGTGCCGCAAATGAAGCGCACAGAAGCCATGCCAAAGCCGCGCTCGTCCATCGCGGACTTGGCTGCGGCAATGATGTCCGGGTGGTCGGCAAGGCCAAGGTAGTTGTTGGCGCAGAAGTTCAGCACGGTGTTGGCTGGCTGGCCGAGTTGGCCTGCGGCGATGTGGCTAGCCTGCGGGGAATCGATGTGGCGTTCGGTCTTGAAGAGGCCTGCGCTGCGGATCTCGTCGAGTTCGCCTTGGAGTTGGTCTTTGATGGCTGAGTACATGGTGTGCTCCTGAATACGTCGGGAATGGTTCGGTGGCGGCAGCGGAGGTTAAAGTTCGGTCCAGTCGAGGACTACCTTGCCGCCGGTTCCGGCGCGGGCGATCTCGAAGCCCTTCTCCCAGTCGGCCGCAGACAGCTTGTCGGTGACCACCGCGGAGATGTTCCGGTGCAGCACGGGGTTGGAAGAAAGCATGGCGCTCATCGCGTACCACGTCTCGAACATTTCGCGGCCATAAATGCCCTTGAGCGTGAGCATGTGGGTGACTACCTTGCCCCAGTCGATGTCGATGGACTGGCTGGGAAGTCCCAGCATGGCGATCCGCCCGCCGTGGTTCATGTTGTCGATCATCTCAGGCAGCGCCGTGGGGTGTCCGGACATTTCCAGGCCGATATCGAATCCTTCGCGCATACCCAGCTCCCGCTGTGCGTCACGGACTCGCATTTTGGAAACGTCGACTGCGAGGTCGACGCCCATTTGACGGGCCAGTTCCAGCCGCGGAGCGGATACGTCAGTGATGGCGATCTTGCGGGCGCCGGCGTGGCGGGCGACGGCAATGGCCATCAGCCCGATGGGTCCTGCGCCGGTGATGAGGACGTCTTCGCCCACCAAGGGGAAGCTGAGGGCTGTATGGACGGCGTTGCCGAAGGGATCGAAGATGGCGCCGAGTTCCGGCGTCACGGATTCGTCGTGGTGGACCCAGACGTTGGTCTCGGGAATGACTACATATTCGGCGAACGCGCCATCGCGCTGCACTCCAACGGATACGGTGTGGATGCACATCTGGCGGCGTCCTGCACGGCAGTTGCGGCAGATTCCGCAGACCACGTGGCCTTCGCCGGAGACCCGGTCTCCTACTTTGACGTCACGGACGTCCTCCCCGACTTCCACCACTTCACCGTAGAACTCGTGACCCGCGATGAGCGGCGTTTCGATGATGCTTTGGGCCCAGGCGTCCCAGCTCTGGATGTGGAGGTCGGTACCGCAGATCCCCGTGGTCATGACACGGATCTTGACGTCGCTGGGTCCCGCTTCGGGCTCGGGACGGTCAACGAGTTCGAACCCTGCGTGGGGTCCGGATTTGTAGAGAGCCTTCATGGGATTCCTCACTGCTGGGGCTGCTTCGCTGCTGCTGACTCCATTAGAGCGCCGCCAACGATTTAGCACAACTAGATTCTTCTCAATCAACGATTTAGGATTTGCTAATGGAAATCCACCAGTTGCAGATGCTCCGTGAACTCGGTGACCTCGGGAGTGTCAAAGCTGTGGCCGAGACTCTTATGGTCACCCCATCGGCCGTTTCGCAACAGCTCGCGCTCCTGCAGAAATCGGTGGACGTCCCGCTGACACGCAAGGAAGGTCGCGCCCTGGTGCTGACCGACGCCGGAAAGGTGCTCGCCGAGGCGGGGGCCGCCGTCGTGAACGCCATGGCGGATGCACGGGCAGCGATCGGCGCCTTTCACGACGCTCCGGATGCGCCGGTGAGCGTCAGCGCCTTCCACAGTGCGGGGCAAGCGCTGTTCGCGCCGTTGGCAGCGCTGGTGGCGTCCGACGGCGGAAAGTCGCCAAGGCTTCGACTCTCGGATGAGGATGTGGCCCAGGAAGATTTCCCGGGCTTGGTTGCCCGCTACGACCTCGTCCTGGCACACAGGATGGATAACAGCCCGCCGTGGCCCCAAGACAAAGTGGCCGTGGTCCCGCTGGCGGACGAACCCCTGGACGTCGCCCTGCCCGCGGACCACCCACTGGCATCCCGGCGCGAACTGAAGCCGTCCGACGTCGTGGGCGAAACCTGGGTGACCAGCCGCGACGGCTACTCCCCCGCGGATGTGCTCGCCGCCGTCGTTGCCGTGAGTGGACGGCCCGCAGAAGTGCTGCACCGCATCAACGACTACTCAACCGTTGCCGCGCTAGTGGCGGCGGGCGGCGCGATCGGACTCCTGCCAAGGTTCACGGCACGGCGTGTCCTCGATGCCGGCGTTGTGCTGCGGCCCCTTTCCGGAGTGAACTCGGTGCGCAAGATCGACATCCTCGCCCGCCCGGAAACGTTGAAACGGAAATCGGTCATGACGGTTTGCGAGTCACTTCAAACCGTCATGACCGAGCTTATCGAGCTATCCAGCAGGGCCTAATCCCGGATCAGGGCGGGTTGACCGGCGTCGAAGTATGCCACGAGCCCGGCGGGCAGGGCAGGGACTTCCCGTGCGCACCCGTCGCCGCGCAGCGATTCGGCGGCGAGGATACCGGCCACCACTGCCTGCCGTGCAGCCACCGGGCTGGTTTGCGTCGGGCCACCCTGGGCGGCGAAGCGCAGGAATTCCTCGATCAGGCGCGGGTCTGCGCCCCCATGGCCTCCGTCACCGGCCTGGATGGTATGCACCTCGTCCGGTGCCGCGTAGCCGGAAGTCCGGCTGGTCCAGACGTTGATGGTGTTCCCGGGGCCGTCGCCGAAGTTCTCGATTCTGCCCTTGGTGCCGATGATCGTGTAGTTGCGCCAGTAATCGGGTGTGAAGTGGCACTGCTGGTATGAAGCAAGGACGCCGTTGTCCAAGACCATGTTCATCATGGAAATGTCCTCGACGTCGATCACCTCGGCCAGGTCTTTCTGCTCCGTGGGGGGCCAGTTGTCCACCGAGAACCATTCGCCCATGCGCTTGCCGGCGTTATTGCCGCGGTTGGTGACGTTACCGTAGACGGCAAGATCGCCGACGGCGGCAACCCGCTTGGTGTACGCGCCGGCAAGCCAGTGGATCACATCGATGTCGTGAGCACCCTTTTGGAGGAGCAACGAGGTGACATTGGCGCGCTGGGCATGCCAGTCCTTGAAGTAGTAGTCCCCACCATCGCCAACAAAGTGCCGGCACCAGATGGCCTTGACCTCACCGATCCTGCCCTCCTGAATGATTTGGCGCATCTGTACTACAACCGGCATGTGCCGCATGTTGTGCCCAACATACAAGCGCGTTCCGGTCTCGTACGCCGTCTTCAGGATCAGGTCCGCTGCCTCCACGGTGATATCCAGCGGCTTTTCGCAGAAGGTCGCAAAGCCAGCCTTGAGCGTACGGACTGCGACGGCGGCATGCTGGTTATCGGGGGTTAACACCAGGACTGCGTCAAGGCCGCTGGCGAGCAATTCCTCGAGGTCGTCCGTTATGCGGGCTGACGGAATGCTCGCCGCGGCGTCCGCCCGTCCCCTCTCGCTCACGTCACAGACGATGGTGACTTCAGAGCCCTGGCCCGGCTTATGGGCGTGCCTCCACAACCCGGAGCGCAGACCGAAACCCACGATGCCGACCTTCAAATCCTTTTCCATGAGGTGCAATTTCCTTCTGCTGGTTCGTTTAATAAAGTCTGGTTGCGGAGCTGCGGTGGGGTGCCGATTCACGCACGAACAAGTGCCACGGGAAGTCCAGGACCGCAGGCTCGCTCTTGGCGTCAGGCGTAGTGGGCGACGTGGCCCGCTGCAAAAGAAGCCGGGCAAGCTTGCCGAAGAAATCCACGGGGCCCACCGTGCTGAGCGACGGCGACATCCGTTCCCCCTCCACCGTGTTGCCCACACCGATGATGTCCACGTCCACACCAGCGGCGAGCCCGATCCGTTGGGCCGCATTGATGGCTGCGACGGCGGCGAAATCCGTGGTGGCGTAGATGGCAGTAGGCCGGTCCGGCAGGCTGAGCAGCCGTGTTGTGGCAGCATACGCACCGGCAGACGTGCCATCGAAGAGGCCCACATAGTCCTCGTTTTCCGGAATGCCGGCTTCCATCAAGGCCTCTGAGTAGGCCCGGTAGCGGGTGCCGCCAGAGGCACCGCCAGCCGTGGCCGGGGTGAGGCAAGCAATCCTCCGATGGCCGTGGAGGAGATGCTGCACGGCCATGCGGCACCCCGGTCCCGCAATTGACCTGATGACGTCAAAGCCCTCGGGTTCAAGCCCTTCGTCGAAAACCACCAGCGTGGTCCCGTGCTCCGCGAGCTTCCGCAAGGCATCACGTTGCCCGGGGCGGACTGCATCCACGAAGACGGCATCGGCGCTATGAGTGCCAAGGACCTTCACCCAGTCGGCGTCGCCGAGGATCATCGGCGTAATTCCCAACGGAGCAGCCGCCTTTTGCACCGCCTCGATGACGGACAACGACCAAGGATCGGACAGCATCGTCAAAGACAGGATGACGGTGTTCGTCCGCCCTGTCCGGATAGCCCGGGCTGCCTGGTTGGGACGGTAGCCAAGCCGCTCCGCAACAGCCTTGACCTTCTCCGCCGTCGGGTCCGAAACTCCCGGTCCCGCATCGCCCCGGCGACCGGACAACACATAGGAAACCGTGGCCGTGGAAACACCCGCGAGTTCGGCGACCATACGAATGGTGGGCCGGACTCCCGTGTTACTCGCTTTTCCCATGATTCCCCCTGCTTGTGATGCCGTCTAATATCTGATTTCGTCTTATTTTTGAGGCTAGCTCCTGAACACCGGAGCGGCGGGATCCAACGCGGCCTGGTATTCGTCGCGCATCTTGTCGCCACCTTCGCTCTTCCAGCGTTTGACCGCGTCCTTGAGTTCATCGATCTTGGCCCGTCCGGTGATGATGTCCACCACCTTGTCGCGGAGCTGTTTGGTGATCTTCGCCCCCACCTTGGCGTTCGTATCCGAGTAGGAACCATTCGTGGGGTTGCGCCACGCGAGCTCCAGCAATTTTTCTTCCTGTTGGCTGACATAGCGGGTGTCGTCGTCGAATCCCGGATTGAAGATGACGTTTTCCGGGCTGGACATGATGTTCAACGCCGATACCAAACCAGGCGCATTGGTGGTTCCAGTTTCCGTACGCACCGGGTTGCCCGAGCCATCCAAGGTGTAGTCCTGGCCGAGCTCGCCGAAGTTCTTCTGCATGTACTCCACGGTGCCGAACGGTGCAGACAGGTAGTTGATGAGGGCCAGAAGTTCGCGGACCTTGCTTTCCCCAGCCTTCTTGAACGGTGTGAAACCCACCGTTCCATAGCCCATGTCGTAGGTTGGCTTGACCTTGCCGTCCGCGCTGAACGGAATGAGGATGTCGAACTTGGCGGTCCTGTTCAGTGCCCGGTAGCTGCGGAGGTCATGGGGACCCACCACAACCTGCGCCGCAACGCTGCCATTGGCAACGCGGGAACGAATGTCCGTGGCCTTGGAGTCCGGATAGAAAACGCCCGCTGCAAACATCTTGGCCGTGAATTCAACGCCGGCCATGTACTCGTCCGTTTCGTATAAATGCGTCAGGGTACGGTCCTTATTGACGGCCCAACTGTTCGGAGCGCCAAACCACTCGGTGACCATGTGCAGAGCATTAATATAGGCGGGCTCAAGGGCATACTTCTGATCGCCCGGACGCGTCAATTCCTTGGCCTTGTCCAGGAACTCGTCCGCGCTCGCAGCCTCGAAACCACCTACTTGGGCCCATACATCATGGTTGCCCAGGTACACCTGCCCGAACGGAGTGCTCGGGATGGGCGCACCCCAGATCTTGCCGTTTACGACGGCGGTCTTCCAGGAATCGGGCTTCAGCGCGGCCAGGTTGGGGTACTCAAGCACTGCGTCACCTGAGAGGTAGGGCGTCAGGTCCTGGAACTTCGCCTCGAGCATGGGGCCGACATTGGGAATTCCCTGGTTCGGCGGCACCCACATCATGTCCGGCAGGTCATTGCTGGCCAGGACAGTGGCGAACTTGGCCGGATAGCCGTCTCCGATGTCCTCGGCGATCTGCAGTTCGAGGTCGCCGCCGAGCTTGGTGTTGAGGCGTTGCCAGAAGGGGTTGTCCTTCAGCCCCGGACTCATGGTGTCGAAGGTTTCGGTCAAACCGGTCACCTTGCCCTTAAGCGGCGGTGTCTTCACGGACTGCACAGCGGTGGGCAGCTTGAAGTAGCCGGCCTGCAGGCCTTTGGCGTTACCGGCAAGATCCGGAGTGACGCCTGTGAATTCCTTGTAGGTGGGCAGCTTGACCGAAGCGGAGGCAGCTGCGCCTCCGCTGTTCGAAGCTCCGCCACCCCCGCAAGCAGACAGGCCGACGGCGGTGACGGCCAGGCCCGCGAGGCCAAGGAAGCCGCGACGGCTGAATCCAGCCTGTCCTGAGGTAGTGCTCGTCATGGCATAACCCTTTCTGGTTATTTACTGGTAATTGATGCTGTGCTTGTTGCAGGCATGCCGCGGCAGCGGCTAACCCTTCACTGCGCCGGTGATGACGCCCTTGGCAAAGTGCTTTTGAAGGAACGGGTAAACCATCAGGATGGGAACCAGCGCCACCACTACTACAGCCATCTGGATGGATTGCGGGGGCGGAGTGGTGGTAATTCCGAGCTGGTCTGCCGCCCCGCTGCCCTGGACCACGAAGTTGCGGAGCAGCAACTGGATGGGCCATTTGCTGTGGTCATTGATGTAGAGCAGTGCGTTGAAGAACGAATTCCAGAAACCAACGGCATAGAACAAACCGACGACGGCGATGACGGCTTTGGACAGTGGCATGACGATCCGCCACAGGATCTGCCAGTCATTGGCGCCATCGATCCGTGCGCTTTCGATCAGTTCGCCCGGGATGTTCATGAAGAACGAGCGCATCACCACAAAGTTGAAGGCCCCGAATATGCCCGGGAGGATCAGCGACCACAGGGAATCCAGCAGCCCGAGCTGTCGAATCATCAGGAAGGACGGGATCAGGCCCGGAGCGAACAAGAGCGTGAACAACACCGCGAGTACCACAGGGCGGCCGAAGAGGACTGACCGGCTGGTGGCGTACGCCATGGTGATGGTGACGAACAGCGCCAGGATGGTGCCCACAACAGTGATGAGCATGCTCACGCCGAGGGACTGCAGGACCATGGGACCCTTGAAGATCGTGGCGTAAGCCTCCAAGGTGGGCCGCTCAGGCCAGAGCACGAATCCACCGGCCTGCACGAGTTGTTCAGTGTCCGCCAGGGACGTGGACACCACCAGGAGGATCGGCGTCAGGATGGACAGACTGAAAAGGACGAGGACCACGGCCTTTAGCGTTTGGTACAGAGGTGAAGGGCGTTCCTTCCATACGGGTCGTTTGGGGTTGTAGCTCAATTCCCGCGGTTTCCTCGTGAAAAGTGTTGTTGCCATGGGGTTCTCCTTGTGCAGCAGCCGCGTGGGCTCAGCGTGCTTGCTTAGCAAAAATTCCGTCTTCGCCGAAGCGGTGGGCGAGTTTGTTGGCGCCGTAGATCAGCAGGGCACTGACCACACCCTTCGCCAGGCCCGCTGCGGCACCTGAACTCCAGCCGCCACCAACCACACCCGTGTAGTAGGTAAAGGTGTCCAGCACTTCCGCTGCCCCTGCGCCCACGGCGTCGCGTTGGAGGATGAACTGCTCAAAACCGACGGAGAGGATGTCGCCAATGCGCAGGATCAGGAGGAGTACGATCACGGGCCTTAGCCCAGGCAGGGTGATGTGCCACATCCGGCGCCAACGTCCCGCGCCGTCAGCAGCCGCTGCTTCATACAAGGAGGCATCGATGCTTGCCAGGGCGGCGAGGAAAATGATCATGGCCCAGCCGGCGTCCTTCCAGATCATCTGGATGACCACCATGACGGGGAAGGTTTCCGGATTGGTCATGAACGGAATCGGATCCATGCCCATATCGCGGAGCAGGTTGTTCACGAAGCCCGCACCGCCCAACATCTGCTGGAAGAATGCGATCACCAGGACCCAGGACAGGAAGTGCGGCAGATAGGCGATGCTCTGGAAAATCCTGCGGACCCGCGTGCTGATCAGTGAGTCCACAATCAGTGCAAGCACTAGCGGCACCGGGAAAAGGAAAACCAGCTGCCACGCCGCAAGGTAGAGCGTGTTCCAGAACGCATGGATGAAGTCGGGGTTGCCGAACAGGTCCACGAAGTTCTGCCAGCCAACAAAAAGGCTATCCCCGATGCCGAGGTAGGGCTGGTAGTCCTGGAACGCGATGACGTTGCCCAGGATCGGGATGTAGAAGAAGAGCAGCAGGAAAGCAACACCCGGGAGCATCATCAGGAGCATCTGCTTATCGCGCCTCAGCCTTGAGCGGAAGCTTTGCTGCGGTGCCCTGTTGCCCTTGCGCCTCGCCCTGCCGGATTTACCGGGCAATGGCTCCGGGACGCGGCGCGCTTCCGGCAAAGCCGGAGCTTGTTGCGTCGTCGAGTTCATGCTGTCTCCTCAGTGCTGGGGCAAGGGCCATCAATGTTTGCTTGAAGAGTGTGATTCAAAACACCTTCGTTAACCGTTTAACAAACCATAAACGACCTCGTTCATGTTTGCAAGATCATGATTGAAACTGACGATAGAAATCAGTTTTGATCACTGTCGGGCAGTGTGGCCGACGCCACTAAGATTGATGGAGAACCGCAGAGGGAAGGTTGAAATGGCAGATTGCTGCAGCCCGGGCGCCGGCGCCCGGGAACACACCAAACCCGGACTGACGCTCCCCCTACGCGCGGCGGGCGGACACCGGAACCCGAGCACCGGCGTCGTACATTCGGGCAACGACGCCGCGACAGCGGGTCATAACGACGTCCGGATCCCGTCCGGGACCTTCGCCATGGGCGATCCTTTCGGTGAAGGCTACGACGGAGATGGCGAGACGCCAGTCCACGAGGTGTCCGTTTCCGGATTCATCATCAGCGCCACCACCGTCACCAACGCCGAGTTCGCGGCGTTCGTGGATGCCACAGCGCACCGCACGGAATCGGAAGAGTTCGGGACCTCTGCGGTGTTCCATCTTGCCGTCAAGGCCGAGCCACGCGACATCCTGAACCGGGTCAACAACGTCCCTTGGTGGCTCAATGTCCGTGGCGCCGACTGGGCCCATCCGGCCGGACCCCTCTCCCACTGGACGGACATCCCGGACCATCCAGTGACGCACGTGTCCTTCAATGACGCCATGGCCTACTGCGCGTGGGCGGGCCGACGACTGCCCACCGAAGCGGAATGGGAGTATGCAGCACGGGGCGGTGCGGCCGGGCAGCGCTATCCATGGGGCAACGAGCTTCACAATGACAGCGCCGAAGGCAGCGCCCGGCACAACTGCAACATCTGGCAGGGCGAGTTCCCCGTGCGTAACGACGTCGAGGACGGCTACCTCACTACGGCACCGGCCAGGTCCTTCGCCCCCAACGGTTATGGGCTCTACCAGACCAGCGGCAACGTCTGGGAGTGGTGCAGCGATTGGTTCCTGCCCAAGTACTACAAGACGTGCCTGACCGCCGGAACCGTAGAAGACCCCCAAGGCCCAACGATTGGCCGCGGACGGGTTATGCGCGGCGGCTCATACCTGTGCCACGACTCCTACTGCAACCGTTACCGGCTGGCCGCACGGAGTTCCAACACGCCTGACTCGGCCAGCGCCAACCTCGGATTCAGGACAGTGGCTCTCTAAAGGTTCCGGCTTCGACGAGGAGAATCGTCAGTTGATGATTTCGCCGCGCTCGTCCGCAAGTATTGCTGCCAGGCGTTCCTTCCACGCTCGCAGCGCCTCGGGCTCCAGGCGCGTCCAATCGGTGACTTCGCTGAGGACCCTGAGCGGCGCCCTGCTGCGGTATGACCGGGTGGGGTTGCCGGGGAATTTCTTATCGGTCACGTTCGGATCGTCCTCGAAGGCGCCGGTCGGCTCGACGACGTAAACGCGCGGCTCAGTTTCACCGGCCGCGAGTTCGGCAGCCAGTCCTGCGCCATCCCGCAGAGCTGTGAAGTAGATGTGGTTCATCACGACCTCGGGCCGGTAGTTCGACCTGAAGCCCGCGCTCAGGAGATCCCCTTCCCGAAGGTCGGCTTTTGTGCCATGGAAGAACGGACCTTCGTCCAACGGCTGATTCACAGTTACACCCTAATCGCAGAACTCACCGAATCACTGGTTAGGGTCTGGTGCTGTGCGAACTCCAGTCAAAGCACCTTATGTCCGTGCCCCTTGAGATGCCCTTTGAGGATAGCCGGAAGCTCACCGGCCACAATGCGCTGTGCCGTCACGGTGTCGCCGTCCTTGGTCCCGGCAATCCTAACGGTGTCGCCGGCCTTGAGATCCGCCGCGGTAGCTGATGGCAGCGCGGGCTTGCCCTTGCCGTTGCGCAGTTCTGAGACCGCGGTGGGCATGCGTGAGATGCGGGTCCCGGAGTTGATCGCGTACCTCTGCGTGAAGCCATCTTCGCTCTTGACGGTGATGGCAGAATCACTCACGGACTCGATCTTGCCTGTCTGTGTGACCACAGTGCGGAAGGTGCCGTCCTGCTGTTTCACAACGTGCTCGCCATGGATCCCCTGGGCTCGCCCCTCTGGGCGCTTGGCGCCGTCAGATGCGGAGGGACTTGGTGAGGCAGTAGCGCTCGACGGCGATGGGCTCGGTTGGGTGCCTGCCCACACTGCGGCTGCCCCGCCGCCGGTCAGGGCGACGGCGATGCCGCTGGCGATGAGGGCCTTGCGAAGGCCCGGCGTGATGGTGGCCATGAATCAATTGTGCGCCCGGCCGGACAAAAAAGTAGCTGGCAGTTGGGGTTGTTCTGAGCGCTCAAATCAACAACAACTGCCAGCTACTTGGGTGCTTAGGCCTGGACGCCGAGCTTCTCCAGGATGAGCTCCTTGACACGGCCGGCATCGGCTTGGCCGCGTGTGGCCTTCATGACTCCACCCACGATTGCACCAATGGCTTGGAGCTTGCCGCTACGGATCTTCTCCGCAACGTCAGGCTGCGCAGCAAGTGCGGCGTCGATGGCTTCCAGCAACGGACCGTCGTCGGAAACCACCGCAAGGCCGCGCTTTTCAACGATCTCGGCCGGTGTACCTTCGCCGGCAAGAACGCCGTCCAGGACCTGGGTGGCCATCTTGTTGTTGATCTTGCCGTCCTCGACCAGCTTGTTCAGCTCGACGATGACCTGCGGTGTGACACCGAGGGCCGAAGGATCGACGTCGGCAACCTTGGCGCGGCCAACGATCTCACCCATCCACCACTTCCGGGCAACATCTGCGCTGGCACCAGCCGCGATGGTTTCCTCGATCGAGTCCATGACGCCGGCGTTGACCACGTCGCGGAACTCCAAATCCGAGTAGCCCCAGGCTTCCTTGAGCCGCTTGCGGCGTTCGGCCGGCGGCTCTGGAAGGGTGGCACGAAGCTCCTCCACCCACTCGCGGGAGGCGACGACGGGAACCAGGTCCGGCTCGGGGAAGTAGCGGTAATCGTCGGCGTCGGACTTTGCGCGGCCCGACGTCGTCGAACGCGTGTCCTCGTGCCAGTGGCGCGTCTCCTGGATCACCGGCTGGCCGGAGTCCAGGACGGCAGCGTGGCGCTGGATCTCGTAACGAACGGCGTGCTCGACGGCGCGCAGCGAGTTAACGTTCTTCGTCTCCGAGCGGATGCCGAAACGTTCCTGGCCGTGCGGGCGCAGGGAAACGTTGGCGTCGCACCGGACGTTGCCGCGTTCCATCTTGGCATCCGAAACACCAAGGTTCTTCACGATTTCGCGGACCGCGGCAACGTAGGCCTTGGCCAGCTCCGGAGCACGGCTTCCCGCACCCTGGATCGGCTTGGTGACGATTTCCACCAGGGGAACACCCGAACGGTTGTAGTCCACCAGCGAGTAGTCGGCGCCCTGGATGCGGCCCGCGGAACCACCCATGTGGGTGAGCTTTCCGGCGTCCTCTTCCATGTGGGCACGCTCGATCTCGACGCGGAAGACCGTGCCGTCCTCAAGCTCGATGTCCAGGTAACCGTCGTACGCGATCGGCTCGTCATACTGTGAGGTCTGGAAGTTCTTCGGGGTGTCCGGGTAGAAGTAGTTCTTCCGGGCGAACCGGCAGTACTCGGCGATCTTGCAGTTCAGGGCAAGGCCGATCTTGACGGAGGACTCCACAGCCGTCTTGTTCACCACCGGGAGGACGCCGGGCATGCCGAGATCCACCTCGTTGACGTTGGTGTTCGGCTCATCGCCGAAGACGTTCGGGGCGGAAGAGAACATCTTGGTCTTGGTATTGAGTTCCACGTGGACCTCGAAACCCAGAACAGGATCGTACTTCTCCATGGCCTCTTCGAAGCTCAGGGTTGCGTCGACGGACATTAGTTTGAACCTCCGGCGGAGTTGGATGCGGCACCGAGAGCAGGTGTCTTCAATTCAGGAGCCTGGGCAAGGAGCGGGCCGCCCCACTTTTCTTCCAGAATGGATTCAAGCACAGCACCCACACGGTACAGGCGCGCATCCTGGCGGGCAGGGGCCAGCAACTGCACGCCAACAGGCAAGCCGTCCTCATCAGCCAGGCCGCCGGGCAGCGACAAGCCCGGGATACCAGCCATATTGGCGGGTATGGTGGCGACGTCATTCAGGTACATGGCCAGAGGATCGTTCGCCTTCTCCCCCAATTTGAACGCTGTGGTGGGAGCCGTAGGCGAAATGAGGACATCCGCGTTGGAGAACGCGGCGTCGAAGTCGCGCTGAATGAGTGTGCGGACCTTCTGCGCCGAACCGTAGTAGGCGTCGTAATAACCAGCGCTCAGGGCATAGGTCCCCAGGATGATGCGGCGCTTGACCTCATCACCAAAGCCGGCGGCGCGGGTCGCACCCATGACGCGCTCGATCGTCATTGGGCCGTCCTGGGGCAGGGCACGCAAGCCATACCGAACGCCGTCGAATTTGGCCAGGTTGCTGGACGCCTCGGACGGCATGATCAGGTAGTACGCGCCCAGGGCGTACTTCAGGTTGGGGCAGGAAACCTCAACGATGTCCGCTCCGGCATCCTTGAGCAGCTGAAGGGACTCGTTGAAGCGGTTCTCGACGCCGGCCTGGTAGCCCTCGCCGTGCAGCTCCTTGATGATGCCGATCTTCATGCCGGCAACATTGCCCACGCGGGCAGCAGCAGCGAGGTTGTCGAACGGATCGGTCAGGGACGTCGAATCGAACGGGTCGTGGCCACCGATGACTTCCTGCAACAGTGCCGAGTCCAGCACCGTGCGGGACACCGGGCCAATCTGGTCCAGCGAGGATGCCATGGCAATCGCGCCGTAGCGGGAAACTGCACCGTACGTCGGCTTGACGCCGACGGTTCCGGTGACAGCACCGGGTTGGCGGATCGATCCACCGGTGTCCGTGCCCAACGCCAGCGGCGCTTCGAAAGCAGCGACGGCGGCAGCCGAGCCGCCCCCTGAACCACCAGGAATACGGTCCAGGTCCCAGGGGTTGCGCGTGGGCCCATACGCCGAATGCTCCGTGGAGGAACCCATGGCGAACTCGTCAAGGTTGGTCTTGCCAAGGATCGGCATCTTCGCAGCACGGAGCTTCTTGATCACCGTGGCGTCGTAGGGGCTGTGCCAGCCCTCAAGGATCTTGGAACCAGCGGTGGTCGGCTGGCCAATCGTCACGATCAAGTCCTTAACCGCGATCGGCACACCAGCCAGGGCATGAAGTTCCTCGGCCGCGGCGCCACCAGCGGCGCGCGCAGCGTCAACCTCGGCCGCAACAGCCAGGGCTTCTTCGGTATTAACGTGCAAGAACGCGTTAATCTGGCCGTCCACGTCAGCAATACGGTCAAGGTGCGCCTGCGTCACTTCAACAGCGGAAACCTCGCGGGCAGCAAGCTTCGCAGCAAGATCGGCAGCGGAGTGGCGAATGAGTTCGTTCTTCAGCTCAGTCATAGTAATTAGTCCTCATCCAGGATTGCCGGGACCTTGAAACGGTTCTCGTAAGCATCCGGAGCACCGGACAACGCCTGCTCAGCCGTAAACGTGTGGCCCACGACGTCCTCACGGAACACGTTGGTCAACGGAATCGGGTGGGACGTGGCCGGGACATCCTCCCCGGCGGCTTCGCTGACGGACTTCACCGAATCCACGATGACGGCAAGCTCAACCGCCATCCTGTCCAGCTCTTCGGCACTCATTTCAATGTGAGCCAGACGCGCAAGATGCGCGACGTCGTCACGGTTGATCGCAGCCATGGATCTCCCCTGCAAAGTTCAAATGGTTTTCCGAACCAGTCTACTTGGCTTGGGTGAGCCGTCGTACGCCGCAGCACACAACAACGCGGGGTCACTTAGGGCCCATCCAAAGTGTCTGGATGGGCCGCAAGTGACCCCGCGTTGCTTGATGGGGTTGTTTAGCCGATGCCGATTGCTCCGGTCAGGACTCCGACGGCCAACATGACGATCGAGATGACTGCCGTGCGCCAGAGGACCTTCTTGTGGTGGTCACCCAGGTCTACCTTGGCCAGCGACACCAGCAGCAGGATCGCGGGGACCAGCGGGCTCTGGAGGTGGAACGGCTGGCCGGTGATGGAAGCCCGGGCCATGTCCGCTGCGCCAACACCATAGTGGGCTGCGGTTTCACTGAGGACCGGCAGTACACCGAAGTAGAAGGCGTCGTTGCTCATGAAGAACGTCATTGGGATGCTCAGCACACCCGTGATGACTGCCATGAACGGACCCATGTCCGCGGGGATGATCTGGACGAGCCACTCGGACATTGCTTTGACCATGCCGGTGCCGTTGAGGACACCGGTGAGGACTGCAGCGGCCATGACCATGCTGACGACGGCGACGATCGACGGTGCGTGGGCGATCAGCTGGGCGCCCTGGTCCTTGACCTTGGGGAAGTTGACCAGCAGTGCGATGGCAGCGCCCACCATGAAGACGAACGGGAGCGGGACGATGTTCGCTACCAGAGTGACCATGACGGCGACAGTGAGCCCAAGGTTGAACCAGAACAGTTTGGGGCGCAGCGTGGTGCGGTTGGGATCCAGTGCGGTATCAGCCATGGCGGTGTCGTGATCGTCCACCAGCTCTTCAGTACGTTCGAGAACCGCGACGCCGGCGCCTCCGCCGGTTACCGGCTTGGGTGCAGTTGTGGTTGAGCCGGTGCGGCCAAAGCCGAAGCGGCCCTTGCTCGCGCCCGAACCGCCGCGGCCGTTGCCGCCGTCGAACGCGTCAGAAGGATCTGCGCCGTCGCCCCAGATTTCGGGGGCGGTGGTGCGGAGGCGGTTACGTTCCTGCAGGCCGAGCAGCCAGGAGAAGACGAGTACAACGATGAGGCCAACGATGAGGGACGGGACCATGGGGACGAAGACGTCGTTGACGTCCAGCTTCAGTGCTGTTGCAGCGCGGGCTGTGGGTCCGCCCCACGGGAGGATGTTCATGGTGCCGTTGGCGAGGCCGGCCACGCAGGTGAGGACCACGGGGCTCATCTTCAGGCGCAGGTACACCGGAAGCATGGCTGCGGTGGTGAGGATGAAGGTGGTTGAGCCGTCGCCATCGAGGGAGACTGCTGCAGCGAGGATCGCCGTGCCCAGGACTACCTTGGCGGGGTCATTGCCGAGCTTGCGCAGGATGAACTTCACCAGGGGGTCGAACAGCCCGACGTCGATCATCAGGCCGAAGTAGATGATGGCGAACATGAGGAGCGCGGCCGTGGAGGTCATGGACTTCATCGAGTCCATGACCATAGGGCCAATGCCCAAGCCTGCCCCTGCAAAGAGACCAAAGATGGTGGGGACGATGATCAGCGCCAAGACGGGCGTCAACTTTTTGGTCATGATCAGGACCATGAATACCGCAATCATTGCGAATCCAAGCAAAACCAGCACGGCCGGCTCCTTACTACTGTGAATGGCACCACTTCGATGTGATGCGCACTACAGACGTTATAGTGGCGCCCGTCACGGGCTGGGGTTTCCGGGAATTGTTGGGAATACTGATCATTGCGAGCGTTTTGCGCATTGTGCTCAGTGCTTCAATGGAGCTGGAGGAAAGGAGTAACGGTGCCGCGCTTTACCAAGGTCAGTATGCGTTTCTCCACCCAGACGCTCCTCCTCCAACTGGGGGTAGTTCTTCTTGTTGTGCTCCTGAGCGGTGCCGTCCATGCGTGGCTGGTCTACGAACGGATCGGCGACGAAGCCGAAAACCAGGCACTCACGCTAGCCCGCACAGTTGCGGCGGATCCCGATATCCGGGAAGACGTGCAGGCCATCAGCAAAGAAGAAGGAACACCGCCAGCCAGCGTTTTGGCCGCCGGCCCCTTGCAGGCAGCAGCAGAAGCCGCCCGGATCCGCACTGGCGCACTCTTCGTCGTCATCACGGACGAAACGGGACTTCGGCTTGCCCACCCGGAAATTGCACGCCTCGGCGAACGCGTCAGTACCGATCCCTCGGTGGCATTGGCCGGCCAGGAGATCACCACGCGCAACACTGGCACATTGGGGCCGTCGGCGGGGGCCAAGGTCCCCGTGTATGCGCCCGCATCCGCACCCTCACCCGATAATGCAGCCACCCCGGGACCCATCGTGGGCGAAGTCAGCGTCGGCTACTCCATGCAGTCCCTCAGCAAGAGCCTGGCACAGGACATTGTGCCCATTGCCCTGACCGCCGGCGGCGCTCTCCTGGCTGGTGTCCTCGCTTCATTCCTGCTTCGGGCCCGCTTGCAACGCCTCACGTTGGGCTTGGAACCAGAGGAGATCAGCACCCTCGTCCACGACCAAGTGGCAGTGCTCCAAGGCGTGGACGAGGGCGTGATCGGGATCGCAGCCGATGGACGCATCTCCGTGTTCAACGCCGCTGCCGCCAGGCTTCTGGACCTGCCCGACGCCACCGGCCAGGACTGGACTACAGCCAACGTTCCCGGGCAACTCAAGCAGCTCACCCGACCCGCAGCCCGCGACGCCGAAGCCGTGGAGCTGGTAGCTGGCGGAAGGGTCCTGGTGGCCAGCGCCCGAAAAGCCTGGCACCGCAAGGAAGACCTCGGCTGGGTGGTCATGCTCCGAGACCGCACCGAACTGCAACAACTGACCCGCCAGTTGGACGCGGTAGGAACCATGTCCACAGCCCTGCGCGCCCAGCGCCATGAATTCGCCAACCAACTCCATACGATTGCTGGCTTCATGAGCATCGGCCAACACGAGCAAGCCAAGGAATACCTGGCAAGGATCTCCGCCACTGGCCCCCTGAAATTCCCTGTGGAGCAGGCCGAGCTCCTTCAGGACACATACTTGCAGGCATTCGTGGGCGCCAAGAGCGTGGAGGCGTCCGAACGCGGAGTGGCGCTCCGGATCGGGCCTGAAACGTTGGTCCGGGGGCACGTGGCCGATCCGCAGGACGTCACCACAGTGCTCGGCAACCTGATCGACAACGCCGTAAGTGCCGCCGTCGCCGGTTCCGCTTCGGAGCGCTGGGTAGAACTTGAGTTGCTTGACGACGCCGGTCAGGACAGCGGAACCCTGCATATCGTCGTCGGCGATTCCGGAGACGGTTTGGGTGGCCTGGAACCCGAGGAAGTCTTCGCCGAAGGATTCACGACGTCGGAACAACCCGTACGCCCGGGGGCTGGACAAGGTTTGGGCTTGGCTTTGGTGCGGCAGTTGGCCCGGCGCAGGGGTGGGGACGTACGCGTCTTGGAGACCGGCAGGAAAGGCGGCCCCGGAGCTGTCTTTATGGCGACAATACCTGGCGTAATGGGGCGAGCGTCCGACGGCGGCGCTGAAGCCCCAACCGGCACGGCGTCGGGCACGGAAGCCGGTACGACTATGCGGGAGGACAGCAGTGGCTGAGGATTTGAGGGTGCTCATTGTGGACGATGACTTCCACGTCGCCAGACTGCACGCAGCCTACGTGGACTCGGTGGCCGGATTCATGGCGCTCGCTCCGGCCGGTTCCGTGTCCCAGGCTCTGCAGGCGATCCACAGCCTGCGTCCTGACCTGGTGTTGCTTGACGTCTACCTGCCGGACGGTTCAGGGCTTGATTTGCTGGGCCAGCTGGACATCGATGCCATCATGCTGACAGCGGCCTCTGACGCCCCGTCCATCAGGGTGGCGATGCGCCGCGGCGCGCTGGGGTACTTGTTGAAGCCTTTCACCGCGGAATCCTTGTCCCAACAGCTGAGGTCCTATGCACGGTATCGCCGGATCCTTGGGCAGCAAACGGGTGTTGATCAGACATCGATTGAGCGTGCCAAGCGGGCACTGATCCCAGGTGACGTGACGCCCGCTCAAAAACCAAGGTCAGCAACCGAAGCCGCAGTCCTGGAATCGCTGCTTCCCGGCGAACAGTACTCAGCCGCCGAAGTCGCAGACCGGGTGGGCGTTTCCCGGGCGACCGCGCAGAGGTACCTGTCCTCGCTGGCCGACGATGGCGCCGTCGAAATCCAATTACGCTACGGAAGCACGGGCCGCCCGGAACACCGCTACGGCATTCCGGGCTAACCCGGCCAGGCAGCTAAACGTCCGGGTTACGCGGACTTCTGCGCGACGAGCTCGATCTCCACGAGCATCTTGGAATCCAGGAATGGCAGCACGTGCACCAAGGCCAGGGTGGGGCGGATCTCGCCGAAAACCTCACCGTGGGCGCGGCCGGCGTCTTCCCATTTGCTGATATCCGTCAGGTACAGCTTGGACTGTACGACGTCCTCGTAGGAGAACCCTGCTTCTTCGAGGACCGCT
The DNA here is from genome assembly GCF_019038615.1 of Paenarthrobacter aromaticivorans. Lineage (NCBI taxonomy): Bacteria > Bacillati > Actinomycetota > Actinomycetes > Micrococcales > Micrococcaceae > Paenarthrobacter > Paenarthrobacter aromaticivorans. Next base: position 205,646 of record NZ_JAHOPC010000007.1, read on the forward strand.
CCGAGCTTCTCAAGGATGTATTTGGTTTGCGAGTAGAAGTCATCGCCCACTATCCCATCAGGTCCGGAAGCCGCCGTAGCAGAAATGAAGAGTGTGTTGTCCACATGGACCGCGCGGGAGTATCCAAGGGTCTGTTCCCAAACGGAACCCGTGCCATATGTCTTGCGCATGCCGCGCCTTCCTGATCGCTGTGCCCGTTCCGGTTGTACAAACCTAGCGGGGTTTACGAAAGGAAACTTTATGGCTGCGGGAGGTCCAGCCTGTAAACGAACAGCTTTATGTCGGTGCCGGGGACGAACCAGTCGCGGTGCGGAGCGCGGGCAAAACCGGTCCGGGCGTAGAGGGCGTTAGCACTCTCCCACGTGGCTCCCGTGGTGAGGGAGACAGCACCGATGCCGTCCATCGCTTTGGCTTGCTCGACGACGGCCTGCACCAAAGCGCGTCCGGCGCCGGAACGCTGCACCGCGGGATCTACCACGAGGGTGCGCAGTTCCAGTTCGTCGTCCAGGCCGATGTCGGAGAAACCGCCACCCGCTGGTGCTGCCGTGACGGAACCGATCACCTGGCCGTTCCGTTCCGCGACGAAGATATCGGCGTGCTCCGCCCGCGCTGCCACGTCTTGGAGTTGCTGCAGGTACGGATGGTCCGCGCTGCCGTAGTACCCCGCCGTGACGTATGAATCCTGCGTGATGCGGGCAACGTCGTCGTAGTCTTCGGGCAGGGCTGGGCGGACAGTAATCGACGAATGCACTTATCAATGGTAGTGGCGGGCTCGCCGCACCACGCGCCAAACAGCCCTTTCCGTGACGGAACTATCAGTCCGGCGTTGAATTCCCGACGGCGGATTGTTGCGTCACGTTGATCCCTGGCCCGCCGTTGGGCTGCTTTTTGTGTTGCTTTCCGTGGCTCTGGATTGAGTCCTGTGGCTCGCCATTAAGCCCGGTTTCGCGCTGTTGCGGCCGCATGTCGAGGAGCTGGCGAGGGGTGTTGTGGCCGTGCTTGAGTTGCCACACCCTCACCTGGATCAAAGGAGAAACCCATGTCCACGCCACAGCGCCAACTCCACCTCAACGCTTTCCTCATGAGCACAGGCCACCACGAGGCCTCCTGGCGCCTGCCTGAAAGCGACCCCCTTTCCTCCACCAAAGTGGAGCATTACCAGCACCTGGCCCGCACGGCCGAGCGCGGAAAGCTAGACTCGATCTTCTTTGCCGACTCCCCTGTGCTGTTCGGGGAGGTCGGGCGCCGTCCAGCGGGCAAGCTTGAGCCAACCGTGCTGCTGACCGCCATCGCTGCAGCCACAGAAAAGATCGGCCTGATCGCCACTGCTTCCACCACCTACAACGACCCCTTCAACCTGGCACGCCGCTTCGCGTCGGTGGACTGGGTCAGCGGTGGCCGGGCAGGCTGGAATGTGGTGACGACGGCGGGACCTGACGCTGCGCGCAACTTCGGCGTGGATGACCAGCCCGCCCACGCTGTCCGCTACGAGCGGGCTGCCGAATTCATCGAAGTGGCGCAGAAGCTCTGGGACAGTTGGGAAGACGACGCCGTGCTCGCCGACAAGGCCGAGGGAGTCTGGGGTGATGACACCAAGATCCGCGCAATCGAGCACGAAGGCACGCATTTCCGTGTCCGTGGCCCGCTCAACGTACCCCGTTCACCACAGGGCCACCCGCTGATCGTTCAGGCCGGGTCCTCGGAAGACGGTAAGAAGCTTGCTGCACAGTACGCGGAGGCTGTTTTCACCGCCCATCAAACCCTGGAGGATGCACAAGCTTTCTACGCCGATTTGAAGGCCCGTACCTTGGCCGTGGGGCGCGATCCGGAGGGCATCAAGATCCTGCCGGGCATCGTCCCCGTCATCGGCTCAACGGAAGCAGAGGCGCTGAAGCTCGAGGGTGAACTCGATGAACTGATCAAGCCGGAATATGCCCGTGAGCAGCTGGCAAAGACCTTGCGCCTGGCACCGGAGGACTTGCCACTGGACCAGCAGCTGCCTGCGGACCTCCCCTCCGAGGACGAGATTGAGGGAGCCAAGAGCCGGTACACGCTGATCGTGGAGCTGGCCCGCCGTGAACAGCTTACTGTCCGGCAACTGATCGGCCGTTTGGGCGGCGGACGCGGGCACCGCACCTTCTCCGGCACACCGGAGCAAGTGGCCGACGCCATCCAGGACTGGTTCCAAGCCGGCGCCGCCGATGGCTTCAACATCATGCCGCCGGTCCTGCCCTCGGGCTTGGAGGTCTTCGTGGACCACGTGGTGCCGATCCTTCAGCAGCGGGGCCTGTTCCGCACCGAATACACGGCCTCGACCCTGCGTGGACACTACGGGCTGGCCCGGCCTGGAAACCGTTTCTCCGGTTCCGCGGTGCAGCAGCTCACATCCATCGGCTCGGCTTTCTGACAACCGGCTAGCCTCCGCGTGCTCAGCGCTTAGGCCAACTCCACAACGGGCCTTCGAGGGAACCGAGTCCCTTGATCCGGGTTTCGCCGAGGTCCTTGTAGAGCTCGTGCTCGTGGGCGGCTCCACTTTCCCGGAGCGCGCTGAGCAGTGCTTCGGAGTGCGTCACCACGATCATCTGGCTGTTGGCACTGGCTTGGACGATGAGTCCAGCCAGTGCCGGCATCAGATCGACATGGAGGCTCGTTTCGGGTTCGTTGAGGACCATCAACTCCGGTGGCCGCGGAGTGAGCAGGGCAGCGGTCAGCAGCAGGAACCGCAACGTTCCATCAGAGAGTTCTGACGCCTTCATGGGCCGCAGCATGCCAGGTTGCCGCAATTCCACACTGAAGCGGCCGTCGCTCACGGCAATCTCCAGGCGGCTCCCCGGAAAAGCGTGATCGACGGCGGCATCCAACTGACGCTCAAATCCCACTTCCCGCAGTGTCTGCAGGGCCGCGGCCAGATCCTTTCCGCTGTGGTGCAGCACAGGAGTGCGGGTGCCAAGCTGTGCTTGCCTGGCGGGCGCTTCCGCATCTGTCCGGAAGTGATCGTAGAACCGCCAGGAACGCACAGAGTCCCGGACCCGGAGAACTTCGGGAGCCCTATCCTGGTCCGATACTTCGGTCAACATGCTCTGGAAAGTGTCCAGCCGCCGCGAAAGCTCAGTCCAGTCCCCATCAGCTCCCCGGAGCTTCGCCAGGCTTCCTTTACGATCCACCAACAGGGAGCCTGGCCTTGCCACTGGTCCGGAAAAGATCTGCTCGCGCTTGATCTCGGGATCCAGGCTAAAAGCCGAAGGGCGGGGCCTGCCTGTTTCCTGATCGAATCCGGCGCCACTGGACACGGGCATGCCCAAGTCCACGAGGTAGCCGAAGTCGTCCCCGGAATACCCCAGTTTCAGGTTGACGGAGTCCCTGCGGACCGTGCCTTGAACAGGTACTTCACCACGCCGCATCGCCTCGCTGATCGACTCAGGGCCGGCCCAGAGCGTGGACGCCAGCCCGCCATCCCTGGCCAAGGATCCCACCACGTTTCCGGAGTCACCCCCGGCGCATTCGGCCAGCAGGCGCAGCGCACGGTAGAGGGAGGATTTCCCGCTGCCATTCGCCCCCGTGACCACGTCCAGGCCATGGAGCTCAACCGCCAGGTCCCGGATGGAGCGGTAGTTGGCGATGGCGAGGGTCTTGATCACGGGAACAGGGCGTTGATCAAAGGGGGAATTTCCCGGAGAGTTCCAGGGCGCCTGCGCACGTCCACGCGGCCAAGCGATCCTCGATAGTTGGGCCTCCGTCGAGTGGGCTCTCCAGCCGTGGCCTGCGCACCCAACAGCCCGCTTCCTCGGCGATCAGGGCGCCGGCAGAGAAATCATGCTCGTTCAATCCGCGCTCCCCAAAGGCGTCGTGGGTGCCGTCTGCCACCAGGCACAGATCCAAGGCCGCTGAACCCAGCCTCCGAACATCCGCGAAGCCGTTCATCAGTTCAGCGAGGCCTTCCGCTTGATTGGCGCGGGTATCGGGATCGTAACTGAATCCTGTGGCAAGGATGAGGCCGGTGCGTCCGGGAACGGGGCCAGCCAAGCGGGTTGTCTCCCCCGCGACTTCCAACCAGGCGCCCTTGCCCCGGGCGGCCGAGTAGACCCGTCCCAGGGCCGGCGCATGAACTACTCCCGCCCGCCAGACGCCGTCGGCATCGGCGACGGCCACTGATGTGGCGTAATAGACGATGTTGCGGATGAAGTTGGTGGTGCCATCAAGGGGATCAATGGACCAGCGGTAACCCGAGGGTTGCTCGGGCCTCGTGGTCCCGTGCTCCTCGCCCGTAATGGTGTCATTAGGCCGTTCGGCCAGGATTGCCTCGCGGACTGCGTTCTCTGCTGCGACGTCGAACTCGGTCACCCAGTCGCCGGCATCGCCTTTGTTGGACATTCCCAACCCGGCGCCGCCTGTGCCCGCGGCAGATCTCCGGGACAGGACAGCCGCGCCCGCAGCAGCAGCGCGTTTCGCTACGGCGAGCAACTCGATGGCGTCGGTCATTCTGCGTCTGCTTTCACTGTCTCTGCAGCGTCGGCTTCGGATTCAAACTCGGCCCCTGCCTCGGAGTCAGCATCGGCCTCGGAGTCAGCGTCAGCATCCGCCTTTGCCGGGCCGTTCGCCAACAGCTCGCGGAAGCCGTCCTCATCCAAGATCGGAACGCCGAGCTGCTCGGCTTTATCCAGCTTGGTCCCAGCACTTTCACCAGCAACGAGGTAGCTGGTGTTCTTGGACACCGAGCCGGAGGCCTTCCCGCCACGGATGATGATGGCTTCCTTGGCCTCGTCCCGGCTGAAGTTGGGCAGCGTCCCCGTGACCACGATGGTGAGTCCCTCCAGGGTTCGCGGCATGCTGGTATCGCGTTCGTCTTCCATCCGCACGCCGGCAGCGGCCCAGCTGTCCACGATCTCGTTGTGCCAGTCCACAGCGAACCATTCCTTTAGGGCTTCGGCGATGGTGGGTCCAACTCCGTCAACATGCGCAAGCTGATCTTCAGTGGCGTTCCGGATCGCGTCCATGCTGCCAAAGGCCGTCGCCAGGGCACGGGAGGCAGTGGGTCCCACATGGCGAATGGACAAGGCCACGAGGACGCGCCACAGGGGCTGCTTCTTCGCTTTCTCCAACTCGGCAAAGAGTTTTTCCGTGGTTGCCGTTGGCTTCGATGGCGACTTTGCCGTCCCACGTGAGTAGAAGTACGGAACAAGCTCGTACTGGCCCGTGCCTACGCCCTTGGACCTCTTCTCCCGGCGGATCATGACATTCGCCAGATCCTCACGCTTCAAATTGAACAGCCCGGCTTCGCTGGTCAACGGCGGAGTCTCCGGCTCTGCCGGCTGCGTCAAGGCGATCGCCGCTTCCCAGCCCAGGGCCTCGATATCGAACGCACCGCGGCCAGCCAGATGGAAAACACGCTCACGCAGCTGTGACGGGCAGGACTTGGCATTGGGGCAACGGATGTCCACGTCGCTTTCTTTTGCCGGTGCCAGCGGGGTGCCGCAAGACGGGCACTCGGTGGGCATCACGAATTCGCGCACGGGTGGATCCTGTTGGTCGCGCAGCGCCAGTACAGGTCCAACGATCTCGGGAATCACATCACCGGCCTTGCGGAGAATCACGATGTCGCCGATCATGACGCCCTTGGCCTTGACCACATCCTGGTTATGCAGAGTGGCCATTCCCACGGTGGAACCCGCCACCTTCACCGGCTCCATCATGCCAAACGGCGTGACGCGCCCCGTGCGGCCCACGTTGACGAGAATGTCCAAAAGTTTGGTGTGGACTTCCTCCGGCGGGTACTTGTAGGCGGCGGCCCATCTGGGGACGCGGGAGGTGTAGCCGAGGGCACGTTGTGTGGCGAAATCGTCAATCTTGACCACGATGCCGTCGATTTCGTGGAGGAGATCATGCCGGTGCTCGCCATAATGGGCGATAAATTCCAGGACGCCTTCAAAGGAATCCAGAACTTTGAAGTAGGGGCTGACAGGCAGCCCCCAGTCAGCCAGCAACTTATAGGTTTCGGATTGGCTCATGGCATTAAGGCCCTCCCGGGCGCCGATACCGTGAACGAACATGCTCAAGGGACGCTTTGCTGTTTCTGCCGGGTCCTTTTGGCGGAGCGAGCCCGCAGCCGCATTGCGTGGATTGGCGAGGGGGGCTTTGCCTGCGGCAACCAGGGCTTCGTTGAACTCCACGAACGCCTTGGAGGGAATGAACACTTCCCCACGAATTTCAACTTCCGAGGGATAACCCGAGCCGCTGAGCTGACGCGGGATCTCCTTGATGGTGAGGACGTTATGGGTGATGTCCTCACCTGTTGTGCCGTCACCTCGGGTGGCCGCCCGCACCAATTTTCCGTCCCGGTACAGCAGGTTCACGGCGAGCCCATCGATTTTCAGTTCAGTCAGCCAGGCGATCGGCGGGACGCTGTCCCCGAGCCTCGCTACTGAAGATTCAGCCTTGCGAACCCAGGCTTCGAGCTCCTCGAGGGAAAAGACGTCGTCGAGGCTGTACATCCGCTGCAGATGCGCGACGGCGGTGAAGGCAGCCGAGACTTCGCCGCCAACTTCCTGCGTGGGCGAGTCGTTGGAGACGAGTTCCGGGTGCAGCGCCTCGATTTCTTCCAGGCGACGGTACAGTTCATCGAACTCGGCGTCGGAAACCGTGGGCGCGTCCTCTTGGTAATAGGCATAGCGATACTTGCGAACGAGGTCGGCAAGTTGCTCATACTCGTCCCGCAGGCTCTCCGAAGGAGGTGTTCCCTCTTCTGCGACTAAGGCCGCAGCGCCAACCTGGGTTGTGGTGTCGACCGGATCTGGATTCTCTGGTGTGCTCACAGGTCTATCTTGCCGCAACCCACGGACATTATTGACCCATCAGGATGTGAGCCAACGCCCATCGATTCCTAGCTGCGGTTCTCCGGCGGCATGGCGATCTGCAGCTTGCGGACCTTTCCACGTCCCACGATGTACCCGCGGCCCGGGATGAAGTCCTTGCTGATCCTGCCCAGCGATGTGTTCAAGAGGGTATCCCCTTCCACATCTCCAGGGTTAAGCAACAGTCCACGCCTGCCCGACTTGAAGGGTTGGGCCAGGGACCACGCCTGGGACCATGTGGACGTTTCGGACTCACCGACCACCCATTGATCGGCCTTGATGGCAGCCGTGACCAACCGTCCCACGCCCGATTCCGCCAACGTGTCCGTGAACTCCGTCAGGCCCTCGATGAAGATGGCCATGCTGCCCGGGTTGTCCGTGGCTTTGTCGATGAGATCATCCACCACGTCCGAGACCTCGTCCGGCCCCACCAGGGACCTGCTCCAGATGTTCAGGGAGGCAACCGCGGAGCGACGGGACCCGATGTAGATAAGGTCTGTCCGCGGGTTGGACCGCCGCAGGGCGTACGCCAACGTGACCAAGGCAACTGTGCGGCCGGCACCCGGCGGCCCCGCGAGCAAGAGCGAACCCTTGGCAGCGATGGTGGCCGAACCCAGGGTCTCGTCGTCCACGCCAATAACAGGATTGTCCGGGGCGCCGGTGGGCAGGATATCCAAATCCACGAGTTCCGGAAGCCGTTGTATCTGTGGAGCCTGCTCCAGGCCCTGACGCACCATGGCCTGGCTGAGCTTGGACACTTCGCGGGCTTGCAGCGCCAGGTTCGAGTTGCCACCCAGCACGGCCAGTTGGACTTCCAGCCCATCGAGCAAGCCGCGGCCGGGAGGCGAGGCTGCGTTGAGGACGTCCTTGGGCACATCGAGCGTCATGTAGTCGTCTTCGGAGCTAAGACGCAGGACCAATCGTTTTTGGATCGAGGCAAGGAGCGACGCCGGTACAGAGTTGGTTCGGTCACCGCTCACTACCAGGTGGATACCCAGGGGACGTCCATCGGTTGCCAGTTGGAGGAAGATGTCCCAGAGTGCGGACAGGTTGCTGTACTCATAGCCTTCACGGAACGCGGACATACCGTCCACCAGGATGAAGATACGTTTTTCGTCCGGACGGTTTGCGAGTTCACGGTATTCAACAATGGTGGAGGCCCGGACCTCGGCGAAGCGCGCGGCACGGTCATCGGCAACCTCCTTGAGCCAGCGCAGAAGGCGGCCAACCCGCTCGACGTCGTCACCGTTGATGACCTCCCCCACGTGCGGAAGTCCTTCCAGCATCTTCAAACCTGAAGAACCACAGTCAATGCCATACACGTGGACGGGCCCACCACGAGGGGTGACGGCGGCGGCGATGGCGATTCCGCGCAGCGCCGCTGACTTGCCCGAACCACCCGTACCGTAGACGGCCATGTTGCCGTCCTTGTCCGGTTCATAGAACACGGTGGGCTGGTCCTGGTGTGCGGGGTCATCGGCCACGCCCAGCAGGAGTCGCTCGTCCGTGCGTGGGTTTGGCAATTTGGAGAAGTCGTAGGTCATGGCGAGTTCGTTCAGCCACGGCTTGCGTGGAGGTGCAATCGCCAGGAAGTCCGCGGCGCGGATGATGTTGCCGGTCATTCTGGCGATGTCGTTGGGGCCAGCGGGTTCTTCCTCCACAGTTGTGGCAGGCGGTGGCTCCCACGAGGGACCGGATCCGAAGGCCATCTCAACGATGTCGATCCGGGGGCGCTGCGGCTTCTCGGTGGTCCAGCCACCCGCATATCCGGTCTGGAACCCCTGGATGCGGCCGGGGCCGGTTTTCGCCGCACCGCGGCCTGGAATGGAAGGATCGAAGTAGGCTGCCGTGGGGACGCCAAGAATGTCCACCGCATCCACTTCATCTGCCATGCGCAATGCAACGCGAAGGTTCGTGTTTGCCCGCAGATTGTCCTTGATGACGCCCGCAGGGCGCTGGGTGGCGAGGATCAGGTGCAACCCCAGGGATCGTCCACGGGCAGCAACGTCCACCACGCCGTCAACGAACTCAGGAACCTCAGTGGCCAGCGCCGCGAATTCGTCCACGATGATGATGAGGTACGGCGGTGCCTCGGGGTCTGCTTCCCGCTGCAGCGCCAGCAGGTCCTTGGCCTTTTTACGGTTCAGCAGGCGTTCACGATAGTGAAGTTCGGCCCGCAACGAGGTCAGGGCCCTGCGGACCAGGTGCGGAGACAAGTCGGTGACGAGCCCCACGGTGTGTGGCAGGTGGAGGCAGTCGGCAAAGGCAGCACCACCTTTGTAGTCCACGAACAGGAAGCTGACGCGGTCCGGGCTGTAGGCTGCTGCCATTCCCATCACCCAGGACTGAAGGAACTCCGATTTACCTGCGCCAGTGGTTCCGCCTACGAGGGCGTGGGGTCCTTCGTTCTTGAGGTCCAGGTAGAACGGTTCAACGCCTTTGGAGCCAACCAAGGCACGCAGGCTTCCGTTGTCCTTGCGGTTGGGCACTGCCGTGGCATGGACTGAATTGTTCTCCTGCCAGCGTTCGGCAACGGCCTGCGGGTTGTCCATCAGTTCCTTGCCGATCAAGGTGGCGTAGGAAACGGCACGCGGGAGGTCCGAATCGTCCTCGAGCGGATTTCCGACATCCACCAACGGCGACATCATGCGCGCCAGCTGTGTGGCGAGACCGGCGTCGAGGCTTTCGCAGCTTACAGGGTAGGTGTGGCGGCCAAGCCGTACCTGGCCGGTAGTGGTGCCGTGATCGCCGTCGACGGAGAGGAAGTCCCGGCAAGCAGCAGGCAGGGACTGCACATTCGCTGCCACCCACATGACGTGCACCCCGAAGTCCGGGCCGCGTTCCACCAGCCGCGTCAGCCGTCCCCGGTCCACCGGTGCATCGTCCTCAACGACCACCAGGACAGCAGGTACCACGGGGCCGGGAATCTCTTCGTGCTCGTCCTTGAGCGCGGGGCGTGGCTGCGCCCCGGGCTCTTTGGCCTGGGCCTCGCGCTGCTCCACAAGGTCTTCCAGGCGGGAGAGCAGCGAGGTGCCGGCAGCAGGGCCGGCGGCCAGATGGTCCCCGGAGAGCGGGCTGTGGCCGGAACCAACGTGCGGGAGCCACTGCAGCCAGTCCCAGCGCTCACGCGAGCGGGCCGAGGTCAGTGCAGTCAACACCACCTCCGCGGGCGAGTGGAGTCCCACCAGCTGAAGCACCATGCCCCGGGCGACATCGTCCACCACGTTGCGGTCCCCTGCCACGCCGAACGAACCCGAAGTACGCAGCTGGGACACGATCGGCACGCCATCAATGACGCGGACCTGCTGCAGGCATTCCTGGATTTCCCTCATGTACCGGGGTTCGGTTTCGTTGGCCCCGGGTTCTTCGAACTGAATCCGAGAGGGCGAAGATCCGAGTCCGAACCGGACACCAAGGAAATGCTGATGCTCAGGACGGTTGGTCCACAGGAGCGGGCCGAGTTTGTAGATCGCATCCACGGTATCGCTCACCGACGGCGCTTCCTGAAGGCGCACGGCCCGTTCAATGTTCTGTTGCCGGTCAATGTCCTCCCGGAACGCAAGCATGGAAGCCTGGAATTGCTTATGGCCTTCCTTCGCCTGGCGCTTGCTCTGCATCTTGTGATCCACATAGTGGCCAACGATGAACAGCGGCATCATTGCCATGAAAAGCACCGAGAGCAGGTTCTGGGTGAATGCGAAGAGGACGCCACCCATCAGCAGCGGCGCGATCAACATGATGTACGGGAATGGTTGGTGTTCAGGGCGTTTGGGCCCAGCCGGCGGCACACGTTTGGGAGACTCAAACCTCGGCAGCACACGCGGCGAGCGGTTGAAATCGACCAGCGGCGATGATGGGCCGCCTCCATGGTTCCGCGACAGTGAAACAACCCCAACGGTGGTATCGCCCAGGGTCACCGTATCCGAGGATTCAAGCGTTGCCCGGGTGACCGGCAAACCTTCCATGAGGAGTCCGTTGGCCGAGTTCGTGTCCACGATCTCCACAGTCTCGCCAACGGTGATGCGTGCGTGGCGCTTGGACGTCAGCGGATCCGAGAGGCGGATGTCGGCGTCCCTGTCCCGGCCAATGTAGCTGGTACCGAATGGCAGCGAAAATTCGCGTCCGACGTCGGGCCCTGACATAACGCGCAGGGTCGCCGCGGCAGGTCCACGGTTTTGGCCGTTGGTACCCCCGTTGCCGTTCGACGCAAACTGCTCGCTCACCTGCGCAAGCGAAACCTTGGAACCGGGCCGCAGGCCGGACTCGAGCAGGTTGTCCGAGGGCCTGAGGACATGGCCGGACAGCCCGCCGCCAACGAACGCTTCGTCCACGCTGATGGACAGGTTCGACGGCGGTTCAGTGCCCTTGCGCGCGGGGTCGGCAGCCCACAGTTCGGTGGCGATGTCCGCCACCGTTGCGCGACCATCCACGGTAACGGCGAGGTCCTTTGCTTCCGCGGGGTCTCGCCGCAAGGTCAAGCGGAACTTCATGCTTCGTCTGCTCCAGTCATGGTTTCCAGAAGGTACAGGTCCGCGGCAGTCACCAGGTGTGAGGTCACGGCGTGCTCCACCAAGCGGGCGCGGCGGTTGGTGGCGAGTTTGCCGGCGCCACCACGCAGGCCCACGACGCCCACGCGGTCCAACTTGTCGCAGACGTTATCCAGCTTGCGATTGAAGCGGGTCAGGGCCCAACCAAGCCTCTTGGCTGCCTGCGCCGAGGACGGAATCGCGCTGAACCCGGTGCCATCCCGGCGCAGCATGGGCTCAGCGAGGGCGACGATCAGTGCTTTCTGCGAGTCGGTAAAGACGACAGGGCCTATGGTGGTGTCCCCCGCTTGGTCCTCGTCCCTGGCTTCATGCCGGAACGAGGGCGTCTTCAAATGCACGGCGAACTCATAAGTGGTGGGCCCAGCGGTGAAGATGACATTGGTGTGGCTGAAAACGAGCGGAATCCGGGCGCCGGGAGCCAGCCAAGCCTGCATGCCGCCCGATCCGTCCGCGACGGTTGCAGAGAGCATGCTGCCTACGTTGCTCAGCCACCACATGCCGTCATAACGTGCAATCTGCAAAAAGCGCCGGTGCAGGTACGGGTTGTCGTCGACCTCCAGGTCGCCTTCCCGACCGATGTCAAAGACGTCTTCGTCGGATGGTTCGTACCATTCGCCACAGAAATCTATTGCTAGATCCCCCATGATCTGTGCCTCCTCAGTCGGCTGTAAGTGTGTGTCATGCGGCCGCTTCTAGTCCACGCAGGCGATGGAACCCTCGCCCCCGGACGAGGCACTGCCATCAGCGCGGACAATGATCACCTGGATGCAGAGTGGCGATTCCGTGCCATAAGCCCGTGCGCGAGGCTCCTTTTCGGAGGTGCTGTAGTCACTTTCGGTGAGGACGACAGTCCTGTAACGCCACTTGTAGGTATCACCGTCCTTGGGCTGCGGGTTCTTCCACTTGAAATCAGCGAAGTCCGGATTTTTGGGGTCCCGGGTGCCGATCAGCCCCTCCACATCCGGAACCCCGCCATCTCCCAAGGCATCCACGGGGGATTTGCTCCCGCTCTCCGTGGGGACAACCTTCGGCTGCGCCTGGGCACCCAGCACCACACCCACAACAATCGCGACAACCAAGACTGCGGCGCCCGTCGCCGCCAGCCAGAGGTTGCGTTTGCCGTGGTCGGCAACTGCGGCTTCCTCCGGGCTGTCGGTGGGGGCCTGCACAGCGTAGCGGGCCACCGTCGCGTCTACTTCATGTTGCCGGCCCGAAGGCTGCCAGCCGCGAAGGACCGTGGACTCGGCGGGGTCGGGTTCAGGCGTGCCAGGCTGAGGAGCGTGGAACGGCGGATAGGTGTGTGCCGAAGGAACCTGCGGTGGCTGCGACCGGGGAGGTGACGGCTGCGGGTGTGCGCTGCTTCCGGGAACAGTGGCGCTTCCTGGAACAGTGGAAGGGAAGGTCCGTGCCGGGAACGTGGGAGCCGAGCCGGTTGTAGCCGTCCCGGGCGCGTCCGGATCAATGGACGCGATGCTCCTGACCCTGGTTTCTTCGTAGGTGTCGTCCGGGTGCTCGTCGCCGTGCGCTTGTTCTTCGAGCACCTCAAAGGGCGTCACGGACAAGTTCAGCTCTGTCTGGATCCGCTGCAACGCCAAGGCAAAAGCGTGGGCCGAGGAATAGCGGGATTCCGGGGACTTCGCCATGGACGTAGCCAAGACGAGTTCCAAGGACTCCGGAACGTCGGCACGGCCGAGCCTGGGCAGCGGCGAATTGGTGATGCGGGAGATCAGTTCCCGCTGCGAGTTGTCCTGGCCAGGAAGGACAAACGGTGAACGACCCGCAAGGAGCGTGTACAGGGTGGCACCGAGGGCCCAAATGTCCACTGGAACGCCGTCAACTGCCCCGCCCCGGAATTGCTCCGGCGGTGACCACGGGATGGACATTCCGGCGTCGTCCTCGGTATCGGCCCCAATGGTCCCGGAAATGCCGAAGTCGGTGAGGGCGGGACGGTTGTAGTCGGTGACCAGGATGTTTGCGGGCTTAATATCCCGATGCACGATGCCAGCCCTGTGCGCGGTCTCGACGGCGGATGCCACCTGGATGCCGACGGCCAGGACCTCATCCACGCTGAAGCGCTGGCGGCGGTAGCGCACATCGAGGCTGGGCCGGGAGCAGTACTCCATGGCCAGGTAGGAATGGCCGCTCTCCGTGATTTCCGCCTCGAAAATCGTCACGATGTACGGGTGCGAGGACAACTGCGCCATCAGGTTCGCTTCGGACTCGAAACGGCGGCGTGCACCCTCGGTCTTCAAGTCGGACAGCAGCACCTTGACGGCCACTTTACGGCGCGGCCTGTCCTGCTCGTACAGGTACACGTCAGAGAAGCCACCTGAGCCCAGCAGGCTTACGTACTTGAAGCCGGGAATCGGTGGAGGCGGCGCGGGGGGCCTCTTGGAACTCAAAGAATCTCCTCGAAACGCAATGAAATGTCGTCGCCCAATTCAGCGATGTCGCCGTCCAAAAGGATGGCCATCTCGTTTTGGGCGAGTCGGCGGGGTGCTTGGCCTTCTCGAATGAGCACTGTTCCGTTCGTCGCTTTGAGGTCGCACAGCATGACGTGCCAACCCTCCAACCGAACCTCGACGTGTGAGCGGGAAATGTCCCCTCCGGGGCTCTCCACCTGGACCAGTCGTGGCATGGTGCCGCCCTGCACGCGGGACACTGACGGCTGCCTTCCAATGATGAGTGACTGGTCCAAATCGATCAGCTCACCAGTGGATAACCGCATCCTGCCCAAGCGGGGTCGCGGGACCTGAAGCGAATCACCGGATAGCGCGAAACCACACGTGGCACATTGAGAGTACGTGGGCGGGTTGGCATGACCTTGGGAGCACACCCGCGCTAAAACGCTGGGACCGTTGCCGGTCGGGGCATCCTTCGGTGCAACCTTGGGCTCGGCACCTTGTGCGTCCTGGCCGGCGATGCTGCTCTTCATGATCGTCTGGCCGTCATGGTCAGCATCCTCCGCCGCGGGGACGCTATCCAAGCGCGGACTATTCATGGGCATGGTGGGCCGAAGCGCTGGCATCGACGCCAAACCCGCCGGGGCAGACTCCCATCCCGCCGGAACCTGAGGCGCAGGCCGGTTGCCATTCGCTGAAGTGGAAGGGGCTTGTGGCGGAGCAATCGATTCGGCCCGGCCCTCAGGGGCGGGTACTTCGCCGGGGCTGCGCAGCCAGGGAACGGACTCGATCAGTGCAGGCACATGCCCGACGCCGGATCCACCGTCCGCTGCCTTGTCACTTCCCGCTTCGGCCGACCCAGGCGCGGGACTTGGTGCCGAAGCTGACATTGGTGCTTCTGACGTGGGTGTTTCCGAGCCCGATGTTTCTGATGCCGGAGTTTGTGCCGCAGGGGCATGGGCCGCCGGAGCATCGTGATCGTCAGATTCGTCGTCCACGCGCACAGCTGCGTCTTCGATGTTGCGCACCACCGTCTTGTCCCAAAGGTGGTCATAGTTGGTGGTGGTCTCCAGCGAAGGAATTATGGGATCCGTGGTGCTGGTGTGGACGGGAACGCCCGAGGATTCTTCAGCGCTTTCGGGCTGTTCAGTGCTCTCGGGGTGTTCAGTGCTCTCGGGCTGTTCGGGCTGTTCAGTGCTCTCGGCATGACCTTCGGAATGTCCGGGCGCGATGGTGAGACCCAGGTCTGCGTCGGCGTAGCCAATCATGGTTTCATCGGACACCACAGCCGGCGCCGGAACATTCACAGCGCCGGGTTGGAGCACCACCTCGAGGGAGGCAAGGAGAACCACGCCCTCCCCCAGCGGCAAGCTGCCGCCCGGCGTCGAGGTTTTACCAGCTTTTGCCGGGATACCAAGGTTTGCCGGGACGGAAGGGGAACGCGTTCCCGAGCCTATCCGCAAGCTGTATGAATCAGCGCCGGTGAGCCGGCGCTCCGTCCAGGTAGTCACGTCCCGTCCAGAGAGCACCTCGTCCCCGGCGGACATTTTCACAACGAGTTCAAGGTCGCCGCGAAGAAACACGCGCAGCGCGTCCTTGGAGTCGATGATTCCAAAGGGTGGGATGCGGCTGAGGGAAACCCCGAAAGCCTCGGTCACTTCGTGGAGGACCTCATGGGCTTCAGGCGCGGACGCTAGAAGTTCCCACACCGAATCGATCAGGGCAGGCGACGTGTCGGGGCCCAACAGCACCACAGTGCCCTGACGCACGACGCCGAACCAGTCACCACGCTGGTATCGGGCGTGGGGTGGGTTGTTAGTGCTTGCCATCTACGCCCTCCTCCTGGTCAGTTCCTGTCACCCAGGCCCTGGGGAGGGTGTCCTCCTCCACCTCTGATTCGCTCTCCGGGCGCGGCGCGGTGGTGGCGATGCCGGCGTCGTTAAGGACGTTCTTGGCGTCAACCACGATCACCGTGACGTTGTCCCGTCCGCCGCTGCGCAGGGCAGCCTGGATCAAAGCATCTACTGCGTCCTGCGGGTGGGCCACGGTGCTGAGGATGCGGAACAGATGGTCATCCCCCAGTTCGCCGTTCAGACCATCGGAGCAGACCATGATCCGGTCCCCCTCCTGAATGGGCAGCAACCAGAAGTCCGCCTCGGTTTCGTCGCCAGTGCCCAAAGCGCGGGTGACCACATGCCGGCGCGGATGAACGGCCGCTTGCTCGGCCGTGATGTCACCGGAGTCCACCAGTTCCTGGACTTCTGAATGGTCCACGCTGATCTGGGCGAAATGACCCTGGCTGAGGCGATACGTCCGGGAATCCCCAATGTTCATGACCAGCCAATAGGGAACGCCCATCTGTTCCACCACCACGACGCCGGAGAGCGTAGTCCCCGCGCGCGCTCCTGTGGCTTCGCGGATGCTGGCATCGGCCTTCAAGAGGCACTCCTGCAGGTCCGCTGCCGAAGCCGAACGGACCCCTGCCGCCAGGACAGGGGAACTGCCCAGGGTGCGCACACACACGCCACTGGCGATCTCGCCTGCCTCATGGCCCCCCATGCCATCGGCCACCGCGAAGACGGGATCCGATGCAATGAAGGAGTCCTCGTTCAGTTCGCGGCGCAGTCCGCGGTCCGTCCCGTATCCATAGCTGAGTTGAAAGGAGGATCCAGCGGCGTTGGCATCCGCATCGGCGGGACTGGCCGGCTGTGAGTTCATGCTTGTCCTAGGTGGAAGGAACGGTCCCCGAAGTGAACGGTGGAACCTGGTCTGACGAAAACTGCTTCCCCCGGATGAAGCCGGGTCTGGAGGCCATCGGGCGTAGTGACGGCACTGCCATTGGTTGAGTTGCGGTCTGTAACCCACACACCATCGCCATCAACCCGGAGATGCAAGTGGGTCTTGGAGATGGACCTTCCTGGATCCGAAACGGCCAGCAACTGCTCGGCAGCTTCCCCAGGCTGGGGTGCCGGATTGCGGCCAACCAGAACGGTTCCACCGAGTTCCACATTCTGGCCGTCGTCAACACGGATCCGCAGCACGGCCTCCGCCCGGGCAGTTCCGGGCCGCATCTGCGTCCTCTCCACGTCATCGTCCGGGTGCGCAGGGGCAACAGGAGCTGGCTGCTGAACCGCCTGCGCCGTCCCTGCCGGAGCCTGCTGCGAGTGAGTCCCAGGACGCGGGGCAGCAGGAGGACGCCACTGGTTGGGATTGTGGGAAGGTTGCGCTGTTGGCATTGGGGCTGGGGTGGGTGCTGGAACAGGGTTTGCCGTTGCTGGTGCGCCGGACGTTGCTGATGCCCTGGACATTGACGGCATGGGTGACACCACTGGCTGCACGGGCGGTAGCTCGACGGGCGCGAAACTGTAAGGCCCCTGGATCCCTCCAGTAGCAACCGGGTTGCGGCCTGCGTGGACATCGAACACCAAGGACTTCGCAGCTTTGTCATGCCAGCCACGCAGCTTGCCGTTCTTGTCCCAGGCATTGGAAACAACCACCAGGACGGCCCAAACCACACCTAGGACCATGAGCGGGAGGGCGATCCACAGGACCAATCCAAGCAACCCAAGCCCCAACAGCACGGCGCCGAGGATTGCCCCCAGCAGGAGGAGCCCGCCCGTGAGAATGCCACGGACAAAGACCACACCCCCGCCCGGAGCGTAGCCGTCGGCATCGGCACTTCTGATGCCCATCAGTTGATTACCAATGGTGTTTCCAGACCGGGCTTCGATTCCAAGAAGTACAAACACGTACACGACCGTGACACCGAGGCCGATGCTCCCCAACAGGACCAGCAGAGCGGTGTCGTAGACGATAAAGCCGTTCCGCCGGGTTTGGGTGATGCCCGCGATGCCAAGTGCGAAGGTGGTCGCCAGGACGGCCACAGGTCCCAACCAGTCCAGCACTGCCGCACCGAGGCGTTTTCCCGCGGATGCCGGTACCAGGTCGAGCTGTGTAGTCATTGTGGTCCCTCCCCCTGGCCCCGGATGTACGTTTGCAGCTGCTTCACGTCCCGGCTGCATCGGTGCTGTTGACGCCGGCACTACCGAGATACTACCGGCATCGGGCAGGCCTTGCCGGGTTGCGAAGTCGAGGGCGGCAGCCTGGGCACGGTTGACGTTGCGTTCCTTCCGGGCTCCACGATTGGTCAGCGGCGATCCACAATGAGTACAAAAAACTGCGCCGGGACGCACCGGGTGTTTGCAGGCCGGGCACAGCTCAGCTTCACTACTCATCAATGCTGCCCTTCTTCTTGAACAGGTTGCCGGCGGTGAACTTGCCACCCTTCGTGGGGTCCGGGGGTGTCTGTTCCCGTCGGCGCAGCGCGGCCCTGCCATCGGAAAGCAACGATCTAGGCGAGAACCTGGCCTGCTGCCGCTTCCAGAAACCAACGCTTCCGGTGATGTCCTCAAGCGAGGAATCCACGATTTCCCAGTACTCCTTGACTTCTTCCTCGCTGGGTTGACCCGCTCCGAAGACTGCGGCGTCAGCCCTGTGCGCCAGCATCGTGGTGGTAGTTCCGGTCACCGGGAATGCCTCCGCGATGACGGTGGCCGATTCCCGCCGCGTGGACTTGTTGTCTATCGAGGCGCCCATGTCGGTGGCAAGGCTCAACACTTCGTTCCACCCACCGCCCACCCGCTGGGCGGGGTGGCCATCACGAAAACGTGCCTTCCGGCGTCGTGATTTGAGCAGAAGGATCAGCAGGAGCGGCACGGCGAGAATTCCGAGCGGAATCATTGCCACGCCGATCGCGGCCAGCAGCGGCCCCCAGAACAGCCACGGGTTGTTTTTCTTCTCGTCAGCATCCAAGGCATCCGGGGTGGAGTCCGGCGGGAGGTCCGCGGGCTCCTGCGGCGGGGGCGGCGGCTGCAGCACCTGCGGCTTGGGCTTGGACTTGTTCTCGGGGTCCGGCGGGATGGGTACGTTGTCCTTGGGCGGGGTGGGATCGAACGACACCCAGCCGACGCGGTCGAAGGCCACTTCCACCCAGGCGTGCACGTCCTTGCCCGTGATCTTGACGTCCCCTGCACCGTTTTCCGGGCTCTTGGGATCGGGATAGAACCCCATGACGACGCGCGAAGGGATGCCGAGGTGACGCAGCATGAGCGACATAGCCACAGCGTATTGTTCGTCGTCGCCCAGCATTTGCTTGGCGGAGAGCAGGCTGCGAACGCGTGCTGCACTGTGACCAGGCAAACTCGGCAACTGGCCATCAACCACGAGGCCGTTACTGAACGCCCCGCTCTTCTGGAAGTGGGCTTCGATCTGCCGAACACGGTCGATTGCCGTGGGAGCGTCAGCCGAGAGCTCGTTCGCCTGCGAGGCGACGATCGGCGGTACTTCCTGGGCTTCGGGCAACGTGAGCTTGGCGAAGTCGTACTGCGTCAGCTGGCCATGTTCAAGAGTTCCCGGATCAGAAACCTGGACCGTGTAGTTGTCGCCCTTTGCCAGGCCCTTGGTGGTCACTGCGGTATCGGTGCCGGCGTTGAAGTACAGTCCCGACGCCGCCCCGGAGCTCTCCAGGAAGCTCATACCTGTGGTGTGGCGGCCTCCTGGGACAAAGTATCCCTGGTAGTCCTCGATGTTGATTTCCAGCGTGTAATTGGTTCCGGCTACGGGGCTTCCCGTATCGGCCAGCGTGTTCAGCGAACGGGCATCACCCACCTTGCTGAAGTTGCCGGAACTGTTGGGATCCATGGTGTAGTTCAGGCCGTTAAAGGCATCCAGCGCCGCGAGTCGCACGCGCGCGTCCTTGGGTAGGCCCTTCACAGTGAACAGCGTGTGGTCTTTCTCGTCCTTCACGAAATTCCGGAAGCTCGCAAGCGGCGTGATGTAGTCGCGGGGGTCGAACGGCGGAACGATCGTGTTGCGCAGTACCTTCCGGTCGTCGCTGGCGGTCACCAAAGGCGAAGCGACTGCGGTGATCCCGACGGCGGCGACCACCACGGCAGCAGCAGTCCCCAG
Source organism: Paenarthrobacter aromaticivorans (assembly GCF_019038615.1). Classification (NCBI taxonomy): domain Bacteria; kingdom Bacillati; phylum Actinomycetota; class Actinomycetes; order Micrococcales; family Micrococcaceae; genus Paenarthrobacter; species Paenarthrobacter aromaticivorans. The sequence continues at coordinate 225,410 of NZ_JAHOPC010000007.1, forward strand.
GCGGCGAAGCTTCCCGCGGCGGGCCGCACCGGCGTCGGACTCAGCCCTGTTGGCCGAAACGGTCTTGGTGCTGCTCTGCCGGAATGCGTCACGGCGGAACGTCGCCCAGACAATCGAGACAATGGTCAAGGACACGCCGCGCTCCACATTTAGGAAGCCCGCGCTGGTACTGAAGGCGATGCCGGTGACGAAAAGGACCAGCACCGGCAACAGCGGCCAATACGGGCTCTTCAGGCGCCAGGTCAACAAGCCCGCAGCCAGTGCTGTGATCAGCGAGCTGAGGAACGGCACAATGAGCATGCCGTTGGCCGTGCCCACGGGCACGCCCACCGTGAGCATGTCCTTCCACGCAAAGACGATCCCCAGCAGCAAGATCCGCAGCGAGTCCAGGCTCGGCAGGAACCCGAGGACGGCTGAGTCGGGCACTGCCAGTGCCGAACCGAACAGCATGTACGCGCCGAAACCCAGTGCGGTGGTGATCAGCAGTCCCAAGCGAAGGTGCGCGTTCAGGATCGCGATGCCGAGTCCCAGGAAAATGCCGCCCAGGCCCGCGATGATGTAATGCGGATCGCCACCGAAGCTCAGGCTGAAGCCAAGCACGCCCAGGAACAGCAGGACCACCAAGGCGCCGCAGTCCACGGCAAAATGCCAAAGGGGCCGGCCATCGGCGAAGACCGAGCCAGCGCTGGCGCGCCTGGCGCCGCTGGTGTCCCTGCGGCGTGCGCGAAGATTTGGTGCGGTGCTCATGCTGCCGCCTTTCTCAGCACGATTGCCAAGTCATCGAGGTCGCCAACGGTGAGGACCGTCAGGTCTGCAATGTTGGCCCGCGACGGCGCCGCTCCGGGTTGGACGCGGACGGCCAGGCTGCGGACACCCGGCGGAACGGACGCCGCCGCGGTGCGAAGCTGCGTGGCCGTAACATGGCTCCCCGCCACGAAAAACACCACGGATGCGTTGGGAACGGTGTCCGAGAGGTTCCGGGCGAGGTCGACGGCGGTCTTCCGTAGGGGTGCCCCCACAATCCTGGTCATGTCGTCCAGCAGGTTGCGGCCAGTTTCACAGCGGAGCGGTCCCTTTTGCGTCAGGACGTCCAGCTCACGCTGCTCCCGGATGGCTTGTCGGCCGATGGAGGCGGCAACGGAAATGGCCATTTCGAATTCGGGTTCGGAATCGTACTCGTCGGTGTTGATGGAGAGCGAAATAGCCAGGTGCGCTCGGCGCGTTTCCTCGAACTGCCGGACCATAAGTTTGTTGGTGCGGGCCGTGGTCTTCCAGTGAATGTGACGGCGATCGTCCCCGGGAACGTAGTCGCGCAGTGCGTGAAAGGACACATCGGCACTGGAAAGTTCCGTGGTGGGCATGCCTTCAAGGTCTCGGATGAAGCCGGCAGCCGAGCCTCCCAACGGTACCGTGCGTGGGTGGACGAAAAGGTCCACCGGCTCAGTCCAGAGCACGCGCCGCCGCAGTAGATGGAGCGGGTCAGCACGCACGGATCGTACGGGACCGACAACAATCACAGCGCGCCGCGCCGTCGGAATGGTGAAAAGGTCCTCATGTACCTGGGCCGGCTTCATGCGGGGCAAGTGGAAGATAGCGGTCGCGGCGCCCACCGGCAACTCCAACGCCGCGGGCAACAACGGCCTGACCGAAACGTTGGACACGGCGATGCTACCCACGGCGTCGTCCCCCACTGCCACGCGGGTTCGGGCCAGATCCAGGACAACGCCGTAAGCCGAGCGGCCCACGATGAAGCCCACGGCCAACACAAAGAGCAGGAAAGCAACCATCGCGGCAGACTTCGCCTCTTGCCACCCCCAGGCCTGCCCGGCGATCCACAGCCCAATAGCCGCAGCAAGGACCACCCAGCCGAGCACGCTCACCACGGAAAGGACAGGCCAGGCGAAGCGAAGCCACAGCTCCCGCACCTTGGCCCATGCCGGCGCGACAAACTCGCCCGCCGTTCCCACAGCTTCAGCCCATACGGCCGAGGGATGGAGTTTGCCGGGTTTCTGGATGCCGGGTTTGCGCTGCCAGGCACCGACTACTTTGTTAAGCGTTCGCACAGCCCTATGCGCTCGCGCGTTGCTGCGGGGCGGCGACGTCGGCCAGGACACGCGTGAGCACGACCTCCGGCGTCGCGCCGGAGAATTCGGCCTCGGGATCCATCACCAAACGGTGCGTCCAGACCACGGGGGCAAGTTCCTTGATGTCATCCGGAAGGACAAAGTTGCGTCCCTGTCCGGCTGCCCAAACTTTCGCGGCGCGAACCATGGCCAAGGCACCACGGACCGAGACGCCAAGGCGGGTCTCGGAAGCGTTGCGCGTCTCTTCGCAGAGCCGTGAAATGTATTCCAGCACTGCAGTGTCCACGTGGGTGGTGGCGGCGAGGTCCGCCATGTCAGCCACGGCCTGGGTGGTGATGATGGCAGTGAGGTCCTTGGAACGGTCCTTCAAGTTGGCCCCTCCCAGGAGCCTTACAGTGGAGGCGTGGTCCGGGTAGCCGATGGACGTTTTGATCAGGAATCGGTCCAGCTGCGCCTCGGGCAGGCGGTAGGTACCGGCCTGTTCAATCGGGTTCTGCGTAGCCAGGACCATGAACGGACGGCCTGCCTCGTACGTGGTGCCATCCACGGTGACGCGGGATTCTTCCATGACCTCCAGCAACGCCGACTGGGTCTTCGGCGAGGCACGGTTGATCTCATCGGCCAGGACAATGTTGTTGAAGACCGGGCCCTTGTGGAACTCGAACTTCTGGGTCTTTTGGTCATAGATAGTCACACCCGTGACGTCCGAAGGCAGGAGGTCCGGAGTGAACTGGATGCGGTTGTGGGAACCCTGGACTGTCGCGGCCAAGGCACGGGCAAGGGAGGTCTTGCCAGTACCCGGCGCATCTTCAAACAGGACGTGGCCTTCAGCCAGCATCGCCGTGAAGGTGAGCCGGATCACGTGGTCCTTGCCCAGAACGGCCTGGCCCACGTTGGCAACGAGCTTCTCGAACGTTTCTGCAAACCACGCGGCCTGCTCGTTTGTCATGGTCATTGGGTTCAGTCCTTATCTGGGTATGACGGGTTGGGATGATGTGTGGTGGGCAATTCAGCAACCGCCTGGCCGGGGTCCGTAGAGATCCACCGTGGTGGACTTGACGAACCAGCCGTCCTTGGCAGTGCCCTGTAGCCGGTACCAAGGGGTGCCGTTGCCGTAGATGTCTTTGGTGCAATTGATGGTGATCTTGCCCCAGGAGCGCTCCACCCAGCCGACGCCGCAACTGGCAGGGCTGCCCGGAGTGTAGGAGTCCGGCAGACCGGGCTTGCCCGGGCAGGTGCGGACACTGCTGGCGTCCACCTGGATCTGTGACGCTGGCGGCGGTGGGGTGGGGTCGTCGCCGCTGGTGGAGTTGGCGCTGCCGGCCGGTCCGGCCACAACAGTCACTGCCCTGACCTTCAGGTTGCGTGTGTTGTTCCATCCACCACCGGAGGCATCAAAGCTCGTGGCCTTACCCACGCCGTTCCAGCCGCCACCGTCCAGGCTGACCTCGTAGTGATCCAGGGGCCGGCCGTTCATGGATGGGTTGTTCCACGTCCAGTGCACCTGGCCATCGCCCTTGGCGGACTTTCCACCGTTGACGTTCGGCGCGTTCGGAGGCCCATAGGGGTTCCCCGTGCCGATTGCCTTGGCATCACTGGACATGCCGTTCTTCACTGAAGTGGCAATGATGTTGACCACCACGTTGGTGCCGTTTGGCTGACCGCCGATGTCTCCGCCGCCACGGCCAATCGGACCCGAACCGTAGGCAGTCTGCCAGCGGTAGGTGATTTCGTTGTCCTGCGAGCCATTGCGTTCCGCGGCGGTCAGCGGTGTAAATGCCACCCGGAGCTGTCCACTGGTGCCGGTTGCGGTGACCGAACCGCTTCCTACCGTGCCGGGTTTGCCCGCAGCACGAATAGCAGCCGACTGCTGGCTGACTCCGCTGACACCGGCCTTGTTGGTAGCCGAAACCGTAAAGGTGTAGTCAGCTTCAGCGTTTGCCACGGTGACATTCTGCGATGTCGCGGCTACAGACTGGGAACCCACGACGGCGCCACCCCGGTAGGTGGTCAGCGTGTAGGCAGACACGGGGTCGCCATTGTTGTTCGGTGCTACCCAGCTGACCTTCAGCTGGCTCTGGCTGCCCACTGATCCTGCGCCGGACACGGAGGGAGCAGCCGGTGTTGCCGGTACCCCCGCCGGAGTTTCCGCGGCGGAGTAGGGACTCCATTCCGAGGGTTCTTTGGCATCGTTTCTTGCCAGGACACGGACCTTGTAGGCAACGCCGTTCGTCAGGCCTTTCCAGACGTAGCTTGCACCGGTGAGGTTCTGGATCTGGGGATTCTGGCCCGCAGGAGCCGGGGAGATCTCAAGATCGTAGGACTTGACGGGCGAGCCCTTACTGGCTGGCGGGACCCAGGCTACGGACAACTGCTTGTCCCCGAACTTGAGCGTCGGTGCCACGGGGGTGTCCGGTTTGACGTCGGGTCGAACCTCCGCGGACACCGGCGAGCGATCGGACTCATTGATGGCATTGGTGGCCGTCACTGCGAAGTGGTACTTCGCGTTGTTGGTCAGGCCCGTCAGCGTGCAGGTGTTGGCTGGGCAGTCCTGTTTGAAGCCGCCTTCGCCGTACACCGTGTATTTGGTGATGGGCGAACCACGGTCGGCAGGGGCATTCCAGGTCAGCAAGGCAGTCTGGTCGCCAACGCTCTGCGCAAGCGGGGTCGTGGGAGCAGCCGGCTTGTCCTTCACCGTGAGCCGGATGCGTGCCGTGGCGTACCGCGAGAGCTCCCCGGTCTTGTCCTGCACTGTGTATGCCACAACCATTGTTCCGGTGAAGCCCGTTGCGGGCGTCACTGTCACGTTTCCACCACTGGAATCCGCCGTACCCTGTCCAGTTTCAGTCACGGCCGAGACGATCTTCAGCGGCGTATCGGGGAACGGGTTCGAATCGTTGGCCAGCGCATTCACTGTGACCGGTTTGCCCGATTGGGCATCGGGTTCCACATCATCATTGGCCACAGGTTTGGGCCGGTTGGATGCCGACAGGGAGAGCTTGTAGGTAGCGAGGGCTTCCAGTCCGCGGCGGTCCTTGGCTTTCACCTGGACTGTGCCGCTCTGGCCGATCTGCACCGAATCGTCAGCGGACACCTTGAGTGTCTTGCCGTCGATGTTCACCCGGAAACCGCCTGGCGCCGCGCCCACCAGCTCGTAGCTCATGTTCTGGACGTCGTCGGCATCGGGATCCGAGGTCAGCTTCTCCAGGTCCAGGCTCGCCGAGTCGCCCTTGGGAACCTCAACCTGGCTGCCAAGCAGCGTGGGCGGATTGTTCTTATTGGGGTCCGGAAGCACCTTGGTACGGATGCTGAGCGTGGACTTCAAGCCGTTGGGGTCATCAGGACCTGTTCCATCCGTGACTTCAAAGCTGATGGATCCCGGGCCCACGTATTCTGCACCCGCGGTGTACTTGATTGCAGTGCCACCGTTGGCAATAGGATCGCTGCCGTCAGCCCCGATGAGCTTGATGCGGTCCGCCTGGGTGAGGCGGGGGGAACGTCCACCACGGACCTTGACCCAGTCGGCCAAATTTACGGTGACGGACTGGCCCGATACCAGCTCCACCACCTCATCCTTTGCCAATGTGGGAACCTGCTGCCCGATGCCCGGCACCCAGATGATGGCCGTGGACTTCTGTCCGTCCACGTCCTCCACGGTGTAGGGCACCAGTTGCGGCTGCTCCGTGAGGTCAACGATGACGTTGCCCTCAGAACCGGGCCGTGCCGTCTCCAACCCAGTACTGATCTTGAGGTTCTCCCCCACACCATCGGGGTCTTCGTCGTTCTTCAGGACGGGCACGTCCACGGCCGTCTTCCCGAGAGTCTGGGCCGACGTCACGCGGTCGTCGCGGGCAATGGGCGCCTGCAGGGGGATATCGTTCTTGACGATCACCCGGATGCTGGCCTGGCCCACTGCGTCGCGGTCGTCGGCGACAGAATAGCGGACGTTCACCGTGCCTTCGGCAGCAGGCGCAGTAATAAGGATGCGGCCACTGGTCTTGCTCACATGGGCGTCCAAGCCGGGGTCAGCTTCGATGCCATCGGCCACGATCCGGATCAGATCACCATCCGGGTCAGTGTCGTTGGCAGTAGCATCCACCGCGATCTGCCGGCCTGGCCTGACCTTGACTTCGTCATCCACCGGTGCCGGCTTCTGGTTGTCTTCACCACGCGGCGCCACCCCGACTGTGACAGTTCCCGTGTTAACTGCTCCTTGGCGGTCAATCACTTTGTACCGGAACGTATCGGTACCCGCACCGTCGCCTGCGCCGACGAAATCGATGAAGTTGCTACCCGCCGTCGCGGTTCCCATGCTGGGTGTGCTGTCAATGCCGGTGAGCTGAACCGAGTCGCCGTCGGGGTCAATGCCATCCAACGGAACCGGAATGCGGACGCTGCCGCCAGCCACCACCCGCGCTGTCAGGTTCTTGGGCTGTGGCCGCGAATTCTGGGCGCCTTCCAACGGGAGGATATGGATGGTCACTGCAGCGGCGCTTTTCTGCCCCTGTGGATCCACGGCGTTGTAGATGGCGCGCACGGTCTTGGGAACAGGACCTGCGATAAAGCGGAGCGTGTCTTCGGAAACGAACGCCTTGCCGTCTCCTTCGGCAATGGGCTGGGCCAACACCGGATCAACAGAGAGCTTTTCGCCCTGCGGATGTGTGTCGTTGTCCAGGACGGGAATGGTGACGACGTCGTTGACGCGTACGTTCACTTCGTCGGGTTTTGGCTGGGGAGCCTCGACGACGGCGGGGGCCGGCACCGGGACGACGCCCACCGTTCCGGTGGCCGAGGCGCGGCCGTTGGACATGGTGTAACTGAACACAAAAGGTTCCTTGGCCCCGAGGACGTCAGTGACGCGAAGGACGCTGTGGTCGATCACACTGACCGATGCCGAGGAGCCGTCCGGCACCGTAACCGACTGGAGGACGAGGACTCCGCCGGAAGGATCGGAGTCGTTGGCCAACGGATCAACCAACACGCTTCCACCCACAGGCAGCAAGGCGACGTCGTGGACGGCAACCGGGGCTCCGGCGTCCTTGCCGGACTCCACGTCCACTCGGATCAGGCCCTGGCTGCTTTGTGGTCCGTTGCTGGCGATGTAGCTCAAATACACAGGGCCGGGGGTATTGCTGCGGAACGTGAAGGTTCCGCCGTCGGTGACAGGGCCCAGCTCTGCCGGGCCGGCAGCCTCAACATGGGCCACGCGCAAGGCGCCGCCGTTGGGGTCGACGTCATTCTTCAACGGGGAAATGACCAGGTCCTGGCCCACCACTGCTGTGACGTGGTCCGCGTTGACCACCGGTGCGAGGGCTCCCGGCGGCTGCACGTTCACCACCACCTTGCCTGTGGTGGTGGCGCGGCCGTCCCAGACGGTGATGGTGACGTTCTTTTTCCCCGGCGCTGCGCCGGAATCCTGGTACGTGAGCAACCCGTCCCGGCGGACCTTGACCTGGTCTTGGTCATTGTCAGCCTTGGCGTCCAGCAGGACGAGGTCGTCGCCGTCGGGATCCATCCAGTCGGTAAGGATGTTTTGGCTAACGGATTTGCCCTGCTCCACGAGCATCGTAGTGGGCTCGGCACGCTTGAACAGTGGAGGCTTGTTCTCTTCCGGTGCCACGACGTGCAGCGTCACCTTGCCACCGGCGGACAGGCCACGGCCGTCCGCGGCGTTGTAGTCGAAGACCTCCGTGCCGGGCTTCGCGGTGGGAGGGACCTTGATCTGGAAAGCTGAGCCCCCGTAAATGTTCTCCAGCGCACCCGATTTGGGGCCGTTGGCGCCAACCGAGGCGGTGAGCACATCGCCGTCGGGATCTGAATCGTTGTCCAGGACGCTCAGGACGGAAGTGCGGCCGGGACGTACGCCGAACTCATCGGGTTTGGTCTCCGGCGGGCGGTTCGGCTTGGTACGGTCCGGTAGGACGTTGATGGTGTTGTTGTCCGCGGATTCCTGGTCCTGGTCATCGGATTGATTCTTTGGCGGGACAACATCGTCCCAGTTGTTCACGAGCTGCATGTTCTGGTTGACCAGCCAGACGCTGCCGGAGTTGATGTCGTTGAGGACTACGAGGTCCCGGTTCACGCGGAAGACGTAGCTGGGCGATGCGCTGGCCTTGGGGACATCGTTTTTCTTATCGTCTGCGTCGTTATCGCAATCGCGGACATACTTATTGGCCCCGGCCCACGCTGCGTGGACACATTTGCTGACCTGCACGGGCGCGGCGGGAACTCCCTCTCCGTCCACGTTGACCGTGGCTGCCGTGGACCCGTCCAAAGGCTGCTTCAGGAGGGCTTTGCGCGTAGCGATGGCTACATATCCGCTGTCTTCGCTGCTCTGCTGGAGCTTGGCTTCCCGGGCGTCCTGTAGCTGGAGCTTGCGGCCACCGGGGAGGAAGAGGTTTCCGGATGCGGCATCCAGCACTACCGGCTTGTCGCCCACAACCGCAATCTGCAGATCGCCGGCGCCCTTGAGCTCGTCCACCTTGGTTACTTCCGAGGCAGCCCGTTCGCCATTGGCGTCCACGGTGGTGATGGTGATTTCGCCCTTGCCCGGGTCCGCCGTGTAAATGCGGTTGTCCTGTCCGACGGCTGACACCATGTTCTGCGAGCCCGTGAGGACTGGTTCGGTGGATTCTTCATCGAAGCCGTTCACGGTGGACGGCGAAAGTGCCCACACCTTTCCACGGGCGGGGTCCGTGACCGAGAGGACGCTGGAACCGTAGCTGACCTGCGAGGACGAGGGCAGTTGATTGTCGCCACCCAACTTAAGGTTCGCCGCAGAGACCTGGTTGATGGTGGAGCCGGACTCATCGTCCACAAAAACATTGCCGTCATGCTGCAGGACATCGAAGGTGGTGGTTGCCGGTGTCACGGCTCCATCAAGAACCCGGGAGGGATAATTCAACCGTCCCACGGCGTTCTTGGTCTTGCTCACAACCCACACGCCGCCGTCGTTTAGATCGACCTCGGCCGTCTTGAACCCCGGATAGAGGACTGCGCCCGCTACCAGCAAGGCGCCGGCCGCAGTCACAGCAGTGGCAGATACGAGTTTCCTGTTTCGACGCTTTTTCAGCCCCAGCTTGCCGAAGAAAGATGTCACAGCCCCAAAATTCCCTTGTTGTACAGCCGCCCCCAGGCGGCGTCCAGGCCAACCGGCATGTGCCAGCAGCCTTGCATTCCGCAGTACCCCCATACGGCGGCGGAATTTTCAGTCCCTAAGACTATCCCACGCACCGGACGAGGAGCCAAGGGAACCCGAGATTGGACTCTCCATTGGCTTTGACAGCCTATGGCCTTCCCCGGGGACGCGGCGATGGGGAGAACTCCCCTCGCGTGGACGGCGGCTAACATTGCGGCGCGCCTACCCGGCCAGGCTCACCCACCGTGGTGTGGAAGGAGATGATGTAGCGGCCCACGTTCCTGTCCGAACCGTCTTCGATCCTCCACCAGGTGAACATTTGGTCGGACTGGTCGCCTTGGACGATGTAGCACTTCACCACCATCTTCTGCCCGGGGTATTCCCACGGCGGCAGGTTGGCATTCACGCCATCGCAGTCAAAGTAGGGCGTTGGCCGGTAGTTGTCTCCGCCCAACGTGTAGGTGCAGGAACGCTGAACCACCGAGGTGTTCAGAACGCCCTCCCAGACTCCCTGCCGGCCCGATGTGGCACTTGCGCTGACTTCCGGCCCTGGCGTCCCCAGTGAATTGAACGTCTGGACATAAATGGTGCGGGTTTGCTCCCAGCCGCCGGTATTGATCGTCCTGCTTCCGGAAGCCGCAACCGTTTCCCAGGCACCGTTGTCGATCCTGATCTTTGTGGTCTTGACGTCGTTGCTGGACGGCGGGGGCGAGGCCCAGTTAAGCGTTACGGACTGGTTGTTCAGAGCACCGTTCGTTCCGGATGCAGAAGGCGTGCCCGGCGATCCATAAGGCGTGGCCGTTGCAGGGGCACTCGCATCCGAGCTGGGCGCCACCGAGGAATGTGCGGTGATGGTGACGCTGCTTGCCTGGCCGTTGGCGAAGCCGCCCACGGTCTGGCCCGGCTGGATAGCCCCTGACTGGCCGGTACTCGCCGTATAGGTATAGCTGACTTCATTCGCGCTTGAGCCGTTGCGTTGCGCAGCAGTCAACGGGTTGAAGTTGATGGTGAGCTGGGTGCCTGCTCCCCCTGCGTTGGCGGGTGTGGCGCTGACATTTCCTACGGTTCCGAGCTTGCCCGTGGCGCGGCGCGGTGCTGACGCGGCACTGACTCCGCCCTTGCCCGCTTTATTCTCGGCCTGCACGGTGAACGTGTAACCGGCCTCGGAGTTGCTGGCGGTGAAGGTGGCACTGCGCACGTTGCCGGGTACGGTTTGTGACTGCGCTGCTCCGCCACCACCACTCATCGTGACGTAGTAGTTCTTGATGGGATCGCCGTTGATGTCCGGTTCAGACCAATCGGCGCGGAGCTGGTTCTGCGTGCCAACAGAAGATACGACGGCGGTGCTGGGCGCCGCCGGGGCGCCGGGCAGCCCGGCTGGGTGGTCTTCCACGGAGTACAGGCTCCAGTCGGAAGGGCCGAGTTCGTTGACAGCCTGCGCGCGGACTTTGTACTTCACGCCGTTGGTCAGGCCCGGCCACGTGTAGCTCAGCCCGGTGACCTCGTTCTTGACCGCAATGCCGCTGGCTGGTGGCGGTGAGATCTCCAGGTTGTAATGCTTCACCGGTGACCCCTCGGTCTTCGCTGGGGTCCAGGTGATGGCCAGGTTCTTGTCCCCAGCCTTGACCGACGGCGCATCCGGTGGCGAGGGCTTCTCGTCCGGGCGGATCTCGTTGGATGGGACGGAGGCGGCAGAATCGCCCACCTCGTTGGTAGCAAAGACCGTGAAGACGTACTTGACGTTGTTGGTCAGGCCGGAGAGCGTGCATGTGGTGGTGGGGCACTCCTGCTGGAACCCGGCTGCCTTGACCGTGTATTTGGTGATGGCTGCGCCATTGTCCGACGGCGGCGCCCACTTGAGCACGGCCGTGCGGCTCCGGACGTCGGTCGCCACCGGGGCAGATGGGGCGTCTGGCTTGTCGCGGACCGTGATTCGTACGCGTCCAATGGCCTGCCGGCTGGGGTCCCCGGTCTTATCCTTCACCGTGTAGCGGACCACCAACACGCCCTTGAACCCGTCCGCGGGCGTTACCGTGATCGAGTCGCCGGAGATGGCGGGCTGACCGGAGCTGGAACCTGTTTCCACCACCGCTCCCACGATGGTCAGTGGTGATTCATTGAAGGGGTTGAAATCGTTCCCCAGCACGTTGATGGTCTCCGACCGCCCGGCGTCGGCCTTATCCACCACATCATCATTGGCTGCCGGGAGTGGACGGTTTGAGGAAACCACCGTCACTGTCACAGCAGCCCTGACGGGCTCGGACCGGCCGTCGGTGACCTTGAGCGGGAAGGTACCACGGGCCCCGGGGTTGCTGGACGGGCCCGGGGTGACTTTGAGGACGGTACCGTCAATCCGGGCGTCGAATCCGCCCGGCTGTTGGCCGTCGAGTTCGAACTTCAATTTGCCTTGGTCCCGTGCGTCCACATCCTTGGCGAGATTGGCGAGGTCAAGCTCTGTGGCGTCGCCCTTGGGAGCATCGATCGCAGCGCCGCTGAAGGTAGGGGCGTGGTTGGCATTCGGATCCGGGAGTACCCGCGTCATGATGGTGAGGGTGGACTTAAGCCCCTCGGCGTCGTCCGGTCCATTGCCGTCCGTCACTTCGAAGGTCACGGAACCTGGACCCACATAATCTGATCCGGCGGCATACCGCAGCGCCGTCCCGTCGCCCGCGATCACGTTCAAGGGATCTCCGCCCAGGACCTGGATCTTGTCCGCCACGGTGATGCGTGGCGTCCGACCCTCCCTTACCTTGACGTATTCCTGGAGGGCCAACGTGAGCTCATCCCCGGCGGTGACTTCCACGACGTCGGTCTTGGCGAGGGTCGGGTACTGAAGGCCTTGGCCGGGAACCCACATCACCGCGGTTGCCGTCTGGCCGTCGATATCGGTGACGGTATAGGGAATCAGCTGATCCTGCGGGGCCAACGTCACCACCACATGTCCAGCGGTACCCACGCGGGCGTTCGGGTTTCCGTCAGGAAGGGAGATCTTCAGGTCTTCGGCTATGCCATCGGGATCGGAATCGTTCTTCAGGACGGGTACGTCTACAGCGGTCTTCCCAAGTGTCTCGGCCAGGGTGACGTGATCGTCCTGTGCCAGCGGCAGGTGCAGGTCCGCCGTCGGGCTTGTTTGAACCCGGATAACAGCGCTGGCTTCTGCCTTCTTGTCATCCTGGATCTGGTAACTGATGCTTTCGTTTCCGGCCACACCGGGCGCCGTGAGAACTACCTTCCCCGCAGCTGCTTCTACCTGCAGCCCAGGATTCGCTTCGAACGCGGACGCCAAGCCGATGGGATCGCCGTCGGGATCTGAATCGTTCTTGAGCGCATTCACTGCAACCCGGCGTCCGGGGCGGACGTCAATGGCGTCGTCAACGGCGATCGGCTTCTGGTTATCCACGTCAGCCGGGGCAATGCCCACGATCACCGTGCCAGTGTTTTCTGCCCCGATTCGGTCCTTCACGCGGTAGCTGAAAGTGTCCGTTCCGGAAGACTTGCCGCCGGCCGTGAACTCAAGGTATCCGTCCCGCAGGATAGCTGTCCCCATCGTCGGGGCTTTGTCGATCCCGATGAGCTGGACAGAGTCGCCGTCGGAGTCGATGCCGTCCAGCGCAACAGGGATCTTCACGGTCATGCCCGCCACAACGCGGGCCGTGAGGTTCCGCGGCTCCGGTCGGCTATTCGTGGCATCGTCCCGGGCACGAATTCGGATGGTGACCTGCTGGGAGTCCGTTTGGCCGGAGGCGTTGCTGACCTTGTAAATCGCATAGACCGTCTTGGGCTCGTCCCCCGCGATAAAGCGGAGCGTGTTTCCGGCCACGAACATGCGGCCGTCTGCTTCGTCCGGCCGCTGGGCCAGGGCAGGGTCCAGGTCGAGTTCGCCACCGTTGGGATCCGTGTCGTTCTCCAGGACGGGGATCGTTACGATGTCACCCGCCCGGACCGTCACTTCGTCGGGCTTCGCCTGCGGAGCCTGCAGCTTAGTGGGCGCCGGAACCACCTGGACCGAGATGTCACCCGTCGCCAAAGCTTTGCCATTGGAAATCGTGTATTTCACGGACAGTTGCCCTTCCGCCCGGATGTCGCTGATCTTGACCACCGAGTGGTCAAGGACGGCCACACTCACCGGCAACCCATCAGCCGCCGTTACCGACTGCACTACCAGGACGCCGCCTGCGGGATCCGAGTCGTTGCCGAGGACGTCAACCACTGTGCTCCCGCCGCTGGGCAGGAGGGCGATATCGCGCACGGCTACCGGCGCACCGTCGCTGTTTCCGGACACGACGTCGATGCGCACCAATTGCTGGGCACTCGCCGGTCCGTTGGTCACCATATACGTGACGTAATGGGGTCCGACCGCGCCGGAGTTGAAGGTGAACGTTTGCTGGTCCGGCCCGACCAACGCCGTCGATTGGCCGTCGGGCTGCGTCTGGGCAAGCCGAAGCGCGCCGCCTTGGGGGTCCGTGTCGTTCTTCAATGGGGCGATCACCGTGTCCTGGCCCGCCACAGCGACCACGTGGTCCGCATTCGCGATGGGTGGCAAGGCTCCCGGAGCGCGCACATCCACGCTGATCTGGCCCTCCGTGGTGAGAGTGCCATCCGAGACTTTGACGTTGAGGGTCTTTCGGCCGGGCCCCGCACCTGAGTCCTGGAAGGTGAGCAGGCCGTCCGGCCTGACCCGGACCTGGTCAGCGGGGTCGCTGCTGGAGGCAGCAACGGCGAAGATGTCGTCGCCGTCGGGGTCCGTCCAATCAGTGAGGACAAACTGGCTGGCGATCTTGCCCGACTGAACCACCAGCGCGTTGTTGCGGTTCGGCTTGGGCTGGGGCGCCCTGTTTTCCTCAGGAGGGACGATTCGGAGGTCTACATCAGCAGCGCCCGATCCTCCGCGGCCATCGTCCACCGAATACTTGAATGTTTCCGAACCGGAAGCGCCGGCCGGCACGGCAATCTGGAAGCCGGTGCCACCGTAGACGGCTGACAACGCTCCTGACTTCAGCGGCTCCCCCACTCCGACCGTCAGGACGTCGCCGTCCGCATCGGCATCGTTGTCCAGGACCGGAAGGATGGTGGTCTTTCCTGCCCGGACACCGTACGAGTCCGGCTTGGCGATAGGTGGCGTGTTGGGTTTGCTGCGGTCCGGGAGAACCGTCTGCTGGACTTCGTCCGCAGAGTCCTTGTCGGCGTCGTCCGAGGTCTGCTGCGGCGGAATGACGTCATCCCAGTTATTCACCAGCTGCATGTTCTGGTTGACCATCCAGACGTTTCCGAAGTTTACGTCGTTCAGCACCACAAGATCACGGTTGACCCGGAAAACGTACGACGGCGATGCACTCGCCTTGGGGACGTCGGCGCGACGGTTGTCCGCTTCATTGCTGCATTCCCGGACGTATTTGTTGGCCCCGGACCAGGCAGCGTAAGTGCAGGAGCCCAAGTGCACGGGTGCTGCGGGAGTTCCCTGGCCGTCGGCCCCGATCGTTTTGGCCGTTCCGCCATCCAAGGGCTGCAGAAGAAGGGCCTTGGGCGTAGCAATGGCTACGAAGTCAGCTGCTGGACCGCTCTGCTGCAGCCTGGCGTCCCTGGCGTCGTCCAAGTGCACCTTGTTTCCGCCGGGCAAGACAATGTCGCCCGTGGCCTGGTTGAGGACGATCGCCTGGTCGCCCACCGCGGCAAGCTGGATTTCGCCGTCGGCCTTCAGGGTGTCATCGGTCCGCACCTGCGATTCGGTTGCGTTGCCATCGGCGTCTACCTTCGTGGCAGTAAGCTTCCCTGCTTTCGGATCCAAAGTGTGGATGGTGTCGTCCACACCCACCACCGAGGCGATACCCGCGGACTGCTCAAGCAGGGGCTGGGATTCATCGCTGAAGCCCCCGATGGACGTTGGCGAGACAGCCCAGACTTTGCCCTTGGAGGGATCTGTGACCGCCAATACCTTGGTGCCGAAGCTGACTTCCGCCGCGCCAGGCAGCTTCTGGTCTCCCCCGAGGCGCATGTTCGCCGCACTGACCAGGTTAATGCTGGCTCCGCTGGCGTCGTCGATGAAAATGTCGCTGGCCTGCTGGAGAATCTCGAAATCAGTGCTGGCCGGGGTGACCGCACCGTCCAACGACTTCGAAGGGTAGTTGAGCCGGCCTGCCGCGTTCTTGGATTTACTGACCACCCAAACGCCGCCGTCGTTGAGGTCTACGTCAGTGGTTTTGAAGCCTGGATAAAGGATGGCGCTGGTGACAACCACAGCTGCGGCGGCGAGGAACGCTGCCGTGCTCAGACCCTTTGGCCGGCTGAATGGGCGCCTGTTGGAACTGCCCGGTTTTTTGGAACGCGTTTTGGAACGGCCCTTGCCGGACACATCAGGCAGAGCCATTCACATTCCCCCACTATGCGGCGACGGGCAGACCCTGTCGCCATACGAGCACGAACCAACCCCAAGACTACCCGTTTTGTCCATCGATTTGCGCAGATGTGACGGGTGGCCTCAGCCCCATCCCTCTCTCACATCCCCACCGCTTTCCCCCATCCCTCTCTCAGATCGAGGTGAAGGAAGGCAGGCTGAAATCTGACTTCGCAAGCATCGGTAACGTCAACGGCCCGGCACCGTGGGATCACGCCAACGAGGGGTTCATTTTCCGGCTTAGCCGCGCTGTGGAACGCCTGGCCGCCCCCGGTGCAATGAGCCGCTACGAGTCGTCTAATTGGCTCCCGCGCTCAAAAATTGCTTGGCCGCCCAAACAGGACCCATGGCGATGTGAGAGAACGATCCCCAAAAACCCTCAGGATGTGAGAGAAAAACACTCAAAAACCCGCAGGATGTGAGAGAGCGTTTAGTCCAGCACCAAGCCCTTGCCGCGGCCGCGGGCCAGCATCACGGGGTGGATCTCGCCGAAACCACGGACATTTTCGGACTTTTGAGGGACCAGCACGAAGCGTTCGTCCTGTCCGAGTGCGGCGGCGGTCATCGCGTCAACCAGCACCGTCCCGGGCTGGGCCAGGGTGGTCAGCCGCGCAGCAAGGTTCACGGTGGGGCCATAGATGTCGCCAAGCCGGGACAGGATGCGGCCCCACACCATGGACACGCGTGCCTGGGGCAGGATTTCGTCTTCCGTGAAGGCTTGTGCCAGTGCGAGGGAAATCTCAGCGCCCGCCGCCGGGGTCTCGGCAATATAGAGAACTTCGTCGCCCACGGTCTTCACTAGGCGGCCGCCGCCCACGGAGATAATCTCGGCGCATTTGTTCTCGAAGCGCTGGACCATTTGGGCCAGCGTTTTCTCGTTCATGCGCCGGGAGAGGCTTGTGTAGGAGACGAGATCGGCGAACCCTACGGCACGGGCCAAAGGCAAGGGGGAATCGTCTTCGTCCCCTTCGCGCCCTTCTTCGCTGGCTTGCAAGCCCGCCTCGGCACGCACGGCAAGCCGCTGAACACCGGCGTTTAGTTGGCGACGATACGAGTAGACCAGGATCTCTTCCAGGGAATCCACCAGCGCCGGCAGCTGACCCACCAGCTGTTTGCGGGCCACGGCATCGGGAATTCCCTGCTCCTGGACCATGTCTTCAACGAGTGCTTCGATCTGCCAAACCACCATGCGGTCCGTCATCTGGCCGATCGATCGGGTAACGGATATCGCGGCTTCCTCGGTGAGGATCCCGGCACGGACGAGGTCAAGAATTGTGGACAATGCTGCTTGGTCACGTTCGGTGAAAGCGACGTCGTCGTCGCCGAAATTGGGGAAGCCCAAAGCCCTCCACAACTTCCGCGCGGAAAGAATGGAGACACCGGCACCTGCAGCAACTTCACGACGGCGGAGCTTGCGTTCGCCGCCAAGCAACCTCGCCTCAAGCGCTTTGATGGCCAGGCGTTCTGCGGACATCACGCCGGTCGGCGGGCCAATGGTCACAGGCGCCTGCACGGGCGCTGGTTCCGTGTCCTCATCCACTGAAGGTTCGGGTACGGCGTCGAATTCCTCGTCCAGGTCCTCGCCGGACTGCTGATCCTCAACGCTCATCTCTTCCACCTTCTCTCAGTTCCCACGGCAACCCATCAGAGTCCGACAGGACTTCACCCTCAAAAATCCCACCGTTGGCCTCTAAAGTTCCACCACTGGGCAGTTCATCCATGGCGTCAAGAATGTAGCCCCTGAATTTTCCGACCTCCGGCACGTCCGTCAAGACAACTTCGCCAGAGGGCCCGGTATCCAAGGATATATTCCCGGAGTGCAATGTCCGCTGCAGCAGGTTCTGATGGACCCCCACGCTGCGGACGGCCATCAATGACACTTGCCAGTCGCTGCGGCGAAACATTCCATACTTGGCAATTATCCGGCGGCTTGTCAGGATGAACCTGACTGAACGCCATTTCAACAGCCTCTTGAGGCTGTAAGCCACCAACACGAGCCCTGCAACGGCCACACAGGCACCGACTAGCCAAGGCGTCCATTCCACTGTAATGAATGGGGCGAGGCGCTGCGGATTTCCTTTGATGATCCACGCACACGCGTAGGCTGCCAGGGCCGGAACCACGATGAAGGCCAGCGTTGGCAAGAACAGCGAGCGGGGCTGCTGCCGCGTGATGGTGATGACCTGCTCCCCCGGAAGCAACTCTTTACGCATAACCGCTTTCCGTGGCGCGCAAATGGACCACATCACCAGCTGTCACAACATGTTCCCGGCCGCCGTGGTCCACCACCAGGAGCGAGCCGTGCTCGTCCAAGCGTGAGGCGTGGCCCACCAGTTCGTGATCACCGGGCAGGTGCGCGCGCACCTCGCGTCCCAAGGTGACCATTGCCGACTCAACGCGCTTATGCAGTGAGGGCCCGCCTGCCAACCCTGCCGCGGGATCGCCTTCTGAGTTGCAAAAGCTGCGGTAAAGCCGGGTGAAGCGTGAAAGATAGCTCTTCAGCAGCGCGGTGCGGTCCGTCGTCGTGGCCCCTTCCAAGGCCAGGGACGTTGCGGTTGGTACCGGCAATTCATCCTGCTTCAGCGACACATTGAGGCCGACGCCGAGGATCACCGCGGGGACCGATCCGTCACCCAGTGGCGTCATCTGGGCCAGGATTCCGGCGACCTTGCGTCCGTTAACCAGGACGTCGTTGGGCCACTTGATTTCTGCCGTAACACCAGCTGTTTCCTGCAAAGCTTCGCGCAGGGCAACGGCGGCAAGCAGTGAGAGCCACGAGTAGGTCTGGGTCGGCACGGGCATGCCTTCGGCTGTGACGGGACGCAGCACCATTGACACTGAAACGGCAGAGCGCTCCGGCGATTCCCAGTGCCGGTCCAGCCGTCCGCGTGCCGCCGTCTGGTGTTCGGCGGTCAACACGGCAAGATCAGCCCATTTTTTAGGCTCCACGGTTACGGCCCTCACGAGGTCCTGGTTGGTGGACCCCGTGGACTCGACAATATTCATTTGGGAAATACCGGTTGCCGACAGGAAATCAGGCTCGAGCAGCGCCTCACGGTTCAATGCCTCACGGTTCAATGCCTCACGGTCCCGTGGGGGCCGGTCTTCCCCGGGCGTGGGGCGGGGTTCGCTGCTGGCAGGCTGTTCGGCATCCATAGCTGAATCCTATCCAGTTGCGGCCCGCAGAACTTGCCCGAAACATGGGAATCCGCTTAGAGGAAGATGTCTGGCACCAGACGGTCCTCGGGTGCGCCAAGGCTGTATGGCGCAAAGTCCTTCACGCCAGCAGCGCTGAGGACTTCTTCGTCAGTGTAGAAGTTCCCCGAACCCGAGACGCCGTCGGCAAGGTTGGCGCCAGTCAGCACTGCGTGCGCAGCGTCGGCCATGATCTCCGGTCCGCGGGCGGCCTTCACCATCTGCTGCCCACCAGGCATGTTCCGGATCGCCGCGGTATCGATCAGTGTGCAAGGCCAGAGCGAGTTGACCGACACGGCGTCGTCCTTAAGCTCTTCGGCGAGTCCCAGGGTGGTGAGGCTCATTCCGTACTTGGCCATGGTGTAGGCCAGATGCATCCCGGCCCATTTTGGATCGAGGTTCAGCGGTGGAGACAGCGTGAGAATGTGCCCGTTCCCGGATTCCCGCAGTGCCGGAAGCGCCAACTTGGAGAGCAGGAAGGTTCCACGGACGTTGATGTCCTGCATGAGGTCGTAGCGCTTCATGTCAATCGCGTCCGTGCGCGAGAGGTCGATGGCTGACGCGTTGTTGATGACGACGTCGATTCCCCCAAAGCGCTCGACGGCGGCACTCACGGCTGCGGCGACGTCGTCGTCATTGCGGACATCGCCCACGAGGGGAAGCGCCTGGCCACCTGCGGCGACGAGTTGGTCGGCAGCGGTGTAGACAGTCCCCTCAAGTTTCGGATGGGGTTCGCCCGTCTTGGCCATCAGTACGATATTGGCGCCGTCGCGGGCCGCACGCGTGGCGATGGCCAATCCGATGCCACGGCTGCCACCGGACATGATGATGGTGCGGCCCTTGAGCGAACCGCTGGCTGCATAAGGGGTGCTGCCCTTCGGCATACTCTGTTCGGAAGCCGGGGAAGCATCGTTGCTTGGAGTCATGGAGACACTCTAACCCAAGTATGTTACTCACGGGTAACATACTTGTAGCTTTGGCTTGGGCGCTGAAAATTGTAGGGTTTCTACAGCGGTTCGCGGCAATGGCGTCACTAGACTGGCCAGCGGGGCCTTTTCTTTGTACGGAAGCTACTTAAGTCAGCTACTTGTTTGCACCAGAACTGCGCCAGCGAAAATCAGCTACAGAGCCGGAGACACTTGATGAGCCACGATCTGACAACGACAGCGGGAAAGATTGCAGACTTCCGCGACCGCCAGGCCCGTGCAGAGCAGCCTTCCGGCCCGGAAGCGATCGAAAAGCAACACGCACGCGGTAAGAACACTGCCCGCGAACGCATTGACCTCCTGGTCGATCCCGAATCATTCGTTGAGTTCGACGCCCTCGCCGTCCACCGCTCCACAGCCTTCGGCATGGAGAAAAAGAAGCCCCTGGGCGACGGCGTCGTCTCCGGTTACGGCACGGTAGACGGGCGCCTCGTGGCCATCTACAGCCAGGACTTCAGCGTCTATGGCGGCTCCTTGAGCCAGGTCAACGGCGAGAAGATCGTCAAGGTCCAGGAATTCGCCCTCCGCAATGGCTGCCCTGTAGTGGGCATCAACGACGGCGGTGGTGCGCGCATCCAGGAAGGCGTGGCTTCCCTTGCCATGTTCGCGGATATCTTCCGCAACAACGTCCACGCATCAGGCGTAGTCCCCCAGATCTCGCTCATCATGGGCCCATGCGCCGGCGGCGCTGCCTACTCCCCCGCCCTGACCGACTACGTGGTCATGGTGGACAAGACTTCGCACATGTTCATCACCGGCCCTGATGTCATCAAGACCGTCACGGGCGAGGACGTTGATATGGAAACGTTGGGTGGTGCCCGCCAGCACAACGCCACCACTGGAACGTCCACGTACCTTGCCTCCGACGAAGCCGACGCCATCGAATTCGTCCGCGAACTCCTGGATTTCCTGCCTTCCAACAACCTCTCAGAGGCCCCGGTTGTAGAACACGACCAGGAATTGGAACTCGACGACGACGACCTCGCCTTGGATGGACTGATCCCGGATTCGGCCAATCAGCCGTACGACATGCGCAAGGTTATTGAGCAGATCGTGGACGACGCCCACTTCCTTGAAATGCAGTCGCTTTACGCCCCCAACGTGATCATTGGCTACGGGCGGGTCGAAGGCCACACAGTGGGCATCGTCGCCAACCAGCCCATGCAGTTCGCAGGCACCCTGGACATCTCCGCCTCCGAGAAGGCCGCCCGGTTCGTCCGGCACTGCGACGCTTTCAACATCCCTATCATCACGTTGGTGGATGTGCCCGGTTTCCTCCCCGGCAAGGACCAGGAATTCCAGGGAATCATCCGTCGAGGCGCCAAACTCCTGTATGCCTACGCTGAGGCCACTGTGCCGAAGCTCACCGTCATCACCCGCAAGGCCTACGGCGGGGCTTACATCGTGATGGGCTCCAAGAAGCTGGGCGCGGACCTGAACCTCGCGTGGCCCACGGCCCAGATCGGTGTCATGGGCGCCCAGGGCGCAGTGAACATCCTTTACCGTCGCGATCTCGCAGCGGTTGCCGAGGCCGGCGGCGACGTCGAAGCGAAGCGCGCCGAGATCATCCAAGGCTATGAGGAAGAACTCCTCAACCCTTACCAGGCAGCTCAGCTGGGCTACGTGGACGCCGTCATCGCGCCCTCCGACACCCGCCTCCAAATAATCCGCGGCCTGCGAGCCCTCCGCGACAAGCGGGCTAGCCTGCCCACCAAGAAGCACGGGAACATCCCGCTGTGACCCCGGCAAAGCATCGGGCAGATGAAACCTCCACAGCGGCAACGCCCGAGCCTGCTGCGCCGATGTTCTCGGTGCCGATGTTCTCGGTGGTCAAGGGAGATCCCACCGCTGAAGAGCTGGCTGCGCTTGCCGCCGTCGTCGCCTCCGTGGGAGTACCCCAGACGCCGGCACCTGCAAAGCCGAACGTTCGTCATTGGGTGCGCCGCCAGCAACTGCGCCTGGACCCCACACCGGGTCCGGGCGCGTGGAAGCGCAGCCGGGGATAGCTTCGCTTCTCCCGCTTCTCCCGGTGGCGGGAAGAAAGTGCAACAACCCTTTCACGTGAGCCGACTCACGGTTAGGCTCTGTGGGTGACTACTGCAAACACGCCTGCACGACCCAAGACCGCCATCGATTCCGTTGCTGACGCGTACACGGAAAAGCTGATCGAACTCAATCCCAGCTTCGCCACCACGTTGGGGTTGCCGGGGCACGAAACCGAATATCAGGACTATTCGCCTGCGGGTGCCGAGGCCCATGCGCAGGCCGCCCGGCAGGCGTTGGAATCGTTGGCGGCGTTGGAGCCGACCGACGAATCCGACGTCGTCACCCTGGACGCAATGCGCGAGCGGCTCGGCCTGGAACTGGAGATCCATGAAACCGGCTGGGATGCTGCCGACCTCAACAACATCGCCTCGCCCGCGCAGGATATCCGCGCCATTTTCGACCTCATGCCAACGGACACCGCGGAGCAGTGGGAGCACATCGCAGGCCGCGCCGCCAATGTTCCCGGCGCTATCGAGGGCTACATTTCCTCCCTTCGTGCCGCAAAGGACACCGGCAAAGTAGCCGCCGCCCGTCAGGTCCGGATCGTCATCGAACAGACCGCCCGCTATGCCGCCGAGGATGGCTTCTTCGCCAAGATGGCGGCCGGAGCCACGCTGGCTGGTTCGCCGCTTCCGGCAGACCTGCAGACCAAGCTCGACGCCGGAGCCTCAGCTGCGCGATCAGCCTACGAATCGTTGGGCACTTTCCTCCAGGACGAGCTACTCCCCGTTGCCCCGGAAAAGGACGCGGTGGGCCGGGAACGGTATGCCCTGGCCTCCCGGTCGTTCCTGGGCGCGGCCGTTGACCTCGAGGAGACCTACGCTTGGGGCGTCCAGGAGCTGGAGCGGCTCATCAGCGAACAGGAAAAGGTAGCCGCGCAGATCAAGCCCGGCGCCAGCATTGAAGAAGCCAAAAGCATCCTCAACAACGATCCGGCCCGCCAGATCAAAGGAACGGACGCTCTGAAGGCGTGGATGCAGGAGCTCTCGGACCGCGCCGTATCCGAGCTCGCCGACGTCCATTTCGATATCCCGGACGTCATGAAAACCCTCGAATGCATGATCGCACCCACCGACGAAGGCGGCATCTACTACACCGGCCCGTCCGACGACTTCTCCCGGCCCGGCCGCATGTGGTGGTCCGTTCCCGCCGGCGAAGACACCTTCACCACCTGGTCCGAAACCACCACGGTCTACCACGAAGGCGTGCCCGGCCACCACCTCCAGGTCGCAACCGCCACGTACCGCCGCGAACTCCTCAACAACTGGCGCCGCAACGTCTGCTGGGTCTCCGGACACGGCGAGGGCTGGGCACTCTACGCTGAGCAGCTCATGCTCGAACTTGGCTACCTCAAGGACCCTGGTGACCACATGGGCATGCTGGACGGCCAGCGCATGCGTGCCGCCCGCGTTGTTTTCGACATTGGCGTCCACCTGGAACTACCCGTCCCCGAACGCTGGGGCACCGGAACCTGGACTCCTGAGAAGGGCTTTGACTTCCTCAAATCCAACCTCGACATCAGCGAAGGCCAACTCCATTTCGAATTCACCCGCTACCTCGGCTGGCCCGGACAAGCACCGTCCTACAAGGTGGGCCAGCGGCTCTGGGAGCAGATCCGGGCCGAGCTGGAAACCCGCGAAGGCTTCGACCTGAAGTCCTTCCACAGCAAGGCGCTGAACATCGGTTCGGTGGGCCTGGACGTGCTGAGAAGGGCGTTGCTGGGTTGATCTTTGGTGTGTCCGGAGGACACACATCCTCGGCGTGCTGCTCCTTCGTCGCCTTGACGCACGCTGCCGGATGTCTGTCCTCCGGCTTCCCTACTGAGAGCATCACCACACTCACGTTGGGAATAAGTTGAGAGTCCCGTAACATTTCTAAACGTCCGTTCGCTATGTTATTTGGGGTGCACCTAGCGTGTTCCTGTGAGCACCTCAAACAACATCACTTCAGCGCCTGGAAAGAACGGCTTCCAGCTCCCCAAGTGGGCAGGATCCTTCGGCGTCCAGATCATCGCAGCCCTCCTCATTGGCCTCGTGCTTGGCCTCATCGCCAAGTACACCGGCAGCACCAAGACCGCCCCCAATGGCCTCGGTGCAACCCTTCAAACGATTGGTTCCAGCTACGTCTCGTTGCTGCAGACCGCCGTCGTTCCTTTGATCTTCACCGCGGTGGTGAGCTCCATCGCGAACCTTCGCCAGGTCTCCAACGCGGCCCGCCTCGCTTGGAACACGCTGCTTTGGTTCGCCATCACCTCGCTGGTTTCGGTGCTCATCGGCATCGGCCTGGGTGTGCTCCTGCAGCCTGGTGCAGCTACCGGGATCACGCAGAAGGCCGAGTACGCCGGCAAAACCGGTGACTGGTGGGCGTTCCTGATCGGGCTCTTCCCGAAGAACTTCCTCGGACTCGGCGCAAGCTCCACTGTCACGGAAAGCGCCAACGCTGCCACCACGGTCAGCACCTCCGTCAGCTTCAATGTGCTCCAGATCCTCGTGGTCGCGATCGCCGTCGGCATCGCTGCCCTCAAGGTCGGCAAGCAGGCAGAAGCGTTCCTGACCTTCAACGCCTCCGCATTGGCTGTCATCCAGAAGGTCCTGTGGTGGATCATCCGCATCGCTCCACTGGGCACTATCGGCCTGATCGGTAACGCCGTTGCCATCTACGGCTGGGACACCATCGGTTCCCTTGGCAAGTTCACTGCCGCCATCTACATTGGCCTGGCGCTGGTGCTCTTCGTCCTCTATCCCATTCTGGTCCGGGTCCACGGCCTTTCCATCAAGCAGTACTTCTCGGGTGTGTGGCCGGCCGTGCAGTTGGCGTTCGTTTCTCGTTCCTCCATCGGTACGCTGCCGCTCACGCAGCGCGTCGCCGAGCGCAACCTCGGCGTCCCCTCGGGCTACGCCTCCTTTGCCGTGCCGCTGGGCGCCACCACCAAAATGGACGGTTGCGCGGCGATCTACCCTGCCATCGCAGCCATCTTCGTGGCCCAGTTCTTCGGTATCAACCTGGACTTCAGCCAGTACCTGCTCATTGTGCTGGTGTCCGTGCTGGGTTCCGCGGCAACAGCAGGAACCACCGGCGCCGTCGTCATGCTCACACTGACCCTGTCCACGCTGGGACTGCCGCTTGCCGGCGTCGGACTCCTGCTGGCCATCGACCCCATCCTGGACATGGGCCGCACGGCCGTCAATGTTGCCGGGCAGGCGCTCATTCCTGCAATCGTCGCCAAGCGCCAGGGCATCCTGGATGAGTCGCTGTACAACGCGCCCCGCAATGGTGCCGCGTTCGCTGACGAGTTTGCCAACGACACGGCTGCTGCCGAGACCGAGGCGCGCGAACTGGCCGCTTCCAAGGCATAGCACCTGCTGGCTTTTCGCGCCGTGCAATCCCTTGGGGACTTCTCCCCCGGGGATTGCGCGGTTTAACGGCGAAAGCTGGATAGGCTCGGAGCATGTTGATCGTCACCTCCAATGAGATACCCGGCCACCGAATCGACGCCGTCTTCGGCGAAGTCATGGGCCTCACTGTCCGTTCCCGCGATATCGGCTCGCAGATGCTTGCAGGTTTCCGTTCCCTCGGTGGCGGCGAGCTGCCCGAAATGACCAGGGCACTCTACGAAAGCCGACAGGAAGTCATGGCCCGCATGGTCAACGAAGCACAGCAGCGCGGCGCCAACGCAATTGTCGCCATGCGCTTCGACACCTCCGAAATGGGGACCAACTGGACGGAAGTCTGCGCCTACGGCACGGCTGTGTACGTCCTGCCTCTCGGAGAGGGAGAGCCCGGCGCCACGGGACAGTCGGTGTACTTGACCAAGAACGCGGGCCAACAGGCCGCCCAGCCGCAGCAGAACACTCCTCCTGCTCCCCCGCAGCAAACCACACCTCCGCACCAGTTCTGAGTCAGCCGGAATACTTAGTCCCCCATCCCGTCCTTGTTCGCAGAACCTGACCTTGAAAGTCGGGACTCGCGAACAAGGACGGGATTCTTGGTTCCAAGCAGAGTCCAACCCCGTGGCCAGACTCCTTGGTCCACGATTTTGCAAAGATCCGCGGGGCACACCCCCCGCGGAAATATTGCGCAGAGTGCAAAGTTGCACTTAGTGTAAGTATGTGACTTCAACCAGCAGCGAGCCGAGCGTCGCGGAATCCGCCGAACCCAGCGGCCCCTCCCGGCGCGAGCTCAACAAAGCAGCAACCCGCGCCTCCATCGCCACCGCAGCGCTTGACCTTCTGCGCAGCAACGGCCCCGGCAATTTCACCGTGGAAGACATCACCGCCAGTGCAGGCGTTTCCCGACGGACCTTCTTCAACTACTTCGCGAGCCTCGAGGCTGCCTTGGCCTCCGTGGCCGACGGCTTCATGGATCGTGCCCTCGAGCAATTCCGTCTGAGGCCAGCGGACGAATCGATCCTCGAATCCGCACAGGCCGCGCTGATGGCCCTCGCTGACCCCATGTCCGTGGCACCCATGGCCGAACTTTTCAGCCTCACCCAGGAGAACCGTTCTCTGGCCCGTTCCGAACTCGAAGCCTGGGAACACTGCACGGGACAGATTATCGACGCGGCCCGCAGCAGACTTGGACCGGACACCAGCGAGCTTTACCTGCATGCCCTTGCCGGATCCGTCATCTCGTGCGGCAAGGCGGCCATGACGGTCTGGTTCGCCGAGCGCGGCCCCGACCTATCGTCCGAGTCGCTGGCGGCTCTGCGCCAGCACCTCATCGACGCCATGGGCCTGCTGGGAGCCGGCTTCGCGCCGTCGTCGGACATCACTCTTTCAGCGGCAACTGCCGCCCCCTCCTCCACAGATCGGTTCTGACATGGCCTCGTTCCTCTACCGTCTCGGCAAGTTTTCTTACCGCCGCCGCTGGCTGGTCATCTCGCTGTGGCTGGCAGTCCTGGTGGCCGTGGGAGGTTCGGCCGCCGCTTTCCACGGCACCATGTCCAACAACTTCAGCATCCCTGGCACGGAAACGCAGAGGATGGCCGACAAGCTCAAGGAAGCCCTGCCCAACGCGTCTGGCGGCTCGGCGAGCGTGGCCTTCGACTCCGGCGACTCCGGTTTTGACCAAGCCAAGAAGGACGCCGTAGCCACTGCGCTCACCAAGCTTGAAGCCATGCCGGACGTGCAGGGAACGGTGAATCCGTTCACCACGCAGGACCAGTTGGATAAGGCCGCCGGGGAGATTGCCGCTGGCGAAGCGAAGGCTGCCGAAGGCAAAACCCAACTGGACACAGCCCGCGCCCAGCTGGAGGCGGGCGAAGCCCAGCTTGCGGGAGCGGAACAGCAGATGGCGGCCTCAGGCCTCACACCAGCACAAATCGAGGCCCAACTCGCGCCGCAGCGTGCCGAACTCGCCGCCAACAAAGCAAAGCTCGACGCCGGTGCCAAGGAAGCAGCCGACGGAGCCACGGCATTGGCCTTGGGAAAGCGCCAGCTGGAGTCCTCCCAGGGGATGCGCTTCGTGTCCACTGACAACAAGGCCGCCATCGCCCAGGTCCAATTCAAGACCTCCATCAATGCCGTCGATCCCACCGTCCGCAAACAAGTTCAGGACATTGTTCAGGGGGTCTCCTCGGCCGGTGTCACGGCTTACGCCAGCAAGGAAATCACCGAGGACGTCTCACAGATCTTCGGAGTCGCAGAGATCGTCGGTGTCGCAGTGGCAGCCCTCGTTCTGATCCTCATGCTCGGCACACTCATCGCAGCCGGCCTGCCCCTCGTCATGGCACTGATTGGCGTGGCTGTCGGCGTCGGCGGAACGTTCGCACTAACTGGCGTGATCAACATGAGCTCCATCTCCCCGATGCTTGCCCTGATGCTTGGGCTTGCAGTCGGCATCGACTACTCCCTGTTCATCGTCAACCGCCACCGCAACCAGCTTCTGGCCGGGATGGACGGCGAGGAATCCGCGGCCCTCGCCACCGGTACGTCAGGCAACGCCGTGCTGTTCGCGGGCCT
This sequence comes from Paenarthrobacter aromaticivorans, assembly GCF_019038615.1. Classification (NCBI taxonomy): domain Bacteria; kingdom Bacillati; phylum Actinomycetota; class Actinomycetes; order Micrococcales; family Micrococcaceae; genus Paenarthrobacter; species Paenarthrobacter aromaticivorans. The sequence continues at coordinate 253,210 of NZ_JAHOPC010000007.1, forward strand.
CACCGTCATCATCGCCCTGGCGGCACTTGTGGTTCCGGGGCTGCCCTTCCTGGCTGTGATGGGTGTTGCCGCCGCAGCGACAGTTGCTGTCGCCGTCGTCGTGGCTTTGACGTTGACGCCCGCCGTTCTTGCTTTGATCGGCCGCAAGCTGATCTCCAAGCGCGCATGGGCCAAGGCCGCCAAGCACAATGCCGAGCCGGGCCACGAAGCCGCGGACCGGGCCCTGGAAGAGAAGCGCAGCAGCAGTGGCTGGGGCGGCTTGGTTACACGGCACCCCTGGCTTTCACTCGTGGCCAGCGTCGTGCTGTTGGGCGCCCTGGCGCTGCCGGCTTCCCAGCTTCGTCTGGCACTTCCCGACGGCGGATCCGAGCCCGTCGATTCGCAAGCCTTCAAAGCCTACGACCTCACACGCAACAGCTTCGGCGAGGGCGTCACGGGGCCGATCGTCGTGGTCGCTGAATTCCCCGAAGGCCTCAGTGAAACCGATGCCAAGAACAAGCAGTTCGACGTCGCGGACCAGCTACGCGACGTGGAGAACGTCACAGCTGCAGTCCCCGTGGCTTTGAGTGAGGACCGGCGGACTGCCGTCTTCCAAGTCATTCCGAAGGAAGGCCCTGCCAGGGCCAGCACCGTCCAGGTTGTTTCGGATGTCCGGGCCAAGGGCAACCAAATCCGCGAGGACCTCGGCGCGACCAATGGCCTCACCGGTCAGACTGCCGGCAACATCGACGTCTCCGCAAAGCTCGGGGCTGCACTGCCGCCGTACTTGGCGATCGTCGTCGGACTTTCGCTGATCCTGTTGCTGCTCGTCTTCCGGTCGATCGTGGTCCCGCTACTCGCCACCGGTGGTTTCCTTTTGTCGCTGGCTGCCGCATTTGGCGCCGTCGTGGCCGTCTACCAGTGGGGCTGGCTGGGAGCGATCTTCGACGTCGCCAACCCGGGCGCCGTGCTGAGCTTCCTGCCGATCATCCTGATCGGCGTGCTGTTTGGCCTCGCGATGGACTATCAGGTGTTCATAACATCGGGCATGCGGGAGTCCTTTATGCATGGTGAGAACGCCAAACACGCTGTTCGGACCGGCTTCAGCCACGCCGCAGCGGTGGTCACGGCGGCTGCGATCATCATGGTCAGTGTGTTCTCAGGCTTCATTTTCAGTCACCTCACCATGGTCCGGCCGTTGGGCTTCGCGATGGCGTTTGGTGTGCTGATCGATGCGTTCGTCGTCCGCATGACCATCGTTCCCGCCGTCATGTACCTGCTTGGCGAGAAGGCGTGGTGGTTGCCCACGTGGTTGCAGCGCATCCTGCCCGACGTGGACGTCGAAGGCGCGAAACTAAACCGCAGCGACCGCCCGAAGGCCGGTTCCGAGGAACTGGTCCACTAACGTTCTCTCACCTCCACCACCGATCTGACCGATCCTCTCTCACATCCACCACCGATCTGACCGATCCTCTCTCACATCCACCACCGATCTGACCGACGCTCTCTCACATCCACCACCGATCTGAGCAACGCACTCTCACATCCACCCCCGATCTGACGACGTCGGTGCTCAACTTTGGGTGCCGACGTCGGGCATTTCAGCGTGCATGATGAGCAGGTCCGCATCTCACGGGATGAGGTGGTGCCCGGCGTCGCGCTGAATCAGAGCGTTTATAACTTCGGCCGCCGTGTGGCGAGTGAGGGTCGGCGGCGGCACATGGTTGGGCCAGGCCTGCCCGCGGGAGACCCAACCGGTCTTTAACCGCGCCGCGCGGCCGCCGGAGATATCGGCGATCGGATGATCTCCCACCATCCAGCCATCAGTCAGATCGCCACCCAACTCCTGAGCCGCCAGTCGAAAAATCTCAGCATCAGGCTTCTTCATGCCAACGGCCTCGGAAATCACGACGCAATCGACGTAGGGGTCAAGTCCAAGGTGTTCGATCTTCAGTGTCTGCTGCGCCGTGGCCCCATTCGTGACGATGCCGATCCTCCAGCCGGCCTCCCGTGCCTCCCTAAGAGCGATGGGTGTAGGCGGATCCATCGTCATCAGTGCCACATGTTCGTAGAGCAAGATGTCCACTAGGGCTTCGACCCCACGGTCCATGCCAAAACGCTCCTTGAGAGCAAGCGCCAAGGATGCCCTCGGCTCATAACCATCCCGGTCCGCAGTAATGAGCCATGCTGCGTCAGAATCCGGCCTGCCCAGCGAGCGGACGAAATTCGTAGCCCAGCAAGCAAAAGCAGAGGTCCTGTCGACCAGGGTGTTGTCCAAGTCCACAAGCAGCAGCATCCGACCATCGTAGGCGATGCGCGAGAACATCCCCCGAAACCGGCAGGAACTGATAGAGGAACCACAGGAAACCGGCAGGAACTGATAGAGGAACCACAGGAAACCGCAGGCTGTCAAGCTGTGTGGAGTCAGTGGGTTGGTTGTTTGTTTGGTTCGGGGAGGTTGATTCCTACGTAGGTTTGCGGTGCTGGTGTTGTGGGGCGTTGTCGGAATCGGTGTGGGTATTG
>NZ_JAHOPC010000008.1:0-255005 GCF_019038615.1 Paenarthrobacter aromaticivorans
GTCCACGGAGAGGTAGTTCTGGCCCTTGGGGTTGTAGATTTTCGCGGTGGGGAAGAACGCGTCCATGCCGAAGGTGCGGGATTCATCCGGGACGACGGGCACGAACCGGGCACCGAAGTTCTTATCCCGCATGAGGTCTTTCAGGAGCCGGACGAAGGCCATGGTGGTCGCGGCTTGTTGTTTGCCCGATCCGCGTTTGGCGACTTCGTAGGACTTGGCCTCGGGCAGGGTGACGGGGGTGTGGGTGCGGCGGCGTTCGGGGACGAACCCGCCAAGTTCGGCCCGGCGTTCCATGAGGTATTTGATTTCCGGGGCGTCCATGCCGGGGTGGTAGTACGGGGGCCGGTAGAGGTCCGCGTCGAGCTGGTCATCGGTGATGGGGATGCGCAGGTGGTCACGGAAGGCCTTGAGGTCTTCCATGGTCAGCTTTTTCATCTGGTGGGTCGCGTTGCGGCCTTCGAAGTGCGGGCCCAGGCCGTAGCCCTTGACGGTTTTGGCCAGGATCACGGTGGGTTTGCCCTTGAACTCCACCGCTGCCTTGTACGCGGCGTAGACCTTGCGGTAATCGTGCCCGCCGCGTTTGAGGCCCCAGATCTGTTCATCGCTCAGGTCCGCGACCATGTCCTTGGTGCGGGGGTTCTTGCCGAAGAAGTGGTCCCGGACGAACCCGCCGGACTCGGCCTTGTAGGTCTGGTAGTCACCATCGGGGGTTTCGTTCATGATTTTCACCAACGCCCCGTCGGTGTCCTTTTCCAGCAGGGAGTCCCATTCCCGGCCCCAGACGACCTTGATCACGTTCCAGCCCGCGCCGCGGAAGAACGCTTCGAGTTCCTGCATGATCTTCCCGTTGCCCCGCACAGGCCCGTCCAGGCGCTGGAGGTTGCAGTTGATCACGAAGTTCAGGTTGTCCAGGTTCTCGTTCGCTGCCAGCTGCAGCAACCCGCGGGACTCGGGCTCGTCCATTTCCCCGTCGCCCAAAAACGCCCAGACCTGCTGGTCGGAGGTGTCCTTGATGCCCCGGCCCTGCAGGTACCGGTTGGACTGGGCCTGGTAGATCGCGTTCATCGGCCCGATGCCCATGGACACGGTCGGGAATTCCCAGAAGTCCGGCATCAACCTGGGGTGCGGGTACGAGGAGAGGGCGTGGCCTTCCTTGGACTTTTCCTGGCGGAACCCGTCCAGGTCCGCTTCCGAGAGGCGGCCTTCCATGAACGCCCTGGCGTACATGCCCGGGGACGCGTGTCCCTGGAAGAACACCTGGTCCCCGCCCGAGGGGTGGTCCTTGCCGCGGAAGAAATGGTTGAACCCGACCTCGTACAAGGTCGCCGCGCCCGCGTAGGTGGAAATATGCCCACCCACCCCGATATCGGACCGCTGCGCACGGTGGACCATGACCGCGGCGTTCCAGCGCATGTACGCACGGTACCGGCGCTCGAACTCCTCGTTCCCGGGGAACTCCGCTTCCTGGTCCACCGGGATCGTGTTCACATAATCAGTGGTCGTCACCATCGGCACACCCACCGACCGGGCACCAGCACGCTGCAACAACGAACGCATAATGTACTGGGCACGCTCCGTGCCCTGCTCCGCGATCAACGCATCAAGGGACTCAATCCACTCCGCGGTCTCTTCCGGATCACGATCAGGCAGCTGGGCAGTCAACCCGCTGAGGATGTGTGAGGTCTCTTCTCCTGCAGCCACGTCCAACCTTCCTTTAGGCGCATGCATCGGCGCCTCAGGTCTGGCAGGGTAACTGCCCGTCATGAACGCGTCGTGTGCGACATCTCGGTTTCAACAGCCCGGTCGGATGCGCCGGGCAGGTCTTGTGAGCGCATGGCTGCCCAGTAGAATTCCTCGGGGCGATCGCCCTGCAGCCAAAGCGCTCATGGCCACTCTAGCTTTGACAGCGCTGGGATGCGTAGCCGTGGGGCTTCAGGGGCGTTGTATGTCACACCTTGGCGCTCTCCGTGACGGACGCCACGCGATTGTCACAGCTTCGAAACACCCTAGGTAGTGCGGAATATGCGTCATCGCAGGGACAATGGCTTGAAGCACACGCCCAAAGGGTGTTGGCTGTTAGTAATGGAAGTCACTTCAAAAGGAGGAAACGTGAGCGAGGCCGACGCCGCCACATCGGTAAATGTGGCGGAAAGATTGGGTTTCAAAGACGGGGATCTGATTCAGGAACGCGGCTACGACGACGACGTCGATTTCGACTTGCGTGACGACATTGAAGATGTCACGGGCTCTGAGCTGTTGGATGAAGATGATCACGACGTCGTAGACGCTGTTATTTGCTGGTGGCGGGACGGCGATGGTGACCTGGTCGATGCTCTGATGGATTCGCTCACCACCTTGAAAGAGGGCGGCGTGGTGTGGGTTCTGACCCCCAAATCCGGCCGCGACAACTACGTCTCTCCGGCGGACATCCAGGACGCGGCGCCCACGTCGGGGCTGCACCTGACCACTTCTGCCGGGGTATCCAAGGACTGGAGCGCCACCCGCTTGGTGCCGAAGAAGAACAAGTGACGGAAGTCCAGCAAGCGCCGGCCCCCGTACTCGTTCCCAGCGTCGGAGAGGTAGCGCCTGACTTTGAACTGCTGAATCAATATGGCGAGCCCGTCCGTTTATCGGATTTCAGGGGTCGCAACGTTGTGGTGGTGTTCTATCCGTTCGCGTTCTCCGGCATCTGCACTGGAGAACTGTGTGAGATTCGCGACAATATCGGCGCTTTCGAAGACTCGAACGCCACGGTCTTGGCGATCTCCGTGGACAGCAAATTTGCTTTGCGCGCGTATGCGGAGCAAGAACGCTACGAGTTCGATCTTTTGGCTGATTTCTGGCCACATGGAGCTGTGGCACAGGCTTACGGTGTCTTTGATACCCAGAGTGGGATGGCTCTTAGGGGAACGTTCATCATTGATGCCGAAGGATTGATCCGGTATGTGGTGGTCAATCCCCGGGGACAGGCGAGGGACCTCGCAGGCTACCGCCAGGCGCTCTCTGAATTGAGAGTGCAGCAGGGGTGAACCAAGTGCGGCCCGGTGTTGGCATGACCGGCTTCGCCAGCATGGAGCCGGCTACCCGTGCCACTTTGGAGGCCGGAGCCGAGACGGCGTTGCAGGAGGCCGTGGACATCCTTGGCGGCAAGCGGCTGGCCATGCTCACCGGTGCCGGACTGAGCACCGATTCGGGAATTCCTGACTATCGGGGGCCTGGTTCAGCGCCACGGAGCCCCATGACCTATCAGGAATTCATCGGCAGTGCTGCCAATCGACGGCGGTATTGGGCCCGGAACCATATCGGCTGGTCCCACCTGCGGCATGCTGATCCAAATGCCGGCCACGCCGCCGTCGCCCTCATGGAACGGCGGGGCCTGCTGACCGGACTCATCACCCAAAACGTCGACAGGCTCCACGAGGACGCCGGGAGCACTAATGTAGTGGATCTGCATGGGCGCTTCGATCAGGTGATTTGCCTTGAGAACGGACACATTTTTTCCAGAAGGCTGCTCGCCGCCATCCTTGAGGAGCTGAATCCGGGGTTCGTAGCAGCAGCGCTTGAGGCGGGCGTGGTGGAGATGGCACCAGACGCCGATGCCACCGTGGAAGATCCAGAGCTTATAAAGTCATTCGTGGTGGCAGTTTGTCCTGTCTGCGGCGGCACGCTGAAGCCTGACTTCGTCTACTTTGGCGAAAATGTTCCAAAAACCCGCGTCGAACGGGCGTATGCCATGGTGGACGCAGGAGAAGCTCTCTTGGTTGCCGGCTCCTCGCTCACTGTGATGAGTGGGTTGAGGTTCGTGCGCCATGCGGCGAAGGCAAGCAAGCCGGTGGTCATCATCAACAGGGGATCCACGCGAGGTGATGAATTTGCCGCCCTGAAACTTGAAGTGGGAGTAAGCGGCGCCCTGGATTATCTCGCGCGGAATTTGCCCGACCTTTCTGAAGAGGGGGACTCGATTGGTGTTTCGCCCGAGTGATCATGTAGAGTCATTGTTCGTTGGTTGAAGCGCTAAGGCACTGAAACTGAACTTTGGGTCTTTAGCTCAGCTGGTAGAGCGCCACGTTTACACCGTGGATGTCATCGGTTCGATCCCGGTAGGACCCACCAAGAAACCCCGCCATCCTGGGCCGCAACGGTTCGGAATGGCGGGGTTTTCCTTTTCCCGAAAAGTACCTGACGCAAAAAGTCAGTGCCCGCCCCTAGTGTCTGGCTCATGGAACAGGTATACATCCGCACTACAGGGGGCGGCACGGCAACTACAGTGGTCCGGAGCGGCCGGGAATGGCAGATTGCCGAAGAGCCGTTCCGATGGTTCGAGAGGGTGCCGTGGTGGGAGAGCTCCAAGAGAATGCCCCGGGGGCAGGGCCGCGTGGATGTTGAGGTCCTGCAAGTCCAAGTGCGGCTGGGAACCAACGCCAGATCCAGCCTGGCAACCTGGGAACTCGTGCGGGACGGAAGCGGTGGGGGCTGGTACCTGCGTGGCGACGAGCGGGCGGCTGCGTAGGATTCGCGCCGGGAAATGGATGAGCTCTCCACCACGACTATTGGGGGATGCCGCGGTGGAGAGCTCGAAAATGAATATACAGCGAACTTTTCGGTTTGGAAAGTAAAGCCCGCCTTGAGGCCTTGTGTGTCGGCAAAGTCCCCATTCCTCCCGGCAGCAGAGCAGGCAGTCACACTATGATGGGTAGTGTTCAGCTGATTGAACAGCCGGTTCGACGCGACGTCCGGTTTGATATGACGAAGGAGAATCATGGCCGATTCCCGCATTGCCCGCTCCGAAGGACTGGGCGCCTCATCGCCAGCGCCTGCGGTGACCCGCGCAGCGGCCGTTCTGGAAGCATTGGCAGAATCGCCGTCGGGCCGCCTCACCCTTAGTGATCTGTCTAGGGAGTTGGGAATCCCTAAGTCTTCCACGTCCAATCTGCTGCTGGCGCTGGAAGAAGCGCGGCTTATTACCAGGCAGGGCGCGGACTTTGGCTTGGGGCGAAAGCTCGTGGAGCTGGGTGCAGCCTACTTGAGCCGTTTGGACGAAGTGCAGGAGTTCTACAAATACTGTGAACAAGCACCCACCCTGTCCGGAGAAACTGTCCGCATCGCCATGCTGGACGGGGACCACGTCATTTACCTGGCGCGTTATGAGGGTCATCCTGCAGTTCGACTGACGTCCAACATAGGCGACAAGATGCCCGTCTCCCTCTGCAGCGTAGGAAAGGCGCTCCTGGCGCAATTGCATGATCACGACATCGACGCCATGTTCCCGGATGGCATGGAACTTCCGGTCATGACGCCGAATTCGCTTCGCACGGCCGAGGAACTGAAGGCGCAGATCGCCACGATCCGCAAGCAAGGTTTTGCCTTTGAGGACGAAGAATCCACGGTCGGCGTGGTTTGCCTCGCCGTTCCCGTGCCCACCCACGGAGCACATGGTCCTAGCCTGGGACTTTCTGTTACCGCATTGAAGGCTACTTATTCAGAGGAGCAGGGTGCGCTCATGGTGAAGGAACTCAAGGACCTGGCCCGTTCCTTGGGGAATCCGATGGGTTAATGCCGTGCTGCACGTCACATTCGTCGGGTTTTGAATAAATCTGATTTCAATCTTGGCAGCGTGTTCATCAAGCTGTACGCTGTTCATCATAGTGATCTTGGCGGTGATGCCATCACTATCTCGTCGGGCCAACGGGGGCCTGGGGTGATTTTGAGGGAGTGCTTGTGACAACTCGTACTAATGCAAAGCTCGCAGCTGAGGCTGACGATTCAGTGGTTGAGCCGGAACAGCTTCGCAGGGCGACGCTGGCCAGCTCCGTGGGTTCTGCCCTGGAGTACTACGATTTCTACATCTATGGCCTGGCCTCGGCCTTGATCTTTGGCCCCTTGTTCTTCAAACCTTTGGGGGAGAGCGGGGCTTTGATCGCATCCTTTGCCACCTATGGCGTGGGATTTGCGGCCCGGCCGTTCGGCGGTATTTTCTTCGGATTCATCGGAGACAGGTTTGGCCGCAAAATGGTCCTCTTGCTGACAATTGGCATGATGGGCCTCGCAAGCTTTGCCATCGGCCTGCTCCCTACCTTTGAGCAAGCCGGAATGCTCGGCGCTGTACTCCTGGTGACCTTGCGAATCATCCAGGGCTTGGGTGCCGGGGCGGAACAGGCTGGAGCCACAACCCTGATATCGGAAGTCGCTCCGCCGAAGCGTCGCGGCTACTTCGCGTCGCTCCCATTCGTGGGCATTCAACTCGGAACCCTCTTGGGCGCCGGAACCTTCGCACTGTTGCAGTTGGCAGATAAGGATGCTTTCGAGGCATGGCTCTGGAGGGTGCCATTCCTTGCCAGCTTCGTCCTGATCATTGTTGCCGTCTTCATTCGCCTGAGGTTGAAGGAAACCCCGGTATTCCAGGAATTGGAGAAGCACAAGAATGTGGTCAAGAACCCTGTCGGCCAACTTTGGAAGCACTCCAGAAGGAACGTGCTGGTTGGTATAGGACTCCGTATGGGAGAGAACGGCAATTCCTCCATCTATTCGGCCTTGCTGATCTCCTTCATGTCGGTCAAGGAAGGTGTCTTCCCTGGAGACAAATTCATTGGCCCTGTGGGACTTCTGATTGCCGCTGGATTCGCTGCCGTCATGGTGGTGACGTTCGGAGCACTGTCTGACCGCTTTGGCCGCGTGCGGGTTTACCGCTATGGCGCCTTGTTCCAGGCTGTATTCGCCATCCCCGCGTTCTATCTGGTGACTCTCGGAAACGTGACGCTCGTATGGGTAGTCATGGTGGTTGGTATCGCGCTGGGTGTCCAGTCCATGCTGGGCCCGCAGTGCCCGTTGCTACCTGAACTGTTTGGTTCCCAGTACCGCTTCACCGGAGTTGCGCTCAGCCGGGAAATCTCTGCGGTGCTGGCAGGCGGCCTTGTGCCCCTGCTCGGCGCCATCCTCCTGGCGGCCACGCATAACTCCTGGGTTGTCCTCGCGGTCTACTCGCTCGTGTTGGCCCTGATTTCCTTCATCACGACATTCTTTACGCCTGAAACAGCAGGACGGGACCTGCTTGCACTTGAGGACGCCAGGTAGCACGCCGGTAGCCGCCAAACTTTGGCACAAAAAAGGCTCCGACCCCTTTGGGGTCGGAGCCTTTTGCATCAGGACTTGCTGGGGCCTAGTAGAAGTGAACCGGATCCACCAGGTGGGGAAGGTCGCCACCGTCCAGGAATGTACGGAGGTTGCTGCAAAAACGCTCTGCGATGAGGCGGTTTTCGGCCGAGCTAAGTGCGGACGTGTGCGGCGATACCAGTACCTTGGGGTGGTTCCACAGAGGGCTATCCTGCGGGAGCGGCTCTATTGCAAAGACGTCCAAGCAGGCATAGCCAACCTGACCGGTGTTGAGGGCCTCAAGAAGGGCGTCCTCGTCCACCACTGTGCCACGGCCAACGTTGACGAACACGCTACCCGGCTTCATTGCGGAGAAGATCTCGGTGCTGAACAGCTTCTCTGTGTACGGAGTGCCGGGAAGTGTGTTCACTACGGCGTCAGCGTCGGCAACCAGAGCCGCAAGGCCGTCATTGTTGGTGACCTCGTCGATGCCTTCAATGGCCTCGACGTTACGTTTGGTGCCGCTTACCTTCATGCCCAGGGCGCGGGCGATTCGTGCGGTTTCCATGCCGATCTCGCCAAGCCCGGCTATGACCACCTTGGATCCGTTGACCAACTTGGTGGGTGTCCGCAATTGGGGCCAAACCTTGGCCGCTTGGTCCTGGGCCATGTCGGCGCTGCGCTTGAAGCCGTTAAGGATGCCAAAGGCGGAGAATTCCGCGAGCGGCAAGGCGTGGACTCCGGCAGAGGTAGTGACGCGGAATTTTCGGAGCGTCTCAGTATCGAGGCCCGAAGCCTTGACGGCTCCGCCAGCCCCAGCGGCCATGGCGTGAATCCATTGAAGATGGGGATTGCTCCGGGCAATCCGGGCAAGGCCGGACGGGCTTTCGTTAGGGAAGCCGTACAGAATCTGGGCCCGGTTGAGCATGGCCCAGTAGCGCTCTTCCTGCTCCGGCGTCCGCTTGAAATCCGGGTCCCCACTGTGGTCGGCCGGGAATCGCTCGGGCGGAAGGAGGTCTGGTTCGTACAGGACAGTTACGGAGGGATCTACGGCGCGAATGCGCTCCACATGCTCAACTTCGAGCGGCACAGCGATCGCGATGATAAGTTCATCAGTCGTCATGGTGTTCATCATACTGAATGGAGGCTAGGATATTGAACAGATTGCGTTTTGATGCACACAAAGAAGTGAGGTTCTTCACGACATGACCAGCAAACGTGTGGGTTTCGTAGGCTTGGGCCTCATGGGGGCTCCCATGGCTGCCAACATCGCTAAAGCAGGATGGGTTGTCAGGGCATGGAACCGTTCCGACTCTGCTTTCGAAGGCCTTGCCAGCATCAACCGGGTGGGCAGTGTTGCCGGACTCCGGGACGAACCAACCATCGTTTTTATGCTTCCGGATCTACCGCTCATCGAAGAGGCCGCAACAGACTTGCTCGACGCCTGGCGGAGTGAACCGCCGAAGCCGGGCACCGTCGTCGTGGTTATGAGCAGTGTTTCTCCAACGGAAGTGCAACGCTTCGGCGAAAGAGTCCATCAGGCCAGCGGCGGGAACGCCGTGGTGGTGGACGCCCCGGTCAGCGGCGGCACCACAGGCGCCGAAAACGGATCCTTGGCCATCATGGCAGGGGCGTCCGAAGCGGACTTTGAACGGCTTCAGCCGCTCTTTGAAACTATGGGAACAACGGTCCGCCGCATGGGGCTGCTGGGGTCGGGCTCGCTCGCCAAGGCGTGTAACCAGCTGATTGTCGGAACCACGACGGCGGCACTCGCGGAGGCTGCTGAACTTGCCGAACGCTCCGGAATGGATGTTGCCGCCCTGTATGAAGTCCTCGCTGGAGGCCTGGCAGCAAGCCGGGTGCTGGAGATTGTCGGGCCACGCTTGGCGGCCAAGGACTATACGCCCACCGGGCCGGCCAAGTTCATGCACAAGGATTTGGCGTTCGTGGTCCAAAGCGCCGAAAGTGTGGGCTCCCCGGTACCCATTGCCTCTGCGGCAATCCAGCTCTACGGCGAACTCAAACGCCAAGGACTTGGCGATCAGGACCTCGCCGTCGTCCGCCAGGCGATAGCCAATCTTGCCATGTCTTCGGCTGCCAATTGAGTACCGGCCCCAACTAAAGGACCTGTCCAGACAAGAAGGAATGCAAAAGAAACATGAGTGGATTGTTTGATCTGAGCGGCCGTGTTGCGTTGGTGACGGGTTCGAGCCGGGGGATTGGTAACGCGTTGGCGCGGGGTTTGGCTGATGCTGGTGCGACGGTGGTATTGAACGGGATCAATCCCGAGCGTTTGGAAGCTTCACGGGACGCTATGGCGGCTGGCTTCCCTGCAGGGAGGGTGCACAGCCGGGCGTTTGATGTGACGGATGCGGTGTCGGCTGCCGAGGGGGTGGCGTGGATCGAGGCCAATGTTGGTCCGTTGGAGATCCTGGTGAACAATGCCGGGGTCCAGCACCGGGTTCCCATGCTTGATCTGGACGTCAGGGACTGGGACCGGGTGATCAGCACGGATTTGACGAGCGCTTTCCTGGTGGGCCGGGAAGCGGCCCGTCACATGATTCCCAGGGGCAGGGGGAAGATCATCAACATCTGTTCGGTCCAGACGGACCTTGCACGCCCGACGATTGCCCCGTATGTGGCGGCAAAGGGCGGGCTGCGTAACCTGACCCGGGCGATGACTGCGGAGTGGGCTGCGTCGGGGTTGCAGATCAACGGGATCGCGCCGGGGTATATCCATACCGAAATGACGCAGAACCTGGTCGATGATGAGGCGTTCAATTCCTGGATCCTGGGCAGGACCCCTGCCCACCGGTGGGGGACGGTCGCTGACCTTGCCGGGCCTGCTGTGTGGCTGGCGTCGGAGGCGTCCAATTTCGTCAATGGCCAGACGATCTTCGTTGATGGCGGAATGACGGTGGTGGTCTGATGGGCATCAATCTTCCCGGCTCCGGTCCTGCGGTGGTTGCCCACGGCAAGGGGGACCTGCGGATCGAGGACGTTGCGTTGAAGGCTCCGGCGCCGGATGAATCGATCGTGGAGATCGCCTACGGCGGGATCTGCGGCTCGGACCTGCACTACTGGTTGCACGGCGCCGCGGGGGAATCGGTCCTGAAGGCCCCGATGGTCCTGGGCCACGAAATTGTTGGCACCGTTCTCCAGCAGGCAGCTGACGGCAGCGGCCCGGTGGCCGGCACCTCGGTGGCCGTACACCCGGCCACTCCGGCCCCGGGAGGCGCCCGCTACCCGGCGGACCGGCCCAACCTTTCACCCGGCTGCACGTACCTGGGCAGCGCGGCCCGCTATCCGCACACGGACGGGGCGTTCAGCCGGTACGCAAACCTGCCCTCGCGGATGTTGCGGGCCCTGCCGGAGACTCTGGATCTGCGGACCGCGGCGTTGGTGGAACCGGCCAGCGTCGCCTGGCACGCGGTCGCCCGGGCCGGTGACGTGGCCGGAAAGACGGCCCTGGTGATCGGCAGCGGCCCGATCGGTGCCCTCGCGGTCGCGGTCCTCAAACGCGCCGGCGCCTCCCGGATTGTGGCGGTCGATATGCATGACAAGCCACTGGAAATAGCACGCGCCGTGGGTGCCGACACCGTCCTGAAGGGCGACGACGCGGAGGCCATCGCGGCGGTGGAGGCCGACGTCGTTATCGAGTCCTCAGGCAGCCACTACGGTCTGGCTTCGGCGATCAAGGGCGCAACCCGGGGCGGGAAAGTGGTCATGGTGGGGCTGCTGCCCTCGGGCCCGCAACCGGTCTTTATCTCCCTGGCCATCACCCGCGAACTGGAACTCTTGGGATCCTTCCGCTTCAACAACGAAATCGACGACGTCATCGCAGCACTGGCCGACGGGTCCCTGTTCGTGGACCCCGTGATAACGCACGAGTACGACCTCGCCCATGGACTTGAGGCATTCGACGTAGCCAGGAACTCAGCCCAATCCGGCAAAGTCCTGCTGAACTTCCAGGATTAGTTTTTCGCCACCGGTACGAAGACGCGGGGCTGGTCGTTCCAGCTGGGGGCCAGCTCCGCGATCGTTTGGCGCATTATTTTTCCGGCCGCATCCCTGGCCTGCTGACCATCGCCAGCGTCGATGGCGTGCGCGACGTCAATATGCCACTGCAGCGCCTGCTTCTGGGGGTGCTCCGGCATAAGTCCGTGCACCGTACGTCCGGTCAGGGTCTCTGTAACCTGGCCAATCAGATTGGCAAACATCTCGTTTCCAGAGCCGGACAGCACCAGTGCATGGAAGCGGATGTCGAGGTCAAGGAACCGTGGCATGTCTCCGGCGTCGCCGGCTTCCTTCATGGCCAGCGAAATATCCACGAGTTCCCGGCGAAGGGTTTCCGGAGCGTTCCCAGCTGCGAGCTCCGCAGCAACAGGCTCGACGGCGGAACGCAGCTCAGCGAGCGACCTCAGTTGGGCGCCACGGCCTTCCCCAGCCAGGCGCCAGCGAATGACCAACGGATCAAAGGGATTCCAACGATGGGCCGGGAGGACGCGGATTCCCACACGCTTGATGGTCTCCACCAGGCCCAACGACTGCAGGACGCGGACGGCCTCACGGACCACCGAGCGCGAAACGTTGAGCTCGTCTTCCAAATGTTCGGCCAGCATGACGTGGCCGGTGGGAAGGGCGCCGCCCACAATCCGGGTTCCCAGATGCTCTACGGCTCGGTGGTGGAGGCTGGTTGACATAGAGGTAAGCATAGTGGGGCGAACACGTTCCGCGTGTAGCATCCGATGCCGCTTGGCGCCGTGCGGAAGTCCCGCACATCATAGACTGTTTATGACGCGGCGCCGTTCCAAAACGTGGGCGCCGCTTTCCCGCTCATGGCTTAAATACGTATGGTTTATTACAGCCCCTGGTTATGAAATCGCTTCCTGCGTGTCCGCAGGACTGTTTGTACACGATCGAATTGGAGTTTTGATGTCAGCACACATCGGTGTCACCGGCCTTGCGGTGATGGGCGCCAACCTGGCCCGCAACCTGGCCCGCAACGGCTTCACTGTGGCTCTCCACAACCGCTCCGTGGAAAAGACCGACGCCCTGCTGGAAAAGCACGGCACGGACGGCGACTTCATCCGCACGGAAACGCTGCAGGAACTCGTCGACTCCCTCGAAAAGCCCCGCCGTGTCCTGATCATGGTCAAGGCGGGCGCTCCCGTGGACAACGTCATCGAGCAGCTCGAACCGCTGCTCGAAGCCGGCGACATCATCATCGATGCCGGTAACTCGCACTACGAGGACACCCGCCGCCGCGAAGCCGCGCTGGCCAAGAAGGACCTGCACTTCGTCGGCGTCGGTGTTTCCGGTGGCGAAGAAGGCGCCTTGAACGGTCCCTCCATCATGCCCGGTGGCTCCAGGGAGTCCTATGACGCCCTCGGCCCGCTGCTGGAGAAGATTGCCGCAAAGGTCGACGGCGAACCTTGCTGCGCCTGGATCGGCACCGACGGTGCCGGCCACTTCGTCAAGATGGTCCACAACGGCATCGAATACGCCGACATGCAGGTCATCGGTGAAGCATTCGATCTCCTCCGCTCCGGCGCCGGCATTGAGCCCGCCGAGCAGTCCAAGATTTTCGCTGAGTGGAACAAGGGCGATCTGTCCTCCTTCCTGATCGAAATCTCCGCCGAGGTCCTCGGCCATATTGACGCCAAGACCGGCAAGCCGTTCGTTGACGTCGTCGTGGATGCCGCAGGCCAGAAGGGAACCGGACGCTGGACGGTCATCTCCGCCCTGGAACTCGGCTCCCCGGTCTCCGGCATCGCAGAGTCCGTTTTCGCCCGCGCACTGTCCTCACAGGCCGAGCAGCGCAAGCTTGGCCAGGAACTGCTGGCTGGCGAAGAAGCCTCCGTGGAGATCCCTGAGACGTTCGTTGAGGACGTACGCCAGGCGCTGTACGCCTCCAAGTTGGTTTCCTACGCCCAGGGCCTGGACATGCTGACCTCCGCTGCCAAGGAATACGGCTGGGACCTCAAGCTGGACGAGATCGCCTCGCTGTGGCGTGCAGGTTGCATCATCCGCGCAGAACTCCTCAAGGACATCACCAAGGCCTACGCTTCCGAGGAGAAGCCTGCCAACCTCCTGTTCGCGCCGGCTTTCACCAAGGCCATCGCTGAGGCCCTCCCGGCCTGGCGCCGCGTTGTAGCCACCGCTGTCCAGCTCGGCATTCCGGTACCGGTGTTCTCCTCCTCGCTGGCATACTACGACGGCCTGCGTCGCAAGCGCGTTGCTGCTGCGCTGATCCAGGGACAGCGCGACCTCTTCGGTGCGCACACCTACGGCCGCGTTGATGCCGAAGGTACGTTCCACACGCTGTGGGGCGAAGACAAGTCCGAAATCTCGGCAGTCGACACCCACTAAGGTTCCTCAGCAAGGCCGGTTCTTCCCAGATACGCTGGGAGGAGCCGGCCTTTGCCGTGTCGGAACGGGTACTGGGCCATCGCGCGGGTGCCACGAGCCAAGGAGCCAATGCCATGACCGAACGCATCGCTTTCGTCACGGGGGCGTCTACCGGCATTGGTTTTGAGACGGCGCGCGCCCTGAGGTCCGCAGGTTTCATTGTCTACGCCGGCGCGCGTCGGGTGGAGAAGATGCATCCACTTAAGGCGCAGGGAATCACCGTCATGCACTTGGATGTCACCATCGAGGACTCCATGGCCTCAGCTGTGGCGCTTGTTGAAGCAGCACACGGGCACATAGATGTCCTGGTGAACAACGCAGGGTACGGCTCCTACGGCTCCCTGGAAGAGGTTCCCTTGGCCGAAGGCAGGCGCCAGTTCGAGGTGAACGTGATGGGTTTGGCGAGGATGACGCAACTCGTCATTCCCAGGATGCGGGATGCGGGTTCTGGCCGGATCATCAACGTCTCGTCCATCGGCGGAAAGATTTATGAGCCCCTGGGCGCTTGGTACCACGGGACCAAATTCGCAGTCGAGGGAATGAGTGATTCCTTGCGGCTTGAGTTGAAACCGCACGGCATCGACGTCGTCCTCATCGAGCCCGCCGGAACGGACACCGAATGGGGCACCATTGCCGGGGAAGGCCTGTTATCGGCGTCCGCTAGAGGTCCATACAAAGGGCAGGCCCACGTCATGGCAGCAGCCTTGGCGTCAACATCCGGCCAGCTGATATCTACGCCTCCGAGGGTAGTGGCCAAGGCAATAGTTCGCGCGTCAACGGCAAAACGCCCCAAGACCCGCTACCCGGTGGGTAGGGGAGCCTGGAGCGTCCTGGCCTTACGGAGGGTTCTTCCTGACCGCGTCTTTGACGCCGTGCTGTGGAACTCCTACAAGAGGTTTACTGGCTAGCTCAGCTAGATCCGGTATTCGATGTAGTACTCAGCCGGGTCAACCGCCGGCTTGGTTTCGGACTTCGCGTCGCGGTGCCGCCATGTCGCCGGAATGCCCGTGATGATCGACTCCGGGGGAGCGTTCTTGACCACTACGGCGTTCGCACCGATTGCGCTGTCTGCACCGATCGTGATGGGACCCAGGACCTTGGCGCCTGCGCCGATGGTCACACGATCCCCGATGGTGGGATGACGCTTGACCTTGGCCAGGGAGCGGCCGCCGAGTGTCACGCCGTGGTAGATCATGACGTCCTCGCCGATTTCAGCAGTTTCACCGATAACGACGCCCATGCCGTGGTCGATGAAGAAACGCCGGCCGATGGTGGCGCCGGGATGGATTTCGATGCCCGTCAGGAACCTCGCCAACTGGGAAATCAGGCGGGCGGGAAAACGAAGGGCCGGGTTTTGCCAGAGCCGGTGGGTCACGCGGTGTGCCCAGATGGCGTGCAGGCCGGAGTAGGCGAAAAAGTTCTCAAAAGAACCTCGAGCCGCCGGGTCATGTGACCGGGCGGCGTCGAGGTCTTCCTTAAGCCTTGCGAAGAAGCTCACAAAGACCTTTCTACAGGAAATGAATGCTAGTGGGCGAAGTGTTAGCCGCGGATATCGTCAAAGAGGACAGTGGAGATGTAACGCTCTCCGAAGTCCGGCACGATCACGACGATGAGCTTGCCCTTGTTCTCCGGGCGCTTGGCGACTTCCAGCGCACCCCATACTGCGGCACCGCCGGAGATGCCGGCGAGGACGCCTTCCTTGGAACCCAGGGCGCGAGCGGTGGCAACCGAGTCCTCAAGGGTAACGTCGAGAACTTCGTCGTAGACGTTGGTGTCCAGGACCTCCGGGACGAAGTTGGCGCCCAGGCCCTGGATCTTGTGGGGACCCGGGCTGCCGCCATTAAGAATGGGGGAGTCCTTGGGCTCAACGGCAATGATCTGGACCTCGGGCTTGCGCTCCTTAAGGACCTGCCCGACGCCGGTCACGGTACCGCCGGTTCCGATGCCGCCAACAAAGATGTCTACTTCGCCGTCGGTGTCCGCCCAGATTTCCTCGGCAGTGGTGTTGCGGTGGATCTCCGGGTTGGCCGGGTTGGCGAACTGCTGAGCCCAGATGGAGTTCTCCGTGTTGGCAACAATTTCCTGGGCCTTTTCAACGGCGCCGCGCATGCCTTCGGAACCGGGAGTCAGGACGATCTCTGCACCGTAAGCGCGAAGCATGACACGACGTTCGGTGGACATGGTCTCAGGCATGGTCAGGATGACCTTGTAGCCTCGCGCGGCACCAACAAGGGCCAGCGCGATTCCGGTGTTACCGGAGGTGCCTTCCACAATTGTTCCGCCCGGCTTCAGGGCGCCGGACTTTTCGGCGGCGTCAATGATGGCCACGCCGATGCGGTCCTTCACGCTGTTGGCCGGGTTGTAGAACTCAAGCTTGACCGCAACGGTGGCCTCAAGGCCTTCGGTCAGCCGGTTCAAACGGACCAGCGGAGTGCGGCCGACCAGCTGGGTGACGTCGTCGTAGATCCTTGCCATGAAGATTATGCCTATCTCTGAAGAGGGAATGCTGAGGTCAGCCTAACCAGCCGCATCGAAACCCTGCTAAGCAGTTAGCCATGCAGAGTAATATTTCCGCGCTTTGGCCAGTTTTGGATTGATGATGACCTGGCAATAGCCCTGGTACGGGAATTTGGCGTAGTAGTTCTGATGGACTTCCTCTGCCTCATAGAACTCGGGTAGCCGGCTCACTTCCGTCACAATCGGATTGGCCCAGAGTGCTTGCGCGCGCTCGATGGCTTCTTCGAAGAGGATCTTTTCCTCCGTCGTGGTGTAGAACATTGACGAACGGTATTGGGTACCTGTGTCGTAGCCCTGCCGGTTCAGCGTGGTGGGGTCGTGCAGCGCGAAGAACATGTCAAGAATGACTTCCTCCGGCACCACGGTTTCGTCGAATGTCACCGCAACTACCTCTGCATGGCCGGTCGTTCCCGAGCAAACGTCATAGTAGTCAGGGTTTCGGACATGGCCACCCGTATAGCCGGAGACCACGGAACTGACGCCGCGGGTTTTCTGATAGACGGCATCAAGGCACCAGAAGCATCCACCACCAAGTACAAAAGTTTTCATGATCTCTTCAATGGATTGGAGGGCCTGATGATTCCCGCAATACCTTACGGGAGAATAACGCCGCTGGGCAGGTACGGCAGCAACCAAGACTGCCCCATCCGGCCCAGTAGGTAAGAATAAGAGTATGGAAGCAGTAGACACCGCCATTTCTGATGCGGATTCCGGCGACGACGCCGGGACAGTGGAAGCGAGCGGAGACCCAACCCTTGGCCAGGTGTTGCTTGCTGTTGAGGAACTCTGGCCGGAGTCCTTGGCTGAGGATTGGGACGAGGTGGGCCTCGTAGTTGGACGCCCCAACACACCCGTCACCAAGATCCTGTTTGCTGTGGATCCCACCCTTGCTGTCATCGACGAGGCCATTGAGTGGGGTGCCGGGCTCTTGATAACCCATCATCCGCTGCTGCTCAAAGGCGTGAACTCCGTCGCCGCTACCTCGGCCAAGGGCTTGGCGGTGCATCGGCTGATCGAAGCGGGCACCGGACTCCTGACGGTCCACACCAACGGTGACTCCGCAGTCGGCGGCGTATCCGACGTATTGGCGGACGCCTTTGGCCTGGAGAACGTTGCTCCGCTTACTCCTGCCGCCAATGGCTTGCCCGAGGAAGGCATTGGCCGGGTTGGTGATCTTCCTGAGCTCATGACTCTTGGCGATTTCGCTGCCCGCGTCTTTGGGATGCTCCCCGCGGTGGCCGGAGGGGTCCGCGTGGCCGGTGACAAGGACGGTCTGCTACGGCGCGTCGCCGTCTGTGGTGGCGCTGGGGACAGCTTGTTCGATGCCGTCAGGGCCAGCCATGCGGATGTGTACGTGACGGCCGACATGCGGCACCACCCGGCGTCGGAAGCGCGGGAAGGCGCCGTCAACGGCCGTCCCTACCTCATTGACGTTTCGCATTTTGCCAGTGAATGGCTGTGGCTGCCCGTAGCCGCTGAAGCGCTCGGCAATGTACTTACAGATCAGGGCTACGACGTCGAGATCCGCGTGAGCAGCACCAATAGCGATCCCTGGGACTTCATACTCACTCCCGGCGGGGACTAGAGTCTAGAAGACACGGACGAACCCACTCAACAGTGGCCGTCCATCCGGAACTGATTCCCAGCTCCGGAAGCGACACAAGCGGAGGTAAGCGTGGCGAAAGCAGCACCGGCAGAACAACTGAAATTGCTTGAACTGCAGGGACTGGACGCCAAGCTCAAATCGTTGGCCGGCCGCCGGAAGGTGCTGGAAACAGATCCACGGATAGCTGACCTGCAGGATGCACTGAATGTAGCCAATGGTGAACTTGGCGCCGCCAAGATGGCGGTGCACGACGCCGAAGCCGAACTGCGTCGTTCCGAAGCGGACGTGGAGCAGGTCACCTCCCGCATCGAACGTGACGAGGCCAGGCTCAACAGCGGAACCGGTCTCTCCAAGGACCTGGTGGCGCTTCAGAGTGACATCGCATCCCTTAACAAACGCCGCTCGGACCTTGAGGACGTTGAGCTTGAAATCCTGGAGCGTTTAGACACCCTGCGGGAGCGCCAGGCCGCGCAACAGACCATCGTGGATGACATCCAGGGTTCATTTGCCGGCATCCGCGCAGAATTGGATGAGGCGATTGCTGAAATCGCCGCCGAGGAAACCCTGGTCCGCGGGCAACGTGCCGCGTTCGCGGAGGCCCTCGACGCCGGAATGCTTGCAGTCTATGAGAAGACGATCGCCAAGCGCGGCGTGGGCGCCGCCAGGCTCTTTCACGGTAAATCGGAAGGTTCAGGCATGATGCTCAGCCCCGGCGACCTCGCTGAAGTCAAGGCTGCGGCTGACGACGACATCGTTTTCTGCCCGGACTCCGGATGCATCCTGGTCCGTTCGGCGGAGTGGAACTGACCTAGCTGCCCAGAATGATATTCAGGGCGTGTGGCTTGCGGGCCGTGCCGGAAACGAGTTCCGCCATCCAGACCTCCGTGGCCGCTTTCAGCAGTTGATCAGGTGTTGCGGGCGCCTTGCCACGCCTGGTCAGCAGATGCCTGGCAAACTCACCCCGCGTGTGTTTGGCGAAGTGGCTGACCACCGTGCGCTTGCCGTTTGCCTCGTTGAAAACATTCACCGTCACGGTTTGCGGTGCTGGTGGAGCCCACGCAGCTGCATACGTGCTGGAGCGGCAATCAACCAGCAATTCTCCTTCAGCCCGTTCGGCGAGGGCCGCATTCAGGTTCGGCTTCCAGAACGAGGCGAGGCGTCCGACGTCGGGCAGTGCCGTTCCCATGGAAAGCCGGTAAGCCGGCACATGGTCACCAAAACCGATGGCACCCCATAATGCCGAAACCACCAAAATCGATTCGGTTGCCTTGCGTCGTTGGGCCGGCGTCATGGAATTAAAGCCGAGCGCGTCATACAGGACTCCGGAGTAGACCTGGTGGGCCGGCGCCGCTGGTTCCGCATGCAGCCGGGTATTACGTTCGACGTCGTCCTTCAGCGAGGCGCCGACGCCAAGCAATGCCAGGGCGTCCTCGTGCGCGCTAACCGTGCCCAACGATTCCAGGACCTTGGCGCGGTACGGGTTGAGCTCCGGAAAGCTGAGCGACTCCCATTCGACGGCGGGACCTTTGACGGCGGGGGTCTTGCCTTCGGAAGGCGGCAGCAGAATCAGCACCAGACGATATTACCGGGGACGGAGGCAACCCTCGACGCCGGTAGACTGTACGGCGGATGGGTTGACCAGGCGGTCGCGCGTCACGCAAGTGGCTCGAGGAACGTCCGGGCTCCGCAGAGCAGGGTGGTGGGTAACGCCCACTCGGGGTAACCCGCAGGCCAGTGCCACAGAAAACAGACCGCCTGCGTGTGGTGATGCTTGCATCAGCACACGGCAGGTAAGGGTGAAACGGTGGTGTAAGAGACCACCAGCTCCCTGGGTGACCGGGGAGGCTAGGTAAACCCCACCCGGAGCAAGGCCAGACAGGACACGTTTGAGGGCTGCTCGCCCGAGTGTCCGGGTAGGCTGCTGGAGGGCGCCGGCAACGGCGTTCGTAGATGGATGGCCGCCACTCCTTTGCCGGCAACGGCAAGGGATGACAGAACCCGGCGTATCGGTCAACCCATCCACACATTTGCCACTGAGGTCCCAAGCATGTGACTACATTGTGACTGCCATGTGAGTGATTTCACGCTCCCCGGCGCCCAAGAGGGCACCCTTCCGCCTTAGACTTGTTATGAACGTAGATGTTCTGCCGCCGGGACTGCGTTCGCAGCCGGCGGTCTTTTCTTTGCAATCGTTCAAGGCGCTGTGGGCGGACCGAAGCCCGGCCAGTGCTCGTGCCGCAGGATTACTCCGGGCGGCCGCCATCTGCATACGAGGACGTATGTGGTTGACCCAAGGAAGGTAGTTCTGTGAGCCAGACGTCAGATTCTTGTCTTGATAAGTGGATGGGCCGGGAGGCTCTCGCCGAGGCCATGATTCCGGTAATCGGCCGGTTGTACCGGGAAAACAACGTGGTCACGAGCATCCACGGCCGGAGCCTGATCAACAAGTCGACCATGAACATCCTGAAGGCCCACCGCTTTGCGCGCCGGATGAGCAACACCGAGCTCCTGCTCGAAGAAACTGCACCCCTGTTGAACGCGCTTGCTGAGCTGGAACTCGGCGCGGCTGCGATCGACATTGCCCGTCTCACGGAGAAGTTCCGCGTCGAGGGCCACGGCACCTCCTTGGATGAGTTCCTGCGGTCTGAGCTCGCCGAAATCGTCGGAAAGCGTGGCGCTGATGACCGCACCAGCACCGACGTCGTGCTGTACGGCTTCGGCCGCATCGGCCGCCTCCTGGCCCGCATCCTGATTGAAAAAGCCGGTGGCGGGCATGGCCTGCGGCTGCGTGCCATCGTCGTCCGCAAGGGCGCCGAGAACGACCTCGTCAAGCGCGCCAGCCTCCTGCGCCGCGACTCCGTACACGGTTCCTTTGAAGGAACCATTCGCGTGGACGAAGAAGCCAACACCATCACCGCCAACGGTGTTCAGATCCAGGTCATCTACTCCGACAACCCCGCAACCGTGGACTACACCGCCTATGGCATCGAGGATGCCCTGGTAGTGGACAACACCGGGCGTTGGCGCGATGCTGAGGGCCTGTCCCAGCACCTGCAAAGCAAGGGTGTTGCGCGCGTCCTGCTGACGGCGCCGGGCAAGGGCGATCTGAAGAACATCGTCCACGGAATCAACCAGTCCGACATCTCCGATGACGACAAGATCGTCACGGCTGCGTCGTGCACAACCAACGCCATCACGCCGGTGCTGAAGGCCATCAACGACAAATTCGGTATCATCCACGGCCACGTTGAAACGGTGCACTCGTTCACGAACGACCAAAACCTGATCGACAACTTCCACAAGGGCGATCGCCGCGGCCGTTCGGCGGCCCTGAACATGGTTATCACGGAGACGGGTGCAGCCAAGGCTGTTGCCAAGGCGCTTCCGGAACTCCAGGGCAAGCTCACCGGCAACGCGATCCGCGTACCTACCCCGGATGTGTCCATGGCGATCCTCAACCTCAACCTTGCCAAGGGCACCACGCGCGATGAGGTTAACGACTACCTCCGCGAAATGTCGCTGCACTCGCAGTTGCGCAAGCAGATCGACTACATCGACTCTCCGGACGTTGTCTCCACCGACTTCGTCGGTTCCCGCCGGGCAGGCATCGTTGATGGCCTGGCCACTATTTCCAACGACAAGAACCTCGTTCTCTACGTTTGGTACGACAACGAATTCGGCTACTCCTGCCAGGTAGTCCGTGTCATGGAGGAAATGGCCGGCGTAAACCCGCCGTCCTTCCCTGCCCGCGACATCGTGGCGCCTATTGCAGTGCTTGAGGCAGCGAACGCCTAAGCCGGAAGTATTCACGGGTTTCCCGGCTGAGTTACTGGTATCAGCCGGGAAACCTGACCAAAATGGGTTCATGGAAAATGAATCAACTTTGGAACACGAGACAACGCTGGAACATGCGCTGGATGTAGCACGGGCCAACCACAAGCAGGCACAGAAACTGCTGGACCACGCCATTGCAGCAAACGCCGCGGGGGACGTCAGCGACGAGCGCGTCCAGCAATTGCGCACGCTGCTGGAGGTGGCTGCTGAAGACCTCCAACGCGTTATGCGCGAGCAGTAACCCGGGGAAGTTCCCCACACTGCAGTGTGACTTCTCCTACACACTGTGAATATCGGCTCTGACTGTCGGTGCCGTGTCCTACGCTCGTAGGACACCACCCACCCCGACTGGACGGAGCCCCTTGAGTATCACCTGGTCTGCCTACAAACGCGCGCGCAGACGATCACGCCAAGCTTGGGCCATTCTAGGATTAGTAGCCGCAACCCTCGCGGCAGGCCTGTCTTGGTTCTTCACCACAGGCCAGTTCAACGCAGCCGAGCCATGGGTCTCCGGTCCCAGTGATGCGCCGGTCTTTAATCCCGCTTGGATGAAACCCATTGCCGGGATCGAGGCCGTTCCCGCGGAGAAGGCAAGCGCGGCACTCGCACAGCTGGAAGTTAAGGGACGGGCATCCCAGGAAGACTATGAGCGAACCGCATTCGGCCAGGCATGGCTGGATGCCGATCGAAACGGATGCGACACCAGGAACGACATCTTGCGCAGGGACCTGTCGTCCGTGGAGTTCACCAGCGGCTCCTCATGCAGGGTTGCCACTGGAGAGTTCCAGGAACCCTACACGGGTGCGCACGTGACCTTCCGCCGAGGTCAGGACACCAGCGCTGATGTTCAGATCGACCACATTGTGGCTTTGGCCGACGCATGGCAGAAGGGTGCCAAGCAATTAACGGTGCAGCAACGCCAAAGGCTGGCAAATGATCCGTTGAACCTGATTGCGGCTGATGGCGCCGAGAATGTGAAGAAGGGCGCAGGCGACGCCGCCACTTGGCTGCCGCCGAACAAGAACTTCCGGTGTCACTACGTAGCACGGCAGATCTCCGTCAAGGCAGCCTACAAGCTCTGGGTCACCCAGGCGGAGAAGGACGCCATGATGCGCGTCCTCTCTTCCTGTCCGGATCAGCAAACCATTTACAGTGCCAGGTGACCGTGTCCCAGTTGCCAGGTACCGCCGTCGTCGATTCTCTCCAGGACAACGCGCTGAAGGGAGGTCTCCCGCGGTAGCCGGTCCAGGCCCTCAAGCCCCCGGTGCCGAAACGTGAAATAAACCGCATCAGTGGGCGCATCGGTGCACCTGTCCAGTGTGAAACGGCGGGCGAAGGATGCGATGTTGCTGTTTGGAAGCCTTTTAACCAGGTAGGGATCCAGCATCCAGGACTCGCACGTGGCCACAGTGGCTGGCTTGTCCGGGAAATAGTGCGGAAAGAACGAACGTGCCTCGTCAAAGCTGGCGTCTACCAGGGCGGGGGAGAGGCCTCCGTCCTCGGGAATGTGGATACCCAAGACCCAATCGGATGCGTACGCCACGTTGCCCTCAGGCCCGTCGTCACGAGGGCTCCGGATCAAATGAAATTGCAACCGGCCGAGCCGGAACAGATTCCCTGCCATATGCAACGTCAGCCAGCCCCAGGTGTCCAGGCCGAAACGTCCATGAACGCGGCGGTTGATGCGGAGCTGGAGCCCCACGTCCGCGAGGGTGGCTGCTGACACGTCGGCGCTGATTCCCAGTTCCAAATGGTATGAGTGGACTCTGGGTGCGAAGCGGAGCAGCGCCTCGACCCAGACACTCTCCCCAGGCTGCCTGGGCGAAACTGCGTCGGCCGAAATACTGTCGGCCGGAAAAGTGCCAAGCCGTTGCTGCAGCAGCTCCAATGCTTCCAAGACGTTGCCACTGGGGTTTCCGTCCAAGAGCGCGGCGCATTCCATGGCGTCCTCGCCGGTAATGTCCAGGAGCTCGAACAATTCTGCATGGGGCGCTTGGGTCATCGAAATCAGTGTCCGAAAGGATCGGGGTCGACGCCAGGCATCCATGTCAATCCGGGAACGCCCCAACCGTTCTTCTTGGCCTGCTTCATTGCCTTCCGGGCATATCGGTCCACAAGGCGGTTGACGTAAAGCTTGCCGTCCAAATGGTCGTACTCGTGTTGCATGACTCGAGCGAACCAGCCTGTAGCCTCGAAATCCACCGGTTTCCCGTCACCGTCAAAGCCTTGCACG
Organism: Paenarthrobacter aromaticivorans; assembly: GCF_019038615.1. NCBI lineage: Bacteria > Bacillati > Actinomycetota > Actinomycetes > Micrococcales > Micrococcaceae > Paenarthrobacter > Paenarthrobacter aromaticivorans. The sequence goes on from NZ_JAHOPC010000008.1 coordinate 23,691, forward strand.
CGGGCCCATTCAGCGCGCTGCAGAGGGTAGTGCTCTCCGGGGAAGGACAGGCAGCCTTCAACGTGCTCTTCCGGGTCCGGGAGGGCTCCGGAGATCTTTGAGAGCGTCAACACGGGATTGACCAGAACGCCTTGATCCGGGGCGTCGTCGTCGTTGGTGTACTTATACACAAAGATGCGCTTCCCGACTCCAACCTGGGGTGCGGCGAGACCCACTCCGTTCGCGGCTTCATTGGTTTCGAACATGTCCGCGATGAGTTTTCGGAGATCGTCATCGAATACTTCGACTTCAGTTGCCCGACGATGCAAAACGGGTTCGCCCCAAATGGTCACAGGGAGGACGGTCATGTCAGCTCTTCCTTGGTCGGGCCAAAACAAAACAAAGGCCGCACCGGATAACCGGTGCGGCCTTTGTGGAAACCGGCTTCTAAGCCAATCTCGGCGGGGTGAGCGACGGGGGTTGAACCCGCGACCTCCTGGACCACAACCAGGCGCTCTGCCAACTGAGCTACGCCCACCATGTGCCTTTTTCGGTAAGTCCGTATGACCGGCATTCCGTGAAGGCAACGACAAATAGCTTACCTGCTGTTTTGGGGTGAAAAGTCCACTTTTGCCGGTTTCGACGAAAAAACCTTCAAAAATGGCGCAGATCACATAGTCTCTGTTGAACTCAGAGTCTCAGCAGTGGCCGTGATGTCCTTGGAGATGCGCTGGGCGGTAGCAGTGTCAGGACCAGGGGCGGGTACAAAAACGGCCTGCCTGTAGTAGCGGAGCTCGTCGATGGAATCCTTGATGTCGCCCAGTGCGCGATGTCCGCCATGCTTGGCGGGCGACTGGAAGTAGGCCCGCGGGAACCAGCGGCGCGAGAGTTCCTTGATGGTACTGACATCGATCACGCGATAGTGGAGGTGCTCCACAATGTTCGGCATGTCCCTGGCCAGGAACATCCTGTCCGTGCCCACCGAGTTGCCTCCCAACGGGGCCTTGCGTGGGTCCGGAACCCACTTCTCGATGTACTCAAGCACCTGCGCCTCGGCCTCGGCCATCGTCTTGCCGTGGGGGAGTTCGTCAAGGAGTTTGGAGCGCGTGTGCATGTCACGAACGAAGTCGTTCATTTGCTCCAGCGCTGCGTCGTCGGGCTTGATGACGACGTCCACGCCATCGCCCAGTATGTTGAGCTCCGAGTCCGTCACGAGCGCCGCAACCTCGATCAGGGCGTCGTTCTTGAGGTCCAGGCCGGTCATTTCGCAGTCAATCCAGACGATGCGTTCATTAGTAATAGGCACGCGCCTAGCCTATCCTTCAGGCGGTTCCAAGTGCTCCGATGGTAGGATTTTTGAGCACGGCAGTGTCCTTTCTTCCTGTCGTGGACAGCCCCAGAGATTCAGATTTCTGTCCCGGAACGCAACGGGCAAACGATTGGATGAAGACCACATGACGGTGCCTGTACCCGCCGCCCAGAAGGCAGGGAAAGAAGCGCCGCCCGCGGATGCTGCTGCCAACGAAGTGGATAACGCCAGGTCCCCGCTGATCGCCGGTTTCATTGGCTCGATGTTTCTTGTCTTCGGCTCGCTGGGCGTTGGCTGGCTCGCACCGGTGTCTGAACTTCGCCGGCTTCCGCTTTTCATCTGGATGCGTACCGAAGGTGTGGGCGTCGCGCTGTCCATCGTCCTGCTTGCTGTTGGAGGCATGCTGCTGGTCCGGGCTTGGCTGCGTCTGGGGCAGCGTGTCCGGGTCTGGGGACTCCAAGCCCGCAAGGCCACGTTGCAGGCTGTGGTGGCCTGGGGACTGCCCATGATGTTCACTGTCCCGCTGTTCAGCAGGGACGTTTACGCCTACATCGGGCAAGGCAGACTCATGGTTGAGGGGATGAATCCCTACGAGAATGGGATTTCCGCCCTCCCGAACTACTTCCAATTGGGCGCCGACAAGATGTGGACGGAAGCTCCCGTTCCCTACGGCCAGTTCTTCCTCTGGATCGAACAATTCGTTGTTTGGGTGACCAATGTCCAACCAGAGGCTTGCATCATGCTGTTCAGGCTTGTGGCGGTTGCCGGCGTCATACTCTGCATCATCTACGTGCCCAAGCTGGCAGAACTCCACGGTGTCAATCCGCACCGTGCACTATGGTTGACGGCCGCCAACCCCCTCTTTCTCACCAATTTCATCGCCAGTGTCCACAATGACGCGCTCATGATCGGGCTGGCCTTGGCAGGTCTGTACTACTGCGCCACCCGCCGGGTGGTCCTGGGCTTGGTGCTGGTGACACTCTCCATTTCGGTCAAGCCAATTACGGTGGTCTTCCTGCCCTTTATCGGCTTGCTTTGGGCGGGCAAGGGTGCGTCATGGCCGCGCAAGATCCTTTTCTGGTTCCTGACAGCAGCCCTGACCTTTGGCCTCCTGTACGCCATGAGCCTGGTCAACGGGTTTGGGTTTGGATGGGTGAAGGGCCTGTCTGCCCCCGGGAGCGTCTGGATTTGGTATGCGCCCATCGGTTTGATCGGCTTGGTTGTCGCCTCGATCTTCAATGTATTTGGACTTGACGGCTGGGGCATGGCGAAGTGGGTTTACGACGCCGGCAAAGTGCTGATGGTGGGAGCCATCGCCTGGCAGGTCTTCCGGGGAGAACACGACCGCCTGATGCGCCGGCTCACCCTGGCCTTTGCGGCGATCGTCCTGTTGGCCCCGATGATCCAGTCGTGGTACGTCGTGTGGTTGATTCCGTTATTTGCGGTTACCGGCATACGCAATGACTGGCAGGTGAAGGCTGTCTACTTCGTGGTGTCGTTCTTCATGGTCTACGCCATCTCGGACCAACTGGATGTGTTTCCCTATCTTCAGAGCGAGGATCTCGGCCTTGCCCTGACCCTGGCGCGGAACGCGGCAGCCATCATCGCGCTCCTGTTTGCCGTCTACTTGATCTTCGTGGATCCGAAGACGAAAAGCCTTTTCCGCAAGCGCGACGAACCAGGCCTGCGCCCGATCATCTGAGGATTGCCTGAGTCTCCCGACGGCTCCTGGCCGACTGCTTAATGTGAGGACAGAAGCCGTACTGCCTCACGTGTGGAGAGCGGGCTGAGGGCTGGAGCATTCTCTGCGGCGAATGCCCTGACCCACTCGGGGTTCGTCTTGCTGTACTCCCGCAAGGCCCATCCGATGGCCTTGCGGATGAAGAACTCCTTGTCGGCAAGGTTGGGTTTGATAACGGCCGCCAGCAGCCCAGGGTCCGTCAGTGTCTTGGCTGCCAATTGAGCAGTAATGGACGCCCTTCGGATCCACATGTCCTCGTCCGTGGACCATTGCAGCAAAAGAGGCGTCATGGTGGACCTATGGGCAAGGAGAAGGGCACACAGACGGTGGGCCACTCCGTCGACGAGGTCCCACCAGGCGCCGGTGCGGATTATTTCCTCATAGACAGGCAGCATGGCAAGGTCGTCCTTGACCATCGGCAGGCCTGTCAACTCAATGGCTGCATATCGTTCTTCGCGCGCCTGGGCATTCCGCCACAAATCATGAACGGCCTCGCGAAGGCTGCCGGGTGAAGAGATGGGAAACTGCCTGGCCGCCGCCTTGGCGATTCTTCGCACCTCTGGCACCCGGATACCCCACGAGGGCATGTCCGACTTCATATACGCCTGCGCTCCCCGGGCACGCTCGGGATCCCCGGCAGATCGAAGTTTTGACCGGATGTCCTCAAGCAGGTCCTTGTTCTCCATTCCTCAACTGTATGACTGGGCAGTATGACTGGCCGTCCTGGGAAGTGTCCAACCCGGAAATCGTCTTTGTTCTCCGCCCCATACAAGCGACCGCGAGGCCAGCAGTCTTATGCGGCCTTGCTGTTGACTCGAACGATGGCGCGCCCGGGAATGGGAGTTGATACCACTGAGAACCCACTTTCAACGAACAGCGAAACCGTGCCGTGATACAAGTCGGACGGAGCAGCCTTTGGACGAAGGCTGGTGTCGACGGGATACGCCTCAAGGGTGGTGGCTCCGTTATTGAAGGCATGGTTGACGGCTGCCCGGAGTAACGTCGCGGCAACTCCTGATCGCCGATGGTTCGGTGAAACCACAAAACAGCTCACCGACCAAAGGGTCCCAACGTCAACGGGCGGCAGGTCCGCTGCCCGAAGAAGCTGCGACCGTTCTATGCGGGGATAGTTTGCCCGCGGTTCCACAGCGCACCAGCCGACCGCCTGACCACCCCGGAATGCCAGCACCCCTGGCTCTGGATCCTCGTCGAAGCGGGCCCGCAGGAGCTCCTTGAGTTCGGTTGGTGCCTTGGACCTGAATTCCTTGCCCGGGAGGGCGAACCAGCGGCACCAGCACCGGAATGGCTCGCCCCTGACCCCGAATAATTTCTCCACGGCCTCCCAGGATGCCGGAGCTGTCTCCAGTCGGGGAACTGCTGCGTCGTATGCCATGGACCCAGAGTAATCTCCACTGTGGGGCTACTGCGGGGCTGGTCCCACCAGTTTCATCGCGGTCCCCGACGCGAAGGTTCAAGCCCCGGCACCCACCAACTCACCTGTGGTGGTGTTTACCACCAGCGGACCGGCACCGTCCGGATCGTCGACGTCCACTGTTTCTGTCTCGTCCTCCGGGGGTGCTTGTTCGTTGTCGTCGGCCTCCCACTCAATCCCCGGATCTCCAAGCTTCCCGGCTGCCTCGCCGGAGGGGTTTGAGTCGGCTGGAGCCGACGTCCCGTTCATCCGGGTGAAGTTCGCAGAACCCCACATGAGATCGTGCCCGACTGATTCCGCGTCGATTTCTGCCACATGGTAGATCTTGCCCTCGTGTTCCCACTGCCTTAGACGGAGTTTTCCCACGACGATGACGCGTTGACCCTTCTTCACGCTGCAGCCAACGTGGCCGGCCAAGTAGCGGAAGGACTGCACCGTGTACCAGTTGGTGTTGCCGTCCACCCATGTATTGCTGGCCCGGTCGTAGCGCCGTTCAGTTGTCCCGAGGCGAAATGAAGCAGTGGACGTTCCGCGTGTGGTGGTCGAACTCTTGACTTCCGAGGCTACAAAGCCCCGAAGAGTAATGGTGTCGTTCATGGTGGTCCTTCTCGATGTAGGAAAGTGCCCGTCCGGCCCTCTTAGCCTCATGCATGCAAACAAGGCTGGGGAGAGCGGTCTTGCCCTATGTGAATAACTCCGGCTCGCAGGGTTGTTGTGGAGGAGAAGTGCCTGTGGGCGTGGGCTGGCAGGCTGCAGTCCGAATGCACTGTAAACTCTTTGTGGCGCCAGCGGCTTAGGCTTGTATTGGCGCCTGTGCGCCCCAGTAGCTCAGGGGATAGAGCAGCGGCCTTCTAATCCGCCGGTCGGGGGTTCGATTCCCTCCTGGGGCACAAGAAATCCCCCGGAACCTGCAGGGTTCCGGGGGATTGATTCTTTAAACTGCGTGGCTCTTTGGGCTGTCACTCAAGAAATTCCTTGAGGTTCTGAAGAACCATGTGCCACGTCGCGGCCGAATGCTCCTTTTCTTCTTCGCTCTTGTTGTTGCCCTGCGTAATGGTCACGGATGTTCCTTTGTCCGCATCGGCCAGGCGGTATTCCACCGTGTGATAATTCCCGGGGGAATCGGGAAGTCCCGATGAAGGACTGTAGTGAGTGGTTTTCAAGAGCTGCAAGGGTTCGAAGGCCAGGATGATGCCCTTGTCCTCGTATGCCTTGCCGTTGTACTCGCCGGAGTAAGTGATGGGATCGCCTACCCGCCAGGTTGTTTCGACATTGGTTCCGAGGAAGTATTCCTTGATGAGGCCAGGATCGGTCAGGGCCTTCCATACCTGCTCGCGCGGGGCGGCAACGGTGATCGACGCCTCGGCGTCAGGGATTTTTCCTTCCATGGGTTTCTCCTTCCCGCGGCCGCCGATTCAGGCGCGCCACCACTTGGCCCACGCTACGCCCGCGGGCCGTCCATGGGAATGGCAGAATGGCTATGTGATGAGCAGGGGAACCAGGGTGGAGCAGTCGAGTCGTGAAAGCAACTTTCAGCTGAACGGTAGGGCTGCCGGGGCCTTCCTGGTCCTTGTTGCTGCCCTTGCACTGACGGCATGCGCTGCATCGTCACCACAACCTACGGCAGGCCCAACTTCTTCGAGCCCCACATCCCTCCAAGCCAGTGCTGAACCCAGCGTGGACCCCGCCATAGTGGCCACGAGCACGGCTGTGGAGGCAACGCTGAAGAAGATCGTGGCGGCCAACCCCAAACCGGATACGGAATCCGTTCGCGCAGCCCTGGTATCAGCGGGCATTCCCCAAGCCAACGTGGAAGTGTCCGTCAGCCGGACGCCCACAGGTCTTGATGTTGATGCGTTGGAAGCCGCGGCGCTGGCAGGCGATAGTTGTGTCATGGGCCAGATCCGGGATGGAGGCGTCGTGATGAGCGTTCTGCCAGTACTTGCCACCGGGAAATGCTTCGTGGGCAGCGTTCGTTAGCAGTACTTCCCCACGGAGCTGCTGACAGGGCCCGATAGCACCGAATGTGAGATCTGTCCGCCTACCCACTAGATTTAAGGGCATGGCGGAATTCATTTATACGATGACCAAGGCTCGCAAGGCCGTTGGCGACAAACTTATTTTGGACGACGTCAGCATGTCGTTCTACCCCGGCGCGAAAATCGGCGTCGTAGGCCCGAACGGTGCTGGCAAGTCCACCATCCTGAAGATCATGGCAGGACTGGACACTCCTTCAAACGGCGAGGCCCGCCTGAGCCCCGGTTACACCGTGGGCATCCTCTTGCAGGAACCGCCGCTGAATGAGGAAAAAACCGTCCTTGGCAACGTCCAGGAAGGCGTTGGCGAGATCTACGGCAAGATCCAGCGTTTCAACGAGATCTCCGAAGAGATGGCCAACCCGGATGCAGACTACGACACTCTGCTGGATGAGATGGGCAAGTTGCAGGAAGCGATTGACGCTGCCGATGCCTGGGATATCGATTCCCAGCTCGAGCAGGCCATGGACGCCCTGCGATGCCCGCCGGCTGATTCCGATGTCACGGTCCTCTCCGGTGGTGAGCGCCGCCGCGTAGCGCTGTGCAAGCTTCTCCTCCAGAAGCCGGACCTCCTGCTCCTTGACGAGCCCACCAACCACTTGGACGCCGAAAGCGTGCTGTGGCTTGAGCAGCACCTCTCCCAGTACCCCGGTGCCGTCCTTGCCGTGACTCACGACCGCTACTTCCTGGATCACGTGGCTGAGTGGATCGCAGAAGTGGACCGCGGCCACCTTTACCCGTACGAAGGTAACTACTCCACCTACCTGGAGAAGAAGAAGGCCCGCCTTGAGGTCCAGGGCAAGAAGGACGCAAAGCTGTCCAAGCGCCTCAGCGAAGAACTTGAATGGGTGCGCTCCAACGCCAAGGGCCGCCAGACCAAGTCCAAGGCTCGTTTGGCCCGCTATGAAGAAATGGCCGCAGAGGCCGAGCGCACACGCAAGTTGGACTTCGAAGAGATCCAGATTCCTCCGGGTCCGCGCCTGGGTTCCGTGGTCATCGAAGCCAAGAATCTGAAGAAGGGGTTCGACGACCGCGTCCTGATCGAAGACCTCTCCTTCTCGTTGCCCCGCAACGGCATCGTTGGCGTTATTGGACCGAACGGTGTGGGTAAGTCCACCTTGTTCAAAACCATCGTCGGCATGGAGCCCCTGGACGATGGTGAGCTCAAGATCGGCGAGTCCGTAAAGATCTCCTACGTGGACCAGTCCCGCGGCGGTATAGATCCCAATAAGTCTCTCTGGGAAGTTGTTTCCGAAGGCCACGACTACATCCAGGTGGGGCAGGTCGAAATGCCTTCGCGGGCCTACGTTTCGGCGTTCGGCTTCAAGGGATCGGACCAGCAGAAGAAGGCTGGTGTCCTCTCCGGTGGTGAGCGTAACCGTCTCAACCTTGCATTGACCCTTAAGCAGGGTGGCAATCTTCTGCTCCTCGACGAGCCCACCAACGACCTCGACGTCGAAACCCTGAGCAGCCTGGAAAATGCCCTGCTCGAGTTCCCCGGCTGCGCCGTGGTGGTCTCCCACGACCGTTGGTTCCTGGACAGGGTAGCAACCCACATCCTCGCCTACGAAGGTGACGACGAGAACCCCTCCAAGTGGTACTGGTTCGAAGGTAACTTCGACTCCTACGAGGAGAACAAGGTGGAGCGCCTCGGCGCTGATGCCGCAAAGCCGCACCGCGTGACGCACCGCCGCCTGACCCGCGACTAGCGGGTCGCCACAGGCACAAAATGAGGCCGGTCCCAACAGGGACCGGCCTCATTGCTAGGGAATTCTGACCATCCCCTCCTGTGCCACGGTCGCAACGTGCAGGCCTTCGCGGTTGAATATCCGCCCGGTAGCCAAACCACGTGCCCCTTGCGCGCTGGGGGACTCCTGGACGTACAGCATCCACTCGTCCACCCGGACCGGCCGGTGCCACCACATGGCGTGATCGAGGCTTGCGACGCTCATGCCCGGCGTCATCCAGGCGAGGCCGTGTTTGCGGAGGATGGGCTCCAACAAGGTGTAGTCGCTTGCGTACGCCAACGCGGCCAGGTGCAGCTTGGGGTCGTCGGGCAAGGGTCCCATCGTCTTCATCCAGACGGCATTGGTGGCCACGCGCTCGCTTGGCGGTGACACGTAAAGTGCGGGGTCGATGTGACGGACGTCGAACGGCCGCTCCGAGGACATATGCCGTGCCAACGGGTGGTCGAATTGAGCCAGCAACTCAGCCGTGCTGGGCAAGGATTCTGGGTCCGGAATGCCTTCAGGCATTGTCGCTTGATGATCAAGGCCTTCATCTTCAACCTGGAACGAGGCGATCATTGAGAGGATCGGGACACCGTCCTGATAAGCATGAACGCGCCGCGCCGAGAAGGACCGACCGTCACGCAACCGTTCCACACCGAAGGTGATGGGCTTATTGGCGTCGCCGGGCCGCAGGAAATAGCCGTGCATGGAGTGCGCCACCCGGTCTGGTTCCACGGTTCGCATGCCAGCCATCATGGATTGGGCTAGAACCTGGCCGCCGAAGACACGATGCCGGGGCTGTTTTTGGGAAGGTCCAAGGAAGATATCCTCATTGGTCCGGGCTCCGTCGAAGTCACCCAGGTCCAACAGGCCAATCAGGACTTCCGTCGGATCTTCTGAGGGTGCCTCAAACTTAAGGCCAGCGTTCGTGTCAGTCATGGTTCGACTCTAGACGGCCCCCGGACCCCTCTCAACCGCGGACATGCCGGTAGAGTCGATGCTGTGACAGACCTCTTGACCCAGTCCTTCCGCTTTGCTGATCCCCGCGACCTCGTTGACCTGCGGACCTTTGTCACGCGTGCCAAGAGCATCGATGACGGCGCCATCCGCCTGCAGGCTGCAGGCCAGGTATTGGCCGCCTACGTGTGTGTGCTCAGGCCACGCATCCTGGGCGAATCAACTCCCACTATCCTTGGGTTGCGGACCATGGCGCTTGCAGAACCCGCGCAGGCCGACGTCACGGTGACGCTCGCCTCCGTCATGGACCGTCTTGCCCGCTCGGGTGCCGACGACGTCGAGTTGCCCATTCCGCCGTCGACGGTTTCGGAGTCGTGGGCTGGCGTCGGCGCGCCCAGGAGCGGTTGGGCAGTCCTGGGGACGGTGCTCGACGCCGACCTGAAGTCAGCAGCGGAAGCCGGCATTGCAGAGGTGGCTGGCGTGGTGCCCACTGCCGCCGGCGCTGCCGTTGTGAATACGGCCCGGGCCGCCGTGTGGGGACGAGAGCTCCCCGGACTCAGTGACCTGCCTGCCGGTGCAGCCTTCGCTGCCTTCGCCTTGGGATTCCTGGGCGCGGGCGAGCAGCAGCTGTTCCGCAATGGACGGTGGTTCCGCCTAAGTGGTCCTCGTGGCCATGTACTGGTTCGCACGGGCGCAGGCTTAGGCCTGGGCTTCTAGACCCAAACGACGACGCCCAGACGACAGCATTCAGACGGCCGAGGGGCTGTTCACCATGGTCAGGGCAGCGCGTTCCATGTAGTCCCAAAGGGTTCCCTCGTGAAGCGGCGACAACCCCAACGAGTCCACTGCTGTCCGCATGTGGAAGAGCCAGCGATCCTTCGCTTCGGGCGTGACTCGGAATGGCATGTGGCGCATCCGCAGGCGTGGATGGCCGCGCTCCTCACTGTAAGTAGTAGGACCACCCCAATATTGTTCCAGGAACATGAGGAAGCGCCGTTTGGCCGGTCCCAAGTCTTCTTCGGGGTACATGGGCCGCAGTAGCCGATCCTGCGCAACGCCGTCGTAGAAGACGTCAATCAGCTTCACGAAAGTGTCGTGACCGCCCACGGCTGCATAAAAGCTGTCGGTGTAGGCAGGTTGGCTGAAGGGATCATTCTGCATCAGCTGGCGTCGTGGACCAGCCTGGGGGTTCGTGTCACTCACTGGCCTTCTCCTCAGCCTTCTTGGCAGCATCATTGTCGTCGGGTTCCGGCGACTCCAACGGAACGTAGTCTCCCTGCGAGCGGTTGCCTACGCGCAGGATTTCGCCGTTTCGCAGATACCAGATGGCTCCGTCCTCAGCGCGGACCCGCGTAATGCGCAGGCCCACTGATTCAACGGTACCAATCACTTCGCTGGTAACGATCACATCGCCTATTCCGTACTGGTCTTCGATGGTGATGAAGATACCGGCGAGGAAGTCGCGGATCAGCTGCTGTGCGCCGAAGCCGATGGCGACACCCAGTATTCCCACGCTTGTCAGCAGGGGCGCGACGTCCACGTTCATGAACTTGAGGACGTAAATAATCACGATCACCACCACCACCACGCTCACGAGGCTTGTCAGCAAAGTGCCGATTGTTTCGGCGCGCTGTGACCGGCGTTCGTGATCCAGTGCACGGATTGCCGGCTGCACCCATTTGAAGTGTGGCTTCTTGAAGAAGGAGCTGCCCGCGGATACCCGCCGCGTGATGCGCAGGATGATGAACCGCGCCACGATCCAGACAAGCAGGCCTACGCCTAAGGTGATGAGGATCGAAACGAAGTCTATTTTCTCCGGTTCAATGGTGATGGTTTCCGCCAAGGGGATGGAGGTCAAGGTGGAATAACTCCTTGTCGTCGGCCCGTGTTCGCCGGGCGCGGAACACTCTGTCCACTTCCAACCCTATCGCCGTAGCGTGACGGTATGCGCATCCTGGTCCTTGGCGGTACTGCCTTCCTGTCAGCTGAAATCGCCAAGCAGGCGCTTGCCTTGGGGCACGACGTCACGTGTCTGGCCCGTGGCAGCCAGGCGAACCCGCCCGACGGCGTGGAATGGGTCCGTGGCGACCGCGCCTTGGGCAGTGCAGCCTATGAGGACGTGAACAGTAGCTGGGACGAGGTTGTCGAGGTTTCCAGGGATCCTGTTCAAGCGCGGGATGCCCTTGAAGCGTTGGGATCGGGTGCGCGCCATTGGACGTTCGTGTCCAGTTGCTCGGTGTATGCGGATCATTCGGTTCCTGGTGCTGACGAGAACGCGGCGCTCCTTGAACCTTTGCCTGAAGGACAAGCCGGCACTCCGGAAACCTATGGTGAATCAAAATCTGCGATCGAGAGCTTGACCCTCACGCTGGTGGGGCAGAAAGCCCACATTGTGAGGGCAGGTCTCATTGGAGGGCCAGGGGACGGCTCTGACCGTTACGGTTATTGGCCTGCGCGTTTCGCAGCCAATACTGGGCCGGTTCTAGTGCCGAACATTCCAGATGATGCCACCCAGATCATCGACGTCCGTGACCTCGCCGGATGGATCATTCAAGGGGCGGAGATGGGCCTGACCGGCACGTACAACGCGTTGGGAGACGTAGTTCCGTTCAGTGAGTACATTTCCGAATCCAGCCGCGCGGCGCTGGGCCAGGAGAAGCAGCCCGGCGCGGACGCGAGGATACCGTTGGGCGCAACTGTCCGGGCCGACGAAGACTGGCTGGTGGAGCAAGGCGTCGATTACTGGGCAGGGCCGGACTCACTTCCTCTCTGGCTGCCCCCGGACCACGACGGCTTCCAATCGCGAAGCAATCAAGCGGCGAAGGCGCTCGGTATGACATTGCGCCCGTGGCAGGAGACTCTCCGGGACGCCTTGGACTATGAGCGAAGCCTGGGCCTGGAAAGGGAGCGCAAGGCAGGCTTAAGCCGTGAAACTGAACGCAGGCTGGTAGGACTCCTGCGGGAGCAACAGGCCTAAGGCGGGTTTAGCAGACTCAGGCCGCTGCCGACGTCGTCATTGGCTCGTGCAACACCGGGAAGTTGACACTGCGGGCTATGAAACAGACCTGATTGGCTTCGTGGTGAAGTTGCGCCATCATTGCCGAGTGAGCCGGGTCCGCAATGGTGACGTGCGGCTTCAGGGTTACGCTCTCGAATTGGCCGCTGCCGTCACGGTTTAGCTTCATGATGCCCTCGGCGTTGTCCTCGTAGCCGGTGACGATAACCCCATGTTTTACCGCCACGTGCAGGAAGGAGAGCATGTGGCATTGCGACAGGGCAGCAAGCAGGAGTTGCTCGGGGTTGTAGCGCGTGCGGTCGCCGTGGAACGTTGGATCTGCGGAACCCCTGAGGATGGGCAGCCCGGGAATCTCTACGTCATGATCCCGCGAGTACCCTCTGTAGCTCTCTGTACCGACGCCCAGATTTCCAGTCCAGCGGACGGTCAATGCATAGTGGTGTTCGTTGAGGCCCATGCGGACAGTTTAGCCATCTGCCAAACAGCGCCAGCACAGGCCCCAACGTACGGCTTAGCCGTCCACGTCCGCTGCCCGGGCTCGGAGCGCCCGTGCCACGGCGTCCCGGTTTTCCAGCATCATTCGGCGCAGCGCTGCACTTTCCTCGGGCAGGTCCGCGAGGAATTCGTCCGTCCGGTCCACAGTGGCCTGGGTTGTGAGCTGTGCCGGATAGAGGCCCACGACGATCTGCTGGGCCAAAGCGTGCGTGCGTTCTTTGACAATCCCGGGGACCGCTTCGAAGTACTTCTCAGCGTAGGGTTCCAGCAAGGTGGTATCCGGCACCCGCATGAAGCCGGCCACTGCCGAGGCTTGCAGGGCGTTGGAGAGCTCGCCCTTGACCACGATGGAATCCCACGCGGCAGCTTTGGCCTCCGCTGTGGGAATAGCGGCCTTGGCCTGTGCCGCGGCATTTTGGCCGGTGGAGGTGTTGTCGCGGGCGAGTTCCTGGTCGATGCGCTCCTGGCCCTGCCTGCCGCCGGCCACCAAGGCGGTGAGCAGCTCCCACCGCATGTCCTGGTCGACGGTAAGGCCTTCAAGGGTGTCGGTCCCGTCCAGCAGCGCCTGGATGCGGTCCAGCTGCTCCGTGCTCCGTGCCAGCTGCGCGTAAGACTTCACGAACTGCAACTGCGCATCCGAGCCAGCATCCACCGCCGCCGCGAGGTCCCACAGTTTGTCGGCGGCAGCGATCGTTGCCTCCAACTTGTGCTCAGCTGCCACATAGTAGGTCAGCGTCGTGGCTAGCTGCCGCAGTTGAACGAGGATCACCGAGGAGTCTGTTTCCTCTGCGATGTTCGCCAGGATCAGTTCGACGTAGCCGCGTGCAGGAGTTTCTCCGTCCCGTGCCGCATCCCATGCGGAGCCCCACACCAGTGTGCGGGGCAAGCTGGCGGCAAAATCCTTGAGATGCGCTTTCGCTGTGGCAAGCGAGTGGGCGTCCAGGCGTACTTTGGCGTAGGCGAGATCATCATCATTGAGCAGGATGAGGTCCGGGCGTGCGAGGCCAGCCAGGGTGGGCACTTCGGTCCGTGGGCCCTCGACGTCCAGCTCCTCGCGGTGCGTCCGCTCCAGCTTGCCTTCCCCGGACAGGTTGTAGAAGCCCACGGCCAAGCGGTGTGGGCGCAATGTGGGCTGTTCATCGATGGCTGTCTGCAGGATGCTGAACGAGGTGATGGTGCCGTCTTGCTCCACGTCCACCTCGGGAGCCAAGGTGTTCACGCCAGCGGTTTCCAGCCAAAGCTTGCCCCATACGTCAAGGTCCCGGCCGCTTGCGGCTTCCAGTTCCACCATGAGATCTGCCAGTTCGGTGTTTTTCCATGCGTGCTTGGCGAAGTACGTGCGAACACCTGACATGAACTGTTCGGGTCCAACCCAGGCAACCAACTGCCGCAGGACAGAGGCGCCCTTGGCATAGGTGATCCCGTCGAAGTTGACTTCCACGTCTTCAAGGTTGTTGATTTCGGCGAAGATCGGGTGTGTGGTGGGTAGTTGGTCCTGGCGGTAGGCCCAGGATTTCTCCACTGATGCGAAAGTGGTCCACGCCCGGTCGAAGGCAGTGTTTTCCACTGCGGCCAGGTGGGACATGTATTCGGCGAAGGATTCGTTGAGCCAGAGGTCGTTCCACCAGCGCATGGTCACAAGGTCCCCGAACCACATGTGTGCGAGCTCGTGCAGGACGGTGATTGCACGGCGTTCGATCTGTGCGCCGGCAACCTTGCCACGGAAGATGTATCCCTCCAGGATTGTCACCGCACCGGCGTTTTCCATCGCACCGGCATTGAACTCGGGGACGAACAGCTGATCGTACTTTTCAAACGGGTATGGGCAGCCGAACTGTGCCTCGAAGAATTCGAAACCCTGGCGGGTAAGTTCGAAGATGTTGTCGGCGTCGAGGTACTGCATCAACGATTTGCGAGCAAAGACGCCCAGCGGAATGACCCTGCCGTCCGAACTGGCGACCTCCGACCGGACGGATTGGTACGGTCCTGCGATGAGGGCGGTGACATACGAGGACAGACGCGGCGTAGGAGCGAATTCCCACACTGACCTGGCACCGCCGTCCTCGCCTGCATCGGTTTCAACCGGTACCGGGGTGGGGGAGTTGGAGACGACGTCCCAGTGTGAGGGCGCGGTGACGTGGAACGTGAAGCTGGCCTTCAGGTCGGGCTGCTCGAAGACAGCGAACATCCGCCGGGAATCCGGAACCTCGAACTGGGTGTAGAGGTAGACCTCCCCGTCTACCGGATCCACGAAGCGGTGGAGGCCCTCGCCGGTGTTCATGTAGCGGGCGTCAGCGACGATGGTGAGCTCATTCTCCTCGTCAAGGTTTGGAAGCTGGATGCGGATACCGTCTGATACTTCGGCGGGATCGAGTTCGGTGCCGTTCAGCGTAACGCTGTAAACGGTCTCGGTGACGGCGTCGATAAACGTTGACGCTCCAGCCTTTGCCGAAAATTTCACCACCGTGGTGGATCCGAAGACTGCGGCCCCCTTGGTCAGGTCAAGGGTGACGTTGTAGGACTCGACATTGAGGATTTCAGCGCGCTGCGCGGCTTCGACGCGCGTCAGGTTAAGGCCTGGCAAGTGGTGCCTCCGGAAGTTTGGGGTGGCCGGCCGGGCCGGGGGTCCGGTCGATGGTGTGAAGCCATTCTTTCACTCCAAGCGCCGATGGCAAGGAGGTGCCACCACAGTGTCGCTGCCAGGGAGTAGCGTTGGATCATGGGAACGTTCCGGGAGTCTCTTGACATACGCGCACTCAGGTTTGCACTCGCCTTTCCGTTGCTGCTGGCCATTGGTTTCGTCGTTTGCGCCCAGATGCTTCGAAACGATCTTCCGGATCCGGTAGCAGTGATGTGGAACGCCGACGGCGGCACCGCTTTTGCGCCCTTCGGCGCCTACGTAACAGGCGGCGCAGCCCTGATCACGTTCTTCGGTTGGGTCGCCTTCCTCCAAGCCGTTCCGCTTTCGCGGCCGGTGGTAATGCGAAGGGTCATGATGGGCCTTGGCCTCATGGTGAGCCTGTTCGTGACCACAGTCCTCGCTGCCGGATTAGTTGGGCAATCGGGAATAGGGGAGGCGCGCGCTTCCCACGTAGATCCGATCGTCCTCGCAATGGGTAGCGGTGCGGCAGTATCCCTCGGCGTCGTCCTCATGTTCGCTTTCAAACCGGATCCGCGCTGGACGCGCGAGGATGATCAGGCCCTCGAAGCCGAACGCCTCCACATCACGGACCCGGACCTCGCGCGGGACACTCTGCGCATGTGGGTCCATGCCCGCAGCTCAGTCTTCGTCATGATTATCGTGTCCGCACTGTTTCCAGCCGCGCTGATTGCCATTGCTGTCCCGTGGCTCGGGGCCTTGGTGGCTGCTGCAGCGCTGGTCGGTGCCGGGTTCCTGTTCGCCCGCGTCCGCGCGGACAGGGGAGGGCTGCAGGTCTTTGCAGGTGGCGTTGTACCCGTCCTGACCGTTCCCGCCGTCGACATCGCGGCGGCTGCTCCCGCTGAAGTAAAAGCTGCAGACTTTGGTGGCTGGGGGTGGAGGCACCATGACGACGCGACCGCGATGCTGGTCAGCAGCGGTCCTGCCGTCGTCGTAAGGAAACTTAACGGACGCAGGGTTGCGCTGAGTGCCGGCACTGCCGCCACTGCGGACAAACTCGCCGGAATCCTGAACCGGGCGGCCGAGCGGGCCCATCCCGGTGGGCAAGCCCAGCAACCCGGCGCGCGGTAACCTAGGTAGCGCATCCCACATCGCCGCGCCCGGCCAGGTGCCACACCGGCGCGCCAGAAAGAATGGACTACCCGTGACTACACCCCGCGTCCACATCGCCACAGACCACGCCGGCATGGAACTCAGCGCTCACTTGGTCAACCACCTCACTGCCAAGGGCTACGAGGTTGTGGACCACGGACCCAAGGAATATGACGCCCTGGATGACTACCCGTCTTTCTGCATCAACGCAGGAGTTGCAGTGGTGGCTGACCAGCAAGCAGGCGTTCACGCGCTGGGCATCGTTCTGGGTGGTTCGGGCAATGGTGAACAAATTGCTGCCAACAAGGTCAAGGGTGTGCGTGCCGCGCTGGCCTGGAACCTCTCTACCGCCAAGCTTGCCCGCGAGCACAACGACGCCAACGTAGTCGCCGTTGGCGGCCGTCAGCACACGGTGGAAGAAGCAACCGAGCTCATCGAGGCCTTCCTGCAGGAACCTTTCAGCAATGATGAACGCCACGTCCGCCGTATCGGCAAGATTGCGGCTTACGAGACCACCGGCGAGATCGTCGAGTAGTGCCTGAGGGGCACTCCGTCCACAGGCTGGCCCGCCAATTCCAGGATGTGTTTGGCGGCCGGCGTTTGGAGGTTTCCAGTCCGCAGGGACGATTCACAGCCGGTGCGGAGCTTCTGGACGGTCATGTGATGGTTGAAGCTGTTGCGCACGGAAAGCAGCTTTTCCTGAGGTTCGACCACGATCTTTTCCTCCACGTTCACCTTGGTCTCTATGGTGCTTGGAGCTTTGGCGGCGATAGCTCCTTCACGGGGGCCTCCAGCATTGGCGCGCCTCGCCGGATCGGTGAGCGCGAGACTGCCTCTTCTGGCGTGGAGTCCAGCGCTGAGGGGGACTACGCCGGGCCTCCCTCCCCGGTGGGTGCAGTCCGCGCCCGCTTGGTCTCGGACAACGGCTGGGCCGATCTTCGTGGAGCCACTACTTGCGCCGCTGTTACGTCCCACGAAGCAGAAGCTGTGCTGGGCCGGCTGGGCCCTGATCCGCTGCGTAACCGGCCGGGGGACCGGGACGAGTTCATCCGCCGGTTGCGACGCCGCAAGACCGCCGTGGCCTTGCTGTTGATGGACCAATCGGTGCTGGCAGGGGTCGGAAATATATACCGTGCCGAGGTCCTCTTCCGTCAGGCTGTGGATCCATGGACTCCTGGAAACACGATTGATGCTGCGACAGCGGGCAAGTTGTGGGATGACGCCGTCCTCGCCATGTCCGACGGCGTGCGCGACGGTCGGATCGTCACCACACCGCCAGCGCTATGGAGCGGTAACGGCGCCTCAGCGCCCGACGCCGATGCCCACTTTGTCTATAAGCGCGAAGGGCAGCCCTGCCGCGCTTGCGGCACGCTGGTAGGCATGGCAGAAATCGGCGCCCGCAAACTGTATTGGTGCCCTGGCTGCCAGTTGTAGCAGCGCTTGTCATTTGTAAGAGCGCTTGCTGGTCCTAACAACGAAAAAGCCCCAATCCGAAGATTGGGGCTTTTTTACTGGAGGGGACGACGGGAATCGAACCCGCGTAATCAGTTTGGAAGACTGAGGCTTTACCATTAAGCTACGTCCCCGGATGGATCTCCTGCTGGATCCTTGTATGGATCTCTCGCTTAGGACATCTTCCCGGTGGCTGTTGAAGCCGGGTACAACTAAACCTAATTCCGGCGGCGGTGTCAAATGTGCATTCCGGGCCCGCTTGCCCGTAGACTGTCCTGTGCATTCGGGGTGTAGCTCAGCTTGGCTAGAGCGCCTGCTTTGGGAGCAGGAAGTCGCAGGTTCAAATCCTGTCACCCCGACTCTGTGTTTCGTATCCGCCTCAGGGATGCGGCAGAACCCCATACCCACAAATTCAGGAGTACTTAGACTGTGAAGAGCGCTGTCGAGAACCTCACCCCCACGCGGGTCAAGCTCAACGTTGAGGTTCCCTTTGAGGAACTGAAGCCGAGCATCGATGCCGCTTACAAGACTGTTGCTTCGCAGATCCAGGTCCCCGGATTCCGCAAGGGCAAGGTTCCGTCCAAGCTGATCGACCAGCGCGTTGGCCGTGGCTATGTCCTGGAAACCGCCATCAACGATGGCCTCAACGGCTGGTACCAGGCCGCTGTCCAGGAAACGGGTGTTCGCCCCCTGAGCCGTCCTGAGGTTGAAATCACCGAGGTTCCGGACCCGTCCGCAACCGACGGCGAGCTCAAGTTCCAGGTGGAAATTGACGTACGCCCCGAGATCGAGCTGCCGGACTACGCAGGCATCAAGGTTGAGGTTGCTGCGGCCGAATCCTCTTCTGAAGACGTCGACAAGGCCCTGGATGAACTTCGTGGCCGCTTCGGCACCCTGAAGTCCGTGGAGCGTCCCGCACAGAACGAGGACTTCCTCACGATCGATATCACCGCCACGATCGATGGCGAAGAAATCGACTCGGCCTCAGGCTTGTCCTACCAGGTTGGTGCCGGCACCATGCTTGAGGGCCTGGACGAGGCCGTAACCGGCCTGTCCGCCGACGAAGAGGCAATCTTCGACACCACGCTCGTTGGTGGCGACCACGCCGGCGAGGCGGCCCAGGTGAAGGTTGTTGTCAAGGCCGTCAAGGAGCGCGAGCTTCCTGAGGCCAACGACGACTTCGCCCAGCTGGCCTCGGAATTCGACACCCTTGCTGAGCTCCGCGAGGACCTCGCCAAGCAGGCTGCCGATTCCAAGGTTGTCGGACAGGGTGTTGAGGCCCGCGACAAGGTTCTGGACAAGCTTGTAGAGCTCGTCGAGGTCCCTGTTCCGGCTTCGGTTGTCGAAGAGCAGATTGAAGCTCACTTCAACCCGGAGAACGCCCACGGCGAAGGTGACCACGACACCGAGGAACACCGCGCCGAGGTCAAGGCCAACACCGAGCGCGCCTTCCAGAACGAGGTCATCCTTGACGCCATTGCGGACAAGGAAGAAGTTGAGGTCAGCCAGAACGAGCTGATCGACTACATCGTCAGCACGGCAAGCCAGTACGGCATGGACCCCAACCAGTTCGCCCAGATCATCGATCAGAGCGGCCAGGTTCCCATGATGGTTTCCGAGGTACGCCGCCGCAAGGCACTGGCCGTTGTGCTGGGCCAGGCCGAGGTTGTCGACTCTGAAGGCAACAAGGTCGACCTCGGCGACTTCGTCCGCCCCGCAGGCGAGGTTGCTGCCGACGAGTCTGCAGTCGCCGAAGCCGGCGAGGAAGCGGATGCTGTCGCCAGCGATGACCCCGCAGCCGTGAAGTTCTAGTCAAAACGCATCAACCGACCCCGGATCAGCAGATCCGGGGTCGGTTTGTTTTAAGCCCTGAACGGACAAGTCCGCATACAATAAGCGCGCTGGATCTGCGGGCCCGCTCCAATCGTGCGCCGTCAGCGAACAGCGCGATTCCGGCGAACAAATCGTCCCTGAAAACGGTTAGTGTCCAAGTAGTGAAGTTCAGTGAGGTCACTGGCACCAGCGAGAGGTAAGTACTTATGTCACAGCAATCAGAGGCTCCCCGGATGGCAACTGTCGATCCCGCAGCCCAGGACAACTACATCTACAACCGCCTGCTGAAAGAGCGCATCATCTGGCTTGGCTCTGAAGTCCGTGACGAGAACGCCAACGCCATCTGCTCGCAGCTGCTCCTCCTCTCGGCTGAAGACCCCGAGAAGGACATCTACCTTTACATCAACTCGCCCGGTGGCTCCGTGACGGCCGGCATGGCCATCTACGACACCATGCAGTTCATCCCCAACGATGTTGTCACTGTTGCCACCGGCCTGGCTGCCTCCATGGGTCAGTTCCTGCTCTCCTCCGGAACCAAGGGTAAGCGCTACGCGACCCCCAACGCCCGTATTCTCATGCACCAGCCTTCCGGTGGTATCGGTGGCACTGCTTCGGATATCAAAATCCAGGCCGAGCTGATCCTGCACATGAAGAAGGTCATGGCGGAACTCACTGCCGAACAGACGGGCCAGACTGTGGAGACCATCCTCAAGGACAACGACCGCGACAAGTGGTTCACGGCCACCGAGGCCCTGGAGTACGGCTTCTTCGACAAGATCTCGGCCCACGCAGGCTCGGTAGCTGGTGGCGGTGGAACGGCCAACCAGTCGAACTCCGAGCCAGGCTCCGAAAACTAACCGGCACCAAAGAACCACTGAAACCCAGGAGTAATGACATGAACTACAACTTCGGATGGTCTGCCGGTAATCTCCCAACCAGCCGCTACGTCCTGCCCCAGTTTGAAGAGCGTACCCCTTACGGCTTCAAGCGCCAGGATCCGTACACCAAGCTGTTCGAGGACCGCATCATCTTCCTCGGCGTCCAGGTTGACGACGCTTCTGCCGATGACATCATGGCTCAGCTGCTGGTCCTTGAATCGACGGATCCGGACCGCGACATCACGTTGTACATCAATTCGCCAGGTGGATCCTTCACCGCCATGACGGCGATCTATGACACCATGCAGTACATTCGTCCCGAGATCCAGACGGTATGCCTGGGCCAGGCAGCCAGCGCGGCTGCTGTGCTGCTTGCAGCAGGAACTCCGGGCAAGCGGCTGGCACTGCCGAACGCACGCGTGCTGATCCATCAGCCCGCGTTGTCCGGCGGCCAGGGCGGCCAGGCATCCGACCTCGAGATCCAGGCTGCTGAAGTCATGCGCATGCGTACATGGCTTGAGGACACGCTGGCACACCACTCCGGCCGCACGTCCGAGCAGGTCAATAACGACATCGAGCGCGACAAGATCCTGACCGCGGCCGAGGCCATGAGTTACGGCTTGATTGACCAGGTTCTGGACTCCCGCAAGATCAAGCCCCAGGCAATCGCCAGGTAGCAGACAGTAAAACGACGCCGGTGCGGTTCGCGAAATATGGACCGCACCGGCGTTCTGTTTCCGCCCAAGCAGCCCATTGTGACCTAGAGTGGATGTTGTCACGGTGGTGCCAACCCCGGCCAGGCCGCACACTTGAGTACGGCGCGGAGCCGCATCACCCGCATGTAACGAAGGGATTCACACATGGCTCGGATTGGCGAGAGCACGGACCTGCTGAAGTGTTCTTTCTGCGGAAAGAGCCAGAAGCAGGTACGGAAGCTGATTGCCGGGCCTGGTGTGTACATCTGCGATGAGTGCATCGAGCTCTGCAACGAGATCATCGAAGAAGAACTTGCGGAAGTTTCGGACCTTGGCAGTTTTGAACTCCCCAAGCCCCGGGAGATCTTCGATTTCCTGCAGGAGTACGTCATTGGCCAGGAACCTGCCAAGCGGTCGCTGGCGGTTGCTGTGTACAACCACTACAAGCGCATCCAGGCTGGTCACGCTCCCAAAGCCGGCAGCCTTGGTGAGGGTCCACATCACGAGGATGTGGAGATCGCCAAGTCCAACATCCTGCTGATTGGCCCAACCGGTTGTGGCAAGACCTACTTGGCACAAACGCTGGCGCGCAGGCTGAATGTGCCGTTCGCTGTAGCCGATGCCACGGCGCTCACGGAGGCAGGCTACGTTGGCGAGGATGTGGAGAACATCCTGCTCAAGCTCATCCAGGCGGCAGATTACGACGTCAAGAAAGCCGAACAAGGCATTATCTACATTGACGAGATCGACAAAATCTCCCGCAAGAGCGAGAACCCCTCGATTACCCGGGATGTCTCGGGCGAAGGAGTCCAGCAGGCCCTGCTGAAGATCCTCGAAGGCACCGTTGCCTCCGTGCCGCCACAGGGCGGACGTAAGCATCCGCATCAGGAATTCATCCAGATCGACACCACCAATGTGCTCTTCATCGTGGCAGGCGCATTTGCCGGTCTCGAGGACATCATCGGTTCCCGGTCCGGGCGCAAGGGCATCGGCTTCGGAGCGCCGCTCAACGAGGTCCGGGACAACGTGGACACCTACGGCGAAGTCATGCCCGAAGACCTGCTGAAGTTTGGACTCATTCCGGAGTTCATCGGTCGCCTGCCGGTGATCACCACCGTCTCGAACCTCGACCGTCCTGCATTGATCCAGATCCTTTCCACGCCCAAGAACGCTTTGGTGAAGCAATACCAGAAGATGTTCCAGTTGGATGGTGTGGAGCTGCAATTCGACGACGACGCGCTGGACGCCATCGCTGACCAAGCGCTTGAACGCGGCACAGGGGCACGTGGCCTGAGGGCCATCATGGAAGAAGTGTTGCTGCCAGTCATGTTTGATCTCCCGAGCAGGGATGACATCGCAACTGTGGTCATAACCGCTGATGTCGTGGATAACAAGGCCCAGCCGACCATGATCGGCCACGACGTCGTAGCGAAGCGCCGGAATAAGTCGGCCTAGCCAGCCGTTGGCCTAGTAGCGGCGGTTTCACTGATTCAGCGTCGCTCCACGCCCGTTTCCACTCTTGTCGAGGAGTTTCCTGTGCCCGAACAGAATTTGCCTGAGCAGTCCGTCAACAAAGCCGATTTCTGGTTCGATCCCGTTTGTCCCTTCGCATGGATCACATCGCGCTGGATCGGCGAGGTGGAGCAGGTGCGGGGTATTGAGACGGATTGGCATGTCATGAGCCTGTCGGTGCTCAACGAGGGCCGTGACCTTCCCGGCGACTACCGGGCAATGATGGACGACAGCTGGGGTCCGGTGCGTGTGATCATCGCGGCCCAGGAACTGCACGGCAGCAGCTACGTCAAGCCGTTGTATGACGCCATGGGGGAGCAGATCCACCATGAGGGCAACAAGGACCGTACTTCCGTGATTGAGAAGGCCCTGGCAGAGGTTGGGCTTCCCGCTGAACTGGCACGGTTCGCTGGTTCCGAAGACTACGACACGCAATTGCGCGCCAGTCATGAGGCTGGCATCTCTTTGGTGGGCCAGGATGTCGGAACACCCGTGGTCGCGGTAAACGGTACGGCCTTCTTCGGCCCGGTCCTCACCCGGATTCCGAGGGGCGAAGAGGCGGGACAGCTTTGGGACGCCACGGTAACCCTTGCCGGGTACCCGCACTTCTTCGAAATTAAGCGCAGCCGCACGGAAAGCCCTGAGTTTAACTAGAGCTTCGCGGTTCAACCTGAACCAGAGCTGCCTGGAGCTACTTCAGGAAGCGTGACGTGCGCCGGTCCGCGAGGATCTTTCCGTTGGTTTGGCAGGTGGCACAGTACTGCAGTGAGGTGTCCGCGAAGGACACCTCACGCACAGTGTCACCACAGACAGGGCAGGGTAGCCCGGTCCTGGCATGCACCCTGAAATTGCTTCGCTTGGTGTCCTTCAGCTCGCTGGAAGGCTTTCCGGCTGCCGCGTTCACGGCGCCCACCAGTACTTCCTGCATGGCATCGTAGAGCCGCTGTACTGTTTCGCCGTCGAGCGACTTGGCGATGGCGAAGGGAGAGATTTTGGCAGCATGCAGTATCTCGTCGCTGTAGGCATTGCCAATCCCGGCGATGACACTTTGGCTGCGGAGAAGTCCCTTGATTTGTTGGGAACTTGACTTAAGGATTGCTGCCAGGGCATTTTCGTCGAAGTCGGGGCTGAGTGGTTCCGGGCCAAGGGTTGCGATTCCAGGAACATCCAAGGGATCCCTTACTACGTAGATGGCCAGGCTTTTCTTGGTGCCGGCTTCCGTCAGGTCAAGACCGATGTGGGCGTCATCGGCCGCCCGGTGCAGCAATAGCCTGGCGGCGATGTTGCTCTTGCCCATGCGGAGCCCTGCTGACGAGGGATGCTCGGTGTAGCGAACCCATCCTGCCTTGGCCAGGTGGAAGACGAAAAACAGGCCCCCGGCGTCGAGGCTGATGAATTTGCCGAAGCGCTGGGTGCCCTGGATGGTCCGGCCCTCAAGTGAGCTGTAAGGGGGATCAGCCGTCTTCAGGGCTGCGATGGAGTTAATGCGGACGTTGGACAGTACGGCTCCACGGAGTTGGGTGTCCAGATACGTGCACAGGCCGTGCACTTCGGGAAGTTCCGGCATGAGCATACTCTGCCATAGCTTTGCCCGGGCTGCAGGAAAGCTGCACGAAAAAGGCCTCCGCAGAACTACAGGATTGTAGTTCTGCCGGAGGCCTTGTGCATGGTCTCCGACGGGACCACAATGGTTCTTACCCACTTCGAAAGAAGAGGGACACGGAAACCAAAGATTCAGTGATATGCAACCAACGCAGCCTTTGGCAAAGTTGGAAGCAAGCTACCAGTGACGAGGTAGTAAGACCTGAAATTCCGAGGATTCCGCCAGACTGTCAAGCCGTCACCGGACAGCCGAAAAGTCGAAGCCCCACCAACGGCAAAACGCTGATGGGGCTTCCCCTTTGCCCAAAAATGGGCCAAGGACGCGGGCTGGGCTACGACGCGGGCGTTTCCTCTGCCGGTGCCAGGACAACATCGCTGACCGTGAGCTCACCCTCGCCGGACTGGAGTGCAATCTCCTGTGCGTTCGCGGCTGCCTTCAGGTCCCCGAGTCCAGCCTTGAGCTGCGCAACAAGCATCTCATTGGCGGTGATGGATGCTGAGAGTACTGCGGTGCGCTGCTTCACCTTGGCCTCGGACTTGGCCTTGCGGATGCCACTGAGTGCTACCCCAACAGTGCCAAGCATTGTGGTGTCGCCGTCGGCGATTTCCAGTGCGGCCGGCCACTGGGCGCGGTGAACCGAGCCGGAGCGCCACCAGCTCCACACCTCTTCGGTCGCGAAGGGCAGGAAGGGCGCGAAAAGGCGCAGCAAGGAGTCCAAGGTGGTGGCCAGTGCTGCCAGCACGG
Organism: Paenarthrobacter aromaticivorans; assembly: GCF_019038615.1. Lineage (NCBI taxonomy): Bacteria > Bacillati > Actinomycetota > Actinomycetes > Micrococcales > Micrococcaceae > Paenarthrobacter > Paenarthrobacter aromaticivorans. The sequence goes on from NZ_JAHOPC010000008.1 coordinate 48,854, forward strand.
ATGCCTGTTCCGACTCCCCGGCCGCACCGTAGGCGCGGTCCTTGATGAGCTCGACGTAGTCGTCAGTGAACTGCCAGAAGAAGGACTCTGTGATCTGCAGGGCACGCGCGTAGTCATAGTTGTCGAACGCCTTGGTGGACTGGGCAACCACATCGGACAACTGCGCGAGCAGTGCACGGTCCAGCGGATTGGTCAGTACGGAGAGATCGCTGGACACGACGGAGTTTTCGGTGGCCCCAAGGTTCAACACGAACTTGGAGGCGTTGAGCAGCTTGATGGCCAACCGGCGGCCGATCTTCATCTGCGCGATCTCGTAGGCCGTATCTGCGCCGAGCTTGGCCGAGGCTGCCCAGTAGCGGACAGCGTCCGAGCCGAACTCGTTCAGGACATCCGTGGGAACAACCACGTTGCCCTTGGACTTGGACATCTTCTTGCGGTCCGGGTCAAGGATCCACCCGGAGATAGCTGCATGCTTCCAAGGCGCGCTCTTCTGCAGGGCGTCGGCGCGGACAGCGGAGGAGAACAGCCACGTGCGGATGATGTCGTGACCCTGGGGGCGGAGGTCGAAGGGGTAGACCTTGGAGAACAGTTCCTCGTCACGGCTCCAGCCACCCACGATCTGCGGGGTAAGGGAGGACGTGGCCCAAGTGTCCAGGACGTCGGCGTCACCGGTGAAGCCGTTGGCCTGATCGCGCTGAGCTTCATCGAAGCCTGGGGCTGCATCCGCGGCGGGATCCACGGGGAGCATGTCATCCGAGGGCAGGATGGGGTGGTCGTAGTCCGGGTTGCCCTGGGCATCCAGCGGATACCAGACGGGAATGGGCACGCCGAAGAAGCGCTGGCGGGATACCAGCCAGTCGCCGTTCAGGCCCGCAATCCAGTTCTCGTAGCGGGAGCGCATGAAGGAAGGGTGGAAGTTGATTTCCTGGCCACGGCCGATCAGGCGTTCGCGGCGTTCTTCATCGCGCCCGCCGTTGCGGATGTACCACTGGCGTGAGGTCACTACCTCAAGGGGCTTGTCACCCTTTTCGAAGAAGTTCACGGGGTGCGTGATCTTCTTCGGTTCGCCGTCCAGCAGGTCTGCTGCAGTGAGAAGCTCCACTACGGCTTCCTTGGCGGAGAAAGCAGTCTTGCCAGCGATCGCTGCGTAGGCTTCCTTGCCGGCGTCGGTGGTGATCCACTCCGGGGTCTCGGCGATGATGCGGCCGTCGCGGCCCATGATGGCGCGGGTGGGCAGCTGCAGTTCACGCCACCACGTGACGTCGGTCAGGTCACCGAAGGTGCACACCATGGCGATGCCGGAACCCTTGTCCGCCTTGGCGAGAGGGTGGGCCTTTACTTCGAGCTCTACATCAAACAGCGGGGATTTCACTGTTTTGCCAAAGAGCGGCTTGTACCGTTCGTCGTCGGGGTTTGCCACCAGCGCGGCGCAGGCGGCAAGAAGCTCCGGGCGCGTGGTTTCGATGAAGATCTTTTCGCCGTCTTCGGTGAAGAAGGGGTAGCGGTAATACGCGCCGGCTACCTCGCGGTCCTCCAGCTCAGCCTGCGCCACGGCGGTGCGGAAGGTAACGTCCCAGAGGGTGGGAGCCTCGGCCATGTAGGCGTCACCGGCAGAGAGGTTGGCGAGGAAGGCACGCTGGGATACCGCACGGGAGGTGTCATCGATGGTGCGGTAGGTCAGGTCCCAGTCCACGGACAAACCGAGGGTCTGGAAGAGGTTCTCGAAGACTTTTTCGTCCTCCACAGCGAGTTCCTCGCACAGCTCGATGAAGTTCTGGCGGGAAACGACGTCGAAATCGCGCTGGTTCTTGGCTGGCTGCGCAGGCGGACGGTAGTCGGCGTTGTACGGGATGGCGGGATCGCAACGCACACCGTAGTAGTTCTGGACGCGACGCTCGGTAGGCAGGCCGTTGTCGTCCCAACCCATGGGGTAGAAGACGTTCTTTCCGGTCATGCGCATGTAGCGGGCCTGGACGTCTGTCTGGGTGAACGAGAACATGTGCCCCACGTGAAGGGAGCCCGAGGCGGTTGGCGGGGGAGTGTCGATCGAGTAGACCTGCTCCCGGGTGGTGTCCGGATTGAACTTGTAGGTCCCTTCGTCCAGCCAACGCTGCGTCAGCGTGGCCTCCAGGCCTTCGAGGGCCGGCTTGTCGGGAACGTTGATGGGGGCGGTGGCGGGCGTGTCTGTACCCTGCGTTGATTCAGCCATGGGTCAATTGTTCCATGGCCCGCCGTTACGGGCTGCTTCGGCCGGTGCCGGCGACCACCGATAGTGTAGTGCCATGACTTTGGCAGCACGGACGGCTTATCCAGTTCAGAACAAAACGGCAGTAGTTACCGGTGCCAGCACGGGCATCGGCGAGGCCACGGTGCGGGCGTTGGCCTCCACAGGCTGGAAGGTCTTTGCGGTGGCCCGCAGGGCCGAACGACTGGGTGCGCTGGGCGCCGAAACCGGCGCCATTCCGTTTGCGGCCGATATCACCAGCGACGACGACGTCTCTGCCCTTTTGCAGGCAGTTTCCAAAGCCGGGGGAGCCGATACCCTCATCAACATTGCCGGAGGTGCCCGGGGCGCGGACATGATCGCGAATGCCGATACTGAGGATTGGGAGTGGATGTACCAGGTAAACGTCCTGGGCACCATGAAGATCACCCGGGCATTCCTTCCGATGCTGAGGGAGGACGGGGAAGGAACCGTACTCAACCTGACATCCACCGCCGGACTGGCCGCTTACGAAGGCGGCGCCGGTTACAACGCCGCAAAGTTCGCCCAGCACGCCATGACCAACGCCCTAAGGCTGGAAGAAGTGGGTCACAACATCCGTGTCATCGAGGTAGCGCCGGGCCTGGTCCACACGGAGGAATTTGCCCTTAACCGGCTGGGCGACAAGGACGCCGCCGCCCAGGTCTACGCCGGAGTCGAAAAGCCCCTCACGGCAGAGGACGTGGCCGACGTCGTCAAGTACGCAGTCTCCCTGCCACATCACATCAACCTGGACCAGATCGTTGTCCGCCCGGTGGCCCAGGCAGCCAACCACAAGCTCATCCGCAAGGAAAGCTGAAGCACGGGCGCACTCTAACTGGCGGGGATGACCAGCGTTGCCACAATGGCCGCATGGTCAGAACCGGAAACCTGGTGGACCGCGTAGCCACTGCTGCTGATTCGGGGCGAAGTAACCATATGGTCGATCACGATTCCCGGAAGAGGTGGTCCCTCCATTGGCCAGGTGGGGGAGATCCGTCCGCCTGAGGCTGTTCCAACATCGACGAGCTTTTTGCCGTCCTGTCCACCGCCCAGGGCAGGGTCAAGCAAGGCGCGGAACTCGGTGTGATCGTAGGTGGAGTTGTAGTCACCCATCAGCAGGTGATGCCCTGGACGGGAGGCCTGACGGGCAACTTGGACAAGGTCGCTGCGCCACTGCTGCATCCGCTCATCAACCGGGGGCAGAGCATGAACGTTGGTGAGGTTCAACGTGGCCTTGGAAACGTTGTCCGGATCCGTGATGAAGACCCGCGTGACGTCCATCCGGAATGGCGTATCGGGCAGGAGCCCCTCCGGCTGCAGACGGAAAACGGAATATACGGCGCCACCGGAAGCGTCGTCGTTGGGTTCACTCAGGAGGTTCGGCAGTACTGACTCCAAGCCTTCGGAGCGTAGGCGTTCTTCCAGCCCTTGCGTATGCTCCTGGAGCGTCAAGAGTTGAACACCGTTCTCCCGGACCAACTTCACGATGGCACTTGCGTCAGCCTCACCGTATTCAGTGTTGAGGCTCATCACCTTCACGGAAACAGTGGCGGTTCCCGCAGGAACTGCTTCTGGCCTTCCGGTGTCCAGCGGAAACAGCCAGAACAATTGGAGAGCCAAGAGGGCCGCCGTCGTGATGAAGACCCACAGCCGGCGCCCAACCAAAGCAAGGACCATCGCCAGCGCCGAGGGCAGGACCATCCACGGGGTGAACGACAACAGTTGAACCACCACCAGCGGCCACTCCGTGGGGACCGCCCTGAACAGGGACATTCCTGCCACAGGCAACACCAAGAGTAGAGCCAGGACCGACCACGCAGGGGATGCTTGGTGAGCCAGCCAGCGTCTGACCGGGCCTGAGGTCGGAAGGACAGAGGCAGGGTTGGTCATGGGGTCGAGTCTATGCACCCGACCGCCTCCAGCTGGTCCACCCGAAGGATGATCCTGCGAGTGGAGCGCGGGCCTCTCCTGCCGCTAGACTTGGGAGACAAGCGTTGACCCGGCCATCACCGGTGAGCTTCCGGAAGAACATCCCTGAACGCCCACGTGGCGAAATCCAAGCGGCGGTCAGGGCCCAGTAGAACCGGACGGGTAAGCCCGTCACAGCAGTAATGAGAGGCCGGAACCGGCCGTTGCCCCACCCAGGGCGCCATGGTTCCGGTAAGTGAGGTGGTACCGCGGCAACAGCAAACGCTGAAGCCGTCCTCGCATCCTGACAGTCAACCAGCTATCACAGGATATGAGATGACCCACTACCCCAAGGCCTCAGCGTCTCCTTCAGGCACGCAAGGCGTGTCCGCTTCCGTGAAGTTCCCGGAAATCGAAGAGCGCATCCTCAAGTACTGGGAAGAAGACGGCACCTTCCAGGCAAGCATCGACCAGCGCGATGCAGGCAAAGACGGCAGCAACGAATTCGTCTTCTACGACGGCCCGCCCTTCGCCAACGGCCTCCCGCACTACGGCCACCTCCTCACTGGCTACGCCAAAGACCTCGTAGGGCGCTACCAAACGCAGCGCGGAAAGCGCGTAGAACGCCGCTTCGGCTGGGACACGCACGGCCTCCCCGCCGAACTGGAAGCCATGAAACAGCTGGGCATGACGGACAAGACCCAGATCGAAGCCATGGGCATCGATAAATTCAACGACGCTTGCCGCGCCTCGGTGATGAAGTACGCCAACGAATGGAAGGCCTACGTCACCCGCCAGGCCCGCTGGGTGGATTTCGACAACGATTACAAGACACTCAACGTCGAGTACATGGAGTCAGTGCTGTGGGCCTTCAAGCAGTTGCACGAAAAGGGCCTCACCTACAACGGCTACCGCGTCCTGCCGTACTGCTGGAAGGACGAGACCCCTCTGTCCAACCACGAACTCCGCATGGACGACGACGTCTACAAGAACCGCCAGGACCAAACCGTCACGGTGACCTTCCCCATCAAGGCCGGCACATCCGAACTCTCACAGGCGCTCGCAGGCGTCCAGGCCCTTGCCTGGACCACGACGCCCTGGACGCTGCCCACCAACCTGGCGCTCGCCGTCGGGCCTGACATCGCTTACGCAGTCCTGCCCGCCGGTCCGAATGGCGTCAAGGCTGCGTCGGCGGAAGCACCGGTCACGGGTAGCTTCCTTCTGGCCGCTGACCTTGTGGGGACCTACGCCAAGGATTTGGGGTACGACGACGCAGCTGCCGCAGTTGCCGCTGTCGTGTCAACGCATACAGGCGCCGAGTTGGCGGGCCTTGAGTACGAGCCGCTGTGGAACGACTTCGCCGATGCTGAGAAGTACGGCACCCAAAACGCCTGGCGCTTCCTGGTGGCCGACTACGTCACCACCACAGACGGTACGGGAATCGTGCACCAGGCTCCGGCCTATGGTGAGGATGACCAGAAGGTCTGTGAAGACGCCGGAATCCCCGTTGTCCTGTCCGTGGACGAGGGCGCGAAGTTCCTTCCATTGTTTGCGCACGGAGAACTGGCCGCCATCGTGGGCCTGCAGGTCTTTGATGCGAACAAGCCCATCACCCAGGTGCTTCGCGCCGACGGCCGCCTGGTCCGCCAGGCCAGCTACGAGCACAGCTACCCCCACTGCTGGCGTTGCCGGAACCCGCTGATCTACCGTGCAGTGTCCTCGTGGTACGTGGAGGTCACCAAGTTCAAGGACCGCATGTCCGAACTGAACCAGGAGATCAACTGGATCCCGGGCAACGTCAAGGACGGCCAGTTCGGCAAATGGCTGGACAACGCCCGCGACTGGTCCATCAGCCGCAACCGGTACTGGGGCTCACCTATCCCGGTATGGCAGTCGGACGACCCCGAGTACCCGCGCACGGATGTGTACGGTTCGCTGGCGGACCTGGAAGCCGATTTCGGCCGCCTGCCGGTCGACAACGAAGGCCAGGTGGACCTGCACCGTCCGTTCATCGATGAATTGACCCGACCCAATCCGGACGACCCCCGTTCTCCGGCGGAGGGCCAGTCCACCATGCGTCGCGTCGAGGACGTCCTGGACGTCTGGTTCGACTCGGGCTCGATGCCGTATGGCCAGGTGCACTACCCGTTCCAGAACGAGGAATGGTTCGACACACACAACCCTGCGGACTTCATCGTGGAGTACATCGGCCAGACCCGCGGCTGGTTCTACATGCTCCACATCCTGAGCACCGCATTGTTTGACCGCCCGGCTTTCCGCAACGTCATCAGCCACGGCATCGTGCTGGGCTCGGACGGACAAAAGATGTCCAAGAGCCTGCGCAACTACCCGGATGTTTCCGAGGTCCTGGACCGTGACGGCTCCGACGCCATGCGGTGGTTCCTGATGTCCAGCCCCATCCTGCGAGGCGGCAACCTGGTGGTTACCGAGCAGGGCATCCGCGACGGCGTCCGCCAGGTCATCCTGCCGCTGTGGAACGTGTACAGCTTCTTCACGCTCTACACGAACGCCGCGAACTCCGGTTCAGGTTACGAAGCGAAGCTGCGCTACGACGGCTACTCCGACACGTTGGACCAGTATTTGATGGCCAACACCGGGGACCTCGTCCGCAGCCTGACCGAAAGCCTGGATTCCTACGACATCTCCGGGGCCTGCGATGAACTCCGCAGCTACCTGGACATGCTGACCAACTGGTATGTTCGCCGCAGCCGGCAGCGCTTCTTCGACGAGAATGAAGACGCGTTCGATGCCCTGTACACGGCCTTGGAAGCTGTATGCCGGGTCTCGGCGTCCCTGCTGCCGCTGGTGACCGAGGAGATCTGGCGCGGCCTGACCGGTGGCCGCTCTGTGCACCTGGCTGACTGGCCTGATGCTTCGCTGTTCCCGGCCAACGCCGACCTCGTGGAGGCCATGGACCGCGTTCAGCAGATCTGCTCCACCGGTTCAAGCCTGCGCAAGGCCGCTAATCTGCGGGTCCGCCTGCCGCTCCAGGAACTGACGGTTGTGGCACCTGGCGCAGATGCGCTGGAAGGCTTCGCCGCCGTCGTCGCTGATGAACTGAACCTTCGCTCCGTCCGCTTGCTGGACGCTGCTTCGGCTTCGCCGGAGGAATTCGGCATCGAGCAGAAACTGGTGGTCAACGCCCGGGCTGCTGGACCGCGCCTTGGCAAAAACGTGCAGCAGGCCATCAAGGGGTCCAAGTCCGGTGACTGGTCCGTGAACGATTCCGGAGTGGTGGTGGCCGGGGGACTCGAGCTTGAGCCGCATGAATACAGCCTGGAGACTGTGGTGGGAGAGACGTCCGACGGCGGTGCTGCCGCCCAGAAGGCCGTCTCAGTGCTCCCCGGTGGTGGATTCGTCGTCCTGAATACCGAGGTCACTCCTGAGCTTGCTGCGGAAGGCCTGGCCCGCGACCTGGTTCGTGCCATCCAGCAAGCACGCAAGGATGCCGGACTGAATGTCAGCGACCGCATCCGCACATCTGTCGAGGCGCAGCAGGACGTCATTGATGCGCTGGAAACCAACGCTGAGCTCGTCAAGACCGAGACGCTGTCCTTGGAACTGGAAGTCCTTCTCTCCAGCGCCGAGGAACCGCGCGTCACCGTAGCAAAGGCAGGGGCCTGAACCATGACTGACGAATTCTCCGTGGAAAGCGTCTACGCCGAACTTCTTGGCCGGGCACCTGAAAACAAGATGGAACCCCGGTTGGCGCCGCTTTTCAGGGCCATGGACGTGCTGGGGGAGCCCAACAAGGCTTTTCCGATCATCCACATCACGGGAACCAACGGCAAGACCTCCACGGCCCGCATGATTGAGGCCGGGCTCCGCGCACACGGGTTGAGCACAGGCCGTTACACCAGCCCGCACCTTTCAAAAGTCACCGAGCGCATCAGCATTGATGGCGAGCCCGTATCAGATGCGACGTTTGTTCGGATCTGGGATGAGATCCGGCCTTACCTGGAAATCGTTGACAACGAGCTCATAGCTGAGAACCAGCCCCGGCTTACGTACTTCGAGTGCGTGACAATCTTGGGTTTCGCGATTTTCGCAGACCAGCCGGTGGATGTCGCGGTCGTGGAAGTCGGCTTGGGCGGCATTACCGATGCCACCAACGTGGGCGATGGCCAAGTCTCTGTTATCACGCCGATTTCCCTGGACCACACGGATCTCCTGGGCGACACCACCGAGGACATCGCGTATGAGAAGGCCGGGATCATCAAACCCGGTGGCTTCCTAGTGAGCGCTGCCCAGCCGGTGGACGCTGCCCAGGTCCTGCTGGAAAAAGCCCGTGAGGTGGATGTACCGTTCCGCTTCGAGGGCGTGGAATTTGGCGTAGAGTCACGCACCGTAGCTGTAGGCGGACAGGTCATCACCGTCCAAGGCCTGGCGGGTCGCTACGAAGACCTCCTTCTGCCGCTGCACGGTGCCCACCAGGCGGAGAATGCCGCCGTGGCTGTGGCCGCGTTGGAAGCGTTCTTCGGTGGGGGAGAGAAGGAGCTCGACCTTGACGTCCTGAAGGAAGCCTTCGGCAACGTGACGTCCCCTGGCCGCTTGGAAGTGGTTCGGACTGCCCCCACCATTGTGGTCGATGCCGCCCACAACCCGGATGGCATCCGCGTCTCGGCGGAGGCGATCCGTGAAGCCTTCAGTTTCAGCAAGCTCGTGGTCGTAGTCGGAGTACTCCGGGAGAAGGACGCCGAGGAGATCCTGAAGACCTTGAAGGAGCAGCTCGGAGACCTGGCAGAGGAGTTCTGCTTCACCCAGTCCAATTCGCTGCGCGCCGTCCCTGCAGCGGAACTGGCCGAACTCGCCGTCGATCTTGGCTTTGGCGAGGACAACGTCCACATCGCCGAGAAACTCGATGATGCCCTGGAGTGGGCTGTCGAACGGGCTGAGTCCAACGATGACCTTGCCGGCGGCGTCCTGGTCACCGGCTCCATCACCTTGGTGGCCGAGGCACGCATCCTGCTCGGAAAGGAAGGTGCCTGAAGATGGCCAAGCTGACCAAGGCCCAACGCGAATGGCGCCCTGGCATGCCCAAAAAGCGCCGATCCACCAAGGTAATGTTCGCTTCCACCGTGCTGTTGCTCGAAGCTTTCGTAGCGTTCTTCGGCACGTTGGTGGTCTTTGGATTGAAGCGGGGCGAAGTGGCTCCCGGAATCATCCTGGGTGTAGGCATCACGCTTAGCGTGGTGCTCGTCCTGGCATGTGCCGTGTTGTCCAAGCCGTGGGGTGTAGGCCTCGGCTGGGGGCTGCAGGTCCTCCTGATCCTGACAGGAATCGCAGAGCCCATGATGTTCATCGTCGGCATCCTCTTCGCGATCTGCTGGTGGTACGGAATCCGGACCGGGATGAGGATTGACCGCGAGGTGGCGCAACGCGACCGGGAGCAGGCTGAATGGGACGCGGCCCACCGTGACGAGGCAGGCCCGGAAACCCCGTAAACTGGCTGGGAAACCCACCCACCCATCACATTGGAGCAACTGTGAGCATTGAACGGACCCTTGTCCTGATCAAGCCCGACGGCGTCGCCCGCAACCTCAGCGGAAGCATCCTCGCCAGGATCGAAGCCAAGGGCTACGCCTTGGCTGAGCTGAAGAAGGTCAACGCGACCCGCGAACTGCTGGAGCAGCACTATGAAGAGCACGTGGGCAAGCCGTTCTACGAGCCACTGGTGGAATTCATGCTCAGCGGCCCGGTCATTGCGGCTGTCTTTGAAGGCCACCGCGTGATCGAGGGCTTCCGCTCCTTGGCGGGCACCACCGACCCCACTACCGCGGCACCGGGCACTATCCGCGGCGACTTCGGCCGCGACTGGGGCCTGGCAGTCCAGCAGAACCTCGTGCACGGTTCGGACTCCGTTGACTCCGCCGAGCGTGAGATCAAGATCTGGTTCGCGGGCTAACGACGCCTCACCGAGATAACAGTTAAGGCCAATGTTCGCAATGAACATTGGCCTTAACTGTTATCTCGCGGAGTTGGTTTAGTAACCGGACGTACCGGCGAAGACGTGGATGAAGGCAAAGAAGATCGTGGCGATCACGGCTACATACAGCAGTGCCACGACGATCCATCCGGAGTCGCCCAGGACCTTGGCCAGTGCAGGCGGTGCTTTGATGACTCCATGGGAGATGTTGCGGATGGTCACCCAGACGAACATGGGGATCATGACCGCCCACACCACCATGCAGAACGGGCAGAGAATGTTGATGACGTACAGGGCCTGGGACCACAGCCACACAACAAAGGCAAAACCGAGGGTTACGCCCGCCTGCAGGCCCAGCCAGTAGCCGCGTGAATATTTGGCGCCGGCCAGGAGTCCCATGGCAGTGGTGATGATCACCGCAAACGCGACGATCCCGATGAACATGTTGGGGAACCCGAAAACGGAACTTTGCGGTGTCTGCATCACCGCTCCACAGGAAACCCATGGATTCACATCGCAGAGCGTGATGTGGTTGGGGTCCTTGAGTACTTCCAACTTCTCAAGGACCAATGCCCCCGAAGCCAGCCAGCCGATGACGCCGGTGATCAGCAGGAGCCACGCAAATGGCTTGTCTTGCACTGCTTTAGGCAGATGGTCAGGCCGGGCCGCGCGCTGCAATCCCGGCTCCGTGGTCTTGCCACCCGCGGGGGTGGAGGCTTGATTGGCCAGGTTTTCCCTGGCGGTGCTTGGCATCGCGGACGCAATCCCTTTCGACAATGACCCGGCCAGTCCGGGAACGGCTCTTGTGAGGATTGTAACGCCGGAGGCTGGACACGGTCCCCAGCTTCTGAAGGCACTGTCCCCACCGTGCGACACAGTCTCCTACGCTTCGAATGTGCAGGGGTGTGAGAGAATGAACATGGCTGGAAGCCGATCCACATTCGGAATCCGGTCCGGTGACTTGTTCCCAAGACCGCCAGCATGAGCAGGGCCTGCCTGGATCACGTGATCCCCGGCATGCCCGCCATGACAATGGACGGCACCTGGTTGTGGCAGCAGAACAACGGGTTTCAGAGCAAAGCCACTGGCCTTCCAGGGCTGCCGCACCCCAATGATGGTGCGAACCGGAAGGAATACTACCGACTTCTGTCAACGCCTGAGGGTTTTGACAAATAATTGCCCCACTGGGCGCCGGATGTGGCGGCGTCGCTGGGGCAGGAGTGTTGCCACATATGGATAATGACCAGGTTGTAGCCGTTAATGAAGATGCAGCTACCGCGGAAACTGCGGAAGCGCCTAAAAAGACCACCCGGACCCGGCGCAAGGCTGCGCCCAAGCAGACTGCAGTAGCTGCCACCGAAGAAGTGGCCCCTGCCGAATCCGTGGCTGGCATCGAAGAACCAGTCAAGGCGCCGGCGCGTCGTAGCCGCGCGCGCAAGACAACGGTGCCTGCTGAGCCCCTCCCCGGTTTTGACGAGCCGGACGCGGTAGCGTCCCAGCCGGAAACCGATGCCGAACCTGCCCCTGAAAAGCCGGTCCGCCGTCGTCGGACTACCAAGCCCAAGGACGTTGACGCCATAGACGCAACGCCCGCCGAGGAGCCTTCACCCGCTGCTGAAACCACGGACGCCTTGTCCCAGCCTGCGCCGGCCACCCCGGGCCCCGTTCCTGCAGAAGCAGATGTTCCTGCAGGGGCTGACGTTTCTCCAGAAGGCGTCCCCGCAGAAGACGTTTCTGCGGAAGGCACCTCCGCAGAAGGCACTGTTCCCGCCGAGGAAGAGTCTGAAGCATCCGAGGAGTCCGCCCCCGGTTCAACGTCTTTGTTCCTGGAGCCGGTCTCCATTACGTCCATGATCTTCCAGGCCCCTGACCTCAGCACTGTGACGCGTCCGGCCGTCGAGGAAAAGGCCGAAGAGGCTGAAGACGAAACTGCGGAAACCCGGTCAACTGACGAGCTGGAGGATTCCAGCAGCCGTCGTCGTCGCCGGAGCCGCGGCCGGCGGGGCCGCCGCGGAACGGAACGCGATGAGACCGATTCCGAAGACGGCGCTGAGACTGAGGATGAAGAAGATGCTCCGGCAGCGGAAGCGCTCGAAGAGGGCGTCACGTCGCGTCGTCGCCGGCGTCGCCGCAGGGGTGACCAGGATCTTGAACTGACTGGCGGGTCCGACGACGACCCACCCAACACGGTGACCCGTGTCCGCGCGCCCCGCCCGATCACTGAGACGGCCCCGTCAAACCGGGTTACCAGCGTTAAGGGTTCCACCAGGCTTGAGGCTAAGAAGCAGCGCCGCCGCGAGTCCCGCGAGACCGGACGCCGCCGCCAGGTAATTACAGAGGCTGAGTTCCTTGCCCGCCGCGAGTCCGTGGATCGCCAGATGATCGTCCGCCAGCGCGACGACAGAATCCAGATCGCGGTTCTTGAAGACGGCGTATTGGCTGAGCACTTTGTGTCCAAGACCCAGCAGGACTCCCTCATTGGCAACGTGTACCTGGGCAAGGTCCAGAACGTCCTGCCCTCTATGGAGGCTGCTTTTGTTGACATCGGACGGGGCCGCAATGCGGTGTTGTATGCCGGTGAAGTGAACTGGGATGCAGTAAACCTTGAGGGCCAACCGCGCCGGATCGAGAATGCGCTGAAGTCCGGCGATTCCGTCCTGGTGCAGGTTACCAAGGACCCCGTTGGCCATAAGGGCGCCCGCCTCACCAGCCAGATTTCCCTTCCGGGCCGCTACCTTGTGTACGTGCCGGGCGGTTCCATGACCGGTATCTCGCGCAAACTGCCCGACGTCGAACGCAACCGCCTCAAGCGCATCCTCAAGGACCGCTTGCCGGAGAACGCCGGCGTCATTGTGCGCACGGCCGCAGAGGGTGCTTCCGAGGAAGAACTGACGCACGACATCAACCGTTTGCGCGCGCAGTGGGAAGGCATTGAAGGGCAGGCGTCCTCCACCAAGGTGCTGGCCCCGGAATTGCTCTACGGCGAGCCTGACCTGACCATCAAGGTGGTCCGGGATGTCTTCAATGAAGACTTCTCCAAGCTGATCGTTTCCGGCGACGACGCGTGGGACACCATTGAGGCTTACGTCACCTACGTTGCTCCCGACTTGGTGGGCCGCCTTGAGAAGTGGACCAAGGATCAGGACATCTTTGCTGCCTGGCGGATCGACGAGCAGATCCACAAGGCACTGGAGCGCAAGGTTTTCCTTCCGTCTGGTGGTTCCCTTGTCATCGACCGCACCGAAGCCATGACCGTGGTGGACGTCAACACAGGTAAGTTCACCGGCAGCGGTGGAAACCTGGAAGAAACCGTCACCAAGAACAACCTTGAAGCGGCCGAGGAAGTAGTTCGCCAGCTGCGCCTGCGTGATATCGGTGGCATCATCGTCATCGACTTCATCGATATGGTCCTCGAATCGAACCGTGACCTGGTGCTCCGCCGATTGGTGGAATGCCTGGGCCGTGACCGCACCAAGCACCAAGTGGCCGAAGTGACGTCGCTGGGCCTGGTGCAGATGACGCGCAAGCGCATGGGCACAGGCCTGCTTGAGGTGTTTGGTGAGCAGTGCGAGCACTGCGCCGGGCGCGGTGTCGTCACCCATGACGAGCCCGTGGAACACCGACGCGCCAACGTCGTTGCTGCCGAGCACCACCGTCCGCACGCCGAACCCCAACAGCCTGCTGCGCGCACGGATCGCAAGCGTCGCCGTGGGAAAGGTGGGGGAGCCGCAATGGCCGAAGTGCCCCCTACGCTCCACAGCACGCCTGCCGCCCCCGCGGCTCCGGCGGCCACTGAGTCCGTGGACCCGGTCCGCCAGGCCAAGGCTGAGGCCACCAGGGCAGCTCTTGCCACCATCGCCGCCGCAGCGCATGCCGCCCACTTGCACGATGATGAGGTTCACCGTGCGGAGGAGCAAGCCCGCGCAGGAGGCCAGCAGGGTCACACGGATGAATCCGCCCCTGAAGCTGCAACCGGCGATGCCGGGGTACCGGCTGCACGTGATGCCGCCAGTCATGACGCTGCGGTTCGGGAAGCACGCTCCACCCCAGTTCTGCGTTTCGGTGGCGAAGAAGTGGCTCTTCCGTTTGTGGAGCACCACGAGGAATCACCTGCCGGCAAGCCGGCCATGAGCCTGGACCTGTTGGCAGAGGCATTTTCGCACCTCGGTGCCGCACCGGCTGCAGAGGAAGAGGCGTCTTCGGTTTCCGAACCTGCGACTGCTTCCGCGGTTTCCCCGGCCAGTTCTCCTGCTGTCACTGAGGATGAGCACGATCATTCATCGCGTTCCCGTGGCCGTCGCGGCCGAAGGAACCGCAGTGCCAGCAGGGCGCAGGGTGCCGCCAACGAAACCAGTGTGGAACATCACGACGTAACTGCTGCCGCCGCAGGTGGATCGGCCCATGAGGCCAAGGCGCCGGCAGCAGAAGAGCCTGCCAAAAAGAAGGTAGCTGACGAGCCCATCATCCTTGGGGTGGGAGTTCCTGCTTCCGAGTTGTAAGCACGGCACACGCCACTAAGCAGTGACATGGTCGTAGAGCAATAAGAGTCCCGCAGCATCCGTTTCGGCGGATGCTGCGGGACTCTTTCGTTGCTGCCAGTCACATCCATTCCCGGAGGCCGTCCGGTTCCCGGGCCGACGGGCTTACGGGCTACGCTAGGAAACTGACACGGGGTGCCGGGCACTGGGCCTGGCTGAGATCCAGACCCGTTGAACCTGTCCGGTTAGCACCGGCGAAGGGATGTCCACCATGGCTTCATCGTCGAATTCCGCCGTCTACCCCGTTGGTATCGGAGCAGTTCCGGCCCGGCCACATCCGCGTGTGCTCAGCATTGCAGGCTCGGATCCTTCTGGCGGCGCCGGAATCCAGGCAGACCTGAAGAGCATCGCAGCGCACGGTGGCTATGGCATGGCTGCCATTACGGCTTTGACGGCCCAAAACACCCTGGGCGTCAGCGCTGTTCATGTTCCGCCCGTGGAGTTCCTCCGTCAGCAACTGGACGCGATCAGTAGCGATATTGACATTGATGCGGTCAAGATCGGGATGTTGGGTGACGCGGCCGTCATCGACGAAGTCCGCAGTTGGCTCGAAGAGGTGCGTCCCGCCGTCGTGGTCCTTGACCCGGTGATGGTAGCCACCAGCGGCGACCGTCTTCTGCATGAGACCGCCGAAGCATCTCTGCGCAGCCTCTTGCCGTTGGCGGATCTCATCACCCCAAACCTTCCCGAACTGGCGATGTTGTTAGGTGAGCCAGAAGCCCCGGACTGGGCGACGGCGCTTGACCAAGGCAAGCGACTGGCTGCTGAGTGCGGAACGACCGTTTTGTTGAAGGGTGGCCACTTGGCAGGAAACGACTGTCCGGATGCGCTGGTCAACACGAGCGGTTTGCTGCGCCAGGACGTCATCGAGGTGCCGGGGACCCGAGTGGATACCAGGAACAGCCACGGAACAGGGTGCTCGCTTTCCTCGGCATTGGCCACGGTCCAAGCCCGCACGGACGATTGGGAGGCATCGCTCCGCGAGGTCAAGCCGTGGCTGCTGCAGGCCCTCGCGACGGCCGACGGCCTCAAGGTAGGCAAGGGTAGCGGGCCGGTCCACCACTTCCATCACCTGGAGCCAGCGCTGAATCCTGCCGGGAAATCCGGCGACTTTGCCGCGCGGCTGTGGGCCGAAGCTGTACCTGAATTGGAGGCAATATACGGCCTCGCTTTCATTCAGGGCCTGCAGTCGGGGCGTCTGCCGGAGCCCCAGTTCAATTACTACCTCGCCCAGGACGCCATCTACCTGAACGGCTATTCCCGGGTTTTGGCGCGTGCGGGTGCGCTTGCCCCCACGGAAGAAGAACAGCTCTTCTGGGCAAAATCATCGCAACTCTGCCTTGAGGTCGAGTCCGAACTCCACCGGGACTGGCTGAGCACGCGTCCGGCTTCAACAGAAACCGGACCCATGACAAGGTCGTACGTGGACCACCTGCTGGCGACATCGGCTTCGGGCAGTTACGCCGTTTTGCTGGCGGCAATCCTGCCCTGCTACTGGCTGTACGCGGAGGTAGGGCAGCAACTTCACGCGGCGTATGTCCAAGCCGGCGCTCCCAGCGACCACCCTTATGCCGCATGGCTGAAGACATACGCGGACGAGGAGTTTGCTGCCGCAACCCGGAAGGCGATCGACTTTACCGATGCTGCGGCAGCTGGCGCCTCTGCGCAGGAACGCAAGGCCATGGTTGAGGCCTTCGCCCAGTCCTGCCGCTACGAAACGGCCTTCTTCGATGCCCCCAGGCTCTTCGCCTAAGCAGGGTTTCCGAGGTTGCCGAGTGGAACAAATCCACAAAGCTCCAGCGCGTCGCGGGCCAAACCGCAGTATCGCCGTGCAAATCCTGTAGGCTGTATGGGCACGGTGCCGGGAGAGTCCGTTACAACTGGTGGCGCAAGTCACTCGATAGCCTCCGGACCCGGCCTCATTTGCAGCTGAAGGTCAAACTAGCGTAATCTTGATCTTCGGTGCTTACGCCAACACTTGGGTTATGCCCCTTGGAATTGTTCATGGGATGACTCGCGGGCTTCGATCTGAAGTCCACGGCGTTGAGGCACAGCGCGAACCAAGCCTGATTCCGGTTCAAGGTTCCGCACGCAAATTTAGTAAGAAACGTCGAGAGAAGTGAGTACCCAAGTGGTGTACGCGATTGTCCGCGCAGGCGGCCGCCAAGAAAAAGTTTCCGTTGGAGACTACGTAACGCTGAACCGCGTCCCCGGTGGAGCCGGCAGCACGCTTGAGCTGCCCGCCTTGCTCCTGGTTGACGGCGACAAGGTCACGTCCGCTGCCGCGGACCTGGCCAAGGTCACGGTCACGGCTGAGATCCTTGAGGACCTTCGCGGTCCCAAGATCGTCATCCAGAAGTTCAAGAACAAGACCGGCTACAAGAAGCGCCAGGGTCACCGTCAGGAACTGACCAAGATCAAGATCACGAGCATCAAGTAACTTTCGTTACTCTGTTCAGATTTTCAGTTTCCCCAGAAATTTAGAGGCAGGCATTTCACATGGCACACAAAAAAGGCGCGAGCTCCACTCGCAACGGTCGTGACTCCAACGCACAGCGCCTCGGCGTCAAGCGTTTCGGTGGCCAGGTAGTTTCCGCAGGCGAGATCATCGTTCGCCAGCGTGGAACCCACTTCCACCCGGGTGCAGGCGTCGGCCGCGGTGGCGACGACACCCTGTTCGCACTCGAGGCCGGTGCGGTTGAGTTTGGTACTCGCCGCGGTCGTCGCGTAGTGAACATCGTTGCTGCTGCAGCTGCAGAGTAACAACAAGTTCTGAACCGGTGGAGCGGGCCAAACGGCCCGCTCCACCGTTCTTTTAACCGCATTACAATCGATTAGGGCGCTTATGGCGCTCTGGTTTTTGCAACAGCGCTGGCAACAGCAAGAGGAGATTCACGTGGCGAGCTTTGTAGACCGGGTAGTCCTGCACGTATCCGGCGGAACCGGCGGCCACGGCTGTGTCTCTGTCAAGCGGGAAAAGTTCAAGCCACTCGGTGGTCCTGACGGCGGCAACGGTGGCAATGGTGGAGACGTCATCCTTCGGGTTTCCGCGCAGACCACCACCCTGTTGGACTATCACCACGCCCCCCACCGCCACGCCACCAACGGTGGCCCTGGCATGGGCGATTGGCGCGGCGGCAAGAACGGCGAAACCTTGATCCTTCCTGTGCCGGACGGCACCGTGGTGAAGACCAAGGACGGCGAAGTCCTGGCTGACCTCGTTGGCGAGGGCACCGAATATGTTGCGGCTGCAGGTGGCCAGGGAGGCCTTGGAAATGCCTCGCTTTCGTCCCAGAAGCGCCGTGCGCCCGGCTTTGCGCTGCTGGGCATCGAAGGCGAATCCAGCGACATCGTCCTGGAGCTGAAGTCCATCGCCGATATCGCTTTGGTCGGATTCCCGTCCGCAGGAAAGTCCAGCCTCATTGCAGCGATGTCAGCTGCACGGCCCAAGATTGCCGATTACCCCTTCACCACTCTCATTCCCAACCTTGGCGTTGTCCAGGCCGGCGACATCCGTTTTACTATCGCGGATGTGCCCGGACTGATCGAGGGCGCCAGCGAGGGCAAGGGCCTTGGCCACAACTTCCTGCGCCACGTGGAGCGCTGCGCGGCCCTGGTGCACGTCCTGGACTGCGGAACCCTGGAATCGGACCGTGATCCCCTCTCCGATCTGGCGATCATTGAGGCGGAACTGGAGAAGTACGCCGTTGACATGAGCTATGCCGGCGTCGACGGCGAGGTTGTGCCCTTGAATGAACGTCCCAAGCTTGTTGTCCTGAACAAGGTGGACCTTCCTGACGGCAAGGACATGGCCGAGTTCGTCCGGCCCGACCTCGAAGCACGCGGCTACCGGGTCTTCGAAGTCTC
Organism: Paenarthrobacter aromaticivorans; assembly: GCF_019038615.1. NCBI lineage: Bacteria > Bacillati > Actinomycetota > Actinomycetes > Micrococcales > Micrococcaceae > Paenarthrobacter > Paenarthrobacter aromaticivorans. The sequence continues at coordinate 67,359 of NZ_JAHOPC010000008.1, forward strand.
GGCAACCAGCCATGAAGGCCTGCGCCAGCTTGGCTTCGCCATGGCTGAGATCGTCAAGGCCGCACGGGACGCGGTTGAGACTGCGCCTCCCAAGGTTGCCCCGCCCATCCTTCGTCCGCGTGCCGTCAACGAGAGCGGATTCCGGATCCGCCGCGAGGAAAAGAACCTCGAACCGTTGTTCCGCGTCCTTGGGGAGAAGCCTGTCCGCTGGGTCAAGCAGACCGACTTCACCAACGAGGAAGCCATCGGCTACCTGGCTGATCGCCTGGCCAAGCTTGGCGTCGAGACTGAGCTCTTCAAAGTTGGTGCCAAGCCTGGCGATACCGTGGTCATCGGTGAGGACGATGGCGTGGTCTTCGACTGGGAGCCCACCATGATGGCCGGCGCTGAACTGCTGGCAACTCCCCGCGGTACCGACATCCGCGTTGCCGACATCGGCGACCGTCCCACGCGTTCACAGAAGCGCGATGAACAGATTGAGCGCCGCGAAGCCAAGGCTGCTGCCCGCGCCGAACTGGAAGCCGAGCGCAAGGCGGGCATCTGGACTGAGTCCGTCAGCCGCCGTCGTGCCCAGCCTGTAACGGAAGGCAACCTGGATACCGGTGATGACGACTAGGACCGTCGAAGTTCCGAACGAAGAGGTTCTTGAGCGCCAGGCCCTGGCTACTGCCAAGAGGATTGTGGTCAAAGTTGGCTCGTCCTCGCTGACCAGTATCAAAGGTGGCATCTCCGAGAAATCGCTGACGTCGCTGGTTAATGCGTTGGCTGACAAGCGTAACGCCGGCACGGAAATCATCCTGGTTTCTTCGGGTGCGATTGCAGCCGGCCTTGCCCCGCTTGGGCTGGCCAAGCGTCCGAAGGATCTTGCCACCCAGCAAGCCGCGGCAAGCGTGGGGCAGGGCCTGCTGATGGCGCGCTATACGCAGGCTTTCAGCGCGCATGGCGTCACGGTCAGCCAGGTCCTGCTGACGGCTGACGACCTCATGCGCAGGACCCAGCACACCAACGCGTTCCGGGCCTTGGACCGCTTGCTGAATCTTGGCGTCGTTCCGGTCGTTAATGAGAATGACACCGTCGCTACCCACGAGATCCGCTTTGGCGACAACGACCGCCTTGCGGCTTTGGTGGCCCATCTGGTCCGCGCCGACGCTCTCGTGTTGCTCTCCGACGTCGATGCCCTCTATGACGGTCCACCCTCACATGGGGCCAAGCGGATCGCCTTGGTGCGCGGTCCGCAGGACCTCGAAGACGTGACCATTGGCAAGGCGGGCAAAGCAGGTGTGGGCACCGGCGGCATGATGACCAAGGTGGAGGCGGCTTCCATTGCCGCCGGCTCCGGGATTCACGCCTTGGTGACGTCCACGGCGAACGCCGCAGCAGCCCTTGCGGGGGAGGACGTGGGAACGTGGTTCGCCGTGAACGGCAACCGAAAGCCAGTTCGCCTGTTGTGGTTGGCGCACCTGGCAACGGTTCACGGGCGCCTGATGCTCGACGACGGCGCGGTGAAAGCCGTGCGCGACCGGCACAGGTCACTCCTTCCTGCAGGAATATCGAGTGTCTCTGGAGACTTCGAGGCTGGCGACCCCGTGGAAATGGTGGCCTCGGACGGGACTGTTGTGGCTCGTGGCCTGGTGAACTATTCCTCGGAAGAGCTTCCCCGCATGCTTGGCCGCAGCACCCAGGAGCTCGGGCAGGCGATGGGCAGGGGTTACGACCGCGAAGTTGTTCATGTTGACGACCTCGTACTCCTTCAGGCTGTCCGCTCATCTAAACTTGGAACATGACTGAAGCGCTGACCCCTGACGCCCCTGTGATTTCCGACGTTTCCGGTGCCGCCGGCCAGACGCCGGAGAGCCCTGTGGCAGGCGGCGTTCCGTTGTCACCGGAAGACGTCCAAACCGCGGTGCACGCCATTGCAGACCGTTCCCGTAAGGCTGCCCGACGCATGGGACAGGCCAACCGAGCCTGGAAGGACCGCGCCCTGCGTGCCATAGGGACCGCCCTTCAGGAGCGCCGGAAGCACGTGCTGGAAGCAAACGCGAAGGACGTCGCCGCAGGCCGTGCCAACGGTACGTCTGCCGCACTGCTGGACAGGCTGACACTGACACCTGCCCGCATTGATGGCCTGGTTGCGGCTTTGGAGAACCTGGCCGGCCTGCCGGATCCCGTGGGCAACGTAGTCCGAGGCCAGACCCTTCCCAACGGCTTGCGCTTGCGCCAGGTCAATGTCCCCATGGGCGTTGTTGCCGCCATTTATGAAGCGCGCCCCAATGTCACGGTGGATATTGCCGGTCTGGCACTCAAGAGCGGCAATGCTGTCATCCTGCGCGGCGGATCGGCAGCTGCGAACACCAACGAGGCCTTGGTGCAGATTCTTCGGGAAGCTTTGGATTCCGTAGGCCTGCCTGCCGATGCCGTGCAAACCGTGGACCAGTACGGCCGCGAGGGCGCCAACGTGCTCATGCGTGCCCGGGGGCGGGTCGACGTTCTGATTCCCCGCGGCGGACGGGATCTTATCCAGACTGTCGTGACCAACTCTGCCGTGCCTGTTATTGAAACGGGTGAAGGCAACGTACATATCTTCATCGACGAATCGGCAAGTGAAGAGATGGCCGTTGACATTCTTTTGAATGCGAAGACCCAGCGTCCCAGCGTCTGCAACACTGTGGAAACCCTCCTGGTCCACTCGGGCTCCACCGTGCTGCCTGCCGTTGCCGCCGCACTTCGCTCTGCCGGAGTCACCCTCCACGTGGATGAGCGTATAGCCGCAGCCCTGGGCAAGGACGTTGAAACCGTCCCCGCCGACGACGACGATTGGGCCACCGAATACATGGACCTGGACCTCGCTGTGGCCATGGTGGACAACCTCGATGATGCCGTCAATCACATCCGCAAGTGGACCACCGGACATACCGAAGCGATCTTGACGAACAACCTCGCCAACGCCGAGAGATTCATCGCTGAAATCGACTCGGCTGCTGTCATAGTCAACGCTTCCACGCGTTTCACTGACGGAGGCGAGCTCGGCCTCGGAGCAGAAGTGGGTATTTCCACCCAAAAACTGCACGCGCGTGGGCCCATGGGCCTTACCGAACTCACCACTACCAAGTGGATCGTGCAAGGCGAAGGCCAGATCCGCAGCTAGCTACGCGGTAACATAGAACAGAAGTCCGGAACGGTGGGGAGTCCCGCCGTCGAAAATCCTTGAGAACCAACTAGGGGAGAAGATGCTGTTTCAGCAGATCGCCACGTCCATTGCAGCCCAAACAGAAGGCGGCCACGAAGCGCCCGCCCCGCTCTGGGCCGAGCCGTGGGTCTTCGGAGTCAGCATGTTTGCTATCCTGCTGGTTTTGATGTTCGTTGCTCTCTCCTACACCAACCTTGGCAACCGTCACGAGGCTGTAGAAGAGCACTCGGACCCGCACCGCCAGCACCCGAACAAGCACACCCACAAGCAGGGCCACTAACATTATCGCCGCAACTCCGCGCGGGGAGTCGGAGCGCAGGCTCCGGCTGGGCGTGATGGGTGGAACTTTTGATCCTATCCATCACGGCCACCTTGTGGCTGCAAGTGAGGTTGCCGCCAAGTTCGATCTCGACGAAGTCGTTTTCGTGCCTACTGGTCAACCTTGGCAGAAGTCCAGCAAGCAGGTCAGCAAACCCGAGCATCGCTATCTGATGACTGTGATTGCCACGGCCTCAAACCCGAGGTTCACGGTGAGCCGGGTTGATGTTGACCGACCCGGCCCCACTTACACCATCGACACCCTGCGCGATCTTAGGGCCCAGCGACCCGACGCTGATCTGTTCTTCATCACTGGCGCTGACGCGTTGGCCCAGATTCTGTCCTGGAAGGACGTTGACGAACTCTGGTCTTTGGCGCACTTCGTTGGTGTCACGCGGCCTGGTCACGAACTGGACGGCATGGGCAGGGAAGACGTCAGCCTCCTGGAAGTTCCAGCCATGGCGATTTCTTCAACGGATTGCCGAACACGGGTAGGTGCCGGGAACCCCGTCTGGTACCTCGTGCCCGATGGCGTGGTGCAGTACATCGCCAAGTATGGCCTGTACGCCGCGCACTCCGGGACCGCGCAGCCAGGGGTAGGGGAGCTGGCCCCCGCACTATCCGGATCAGACGACCAAGCACGTACTGAATGAGTTTTGAATGAGCAGCCAGGAACAGCGACCCATCCGCAGCAGGCGTGAGCTTCGCCGCGCCCGCGAAGAGAACCAGGCACCGCAGGCGGAAGCTACGCCACCCCAGGTAATGGACGCAGCGGAGAATGCTGTAACTGGTCGTAATCGTCGTGCGGCGGACGCACCTGTAGACGCAGTGGGTGCCACCGCGCAGGAGCGGTCCTCCCAGATCCGCGCCCGTGACCGCGCGGCGCTGCGTGCCATCAAAGAGCTCGCAGACAAGGAAGAGCAGCTATCCGGCGGTGGACCACCAACACGTCGCCAGCTTCGCCTGCAGCAACTCCAGGCAGAAGTCGCCACCTCTGCCAACCCCATCGTCCCCATGCCGGGCGGCAAACCAGCCGATAAGCCAGCCGGTAAACCCGTGGACGCCAAGGCTGCGCCTGATGCAGGCGCCAAAGATTCCGACGACGATTCGGCAGCCAGCTTTGGTCCTGCTGAATCTGAAATGTCTGTGGAGCAGGCACTTGCGGTACGCGAACTGATCGCTGCCCAGGTCCAGAATCAAACCTCTAAGCTTGAGCACATTGCGGAGCAGGATCCACTGGCTGTCGATCCTGAAGTCCTTGCCCAGCAGATTGCCCTCGCCGAGCGTGCCGCGGTGCTGAACAGGCGGGCAGCGGCCAAGCAGAAGCTTGCCGAACAGAACCAAGCCGAAGCCAAGGTCCCTGCAGCAATAGCTGGTGCGGCCGAAGGAAAGAAGTCTTCCGGAGTTTCGGTAGGCCCCTCCACTGCCAACAACCTTGCCATGGTCACGCCCCTGGAGTTCGTCAAGGTTCCCGGCATTGAACGCCCGGTCATGAAGCGCCCCAGCACCACATTTGTGCCTCTCGTGACGTCTTCGGGTCCCACCGCTGGTACCGGCAACGCCCCGGCAAACGGAAGAGGCACACGTGGCCGCTCGGGTGTTCTCGCCCGGGCCGAGGCTGTGGCAAGGAATGCGCGGAAGCGGCCTGTCGCCGTCGATGAACAGCTTGAAGAAACGCAGCGTCCGCCGATTGCTGCCAGCGCGGCTTACGGGCTTGACCCCCTGGACGCCAACACGGCCGGCTTGGCCCGCGCGCAGCGTAACAGGCTGCTGCAGCTCGGCGTCCTGGCGTTGGGTGTTGTCGCGCTCATCGTCGGCATCATCATGATCACCAGCGGCTAATTCCGCTAGAACCCGGCTAACGCCATTTACAGGCCATCGGCCACAACAAGGAGTCCCGTGTCTGCACATGAACAATCCATCACCCTCGCCCGTCACGCCGCGCGTGCCGCGGCCGACAAACTGGCAGAAGACATCGTTGCCCTCGATGTCAGCGAACGCCTCGCCTTGACTGACGTCTTCCTGATTGCCTCTGCGCCCACAGAACGCCAGGTCAACGCAATCGTTGATGGCATCGAGGAAGAACTGATGAAGCAGGACCTTCGCCCGGTTCGTCGGGAAGGCCGTTCCGAAGGCCGCTGGGTGCTCTTGGACTACGCGGACATCGTCATCCACGTCCAGCACGCAGAGGACCGTGTTTTCTACGCCCTGGAGCGCCTTTGGAAGGACTGCCCCGTAGTTGACCTTGAACTTGGGGATGACGCCTCGGCAAAGGCAGCGCCAGCGGGGGAATCAGAGCTCTAAACATAGGCTGGCATCCGAATATGCCCGATTTGGAATTTTCGGAAACGCTGTTCTAAGATATTTGAGTTGCTTCGGCGCGGATGGCTGGAAAGTCGCGCGGATGACTGGGAAGTTGATCGTGAAGCAGCAAGAATATGGGGCTGTGGCGCAGCTGGTAGCGCACCTGCATGGCATGCAGGGGGTCAGGGGTTCGAGTCCCCTCAGCTCCACTCTTGAGGTTCTGCCCTTTTTCGTGATGAAGAAGGGCAGAACCTTTTTTGCGTGCGGCCTCGCCCTAGTTGTCAGCGCCCGCTTCGATTGCCGGACGCATAAATTCCCACATTTCGTCGATGCGGCGAAGTACGTCCGTGCGGGCAGTGAGGACGTTGGAAACCATCTGGACTCCGGTGAAGGAAGCAACCAGGTAGCGGGCAAAGGCGGCAGGATCCAGCGTGGTCCGGACTGCCCCCTCGACTTGGGCTTGGCGGAGCAGTTCCTCCACGGTGTCAATCCAGTCCTGATAGGGGCCGGAGATATCGGCGTCAAATGCGGATGCTTCGAATGTCAGTCGGATCCCAGCTTGGACAATTGCTTCGTCCAGCAATTGCCGGCCGAACATCCTGCAGAGGCCAATGATTTTGTCCATGGCCGGAATGCTTGAGCCTACGATGCCTGCACCGGCCGCCAGGACTAGTGCATGTTGCTCCTCGATGACTGCCAAAGCCAGCTCCCGCTTGGACGTGAAGTGGAAGTAAAGTGCTCCCTTGGTGACTCCGGCACGCTTGGTGATGTCGCTCAGGCTTGCGTTGCCGTACCCAACTTCTGCGAAGACATGGGCGGCGCCTTCAATAACGGAAAGGCGGGTGTCTTTCGCACGTTGCTGCATGGGCGGTGGGGGAGCCTCTCGCTTGTTCCGGTGTGGGACGGCCAGCAGAAACGCGCCGCCGGACCCCACAACGCTACCATCGTGCTTAAATTTCAGCGCGTAAAACCGACTGGACGGTTTGGTTTATTCTTCCCGTGATTCTAGACTTCAAGAGGAGTCGCACAGGCGGGGGCTTGATGTGACTCCCGCGCAGCCGATTGGGGGGAGGTGCGGTGGAGCAATCCAGCGCACCCCGGCTGCGAGGTTACGGGTTTGAGTAGGACAGAAATGCCCACTGATGCCCGTGATGGGGATCACGCTCCTCTGATTTCGCTTCTCAGGGGAATGTGGTTAGTATTGACGAGTTGCTTCGACGGGAAGGGAAATCTTCCTCCTGAAATCAACGAGATCCGGGGCTGTGGCGCAGCTGGTAGCGCACCTGCATGGCATGCAGGGGGTCAGGGGTTCGAGTCCCCTCAGCTCCACTTCGGATAAAAGACCCCGCTCAGGTGAGCGGGGTCTTTTGCTTTCTGGTCCCTCGGCGGGATTCGTGGGTTAGCTGGACGGATTCCTATTCCGGGCGGACGGCGAACTCGGCTGCACTGAGGAATTCGATGCCTTGGAAGGGCTGATCGCCTACCACCCGGGCATGGTGTCCCGGTGGAATCGAATAGGAGTCGCCGCTGGAAATGCTGATCTGTGCGCCATCATTGGTTTCCACCTCAATGGAGCCGGAGACGCAGAAGCCTACATGGCTGAGTTGGCAGGAGTCGGTTCCGACTACGGGTTTGATGCAGTCGTCCCAGGTCCAGCCGGGTTCAAAGGTAGTCCGGCCGATTGTGTAATCTCCGACAGTGACGACTTCCACCGTCGTCTTGTCCGGGCTGCGCGTTTCGTCGGGAGAGTTGTGTGATTTCACTTGGAGTTGCGTGACAACATTGACACTCATGGTTTGCTCTCAGGGAAGGGAGCCGGTTAAGTGTGGTCCCGGGGCCTGGCTCGTCGGTTGGGCGGGACCGGTGCCTGCTGCCGTCAGGGTATGGGTCCGCCATCCGACGCGACAACAGGTGCTTGGCATGCTGCATCATCCACATTCCTCCGAAGGCAGCACGAAGTCGAGACACTAAAGCGAACGAATTTCTTACGAGGTCTGCATAAGCCGCCCGGGAAATTTGACAAGGGAAAGCGAGAAACAGGATCGTGACCGCAAAGCAGTTGGAGTCACTGTTCAACGCGCTGCGCAGGTTCCCCGATGTCGAGGCGGTGAATCTTCAGGCTTACGACGCCACGGACAAGCTGTTGCTGCAGATGGCGGCGTCGGACCACATCCTGCCCGAAACCAACGCTGTCGTCATTGGCGACCGGTACGGTGCCCTGACGCTGGGCGCTTTGGTGGGGACCGGCGTCGGGCACGTCCGCGTTAACCAGGATCTCTACACCGGCAGGCTTGCGCTGCAGCGCAATGCGGAAGCAGCTGGTCTGCAGGGACGGTTCAGTTCCCACGAATTGGGCGCTGAACTCTTGGAGGGCGCCAATCTGGTGCTCATGCAGTTGCCGAAATCGCTGGCTGAGCTGGAGGAAAACGCCGACGCCGTTGCCCGCTATGCAGCGCCGGATGCGGTCCTGCTAGCAGGGGGTCGCATCAAGCACATGTCCCTGGGTATGAACAAAGTGCTGGACCGTTATTTCTCTTCTGTCCAACCGCAACTTGCCCGGCAGAAGTCCAGGGTTCTGGTGGCCAGCAATCCCAAACCGGTTTCCAGCGAGCCTCCCTACCCTGTTGTGGAGCAGCTGCAGGAATTGGGGATCACGGTTTGTGCTCATGGTGCTGCATTTTCGGGTGCACGCCTTGACATCGGAACCCGTTACCTCCTGACCTTCCTGGACCGGATGCCTGAAGCGCGACGCGTTGTGGATCTGGGGTGTGGGACCGGCATTCTTGCCACGATGTTTGCCCGACACCAGCCGGAGGCGAGCCTGGTGGCAAGTGATCAGTCGGCGGCGGCTGTCGCATCAGCTATAGCCACGGCAGCTGCCAACGGACTGGAATCCCGGATTTCCGTGATCCACGACGACGCCCTGTCGACGTTTGAAGCAGGCAGCGCGGATCTCGTCCTGTTGAATCCACCTTTCCATCTTGGAGCAAGCGTGCATGCCGGCGCTGCCCTGAAGATGTTCGAAGCGGCCGCCCGCGTTCTCGCGCCCGGCGGCGAGCTGTGGACCGTGTACAACAGCCACCTGCAATACAGGCCCACCCTTGAGCGGCTCATAGGTCCCACCGTGGAGGAAGGCCGGAACCCGAAGTTCACAGTGACGCGGAGTCGTCGTGGATGAGCCGGTCCGGCGCTTCCAGACAGGAATTTAGTCTCATCGTTACCAACCCCTGACACCGTTGCCTGCGTGTGCGCATACCCGTGTGAGCATGGGTATCGTACGATTCAGACAAAGACGAAGTACGATGATGTTTTTTCGAAAATTACTTAGGGGAATCAGTGACTGAGATCCGGCAGCCCACACCGAGGCGCGGAACGAATCTACCCCGCATGGGTGACTTTAATTTGACGGTCATTCTGGAGGCGATCCGGAGGTCCTCGGGTGGGCTCAGCCGTGTTGAACTAGCGCAGATTGTTGGCCTGTCCCCCCAGACAATCTCCAATATTTCCCGTCGCCTGCTTGACCAGCACTTGATCGTGGAGGCTGGCAAAGAGGGTACTGGCCCAGGAAAGCCGCGGACCATCCTGCGGCTGAACCCATCGGGCATGTATGCGGTGGGCGTCCATCTTGACCCGGCAGTCATCACGTTCGTCGTCCTGGACCTCCTTGGCGATGTCGTCAGGCACTCGCGGATGGCTACTCCCGGTGGTGACCCTGCGGCGGTGATCACGAGCATCGCCCAGCAGATCAAGGTCCTCATTGAGGAATCGGGCGTGGATGCATCCAAGATCGCGGGGCTCGGCGTAGCCGTCCCGGGCCCGATCGACCTCGATGAAGGTTCCGTTGTGGAGCCGCCGCTGTTGACTCGGTGGAATCGCGTGCGTATCCGGGAAGCCCTCACGGAGGCCACCGGGCTGGAGACGCTGGTGGACAAGGACGTAACGAGTGCCGCAGTGGCCGAAACCTGGGCCGGCGGGGCCAGCGGTGCGGGCAGTTTCGTCTTCATGTATATGGGCACCGGTATTGGTTGCGGCATTGTCCTGAACGATGAAGTGGTCCGTGGAACGTCCGGTAACGCGGGCGAAATCGGCCATATCATCGTTGATCCGATGGGCCCCCAGTGTGACTGCGGGCTCCGTGGTTGTGTGAAATCCTCGTGTATCCCTCAGGTCCTCGTTGCTGAGGCGGAGGCGGCCGGTGTGCTTGACAGCCATGGCGAGGATGCAGACGGCCCGCAGGTCCAGGAACGTTACGCCTTGTTGTGCGACAAAGCCGACGCCGGCGACGAAAAAGCCATTGCCATCCTTGACAAGTCAGCCACCCTCGTGGCCCGTGCTGTCTCGGTGGTGACCAACACCCTGGACGTGGAACGCGTTGTTTTCGGCGGTCCTTTCTGGGGGCGGATGTCAAAGTACTTCCTGGATCGTGTTCCGGCCCTGATAGCTGAAAACAGTGCGGCACGCATGATCCACGGTATTGAAGTTGTGGGTTCCGGAGTGGGTGAGGACGTGGGCGCCATTGGTGCGGCATGCCTCGTGCTGGAGCACACGCTGGCACCACGTGCCCAACGGCTCCTGCTGGAGGGCTAATTACTCAGCCACGTTGACTCGATTGGAGCAAAATGCGCCGCCCAATGAGGTTTGCCACCGTCCTTCCCGTCGTAGCTGCTCTTCTCGCTGCAACCGCTTGTTCCTCGACGACGCCTGCTGCCGAGAACAAGACCTTGAAGATCGTCTACCAGAAATCCGATTCGTTCACGGCCCTGGATACCGTCATGCAGGACGCCAAAAAGGAATTCGAGGCGGCCAACTCTTCGGTGACGGTTAACCTCGAACCGATCCAAGCCAACGACGACGACTACGGAACCAAGCTCGCCCTGGCCCAGCGTTCCCCGGACACCGCGCCGGACGTCTTCTATGAGGACACGTTCAAGGTGCGTTCCGACGTCGACGCCGGTTACCTCCTGAAGCTGGACAGCTATCTTGAAAAGTGGGACGACTGGTCCATGTTCAACGAAGCCGCCAAAGCAGCAGGTCGGGCCGATGACGGAGGTATTTACGCGGTGCCCCTCGGCACTGACACCCGTGCCATCTGGTACAACAAGGCAGTGCTGCAGAAGGCCGGAATTGCTGTTCCGTGGCAGCCCAAAACGTGGGAAGACATCCTGTCCACGGCACGTGCCATCAAAGCCTCGGACCCAAGCGTGATTCCCTTCAATATGTACGCCGGCAAGGGTACCGGCGAGGGCACCGTCATGCAGAGCTTCTACGAACTCCTCTACGGGACTGACAGCACGCTGTACGACGAAAAGGAAAAGAAGTGGGTGGTGGGCTCCCAGGGCTTTACTGACTCGCTGGCTTTCCTGAAGACCCTTTACGACGAAAAGCTTGCAGTGAGCCCGGCCGAAGCCCTCGACGCCAATGTCTGGAAGAAAGTCTTTGGCGAGTGGTTCCCGCAGGGCAAACTCGCGGCAACCGTGGAAGGCTCGTATACGCCGTCGTTCTGGCAAAAAGGCGGGGCCTATGAGTGGGCAGGCTACGAGCAGGAAATGGGTGTGGCCATGTTCCCCACGCGGAACGGACAGGAGCCCGGCGGCGTCAGCATGTCCGGTGGGTGGACCCTTGCAGTTGGTGCCAAGAGCAAAAACGCTGAGCTTGCGTTCAAGTTCCTCACCACCGCGCTGAACAAGAAGAATGCCCTGGCCTTTGACGTTAACAACTCCCAGATAGCGGTGCGGACGGATGTTGCATCGGAATCGAGCTACCTTTCGGCGAATCCGTTCGTGAAGGACGTCTCGGAGTTGGTGAAGGTGACGCATTACCGCCCGGCTACCGCAGATTACCCAAGGATCTCGACGGCGGTCCAGGTAGCCACCGAGTCTGTCATCACTGGAAAGCAAAGCCCTGAAGATGCCGCAGCGGAGTATGACGCCACGGTCCGCAAGCTTGTTGGTGATGGCAAGGTGCTGGAGAGATGACATCAAAGAAATGACAGCAGGGAAATGACGATTCGCCGCTACCTGCGGCTGCTGCCGGTTGTTCCTTCCGTTCTCCTGCTGCTGGTGTTCCTGCTTGCCCCGGTGGCTTGGTCCTTCTATGCGTCCTTCACCAACGCCGCTCTTTCAGGCCGGGCGGCCCGGGATCCACAGTGGGTGGGGCTGGAGAACTACGTCCGGATGTTCAGCGATGACTCGTTTCCACTGGCGGCATGGCTGACTGTTGTTTTCGTCGCGGCCTCGGCCGTGCTCGGCCAGAATGTGCTCGGTCTACTCATCGCGCTGCTCATGAGGCGCTCACGTAAGGCAGTTTCCTCGTGGGTAGGAACGGCGGTGGTAGCAGCTTGGATACTCCCGGAAATCGTGGCCGCCTTCGCGGCCTATGCCTACTTCAACCGTGACGGCACACTGAATCAAATGCTGGCCCTCTTTGGCGGGAAGGGGCCGGACTGGCTGTACACGTTCCCGCTTGTCGCGATTATCCTGGCGAACACGTGGCGGGGAACGGCGTTCTCCATGCTTGTGTACAGGGCCGCCCTGGCGGACGTGCCACAGGATGTCTCGGAAGCTGCCTTGATGGATGGTGCGCAAGGCTGGCAGCGCCTGGCATTTATCACGTTGCCACTGATCAGGAGCAGCATCGCCACCAACCTGATGCTGATTACCCTGCAGACGTTGGCCGTGTTCACGCTTATTTGGGTGATGACAGCCGGTGGCCCAGCCAATGCCAGTACCACCCTGCCGGTGTTGGCCTACCAAGAGGCCTTCAAATTTGGGGATATCGGCTATGGCACGGCTGTTGCTTCGGTATTGATTGTGTTGGGAGTGGTCTTCGGCGCTGTCTATGTCCGCCTGCTCAGGGAGCAGAAGCCGTGATGTCCAGGCCGCGGATTGCGGCAGACATCGCTTTGGCCGTGATCGGTTTCTGCTTTGTGGCGCCATTGCTGTGGTTGCTGCTGGCCGCCGTCGATCCTCACGCCGGGTACCAGACAGCGGTGCCGTCGGCGCCTTCGATGGATAATTTTGGCGCGGTGTTCACTCCGGAATTGTTGTTCCAGCCCTTGACGAACAGTTTCCTTCTCTCGGCCGGAACAGCGGCGGTCAATCTGGTGGCAGCCGTCCTTGCTGCGTATCCGCTGTCCCGCTACCAGTCCAGGTTCAACAAGCCGTTCATGTACTCGGTGCTTTTCGGGACGTCGTTGCCAGTGACCGCCATTATGGTGCCCGTCTACGGGTTGTTCGTCCAGCTCCAGTTGCTCGATTCCATGATGGCCACCATATTCTTCATGGCTACAACCACGCTGCCCATGGCCATCTGGATGATGAAGAACTTCATGGACTCCGTTCCCTTGGAATTGGAGGAGGCGGCATGGATGGATGGTGCCTCAAGCATGGCGGCCTTGCGCACCATCGTGCTGCCGCTTATGAGGCAGGGCCTGGGCGTTGTATTCATCTTTGTTTTCATCCAGGCATGGGGAAACTTCTTCGTCCCCTTCATCCTCTTGCTCTCCACAGCCAAGCAACCAGCTGCGGTGTCCATCTTCAGCTTCTTTGGCCAGCATGGCGCCATAGCTTATGGGCAGCTGGCGGCGTTTTCCATCCTGTACTCAGTGCCGGTGCTGCTGCTGTACGTGCTGGTATCCCGGAGCGTGGGTAGCTCCTTCGCGTTGTCCGGCTCGGTAAAGGGCTAGTCGATGTCCTCGACTATTTCGCCGTAGGGTATCGACTCGTCCAGATGAGCCTGGTGTCCGGTGGGGCCTGCGTTGTACACAATCCGGACTCCGTGCCTTTGGTCTGCGGCGGACTGCAGCAGAACTGGACGGACGGCGTCGATGACGCGCTGGCTTTGGCCGTTGAGGTACTGCTCATAGCGGGCTGGTAGCTGAGGCATGGCAAAAGGATAGACCTCAGAAGCGCCCATGGGGAGAGCTCCCCATTGCGGGCTTGTTCAGGGGAGGCTTGGATAGAGTGGATTCACGCCAGCGAGGGGACCACGAGTGCTTCAGAACACAGCCACGACCGGAATCGATGCACCGGACCTGGCCCGTGCCCAGCAGCTCGTCGGCAGCATTATCCGCAGCTTTGAGACCAAGGTGGTAGGCCAGTCGAGGCTGCAGGAGACGCTGATGATCGGCCTCCTGACCGGCGGACATGTACTTTTGGAGAGCGTTCCGGGTCTGGCCAAGACCACAGCAGCGCAAGCTCTCGCGGAGTCGGTAAGTGCGGATTTTCGCCGGATCCAGTGCACTCCGGACCTGTTGCCAAGCGACATCGCCGGCACCCAGATATTTGATGCAGCCAAAGGCACATTCGTCACCCAACTGGGACCCGTTCATGCGAACATTGTGCTCCTTGATGAGATCAACCGTTCCAGCGCCAAAACGCAGAGCGCCATGCTGGAGGCGATGCAGGAACGGCAGACGTCCATCGGTGGCGAGTCATATCCGCTGCCCGAGCCTTTCCTGGTGCTGGCAACGCAAAACCCGATTGAGCAGGAGGGAACCTACCGCCTTCCGGAAGCACAGATGGATCGCTTCATGCTCAAGGACGTCCTGGACTATCCGAGCCCGGCGGAGGAAGCCGAAGTCATCAGGCGGATAGATGCCGGGGTGTACAGCGCAGCGCAGAAGCCCCCGGCAGCCGCTTCCCTGGACGCCATCGTCCAGGTGCAGGAACTCGTCAAGAGGGTTTACGTTGATCCTGCCATCATCAGGTACATCGTTGGCCTGGCCTATGTGACGCGCAACGCCTCACAATATCTGGAGCCTCGTTTGGCCAACCTCATTGAGTTCGGTGCAAGTCCGCGGGCCAGCATTGCCTTCAGCCAGGCTGCGAGGGCATTGGCACTCCTAAGCGGGCGGGACCATGTCATCCCGGAAGACGTCAAGAAACTGGCCCACAGGATCCTGCGCCACAGAATCGTGCTCGGGTTCGATGCCGTGGTTGAAGGGATCCCCGTGGAAACCATCATTGATGCGGTGCTCGCGTCCGTGCAGACGCCGTAACGGTCACCGGATGCCCAGCCTCCTCCGACGCGTGAAGTCGAAGATGTTCATCTTCGCCCATCGCAGGACCCTCACCCTGTTGGATGGCGAATACGGTTCTGTCTTCAAGGGCCGCAGCCTGGACTTTGACGAATTGCGCTCGTACGTACCTGGCGACGAAGTCAGGGACATTGATTGGAAAGCCACTGCCCGCCACGGATCACCGCTCGTCAAACGCTATGTGGCCGTCCGCCGTCACTCGGTGCTGCTGCTCGTGGACACAGGACGGAACATGGCAGCCCACGCCGCCTCGGGTGAAGCAAAAAAAGACATTGCCGTTGACGCTGCCGGCGTGCTGGGCTATCTCGCCTGCAGGCACGGGGACGACGTCGGACTCCTGCACGGCTCGGCCCTCACCTCCCGCTACCTCCCGCCCCAAAGCGGTGAAGAGCACCTGGAGCGGCTGCTCCGGGAAGTGGAGGCCGGCATTTCCCTGGATGGGCCGGCGAGCGCTATCACGGCGCAACTCGACTACGCGCTGAGGTTCTTGAAGGGCCGCCTGCTCATTGCCGTTCTCGCCGATGAGGTTAGGCCCGACGCCCACACTGAAATGCTGCTTCGGCGCCTGAGGGCCCGGCACGAAGTCCTCTGGCTCACTATCCTCGACGCCCGCATGGCCAGGGAACCGGGGAACCCGGCGCCTACGCAGGAGGCCAGCTTCGACGTTGGGAACGGCCAGCGGATCCCTGCGCCGGTGGCGGGGAACAGCGTTGTTCGTGCGGCATACGCCAGCGCAATGCGGAGACGTGAGGAGGAGCGCAGCGTCTTCTTCCGCAGGCTCGGAATTGCTGAGCAGTCGGTTGGCGCCACGGGCGACGTCCTCACGGCGGTGTTCGCGCTCCTGGAGAAGCACCGCTCGGGCGCGAAGTCCGCCAAGGGTAGCAACCGTGCAGGATAACGCGGGCTTCTACGCGCCCCTTCAATATCAGCAGCTGTGGCTATGGCTGGGCTTGGTGCTGCTGCTGCTCGTAGCATGCTGGTACGGATGGATCCTGTGGCCTGTTCGCAAAGCAGCACCAAAGACACCGGCAGGCGCGCACGGGACGTCATACGATCTGGAAACGTTGCGGGCCAGCTGCCTGTCAGCGATAGATACCCTCGAAAGGGAGGCCGACGCCGGCCGCCTCCCGGGGCGCGACGCCCACCAGCGACTCAGTCTCCTCGTGCGGGAATTTGCGGGTGCAGCCACAGGCCTTCCGGCCACTTCCATGACACTGGAGGAATTGCGTCGCAACGGACTGGATCAGTTCGCCGTGGGTATCGCGTTGATCTACCCCAACGAATTTGCGCCCGTAGCCATGCAATCCGTTCGGGACTCCGCAAACACCGCACGCCAGGTGGTGCGGGCGTGGAACTGACTTACTGGTGGATTCTTCCCCTTGCTGCCCTGGCACTGGTGATTGCCGCCCGACTGTTAATCCGGCGTCGGTCGCAGACGGGCAGGCCAGTGGCACACGGCGAGCGCCTCACCGACCTTCCCGAGTACCAAAAGGTGCTGCGGCGGTACAAGGCCACGTTGGTCCTCGCCATGGTCCTGGGTGCGTTGTTTCTGGCGGCCACAGCCACAGCCGCTGCAAGACCTGCCCAGCGCACCACGGAGCAGCCCGAAATCCGGAACCGGGACATCATCCTCTGCCTGGATGTTTCAGGATCCATGACCAGTACGGACGCCGCCATCGCCAAAGTGTTCCAGGAACTCGCCCGGCAATTCGATGGCGAGCGCATCGGCATGGTGATCTTCGATAGCAGCAGCGTCCAACTGTTCCCGCTGACAGACGACTACGACTATGCGGCCGAACAGCTGACCGCAGCCCAGAAGGCCCTGGACAGCGGGGCAGGATCCTTCTTCGACGGGACATGGAACGGGAGAGGATCCTCCCTGATCGGCGACGGCCTGGCATCCTGCGTGCAGGGCTTCCCGGATGTTGAATCGGACGCCGGCAACGCCAAGCGCTCGCGGTCTGTTGTGCTGGCGACTGACAACTTCCTCTCAGGGGACCCCATCTTCACCCTTCAGCAGGCCGGGGAGCTGGCCCGCAGCAAGAACGTCAAGGTGTATGCACTGAACCCCGGCGACTTTGACTACGGAGGTCAAGCTGATCAGCCTGGTGGCCAACTCAAGGCGGTTGCCGAAGGAACCGGGGGCAGCTACTTCGCTCTGGACAGTCCTGATGCGGTGCCAGGGATAGTCCAGAAAGTGCAGGAGACCGAGGCCAGCAGCTACCTGGCCGCGCCCCAGGTTGTAGTCAGCGATAGCCCGGCGCTGCCGCTTGGGGCCGCGCTGCTGGCGGGTGCCGGAATGGTGATCCTGGGATGGAGGCTGAACCCGTGACACTTCTGCCAATTGTTCCGTGGGCGCTCCTCGCTGCCATAGGCGTCGGGATCATAGCCCTCACCCTGTGGGCCATCGTTCGCGGGCCGGTCCCCGGCAGCACGGGACCAAAAGGGTCGGTGCGGTCAGCCGCCGTCCGGGGCGCCGCCGTCGTGCTTCTGGTCCTTGCCGCGCTGCGACCAGGGTGGCCCGGCAGCGAGGCAAGGACAGCCGTCGCGGACGTGGATGTCTTCTTCGTTGTCGATACCAGCACCAGCATGGCCGCAGAGGACTACAACGGCACAGGCACCCGCTTGTCAGGGGCGACGAGCGACGTGATGGCCATCGCCAAGGAACTAGCGGGCGCCAGGTTTTCCCTCATCACTTTCGACAACAAGGCGACCGTCCGCATGCCGTTGAGCCAGGATGCCACCGCGCTGCAAACCGCTATGACAACACTGCAGCCGCAAAACCCGCGGTACGCCAACGGCAGCAGCGTTACGGGTGCGGGAGCGTTGCTCAAAGACAGGCTCGCGGCCGCCCGGGAGCAGCACCCAGGACGTCCAGCATTAGTGTTCTACGCCGGGGACGGCGAGAACACGGCCGCCGAGGCACCAGTGCCGCTGCCGGTGGATGCGAACAGCGTCAGCGGGGGAGCGGTGCTCGGTTACGGCACCGGGCAGGGCGGCCGGATGAAGGACACCTCGGATACCGAAGTCCGGTATCTGCAGGACAAGGGCTCGGGCGAGGATGCAGTGTCCAGGATCGACGAAGGGCAACTGCAAAACATCGCAAGCCAACTCCAGGTCCCATACGTCCACCGGGCCGGGAGCCAACCCACGGCTGACATGCTTGCCAAAGCCCAGCCTGGAGCCCTCACGCCTACCAACGACGACGGACCCGGCCGCGTGGAACTCTACTGGCTCCTGGCGCTCGCCGGATTCCTGCTGGCCCTTCACGAACCCGTGCGGCATTTCATCGCGCTACGGGAAGTGCGGGGTCAAAGACTGCCCCCGAAAGCCAAGGAGCCACTGGCATGAACAATGTTCGACGGCGGAGACGCCGCCTCGCGCTGTGGTCCGCTCCACCGGCTCTGCTTGCGCTCGCCGTGGCAGCGAAACTCCTGAGCGTGGGTCCCTTGGGGGGCTACGCTGCACGTGCCTTCGAAACCTCCGATCAGGATGGCGCAGCCAGGGCCGCTTCGTGGCTGCAGGTTGCAAACTCGTTCGAGTCGCACAAGGCCTACTTTGCATCCGGCGACGCCCATGTTCTGGCAGGCGACTTCACTGCGGCGCGGAAGGACTTCGAGGCGGCGTTGGATGCCGGCGCCGGCCAGGATGAATGCCAGGTGCGGGTCAATCTGGTGTTGAGCGTCGAGAAACTGGGTGATGCTGCCCTGTCGGCAGGCAGTAAGCCGACGGCAGCCACGTTGTTTCGTGAAGCGTTGGACGTCATCGAGTCCTCACCTGCCCAGTGTGCGCAGGAAGGTCCCGGAAATTCGTCCGGAGAGGGGAAGGCCCTGGATTCAGCTGCTGATCGGCTTAAAGCCAAGATGGCTTCGGGCTCCGACGGAAGGGCCGATGCGGAGAAGCCAGCCAAGGATACGCCGCCTGACCAACAGCAGGAGCAACTCCAGAAGCTGGGAAAGAACGCGCAAGAGGCCCACCGAGAGCGGGCAGAAGGGCAGGAACGCGAGGAGTATCTACGCAGCCCCGGGAATGAGTCCGGCGTAGACAAGCCCTGGTGAAGCTTTCACCTGCAGGAGGATTTCCACTGCAGATCGCCTTTCGGCGAACAAAGTTCACAGATCCATCTTCACGGATCGTAAAACCGCGTCTTAATTCGGTGGTCGAGTTGAACCGCCCGGCGCCCACGACCTACAGTCGTAAACAAGTTACCGCGGTAACGTGTCAGCGATCCTCCGTTGGATCCGCCCCGCAAGGGCGGTGAGGAGGGTGTGGGTGCCCCCATGTGGGCCTGACATTTGCACACGGAAAGCTTCATTCGAGGCGTACCAGTCGCTGCTGCGTCCTGCTGGAGTTCTTTCGTGTATCCCAAACTCAATTCATCGATCATGCAATCAATGGATTCCTTGGATCCATGGGTGAGGTTCGATGACGAACAGCCAGGACGCAAATGTCGCCACCAAGCCTTGACCTACATTCCAACCCCGCCGGAGCGGCGCCCGTAGCACTTTCCTACGAGCTGTTTCCCCCTCGCTCCCCGGCGGCCGCAGAAACCCTGTGGACCACGATCCGTGAACTCGAAGCCACCGAGCCGGACTACGTCTCCGTGACGTACGGCGCCAGTGGATCCAACCGGGATACCGCCGTTGACCTCATCAACCGCCTCCTGCTCGAAACCACGCTTCGGCCTTTGGCCCACTTGACGTGTGTAGGCAACACACCGGCGGAACTGGCGGAGATCATTGGCGAGCTCCTGGACCACGGCGTCCGTGGCATCCTGGCACTGCGCGGGGATCTGCCCAAGGGAGGAAGCCAGCCTGCCAGCGGCTCACTCAGGTATGCCCAGGATCTGATCGAACTGATCCGCCGCGTGGAGCAGCGTCGTTCAGCACTTCTTTGCGCCGGCAAGATCGCTGTCGGAGTGGCCGCGTACCCCACCAGGCATCCTGAATCGCCGAGTGTGGGACACGACGTCGAAGTTCTCCTGGCCAAGCAGCGTTCCGGTGCAGACTTCGCGATCACGCAGGTCTTCTTCCACGCGAACGAATACTCTGATCTGGTTACCCGTGCACGTCGGGCCGGGGTCACCATTCCGATCATTCCCGGTGTCATGCCGCTCACCAGCCTCCGGCGGCTGAAGCGCCTCGGTGAGCTAGCCGGCGTCGACCCTTCCGTGGAACTCGTGGAGCGCCTCGCTGCCGTGGACACTGAAGCAGAGTGTCGGCGGATCGGCGTCGCGGCCACCGTGGATCTTGCCAATGCAGCATTGGATGCCGGCGCACCGGGCATTCACTTGTACACGTTCAATGAGCACGCTGACGCCCTGGACGTGCTGGACAAGCTTGCGCTGCCGCGGCCATCCCGGCCGGCTGGCCGCGTAAACACAATGGCCCTCCGCCAGGAATACGCAAGATAAACGTACCTGGCCGCTTCTCCCCGCCACCGTCTTGCGATTAAGAACGTGTCCTTCACGACTCCCAAAGGATTTCGTCATCCACCACGCCGTCTTCATCGGCGGCCACTACCAGCAGCTCATCCGTGAAGTGCGAGCCGAGGGTGAAGTCCAGGACGAAGTAGCGCTCGGGCTGGCCAGGGTAGATGGCCACATGACCCAGTTTGAGGGCTTTGAGGAAGACGTCGTTGGTGAGCTGGGACTTGTCCCTGACCCCGAAAACCGATTCGAGCTGCTCTTCCTTGAGCTGGGAACTATGGAAATGCAGGAACTGCTGCGGGTTGGTGCCGTCCTGGTCAAGCTCATCGGCGATCATCTCCCGGACCTGGTCAACCAGCTCCGGCAGGAAGCGCAAACGATAGTCCACCTTGTGCATGGCAGCCTCGTCGAAGTGGTCCTGCGCCGTGACGTTGAGGTCCAGCTCAAGCTGATTGCCGCCGAGTTCGTGTTTGGTCACGAAGCAATGTTCACGCCCGTGATTGAGCTCGATCTCCCCAAAATGTGTGCTCGCTACCTTGCCCATGTGATCAATCTAACCCCAACATGGGGCCGGTTCCAGCAATTGGGAAGAATTCACCTCCGACGCTGCGGACCCTTGACAGGCGCTGATTTCAGGGGGTGCAAACCGCTCTTTTCGGAGGTGCCACGGAGGGTGTCGGCCAGGAGTTGCGTAAACAGTTGCACTTGCGCTGTGCGCTTTTCGTTGATGAGCAGCGCGAACACGTTTCGTGCCAGCCGGATGTCCGGGACGTCAAGGACCACGACGCCGGGTGGCCTGTTGCGCAACGCCAGTTCCGGTACCAGCGAAGCACCCAGGCCAGCCGCGGTCATCTCCAGGCTGGCGTGGAAATCGTCACTGTAAGCCACGACGCGGGGATGCAGGTTGCAGCTGGCAAACAAGCGTTCGATCACCAGGGCGTCGCTGGTGCCCGGGTGGTGGATGATCCACGGCATGTCCGAGAGGTGTGCGGCCTCAATCTCGGCATCCTCGCGGATTTTCCATGAAGCGGGCAGCACCACGCGAAAGTCGTCGTCGCCGATCCATTGCCGCTCCAGGGAATGTGGCCACGCCAATCCGGACTGTCCCACCTGGTACACGAGGGCGACGTCCAATTCTCCGCCACTGCGCAGTCCCTGGATGGTCTGCGCCGGCTCAGCGACTGATACCCGCAGCTCTATGCCCAGTCCGTTCCACCGCTCATTCCTGAGGATGTCCGGCAGCACATACGTGGCAAGGCTCGGGAAGATGCCGAGCCGCAATTCCTGGGCTGGCGCATCGTTGGTCCTTGATGCTGCCGCCATCAGTGCTTCGACGTCGGTCAGTACCTTGGACGCGTGCCGCGTCATGGTGACAGCCGCTTCGGTGGGAACGACGCTCCTCGCGGAACGCTGGAACAGTTCGACGCCGGTATCCCGTTCGAGCGCGGCCATCTGTTGGGAAACGGCGGAGGCTGTATAGCCAAGCTGCGCGGCCGCTGCAGCGAAGGAACCCAGTCGGGTGACCTCCAGCAGGGTCCTGAGATGGAGAAGATTGACCATCAGCAGATTTTAGCTGTTCGCCACGCCACATTTTCAAAGTGTCACGACACGCCGGAACCCGGCGACACGCTGGAGATTAAATGTGGCTAAGTAGTCCACAGGGTGTGGATTTCATCTCTCACTTTGGCGGAATCACGGACATTTTGAGGCACCTGCCCTGTGGACGAGCGGTGGATTGAATGACATACTTGTAATACATCATCTTGGGGTCCCGGCGAGGCGCTTGCACTACATGTAGTATCGGTTTACGGATTGAGCGGGAAACCAGCACAAGACTAAATAAGCGTGTTGGCTGCCACAGCAGCCTGCGGGCCGGTATCGGATTCAGTATTCAGTTCCGGTTGAGCCCGCCAGATACGAAGAGCGACAGACTTCAACTAAGGGGACAGGGATCATGACCGTTACGGTTTACACGAAGCCGGCCTGTGTTCAGTGCAACGCAACCTACCGGGCACTCGACAAGAAGGGCATTGCCTACCAGAGTGTCGACATCTCCCAGGACGCCGAGGCACTCGAACGCCTCAAGGCGCTGGGGTACATGCAGGCTCCTGTAGTCGTGACCGAGCAGGACCACTGGTCTGGATTCCGCCCGGACAAGATCGAGGAACTGGCCCAGGCCGTTTCCTCCGTGGCCTAAGTTTCCTTTCGGACTTCGCCACCACAGCAAGCAAGAATTCCTATGTAGTCGAGGTGACTCCCATGGCACCGCTGGCAACGGCATCCGTGCGCAGCGACACGGACACTGTGACCACGAGGAGTCACCTCATCTACTTTTCCTCGACATCTGAGAACACCAAGCGCTTTGTCCAGAAATTGGGCAGGGATGCGGCGCGCATCCCGCTCTATGCGCACGATGCTCCGCTTCAAGCACTTGAACCCTTTGTCCTCGTCCTGCCGACTTACGGCGGCACGAACGGCGAAGGTTCAGTGCCCAAGCAGGTCATCAGGTTTCTCAACAACCCACGGAACAGGGAACTGATCCGTGGTGTTATCGGTGCAGGAAACACCAACTTCGCGGACAACTATTGCGCAGCGGGAGACATCATCGCCGCCAAGTGCAACGTACCGCATCTCTACAGGTTTGAACTCATGGGGACGCCGGAAGACGTCGATCGGGTCAATCAAGGATTGGAAAAGTTTTGGACACTACTGTCGCAGAAACAGAAGTAACCGGGGGCACTGTGGAAACGGCCAAGAAGCCACTGCCGGAGGCCTATAAGGGTCTGGGCTATCACGAGCTCAACGCCATGCTTAACCTGTATGGCCCCAACGGCGAGATCCAGTTTGAAGCCGACCGTGAAGCCGCGCACCAGTACTTCCTGCAGCACGTGAACAACAACACCGTGTTCTTCCACGACCTGGAAGAGAAGCTCGACTACCTGGTGAAGAACCAGTACTACGAGCGCGAAACCCTTGACCAGTACACGATGAACTTCATCCGTGAGCTCTTCAACCGTGCATACAAGAAGAAGTTCCGCTTCGAGACCTTCCTTGGCGCCTTCAAGTTCTACACGTCCTACACGCTGAAGACGTTTGACGGCAAGCGCTTCCTTGAGCGCTACGAAGACCGTGTCTGCATGGTTGCCCTGCACCTTGCCCGCGGTAACGAAGAACTTGCCAGCCGCCTTGTTGACGAAATCATCGATGGCCGTTTCCAGCCGGCGACCCCCACTTTCCTGAATGCAGGCAAGGCCCAGCGCGGCGAGCTCGTCTCCTGCTTCCTGCTCCGCATCGAAGACAACATGGAGTCGATTGCACGCGCTATCAACTCCGCACTGCAGCTCTCCAAGCGCGGCGGCGGTGTTGCCCTTTCGCTCACCAACATCCGTGAGCACGGCGCCCCGATCAAGCAGATCGAAAACCAGTCCTCCGGCGTCATCCCCGTGATGAAGCTCCTCGAAGACAGCTTCTCCTACGCCAACCAGCTTGGTGCGCGCCAGGGTGCAGGTGCCGTGTACCTGCACGCACACCACCCGGACATCTACCGCTTCCTGGACACCAAGCGCGAGAACGCCGACGAGAAGATCCGCATCAAGACGCTCTCCCTGGGCGTGGTGATCCCGGACATCACGTTCGAGCTCGCCAAGAAGAACGAGGACATGTACCTCTTCTCCCCGTACGACGTCGAGCGCGTCTATGGCGTCCCCTTCTCCGACATTTCCGTCACGGAGAAGTACTACGAGATGGTCGACGATTCCCGGATCAAGAAGACCAAGATCAGTGCCCGTGAGTTCTTCCAGACCCTCGCGGAGATCCAGTTCGAGTCCGGCTACCCGTACATCATGTTCGAGGACACCGTGAACCGGGCCAATCCGATCGACGGCAAGATCACCATGAGCAACCTGTGCTCGGAGATTCTGCAGGTTTCATCGCCGTCCATTTACGCGGAAGACCTAAGCTACGAGACCGTGGGCAAGGACATTTCCTGCAACCTCGGTTCCATGAACATCGCCAAGACCATGGATTCGCCGGACTTCGGTCTCTCGATCGAGACGTCCATCCGCGCCCTCA
The DNA here is from genome assembly GCF_019038615.1 of Paenarthrobacter aromaticivorans. Lineage (NCBI taxonomy): Bacteria > Bacillati > Actinomycetota > Actinomycetes > Micrococcales > Micrococcaceae > Paenarthrobacter > Paenarthrobacter aromaticivorans. The sequence continues at coordinate 91,704 of NZ_JAHOPC010000008.1, forward strand.
GCGCCGTGTCGGACATGTCCTACATCAACTCGGTGCCGTCCATCGCCCAGGGCAACGCCCAGAGCCACGCGATTGGCCTCGGCCAGATGAACCTCCACGGCTACCTTGCCCGCGAGCACGTCCACTACGGTTCCGAAGAGGGCCTGGACTTCACCAACATCTACTTCTACACGGTGCTGTTCCACGCTCTGCGCGCCTCCAACCGCCTCGCCATCGAGACCGGCCAGAAGTTCGGTGGCTTCGAGAAGTCCACGTACGCTTCCGGCGAGTTCTTCGACAAGTACACGGAGCAGGAATGGGTTCCGGCAACGGAGCGTGTCCGCGAGCTCTTCGCGGGCCACCACATTCCCACCCAGGATGACTGGCGCGAGCTGAAGGCCTCAGTCATGGAGCACGGTATCTACAACCAGAACCTGCAGGCCGTGCCGCCCACCGGTTCCATCAGCTACATCAACAACTCCACCTCGTCGATCCACCCGGTGGCTGCCAAGATTGAGATCCGCAAGGAAGGCAAGATTGGCCGCGTCTACTACCCGGCTCCGTACCTGACCAACGACAACCTGGAGTACTACCAGGATGCCTACGAAATCGGCTACGAGAAGATCATCGACACCTACGCAGCTGCCACGCAGCACGTGGACCAGGGCCTGTCCCTGACGCTGTTCTTCAAGGACACCGCCACCACCCGCGACATCAACAAGGCGCAGATCTACGCATGGCGCAAGGGCATCAAGACCCTCTACTACATCCGTCTCCGCCAGCTCGCGCTGGAAGGGACTGAGGTGGAGGGTTGCGTCAGCTGCATGCTCTGATCAACCTGTATCGGTTGATATCTTGCGGCAGTTGCCGCTTGCAAAACTAAAGATTACGACGGCGGGTCACCACCCGCCGTCGTACGCTTACCTTAAGAACCCAACGCTAAAAGGGGATGAAATGACCGAAAAGGTCAAGCTGCTTAGCCACGTCGAAGCAATCAACTGGAACAAGATCCAGGACGACAAGGACGTGGAAGTCTGGAACCGACTGGTCAACAACTTCTGGCTTCCGGAAAAGGTGCCGCTGTCCAACGACGTCCAGTCGTGGCACACGCTGACGCCGGAAGAGCAGCAGCTCACCATGCGCGTTTTCACGGGTCTCACCCTGCTGGACACCATCCAGGGGACCGTCGGCGCCGTGTCGTTGATCCCGGATGCGCTGACGCCGCACGAAGAGGCCGTGTACACCAACATCGCTTTCATGGAATCGGTGCACGCCAAGTCCTACTCGTCCATCTTCTCCACCCTGTGCTCCACCAAGGAGATTGACGACGCTTTCCGCTGGTCGCTCGAGAACGAGAACCTGCAGAAGAAGGCGCAGATCGTCATGGACTACTACCAGGGCGACGACCCCCTGAAGCGCAAGGTGGCCTCCACGCTGCTGGAAAGCTTCCTCTTCTACTCGGGCTTCTACCTGCCCATGTACTGGTCCTCGCGCGCCAAGCTCACGAACACGGCCGACCTCATCCGCCTCATCATTCGTGACGAGGCCGTTCACGGTTATTACATCGGCTACAAGTTCCAGAAGGGCCTGGAGAAGGTTTCCGAGGCCCGCAAGCAGGAAATCAAGGACTACACGTTCGAGCTTCTCTTCGAGCTGTACGAAAACGAAGTCCAGTACACGCACGACCTCTATGACGGCGTCGGCCTGGCCGAGGACGTCAAGAAGTTCCTGCACTACAACGCCAACAAGGCCCTCATGAACCTCGGCTACGAGGCCATGTTCCCGGCCTCCGTCACCGACGTGAACCCGGCCATCCTGTCGGCACTTTCCCCGAATGCCGATGAGAACCACGACTTCTTCTCCGGCTCGGGCTCCTCCTACGTGATTGGCAAGGCTGTCAACACTGAGGATGAGGACTGGGAGTTCTAAGACCGTCATTCATCGCCGGCGCAAGAGTCCTTTGCGTACGGCAACGCGAGTATGAGCGAGATTCCAAACCATCAGAATAACGGGAGGTAGTAGATGGCGGAGCGCAAGATTCCTGATCCAGAGCGGTTGAAGCTGTGGGTCAGGTCTGGTGGCCGCTGTCAGATCTGCCGCCGGCATCTTCTTGAAGGCCAGTTGGGCTACAGGGAACTGACATTCGGTCAGGCAGCCCACATAGTCGGTCAAAAGGCGAGTGCGAAGTCGCCTAGGGGCCTGGGCGAGGTGTTGACGGATGAGGAGCGCGACAACGCCGATAACCTGATGCTTATCTGCGATGACGAGCACAGCGAGATCGACAAATGGGGTTCAAGGGATGCTTTTACGGTTCCGTTTCTTCGTGAATTGAAGCGGAAGCATGAGGACCAGGTTTTTCTAGCGACGAGCTTCGGTGAGTACAACCGGACCACTCCAATTCGGATGGTGGGTTGGCTGCGCGGAAGCCCAGCCGAGGTTGGCCGGGACGCTGTCGCGACTGCGGTGATGGCTAATGCCGGACGAATGCCGCGGTTCGATTTGTCCACGAGGAACATGGTGGAGATAGACCTGCGCGGTTTACCCGGCGAAGACGGGCCGTCGCCCGAGTATTACGCGGCGGCATGCCAAGTGATCGACAGGGCTGTCAAAACCAAGGTGGCGGAAGCGGTTGCCAGCGATGAAATCATCCATTTAAGTGTGTTCGCTTTCGCTCGTCTGCCGCTCCTGGTCTATCTTGGGGCTCAATTAGACGACCAAGTCCCGGTCGATGTCTATCAGAAGCACCGAACTACCGGCGACTGGAAATGGCCTGCACCGGACGGGACAGTCACGTTTACCTTCAGCGTGCCAGACCTGGAGCCTGCCAGTTCCGAGGCAACTCTCGTGATTAATGTCAGCGGCACCATTCATCAGGATGAGTTGCCGCCCCGGGTTCGCCACCTCCCCGTGATTGAGCTCTCTGTCGATCAGCTTGCCCACCCGGATGTCCTGGCGGGACCGCGGGAACTAGACGCCTTCAGTGACGCTTGCAGACGGATGCTCGCCGAGATGGAAGGCCGGGGCCATAAACACGTCCGTCGCCTACATGTGTTTGCAGCTATGCCCCTTTCCTCCGCTGTGGAGTTCGGGCGGGTTCTGTCACGTGATGTATATCCATCAATTCAGCTCTATGACCGCACGCCGAGCGGCGATTACGTCCCCGCCATCCAAGTTGGGAAATAATGAAACTGACCCAGTACTTCGGCAAAGTGCTGACCGATACGGTGAACCTGAACGCGAGTCGGCTGGAAGACCTCGACACAAGGGTCGCCCGCATCACAGAGGCGTTAAAGGCGGCGGGTGCGTTGGACGGTCGCGTCCTCGACACGGTCCCGCAGGGCTCGTGGGCCCATGAAACGATCATCCGTCCAGCTGCTGGCCTTGAATTCGACGCAGACTTCCTCGTTCAACTCAGCGAGGATGAAGCCTGGAATGAGAACCCACGCAGCTACGCGAATGCTGTCTACAGCGCGCTGTCTGATCACGCGATCTACGGAGGCATGAGCTCCAAGAAGGACCGCTGCGTCCGGGTGACGTACGCCAACGACTGCCACATCGACATCATCACCTACGTTGTGATGGCCAATGGCCGGCAGGTCATCGTCAATCGGAATACTAACCAGTTTGAGGACACGAATCCTGTCGGCTTCTCTGAATGGTTTCAGGAAAAAGACCGGTTGACCAACCGGAACCTTCGCAAGGTCATCCGTCTCCTTAAGTACCTCAGAGATCATCAGGGTGCGTTCAAGCTGAAGTCAGTCCTACTGACGACTATGGTCGGAAACATTGTGGACGGCTGGCGCGATCTTGACGGCGACTACTACGAAGATGTGCCTACGACCCTCCTTCACCTGGTTGAAGACTTGGACCGGTGGTTACAGGCACAGCGGGCAAAACCACATCTCGCCGACCCGAGCTGCCCGACGACGTCCTTTAACCACCGCTGGACCGACAGTCAGTTCGCTGCTTTCCGCGACAGTATTCATAGGTTGGCCCCGAAGATCCGAGAAGCGTTCGACGCCTCAACAGTCGACGATAGTATTGCCGCGTGGCGGAGGGTATTCGGACCTGTGTTTCCTGAATCAGTCGTGACCGCAGCCCCTGTGTCCGCCAGCGCGGCGGTCAAGAGCTCAACTGGCCGCCGTGCGCCTAAAGAACGGTTCATTGAGGAAATGTTCCCTGTCCAACTAACTGACACGGTCAGCGTCAGGTGTGATGTATCCCCGCCTCGCGAACTCAATCGGGTTCAACGTCGGGCTTTACGGGCAGGTGCGGGGCTTGTTCCCAAGCAACGTGATCTTCATTTCGCAGTCGAAGGGACCAGTGTGAAGGGGCCCTACGATGTTTATTGGAAAGTTCGCAACTCGGGCTTAGAGGCCGAACGAAAGCAGTTCCTGCGAGGCGAGATTACCAGGGATGCTGGTCAGAGGCGGAAAAAGGAAAGTACACTCTATGCCGGTAACCATTACGTCGAATGCTACGTGGTCAAGAATGGAATTTGCGTGGCGAGGTCCCGCCAGCCAGTCGTGATCATCTAACCGAACTCCGAATGATCAGAGCGCCCTCGTGGCAGGCAAAGGTGGCCTATCAAGGAACGGTACCTGGTTTCATCCCCCGCGCTGATTATGCAAGTGTAGGGCGGGCTAGTCTCGAAGGCCTTCTTGGAGACTCGAACTCTGATGCCGAAGAAAGCTGACGACATGCGGTTCGCCCGCTGTTTCGTCTCCATCGAGCCAGGGCATTCGTACAAGGCGTAGTCTACGGCCAGGCGGAGAGGGTTGTCCCTAGCCAGGAGCAAATTGCGACCATGGCCAAAGACGTCGCCAAGACATCCCCCGAAGGCGTGGTGGCAGTTGGGCACAAATTCGCCGCTGCCAGTGGTGACTGGTCCCACTGGGCAACTACTCTCGCGGACACCCTGCCGAGTGGGGCAGCCCAAAGCCTCGTCCGGACCATCCAGACCGGACAGTTGGACACCGTTCGAGAAAGTTTGAGTGGGAAACAACAGTCCGTGGTCGAATATGGTGTGGGCGCGCTGACCGGAGGGGTCAGCAGATTCGTATTCGGCCGGGACGTTGTCGTGGCAGCTCGGGCCGCATTTCCTGAGGTGCCGGATGAGTTCCCTGCGCACTTGGTTATCCAGAACAAGTCCTCAGACGCCGATGACCGGGAGATGGAGCCCAACCGGGCGCTCGCAGCTCTGGAGGATGCTGCGAAATCCACAGGAAGCTGGATCACAGGGACCGCCAGCACCGTTGGCGAAGGGGTAGCCACCGGTGCCACCGCTGTGGGACCAGGGGTAGCAGGCGCCGCCGCAGCCGTGTCCCGCCCCGTTCCGCGCCGTGGACGTCGACGGAATCCCTGATGCGCCACAGGCCCTCGTTGCGGTCAAGGGCCTTGGCGGCGCTCTGGCCGGGGCCACAGGTGCAGCGAACGGAAGAGTCGCCGGGTTGTTCAAGTCGCGGAAGCGAGACGCAGCTGACGCGCCGGAGGGGGCGCCTGAGGATTGAGTTCCGTCTGCCTACTGTGAAAAACTGGCGACGGCATGGAGAGCTCTACCCCCCCCAGTACCTATGGGCCGCCTTCGTCTGAGGAGTCAGGACGCCTAGTTCGTGCGTACCCGGGCAACGGGGGAGCGGTTGAGCGGTAGCTGTGTCCTGTGGGTGTCCTGATTTCTAGGGGCGTGTGCGTCTGCGGGTAGGGGTTGTGCGGTCCAGCCGCGGTTTTCCTTGGTGTGGTTGCAGGCTTCGCAAAGTCCGGCGCCGTTGGCCAGGGTGGTGGTCCCGCCGGAATGCCAGGGCACAATGTGGTCGATGTGCCGGATGGGCGCGTCGCAGTAGGGGGTGCGGCAGCTGTGGTCGCGGGCTTCGATGAAGCGTCTGAGTCGCGGTGGGAAGATCCGGGCCCTTGAGTCCATGGCCAACAGCTCACCGCTCCTCGGCGCGGTGTAGAGCCGTCGGAGCCAGACCTTGAAGTCCTGATTTTGACTGGCTGCTGGGTTAGTCCCTAACCGGGTTGTGGATTCTCCTGCGCCAATCAGAGTTCGAGCCCAGGGAGCAGGGACGATTCCGTAGCCCTGGAGCCTGGCCGGTTCACTGTCGCCTTGAAAGAGGGCACGGTCTGTCATAACGACTTGGATTTCGACGCCCGAGACCCCGCCGGGTGTGCCTGTGGTGCGTTCAACAAGGGTGTCTGCCATGACCTGCCCACGGTTTCGAGGATCGCCGCTGGAGCGGGCAGAATCGGCCGTCCGGGTCAGCGCGGCATACACCGCAACGCCCTGGGCTACAGGAAGCAGCGCGGTCAGATACGTCATGGTGTCCGGTGCAGGACGCAGACTAACCGTCCGCTCGCCGGCGGCATGGCTGGACCGCTGGGCCACTGACCTCGGATCACGACGGTATGCGGCAGCCTTCGCGGCGGCGATGATGGCCTTGTCTCCCGCACCGTCGAAAGTACCGGTGTCGGGGGCGAGCTCTTCATCCACCGAGGCTCGGTCTCCAGCACTGAGGCAGGCTGTTTCCTTCACCAGCAGTGTGGCCCGCCATTCGTTAAGCTTTCCCGAACTCAACGCTGCCAAGGTGCGCGGCATCTCCGTGACTAGAGCTTTGGCAAGCCCCAACAACTTGGAGCCACGGTTCGGTGATTCCCGCCGCGCCAAAGCCACCTGCGCACCCACGCCCTTGCCACGCTCCGCCGCGGGGACGCCGGCTTCGGCTTGCTCGGCTCGCTGCGCTAGATCAAAAGCCACAGCAATCTGCGCCTGCAATCCGGTGATGGCCGACTTCATCTCCTCCAGGACCCGCAACTGACCAATCAGATCGCCACTGATAGTGTCCGGCTGAGCCACACTTCGGGAGATGGCACGAAGAGACGCGGTTGACGGCGTTGTCTCCGCTTGTCTTTCCCCGATCTGCTTCATGTCCTTACTCTCGCAGCAGGCACTGACAATTTAGCGTCAGCGGCCCAAGGGGGGCTCAGTAACTTCTTAATGCCCTTCGTTCGAACGATCTACCACATAGACGCGGCGCAGGGGCATACGATTTTGCCACCGCGGGGCGAGCTTCTCATAGTTTTCAAGCGTGTGCTTTACGACGTCCGCCCCAGTCATCAATCGCATGTTCTGACGCTCTCGCTCGTATCCAACCGCGTCCTTGCTGTAGCTGCCAAGGCAGACGAAGAGTGCCAGCTCACCGTGCGCCAGCGTGCCGCTCAGTCTCTGGATATCCGGGCGAGACTGTTGGGCGCTAGTGTGCTTGCACTGTACTTTGATCAGCGGCGGTTCCAAACCCAAGGGATCCCTGTGAGCAATGACGTCGACCCCACCATCCGATGAATAGGGGGTCACGCGAGCTTGGTAACCCATGGCCCGCAGGAGATCGGCTGTGAAGTGTTCGAATTCTTCATGGCTAAGCTCTTCAAGGAGCGTCTTTAATATGAAATCGCGCGTGAACTGATCAATTCTTGCTGCGCTGGGTTCCGTTTCTACCCATTCATCGACAGCCTCCGAGGTCACCTCAGAAGATAACGCTGAAGGTGGTTTCACTGATCCAGAGTCGAGATAGTCCAAGAACACCTGTACGTTCTTCTTGACGTGGAAAAGTGTCATTGCAGAGCCGATTTCGTAAAGTGCCTTCTGCGGAAACAAGCCCCGTGAGACGCCCGTCTCGACCCATCGGACTGCGCGGCGATGCGGGTGAACTTGCGCATCCGGGTGGTAGGTGTAGTTGCCGGTTACCACGCCGAAGTTCAGGGTGCTGTCTGCCCGGTTCGGTGCGATGACAACGTCGCCCTCCTTCATCTCGAAAGCAAAACGGCGTAGTATCCCTGCCCAGACCGGGAAGGCGCCAGCTTTTGCATCTGGATAGGCAACTTCCAAGGCACGCTTAAGTTTTTCTCTGTCATCGCCGATGGAACGTATGTCTGAGATGCCAGTCCAGCCGATGCTGACGAATCCCTGCTCAAGAAGTTCGCTGGACAAAGCATCGTTGTGGATGCCCCACACAACCGCCAATTGGGCCTCCAAATTTCATTGGGTACGAGTCAATTTCTGGTGTTCACCTTATATCTGATGAAGCATCGAACCATCTCGTCCTTGTCCCCGTCTGTAAAACCGGGGAAGATATTCGACATCGTCCGGAGGCTCGCCATGATTAAGCTTGAGAAGTTTGAAAAGTACTTGATCGAAGAGTTCTACGACGATTACCGCTCGGGCGACCTGTCCCACGGGACCTTCACCAGGCGCGTGGCGTTCATCATGGGAAGCATGACCGCGGCTGCGGCGGCTATGACCCTGGTGGGCTGTACACCGGACGAGGTGCCAAAAATAGGGGACCCAATGCCCACGGCCTCAGCAAGGTCGGGAAACACCACAGCGGTCCCCAACGCAAAGAGTCCGCTGACGGTACCGGAAGGGACGGTGGGCCTCACAACAGGCCCGGTGAAGTTCACTTCCGGAGGTACTGAGATCAGCGGGTACCTTGCCAGACCCGAGAACGCTAAGCCGGGCCCGGCCGTCCTGATCTGTCACGAAAACCGCGGCCTCACGCCCCACATCCAGGACGTCGCCCGGCGTTTTGCCAAGGAAGGCTACGCAGCTTTGGCGCTGGATCTCCTCAGCAGGGAGGGTGGCACCGCATCAATGGATCCAGACGCTGTCCCGGGTGCGCTCACCAAGGCAGGAGCCCAGCGGCACGTTGGCGACTTCCAAGCTGCATTCGAGTATCTGAACGACCAGGATTTCGTGGAGAAGGGCCGCATTGCCATGGTCGGCTTCTGTTTTGGTGGAGGCATCACCTGGCAGGCAGCGACCGAGATCCCGGGGCTGAAGGCAACCTCCGCGTTCTACGGCCCAGCCCCGGACCCTGCGAAGGTGCCCAACATCAAAGCCGCCGTTTTTGGTGTCTACGCTGAAAAAGACGCGCGGATCACCGGTTCCATGCCGCAGTTGAAGGACGCCCTGGACGCAACGCACGTTAAGCACCAAATCAAGGTGTACCCGGGTGTGGACCATGCATTCCACAACGACACAAGCGACCGCTACAACGAGGCCCAGGCTACGGCTGCCTGGAACGACACCTTGGCTTGGTTCAAGGAAAACGTCTGAGGTCAGTCCGGCAGGACACCGTCCCGCCTGGCCAACTCGGCCTCCAGGGTCTCGATGCTGGGCAGGCTTTCCACCAACTCATCAGGCAAGGAGTCAGCCAGAGAGGTTCGCCACTCCGCGATCCCCACCGGAGCGTTGAAGCCACGCAGTGCGTATTCGGCAACCACGCTGTTCTTCTCTTTGCAGAGCAACAGGCCGATGGTGGGTTTGTCGTCCGGGTGAGCCATGAGGTCGTCAACCGCAGCCATGTACATGCCCAACTGGCCCAGGAATCCGGGCTCGAACTTCACAGCCTTCAGCTCAATGACCATGTAGCAGCGCAATTTCAAATGGTAGAAGAGCAGGTCCGCGAAGAATTCGTCGCCGGCGATGTCCAGCCGGACCTGCTCGCCGACAAACGCGAAGCCTTGGCCCAGTTCGAGCAGGAATTTCTCCACATGCTTCACCAATTGCACCTCCAGATCCCGTTCCGTGTGCCGATCTGTCATGGCCAGGAAGTCGAAAACGTAGGGATCTTTGGTGGCCTGCTGCGCCAGGTCAGAGTCCGCCCGCACCATGGTGGAAGCAAAGTTGGTAATGGCCTGCCCTGACCGCTCGTGCAAGCGGGTGGCGATCTGGTGCGCCAGGACGTTGCGGGACCATCCATGCTGTGCGGCCGCCGCGGCGTACCAAAGCCGCGTGGCGGCGTCGTCGAGCTTTTCCATCAACGCGATCTGGTGGTACCAGGGCAATGTTGCAAGCGGCGCTTGCAACATTGGGAAGTCCGGCCAGGCCTGGGCGAAACTTTTCATGTACCGCAGGTTCCTGGGGGAGAAGCCTTTCGCTTCGGGGAAACGGTTTCGGATGTCGGCGGAAAGGCGCGTGACCACCTTGGCGCCCCAGCCTTGCTGCGACTCGCGTTCGACGAGCTGCCGCCCGATGCTCCAGTACGAATTCAACAACTCGCTGTTGACAGCCGCCACAGCGCGCGTGCGGCCGGTGCGGACCTCCTGGGCCACGGTGTCGAGCAAGCTGGGGTACCAGTCCGGCATGGAGGAGGCAGCCGGAACGCCTGGAAACGACGCTGTTGTTTTCCCGGGTTCTGTTGCGAGCTCTTGGGACGGCATGTGTCTCCTGTCGATTGCTGTTGTCGTCACGCTAGGAGGAGGCACTGACAAAATAGACGCGTGAGTGAAGCCGCCGAGTTCGTGGACTACACGCTCCAGCGTGAGTCGTCGTGGGAGAAGGCCGAGGAAGCCAGATGGCGCCTGGGCGAGAGCTTTAAGGTGTATGGCGCATCCATTGGTGCTGTCCGGGGAACTGTGCGCGATGCCTTGAACAAGTTCAAGAACCTCAGCCATGACGACATCACGGCACTGAGTTCGGAACTGTGGGATGAGCCGGTCTTTGAACGCCGGCTCGCTGCGGTGGTGCTCTTGCAAACCAAAGTGGGGATCCTGGTCAACACGGACCTGACCCGCATTGAGGGCTTCATCAGGCAGTCCGGCACGGAGGAACTGGCAGGTCCTCTGGCGGTGGACGTGGTCAAACCCCTGCTCGTCAGGCTCGAAGGACAGGCTAAGGAACGGGCCGCACGTGTTCTGGAGCGCTGGTCCCAGGACGCGGATCCATGGCTCCGCCGCGCCGCGCAACTCGCAGCACACACCTCTTGATAAGGCTGGGTCACCGGCCTACCGTTTTCATCAACACATGCCAGGCGCCAATTCCGTGAATTGAGAGGCAGGTTGTTCGATGAAATCGCTGTGGTTGGACAGGGAATCCAGCTTCACGTCCGATGCAATCCCCGAAGAAAAGCACTTCGACACAATAGTGGCGGGCGCCGGGCTCACAGGAATGGTGACGGCTCTGCTGTTGTCCAGATCCGGTCAGCGTGTGGCGGTCTTGGAAGCGCGGACCTTGGGGGCTGTTACCACCGGCAACACCACGGGCAAACTAAGCCTCCTGCAAGGAGGGGCACTCTCGGCCCTGCGTGGCCAGTACTCGCTGAAAGTGGTGCAAGCCTATGTGGAGGCGAATCGCACTGGTCAGGCGTGGCTGATGCGGTATATGGAAGAGCAAGGCATCGCCTTTCAGCGCCGGACGGCAGTCACGTTCGCAACCACCGACGACGGCGGCCAGCGGCTTCGCAAGGAGGCTGCGGTTTCACGGGACGCCGGTTTGGACGTGCACTTCAGCCGTGACCCCGGGCTGCCATTCCCTGTGGTTGAGGCACTGGAACTCGATGACCAGGCGCAGATCCACCCCATGGAAGTCCTGGAGACACTCGCCAAGGACATTCGGGAGCACGGCGGAATAATTGTTGAGGGTGTCCAGGTACAGGATGTGGGTTCTGACCTTCCCGTGGAAGTATCCACGCGAAAGGGGGCGTTCACCGCGGACACCGTCGTCATTGCTACTGGCACGCCAATCTTGGACCGCGGACTCTATTTCGCCAAGCTCGAACCCAATCGGTCATACGCTGCGGCTCTTCGGCTTCCAGGCGAAACCCAGCCACCGAGCCGAATGTACTTGAGCATTGATCCACCCACGCGTTCCCAACGCACCCACCCGACGCCGGAGGGTGAGTTGTTGCTGGTAGGTGGCTATGGACATACCGGCGGCCGGGCAGCCTCACCCAAGGCGCACCTGGATGACCTTCTCGGCTGGGCCAACCAGCATTACCCGGGCGCGGAGGTCACCCATACGTGGTCTGCCCAGGACTACCGGCCAACCAACCTCGTTCCCTTCTTCGGCAAGATGCCGCGGGGTCACGGCCGCATCTTCTTCGGAACCGGCTACAACAAGTGGGGCATGAGCAACGGAGTAGCTGCCGCGTTGTCCATTACTTCGGACATTCTGGGCGGCCAGTCTGATTGGGCCAAGGTCATACACCACCGCGTTACGTCGCCCCAGGGCGCTTTGGAAGCCGTTCGCCTCAATGCCAGCGTCGCCAAGCGCATGGTCGAGGACAAAGCCAGGGTCAGGAGCAATCCGGAAATCACGGACCAGACCCGTCCCCCGGAGGGGAGCGGCGTCGTCGGGCTTTACAAGGGTGAACCGGCAGCTGTGTCTACCGTTGATGGCAATGTCTGTATGGTGTCGGCCAGCTGCGCCCACTTGGGAGGCTTGCTGAGCTGGAACGACGCCGAGAAATCCTGGGATTGCCCCTTGCACGGCTCCAGATACGCTCCCGACGGCAAGTACCTGGAAGGCCCGGCAACCCATAATCTGCAGAAGTCGCCGATTAAAAAGAAGGACTAGTCAAGCCAACCGTTCGACGCGCCGCCGGGCCTGGTCCGCTACGCGTCGTTGCTGGGTGGCGGTCCTGACTGCCAGCTTCTTCTGCGACTCAGCGGCTTCGGCGTCCCGGGTGATGCCGATCAGCTCAGCTTCGAGGGAAGCTAAACGCTTCTTTACTTTGGCAATCTCAGCCTCGACATCCGAGCGCCTGCCTGCGACTTCCTTGACAACATTCCACGCCTTGGATGCGCCTTCTTCGGCCGCCGTGGCTTCCTGATCGGCTGCCTCAAACTCGGTGCGGGCTTCTTCCAACGCGGCCTGGCGCTTTTGCGCCCGGCGTTCGGCCAGGGATGTTGCCGCTTCCGCGGGTGCTTTTTCTTTCGCGTGTGATTCTTGTTTCTTCTTGCCCTGGGGGGTCGGTCTGGGTTCGGCAGGCAGCTTCACTTTTGGCGGTTCGCCCACACCCGCGATCTCGTCGGGATTTGTTGCAGCGACGGCGTCTGTCAGGTCAACGGACTCGAAACCGCTGCCGCTTAGCCCGCGCACCAGCCTGCCGGTCGCCACCGCGGCTGCGGCCCCGGCGTCGGCCATCGCCGCCCGAAGCGTCTGCTCCACATCGGCAGCGCCAGCCGCGCTGAGTGGCGCTCCCAGCCCGTTCGCCAGGTCCTTTGCCGCGTGCACGGCCAAGGTCAGTTGGCCTTGGCGCTGCTGGCCAAGTTCACGGAAGGCTTCAGCATCTCCCTCCTCTTGTGCTGCACGGAGGGAAGCGCCAAAACGCACGACGCCGTCAATCACCTCGGGTTGGTGGACGGCAAGCATGTTGATGGCCCAGGCGCCGGCAGCGGGCTTTGGCAAACTGCCGATTTCCTTGGCGAGGTCCTTCTCACCTGCCTCCTTTGCTTGCCGTGCCAAGGCTGTCCGCTCCCCAGTGAATTCACGCGGAAGCATGGCGTACAACTGTTGGGCGGCATCGCGGAGATCCATGACTTCATCCTAGGTGCGCTTGTGCCGACCCTGGCTGGTGGTCCCGAGTACTTGTCCGAGGGACCTGGTCCAGGAACCAGCAACGCTTAGGGTAGCCTAAGTCACGTGGACCAGATCATGAGCTTGCCCTTTGGCGTCGCGCTTGCGGCGCTGTTCGCGATTGTCATGATCCGCGTCAATGTCACGTACTGGCTGGGTCGAGGAGCAATTGCCGGCTTCGCACACACCCGCTTCGGCGCGTCGCTTCAACGCCCCCGGGCAGCCCAGGCCCAAGCCCTCATTCAGCGTTGGGGTCCGTACGCCGTCGTGCTCTCCTTCCTGACCATCGGCCTGCAGACGGCCGTTAATCTGGCCGCCGGTGCAGCGCGGATGCCGCTGCGCCGCTATCTCCCCGCCGCCGTCGGGGGCTCCATCATCTGGGCGTTGCTGTACGCAACTATCGGCCTCGCTGCACTTGAGGCGTGGCTTGCGGTAGCGGCGGCGTCGCCGGCCGGTGCCGGGCTGTCCGTGCTGGCTGTGATCGCCGTGATCGTCTGGGTGGTCGTTGCCCGGCGGCGTCGGTCGGCTGCCAAATCAGCGGATACAGTGGTCTGAGTTCTACTGCTGGATCGGCGAAAGGCTCGCGTTGACAACTTCATTACCGGAACTGGCGGAGGGCAACTTCTACTACGAATCGTTGGGTGAGGGCCGTTACCGCTCCACGATTCATGCCCAAGGTGCCTGGAATCCGCACGAACAACACATGGCCCCTGCCTCGGGCATCATGGCTGACGCCCTCCAGAGGCATGAGCCGCGCGAGGACGTCCGTTTGGCGCGTATCAGCTACGAGATCCTCGGGTTGATCCCCGGCGGCGAGTTCCAGGTAACCACCTCAACCTTGCGGCCGGGACGAACCATTGAACTTATCCAGGCTGAGCTTTCCGCCGGAGGGCGTGTCGCCATCCGTGCCGCAGCGTGGCGCATGATCACCAGCGACACCAGCGCTGTAGCAGCGTTCGAAGACGAGCCGATGCCCGCGCCGGATGAATGCAAGCTGTGGGATGGTGCCAGCGTCTGGCCCGGTGGTTACATCCGTTCCTTGGAAATGCGTATCGGCGAAGGCCATCGGCCAGGTTCGGGCAGGGTGTGGATCCGGACCATGCATCCTTTGACGGACAAGGAAGACAGCAGTGATCTTGCCCGGCTCATGGGATTGGTCGACACCGCCAATGGCATCGCGGCACGGGTTCCCCCAGGGGAGAACAGCTACATCTTCCCCAACGTGGACCTGCAGATTCACATGTACCGAGCGCCTTCTGGCGAGTGGCTCGGGCTGGACAACAAAGTCTCCTTCGGAGCCGATGGCATCGGCCTGACGTCCAGCGTGCTCCATGACATCAACGGACCTTTCGGCAGGGCCGAGCAAATCCTGACGCTGAGGAATAGCTGATGAGCGAAGCACGGAACGAACCCGACGGCGGAGCATCCACCCGCCGTGACCTCACCGTTTACCGTCAAGAGGAATCCCTCGGTGCAGCAGAGGATCTTGATTTTGCGCTGGAGCTGCTGAAGCGGGCCCGCAGCGGGCAACTGGGGCCCTCCCTGCGCTTGTACCGCCCGCAGCCCACCGTTGCCTTTGGCCAGCGCGACGCGAACCTGCCCGGCTTCAGGGCTGCCGAAGATGCTTGCCGGGAGCTCGGCTTCGAGCCACTTGTGCGGAAAGCCGGTGGACGTGCGGCTGCCTACCACCAGGGCACCTTGGTGATTGATCATATTGAGCCGCACCCTGACGCGATCGTCCGTGCGAAAGCCCGCTTCGCGGAGTTCGGTGAGTTGCTGGCTGGTGCGCTTCGCAGCGTCGGCGTCCACGCCGCCGTCGGGGAGATTCCAGGGGAGTACTGCCCCGGGGAATTCAGCGTGCACGGGCAGAACTCGGAGTTTCCCGCCCATCGCGTCAAGCTGATTGGAACGGCCCAGCGGGTGGTTTCCGGAGGGTGGCTGTTCAGCTCCGTGATTGTGGTGGAGAACTCCGGTCCTATCCGTGACGTTCTGACGGCGAGCTACGCTGCACTTGGCCTCGATTGGGATCCGGCTACCGCCGGTGCTGCAAATGACCTGCTGCCCCACTTGGACGTCAAAACGGTGGAGGACGCTGTGGTTGACGCTTACCGCGGCTACGCACACGTGGTGGACGGCGATTTCCGGACTCTCTTGGCCTAGGAGGCTTTCGCCGCCATTGAGCGTGCTGGGGGCCGGGCTTAGGCTGAGGGGAACAGGAACCTAACCCCACGAAACCTGGTGGAATGATGGGCCGGAAGAAGCACCCAATTCAGGATACCGACGTCGACTTGAGCGTCAGCGAACCCAAGAGGTCCGCCGCCGGTTTGCCCAGCCTCAGCGAAACCCTTCCCCACGCGATGGCCCATATGGGCCCGTCCCGCGCATGGAAGACCCTTACAGCGGTCAACCAAAAAGACGGTTTCGACTGCATGAGCTGTGCCTGGCCTGATCCGCCGGAACGCAAGGCCGCCGAATTCTGTGAAAACGGCGCCAAGGCTATCGGGTGGGAGGCGGAGCCCCTGAGGATCCCCACAGGGTTTTGGGCGGAAAATCCTCTCAGTTCCCTGGAGTCCCGTTCCGAGCACTGGCTAGGGCAGCAGGGCAGGTTGGTGGAGCCCGTGTATAAGGCAGCAGGGGCGGAGCACTATGCGCCCATCAGTTGGGAGCGGGCCTTCGGTATTGTTGCGAGCGAGTTGAACGCCCTTGATGATCCCAATGAGGCCACGTTTTACACCAGTGGACGCACCAGCAACGAGGCAGCGTTCCTGTACCAACTATTCGTCAGGGCCTTCGGGACCAACAACCTTCCCGATTGTTCCAATATGTGCCACGAATCCACGGGCATAGCCATGGGCGAGACCATCGGCGTGGGCAAATCGGCCATCACCTACACGGACTTCGCCAAGTCGGACCTGATCATCATCATGGGGCAGAACCCGGGAACCTGCCATCCGCGGATGCTGACGGCACTGGAGGAGGCCAAACTCGCGGGTGCGTCCATCGTCGCGGTTAATCCGTTGCCCGAGGCTGGCCTGATCAACTTCCGGAACCCGCAACGCGTCCGCGGCCTCGCCGGTAAGGGAACGGACCTGGCTGACCAATTCCTGCAGATCCGGCTCGCCGGGGACATGGCCCTGCTGCAGGCCCTTTCCAAGCGCGTCCTGGACGCCGAAAGTGCGGCGCCCGGTACTGTGCTGGACCGCACCTTCATCGATGAGCACTGCCAGGGCTTTGTTGGGTTCGCTGCCCACCTTGCAACCTTGCAGGAACGGGACGTTCTGGCGGCCACCGGCCTGCGAAGCGCAGAAATCGATGAACTCGCAGACAGGTACATCCGCGCGGACAAGGTCATCATCACGTGGGCGATGGGACTGACCCAGCACAAAAAGGCGGTGCCCACCATCAAGGAAATCATCAACCTCCTTCTGCTCCGCGGCAACATTGGAAAACCGGGCGCCGGACCCTCACCGATCCGTGGTCACAGCAATGTGCAGGGTGACCGGACCATGGGCATTTGGGAGAAGATGCCTCCGCGGTTCCTTGAGGCCTTGCAGGACGAGTTTGGCTTTGACCCGCCACGGAAGGCGGGCGTCGATTCGGTGGACAGTATCCGTGGAATGCGTGATGGCAGGATCAAGGTCCTCATCGCGCTGGGCGGGAACCTGGTGCATGCGATCTCGGACACCGCGGTCGCTGAGCAGGCTGTGCGTCGGACCAGGCTTTCAGTACAGATTTCCACCAAGCTGAATCGCTCGCATGTGGTGTGCGGCGAGCAGGCACTGATCCTTCCGACCCTTGGCCGTACCGAAATCGACAAGCAGGACGGGATTGAGCAGTTTGTCACGGTGGAGGACACCGTCTGCGCTGTGCACCGCTCCGCAGGGCCGCTGGAACCCATCGCTGCGGATGTCCTCTCCGAGGTGGCGATTGTCACACGGATGGCCGAGGCGGTCCTTGACCACAAGGTTCCGGTGGATTGGGCGGGCCTCAGGCGTAATTACGACACCATCCGTGACCACATTTCCCACGTAGTCCCGGGATTTGAGGACTTCAACGTGCGCATCCGCGAGCGCGACGGTTTCGTACTTCCGCATGGCCCCAGGGATTCGCGGACGTTCCCCACCGCAACGGGGAAAGCCGTTTTTTCTGTCAACGACCTGGAAACCATTGAAGTACCGCCGGGGAGACTGCTCCTTCAGACTGTGCGGTCCCATGACCAGTTCAATACCACCACGTACTCCATGAATGATCGTTACCGTGGGATCAAGAAGGGCCGCATGGTTTTGTTGGTGAACCCTGAGGATCTGGCGGGGTTGGGTTTCCAGGACGGCGCCTATGTGGATGTGCACAGCGAAGCCGACGACGGCGTTGACCGTGTGCTGCGCCAGTTGCGTTTAGTGGCGTACCCCAGTGCCAGGGGCTGCGCGACTGCGTATTATCCGGAAGCGAATGTGTTGGTGCCGCTGGATTCAACAGCGGAAGGCAGCAATACGCCGGCGTCGAAGTCAGTGATTATTCGTCTTGAACCGGCTGCCGCCCCGATTTTCGAGGCGGCGGCCGGACAGCGGAAGTGAATGCCTTAGGCTGCGAGGCGGTTTTCTACTTCGGAAGCAGAAGGGTTGGTTGCTGCGGTGCCGTCCGGGAACAGGACGGTGGGGACGGTGCGGTTGCCTCCGTTGAGCTGCTCGACGAGTTCGGCCGTGCCATCTACTTCTTCGATGTTGATCTCGGTGTAGCCGATGCCCTTGGCGTCGAGCTGCTTCTTCAGGCGGTTGCAGTAGCCGCACCAGGTGGTCGAGAACATGGTGATGGTGCCGGAGTCGGGAGTGAAGTCCACAGAGCTCTCCTCAGTATTGGTCGTTTCCACAGGTGATTCGTTGGTATCAACCGTAACCTGCAGCCCAATAATTCCCGTGAGGCCGGGAATCGGGGTTACGTCACATTCCGGGCTGGTGTGTCCATAGACGACACGGCAGACTGTTCCCATGTGTGGACGTTATGTGATGGCCCGTGCCGTGGGGGACCTGCTGGCTGACTTTGATGCCGAACTTGAAAACGAGATCGCCCTCGAAAAATCGTGGAATGTAGCTCCAACGGATGCTGTTCCGATTGTGCTGGAAAGGCTCGTGGACGATGGGCTGAAGCGGCAGTTGCACGTTGCGCGCTGGGGTTTGGTGCCCTCGTGGGCGAAAGATCCCAAAGGCGGCGCGCGCCTGATCAATGCCCGCAGTGAGACCCTCCTGGAGAAGCCGTCCTTCCGAAAAGCTGCTGCGGCCAGGCGGTGCGCTGTTCCTGCCGATGGCTATTACGAGTGGAAGAAGGGCGAAGGAAAAAGCAAGCAGCCGTATTACGTGCATCCTGCGGATGGTGGGGGTGTGGTGTTTGCCGGGTTGTATGAATGGTGGCGGGACCAGTCAGCGTCTGATGATGATCCGGCCCGTTGGTTGCTGTCCATGTCGATTCTCACGGCAGACACCCCGACGGCCGAGTCGGCCATTACCCGGCGGAGTGCCTCGGTGTTCGATGAGCTGACTGCCCTGCATGACCGCGTTCCATTGCCCATGAGCAGGGACACGATGGAAGCCTGGTTGAATCCGCGCGAAGATGATGCGGCCGGCCTCGTGGATCTGGTGAGGTCAAAGGCGCACGACGCCGCTGCCAGCTGGACGCTCGACGCGGTGGGTGCCGCCGTCGGCAATGTCCGCAACAACGGACCGGAACTCATTGAGCCGGTGGAGGGCCTTTTCTAGCTAGAGCGCTTCCGTGACCGGAACGCCGGCTTGGAACTCGCGGCCATCCGCCTCGCTGAAGGCCGTCATGACGTGGCCTTTACTGAGTCCATGGATGGCGGACATCGGAAAGTTTCCGGTGATCACGTTTCCAGAATGTTCCACGCCCTTGATGTCATAGTTTTCCTCGGCACTGAGTGAGTGGTTGAAGGAGTAGAACGAGATCGCTTCTCCATTCATGAACTCAATGCCCAGCCTGCGTTGGGAGGAATAGTCCTCGCTGGCAGCAACAAGGCCCACGACATAAGCGCCGGAGCCCGGTATGTTGCCTTCGATTTCGAATCTCGCAACGAGGTTGTCATCTGCGGCGGAGATACTGACCTGCTTCAGGAGTGCGTCATTGGTACTCATGCCACAATCCTGCTCTGTGGACCCGCCCGCGTCCACCCCTTTGCTTCATCCCTCCAAGAGTCGCCGCAAGTTGGCTGCGATTGTCGGTTGATCCACCGCCTGGCCGCGGCGTGCCGTCAGGAGATGCATGGCCAATCCATCGCCGTAGTCCGCTACCGCTTCTGCTCGGGCCCTTGGGTCAGGAATTCCCATGGAATCGAGCACCTGTTCAAGAGTTGAAAGCATCCTCTGGTGCCCGGCGGCCACCACCTCGGGTTGGTCCAGGGCAAAGGTGAATCGTGCCCGGGTCAGTTCGGCGTGATTATTCGCGAGCCGGAGCAGCGCTCCCGCGAGCTGTTCCGCCAAGGCGGTTACCGACGTCGGGAGAACAGATCCACCCTGCTGCTGGAGCAGGAGCGAGTCGCGTTCTTCAACGCGGTCGACGGCGGCAGCCACCAAAGCGGCACGGTTGCGGAAGTAATTGGAGGTCGTTCCGACGGCCACGCCGGCTTCGGCGTCAACGGCCCGGTGGGTCAGTCCCTTGAGGCCTTTAGCGGCCACCACGGCGAGGGCCGCGTCGGCAAGGTCGGTTCGTCTGTCAGGCATGGCGAAAGTCTAGTCTTTAACCTCACCATTACTACAAATGTAGTAGTACATTGGCATCATGAAAAAGGTGGAAATCGTCGGTGGTGGCATAGCAGGCCTCGCCTTGGCAGGAACTCTTGATCCCAGCCAGTTTCATGTCACTGTGTACGAGCAGCGGGCCGGCCTCCCGGCAGTAGGAACGACCCTGGCCATGTGGCCCGAAGCCCAGGAGGCCCTGGCCTCATTGGGGATCCTTGGCGCCGTCCGGGAAAACAGCCCGGTCATCAGGGGTGGCGCGCTCCGGAGTGCCATAGGAGTGCCGTGGCTGAGTGTGGAAGGGCAGAACCTTGTGGGCGCAGCACGCCACACGCTCCTTCGGCTCCTCGACTCAGCCGTACCCTCAACAGTCCAACGACGCATCGAAAAGCTGGACGCGGTCCCAAGCGACGCCCACTTGATAGTGGCTGCGGATGGGGTGCACAGCATGGTGAGGCGCTCCGTGTGGGGCCAATCGCGTGCGGCCAAGCTGACACCCTACCTCGCCGTTCGAGGCGTCATTGCCGAGGAACCGGACAGTGAAACCGTAGGCGAGTATTGGGGGCGCGGAGACCTCTTTGGCATAGGCCCTTCAAGCGGCGGAACCAACTGGTATGCATCCTTCCGCTCCGGGATGGGGCCCGAGGGAATTGACGTCGGCGAAGCCCTTGCAGTGACGCGCCGCCGCTACGCCGGGCACTCGCAGGGAATCCAGCATGTCCTGCGAGTAGCGACACCCGAAACATCATTGGCACAACGCATTTGGACCACCCCGCCGCTGCGGCGTTATTCGCGGGGCAATGTGGTCCTCATCGGCGACGCAGCCCACGCCATGGCTCCCAACCTCGGGCGAGGCGCCTGTGAGTCGCTGATAGACGCCGTCGCCTTGGGTAAGCTCGTCAACACCCTGCCCCTGGACCAGGCCCTCGATGCCTACAACCGTCAGCGCGTTCTTCGGACCCAGCAATACCGCATCGGTTCATCCTTGATGATGCGCGTGGCGCTCGCAGAAGGTGCGCAACCCATGCGCGACAAGCTGCTCGACCTTGCTGCCAAGCGGAAGTCCGCTGTCAATCGAAAGCCCAAGGCGCCCGGAGGGAGCAAAACTTCCCAGTAGGTTTTGTCGGAGGGGCGGCGTAAACTGGATATATTCGAACATACATTCGAATCATGATTTAGCGATGATCTTAGATCCAGGGCGATGCTCACAGGCAAGGAGTGTGGATATGGGGCTTTTCAGTGAGTCCGTGGACGTCATCTGCACGGATGTTGGCCAGCCGCAGGAAATCCAGTGGAAAGGAACCCGCTACGTCGTCATCAACGAACCCCTCAGATGGTATGAACGACGCCAATGGTGGGTAGAAGAAAGCCGGGCACCACTGGGAAGCGGCGCAGGCTTGGTGGACCACGAGATCTGGCGGGTCCAACTCCATCGCCCGCAGGACGAGGAGCAACCCGGCCCAACCATCACCCTTGACCTCGTCCGCCATCTCGCCAGCGGCCGCTGGCGGCTCCTGCGTATCCACGACGCCGCACCGGCCCAAGCAGTCGAACCAGACGAAGCCGCCTGAACCTTGAGCTTCACACACCTGCACGTCTCCACAGCCTTCAGCGCCCACTACGGCGTCTCCTGGCCGGACGAACTTGCCCAGTCAGCCGCAGCAGACGGCGCAACAGCGCTCGCCTGCACAGACCGGGATGGCTTGTACGGCACCATCAAGCACCTCAAAGCATGCATGGACGCCGGTATCGACCCCATCATCGGCGTGGACCTGGCAATATTCGACGACGACGGCGACCACCGCACCCAAGTAGCGGGCCGCGTCGTCGTACTCGCCCACGGCAACAACAACGGCGCCGGCTATCGCGCCCTCTGCCGACTCATTTCGGACGCCCATGCCCGCACCTCCGGCAAAGCCGGGGGAGTAGTGCCCGTCGCCGTAACCAGGGCAGAACTCGCATCGCGGACACTGGACCCGCAAACCCTCAAGCCCGTGTTGACCGTCCTCATAGGACCGGACTCCGATGTAGGCCGCGCCATGGGAGGACGGAAATATCTTCGGCCCCGCACACTCTTCAAACAATGGATCGACGCCATGCCGCCCGGGACAATCGTCGCCGAAGCCGTATCCCACCTCAGCGCTCCTGGAGAACCCCTCAGCACAGCCCACGCCGTACGCATGCTCAAGCTCGCCCTCGAATACAACGTCCCCGCCATCCTCAGCAACGCCGTCCGCTACTGCGCCCAGGACGGCGCCCCCACCGCAGACGTCCTGGACTCCGCGCGCACCCTAAAATCCCTCCCTGAACTCTCATCGACCCCCCTGCTGCAACCAACCGGCCTGCTGCAACCAACTGGGCAGGGGTGGTTGAAAAACGCCCAACAAATGCTCCAACTCGGCAAGGAAATCATGGGCGCGGCAGGGCAAGGAGCAGCGGGGCTGAACAAACTGCTCTCCAACACAGAAGCGCTCGCAGACAAATGCCGTATCGATCCCGTCCTGGACATGGGATGGAAAAAGCCCGTTGTTCCCGAAGCTTCCATCATCGGCATCGAACGCGACCCCATGGTGGAACTCACCCAACGATGCGAGGCAGGAATCACCCGGCGATTCCCCGGCATCAACGGCAATGCGGAAATACAGATGCGCTCGCGGTTGCAGCATGAGCTGGGGATCATCGACAAACTCGGCTTTGCCTCCTACTTCCTCACTGTTGCGGAAGTATCCAGGATGATCATCGAGATGGGCGTCCGGGTAGCTGCCAGAGGCTCCGGGGCCTCCAGCCTGGTCAACTATCTGATCGACATCAGCCAAGTGGATCCCATCCGGCATGACCTCATTTTTGAACGCTTCCTCTCGGGTCGCCGATCCACCCTTCCCGATATTGACATTGACGTCGAAAGCGCCGAACGGCACAACGTCTACCGGAAGATCTTCGAGCGCTTCGGAGCTGAACGAGTGACGCTGATGAGCATGCAGAACGGGTACAGGGCCCGTGGTGCTGTCCGCGATGCCGGCATGGCTCTTGGCATGGACGATGGTGAAATCGGCGAAATTGCCAAGCAGTTGTGGCGGTTCTCCGCGCGCAAATTCAGGGAGGCATTGGTTGAAAAGCCTGAACTCCGAGAATTTGCCGGACGGGTAGAGGCCGGCCGTGAAGGGCCTGGGGGCATGGAGGAAAACCAGCAGTTGGACCTACTGGTGGATCTCACTGAAAGGTTGGACCGCCTTCCCCGGCACATTTCCATGCACCCGTGCGGGGTGATCCTGGGCGATGCCACGCTCCTGGACAGAACCCCGGTACAGCCCAGCGGGTTGGGGCTGCCCATGAGCCAGTTCGACAAACACGACATGGATCCCATGGGCATGCTCAAGCTGGATGTCCTGGGTGTGCGGATGCAAAGCGCCATGGCGTTTGCGGTGCGGGAAGTTATCCGCCTGCACCCGTCCAAAGCGGAGGTAGTGGCGGCTGGCCACCATCTGGTGGAAGCGGGAGGCACCGGTCCGGACTATATTGCCCCGGACGGCAGGATTGATCTCAACGCGGTGCCTTTCGACGACGAGCCCACCTATGAGTTGATCCGCAGTACCCACACTTTGGGCTGCTTCCAGATTGAATCCCCTGGCCAGCGGGAGCTGATCGGGAAGATGGCGCCGCGGGAATTCAATGACCTCATTATCGATATTTCCTTGTTCCGCCCTGGCCCCATGAAGTCGGATATGGTCCGCCCGTTCCTTGAACACCGGCATGGTTTCGCACCAGAGGTCTATCCACATCCGGACCTGAAGCCCGTTTTGCAGGAAACCCATGGCGTCACGGTTTTCCATGAGCAGATCCTGAAGACCTTCCATGTCATGACAGGTTGTGGTTTGGACCGGGCAGACGAGTTTCGAAGGGCCTTGGGTGACGAGCTCCACGAACCTGAGGTAGAGAGGTATTTCCGTCGGGAAGCGATCAAGAGATACTCCCCGGACGTCGTGGACAAAGTGTGGGGAACCCTCAAAGCCTTCGGCAGTTTCGGTTTCTGCAAAGCCCATGGAGCTGCCTTTGCTGTGCCCACCTATCAATCGGCGTGGCTAAAGGCACACCACCCTGAAGCGTTCCTTGCAGGGCTGTGGGAACACGACCCCGGGATGTACCCCAAACGGCTGCTGGTTGCTGAAGCCCGCCGCTTGGGTATTCCCATCTTGCCCTTGGATATTAATCGCAGCCAGGCTGAATACAGGGTGGAAAGAATCCAGGAAGGCCAGAATTCCGGCAAGCTCGGCATTCGCTTGAGCCTGAATGGAATATATGGACTATCGGGAGCGGAGCTGAAGCGGATCGTAGCTGGTCAACCATATGATTCCCTCGCGGATCTCAGGTCCCGGGCCAGGGTGAGCAAACCGAATATCAAGAGGCTCGCCCAACTCGGAGCCTTCGATGCCCTGCACCGGGATGCCGGCGGAACTGCAAACCGTGCCGATCTGGTGCAGCACCTGCAAGCGCTCCAGGGCAGTCCCTCCAAGAAAGGCAGCGGCGTCATTGAAGGGCAATTATCCCTACCCCTTGGTGATGTGGAGTTGCGGAATCTTGCTGCTGGATTACCTGAGCCCAGCATGGTGGAGAACGTGCGTGCAGAGCTTGATCTCATGGCAGTGGACGTGAGTGAGCATCTGATGGAAAGTCATAGGCCTTTGCTGGACAAGCTTGGCGTCACCACGGCGGATAAGCTCTTGGGTCTTCGGAACGGTACCGAGGTACTGGTTGCCGGTGTCCGGATCGCAACGCAGACACCTCCCATGCGTGGTGGGCGCCGCGTGGTGTTCATCAGCATCGACGACGGTACAGGCTGCGTGGATACTGTCTTCTTCCATGAAGCGCAGGAAGAATCGGGTCCACTTCTGTTCGGTACCCGGCTTCTGCTGATCCGCGGAACTACGCGAAGAACAGGTCCCAAGGGAATCAGCCTCAGTGCCAGCAAAGCCTGGGACCTTAGCCGCCCGGAAACTTTGCCGTATGCCGAAGTCCTGCCACCCGGCGTCGGGCTTCCGCCTGAATTCACTCATTCAGGGCCCCTTGAAGGGATCTCCAGGAACCTTGCCATCACGGGCCTCGGGAGCTGAATCGGGTCGTCGGCGCGCTGCTTTGGCCGCCTTCGTCGGAACGGATACGATTGACGGTGGCTGGCTGTGGTCCCCGTACGCCACAAGCTATGAAGCCTTCACTATGAATAGGAGACACCCGTGTCAGATGCCCAACAGATCACCCTCATCGTCGATGGCGAAGAGACCAAGGTGACGGAAGGGACTACCGGCGCGGAACTCTTCTTCGAGCGCCGCGACGTCGTTGTTGCCCGTGTCAATGGAGTGCTCAAGGACCTTGACCAGGTCCTTACCGAGGGTGCCGACGTCGAAGGTGTCACCATTGAATCTCCTGACGGACTCAACGTTCTCCGTCACTCCACCGCGCACGTCATGGCCCAGGCCGTCCAGCAGCTGCGGCCTGACGCCAAGCTTGGCATCGGCCCTTACATTACGGACGGCTTCTACTTCGACTTCGACGTCGCTGAGCCGTTCACCCCGGAAGACCTGCGCCAGCTGGAAAAGATGATGCAGAAGATCATCAACCAGAACCAGAAGTTCGTTCGCCGCGTGGTCACCGAAGAAGAAGCCCGCGAAGCCATGGCTGGCGAACCCTACAAGCTGGAGCTGTTGGGCAAGAAGAACGACGCCGCCGACGCCGGAGAAGGCGTCAACGTTGAAGTCGGCGCAGGCGACATCACTATTTACGACAATGTGGACCGCAAGAGCGGCGACAGCGTCTGGTGCGATCTCTGCCGCGGACCGCACCTTCCCAACACCAAGATCATCTCCAACGCGTTCGCGCTGACACGCTCGTCCTCCGCATACTGGCTGGGAAACCAGAACAACCAGCAACTGCAGCGAATCTACGGCACAGCCTGGCCCACCAAGGAAGCACTCAAGGCCTACCAGGAACGCCTTGCCGAGGCAGAGCGCCGCGACCACCGCAAGCTGGGTGTGGAGTTGGATCTGTTCTCGTTCCCCGATGAACTCGGCTCGGGCCTCCCCGTGTTCCACCCCAAAGGTGGCATCATCCGCAAGGAAATGGAGGACTACTCCCGCCAGCGCCACGTGGATGCCGGCTACGAATTCGTCTACACCCCGCACATCACCAAGGGACACCTTTACGAAGTCTCCGGGCACCTTGACTGGTACAAGGACGGCATGTTCCCGCCGATGCAGGTGGATGCCGAACTCAACGAAGACGGCACCGTGCGCAAGCCCGCCCAGGATTACTACCTGAAGCCGATGAACTGCCCCATGCACAACCTGATCTTCCGTTCACGCGGCCGGTCCTACCGCGAACTGCCGTTGCGCCTGTTCGAATTCGGCTCGGTGTACCGGTACGAGAAATCCGGTGTTGTGCACGGCCTGACCCGCGTCCGTGGCATGACACAGGACGATGCCCACATCTACTGCACCCGAGAGCAGATGAAGGACGAACTCACCACCACGCTTAACTTCGTCCTTGGCCTGCTCAAGGACTACGGCCTGGACGATTTCTACCTTGAGCTCTCCACCAAGAACGAGGAAAAGTTCGTGGGTGACGACTCCGCCTGGGAGGAAGCAACCCGCACACTCGCCGAGGTTGCGGAGGCGTCAGGGCTGGACCTGGTACCGGACCCGGGTGGAGCAGCATTCTATGGGCCGAAGATTTCCGTCCAGGCAAAGGACGCCCTCGGCAGGACCTGGCAGATGTCCACAATCCAGTTGGACTTCAACCTGCCTGAACGCTTCGAATTGGAGTACCAGGCAGCAGATGGAACGCGTCAGCGTCCCGTCATGATTCACCGTGCCCTCTTCGGTTCGGTGGAGCGCTTCATGGGTGTTCTCACGGAGCACTACGCAGGCGCCTTCCCGGCCTGGCTTTCTCCCGTCCAGGTGGTGGGCATCCCTGTTGCCGAGGCGTTCAACGACTACATGTTCGACGTCGTGGACCAGTTGAAGGCAGTGGGAATCCGGGCGGAAGTGGACATCTCCTCGGACCGCTTCCCGAAGAAGATCCGTACGGCCAGCAAGGACAAGGTCCCGTTCGTCCTCATCGCGGGCGGGGAGGACGCCGAGGCAGGTGCTGTCTCGTTCCGCTTCCGTGATGGCAGCCAGGACAACGGCGTGCCCGTGGCAGAGGCTGTCCGCAGAATCGTGGATGCCGTCAAGAACCGCGACAGCTGACGGAACGGACAATAGACGGTGCAGGAGAACACAGGCGCGGCAGCTGACCTTCCGGGCGACGCCGAAGTAACCGATGACTTCGGCCTTGCAGGCGTACCGGACGCTTTTCAGCGCCTGTGGACTCCCCACCGCATGGCTTATATCAAAGGCGGACAGGACCAATTCAAGGACAAGGACGACTGCCCGTTCTGTGTGGGACCCACCCGTAGCGACGAAGAGTCCCTCATCGTCTATCGTGGCAGGACCTGCTACGTCGTACTCAACCTTTTCCCTTACAACCCGGGCCACTTGCTGATTTGCCCCTACCGCCACGTTCCGGACTACACGGACATCACAGTGGAGGAAACGGCGGAATTCTCCGAGCTAACGCAGACGGCCATGCGCGTACTGCGGAAGGTTTCCAATCCGAGCGGCTTCAACCTGGGCATGAACCAGGGTGTCACCGGTGGAGCAGGAATTGCGGCGCACCTCCACCAGCACGTCGTACCGCGCTGGGGTGGGGACGGAAACTTCTTCCCCATCATCGCCCAGACCAAGGCCATCACGCAGACTCTCGACGAGGTCCGCAAACTGGTGGCTGAAGCCTGGCCGGGGGAGTCGAATGCTCAATAGGCATGCGCGTGGTTTCTTCACTTCAATTTTCACACCCTTGGCGCGTTGGCTCCTCAAGATTGGCGTGTCTCCAGACGCAGTGACCGTGGCCGGTACGGCCGGGGTCATACTGGGCGGATTGGTCCTCTATCCGCTGGGATACCTCTGGTGGGGCTCTGTTGTGGTGGCATTCTTCGCGTTCTCGGACGTCGTGGATGGCATAATGGCCCGTTTGCAAGGCCGGAGCGGCGGCTGGGGAAACTTTCTGGATTCCACCTTGGACCGGTTGGCGGACGGTGCCATCTTTGCAGGGCTGACCATCTGGTTCTTCACCAAAGGTGGGGACCCAGCTATTGGTACTGCCGCCGTCGTTTGCCTGGTACTGGGCATGGTGGTTTCCTATGCACGGGCAAAGGCCGAATCACTGGGCTATCAAGCCAGCGTTGGCATAGCCGAGCGTGCCGAGCGTTTAGCTTCGGTGCTTCTCATCACCGGGCTCACTGGGCTGGGGCTTCCAGCAGTGGTGCTCTTCGCGACCCTGATCCTTCTTGCCCTTGCCAGTGTGGTCACTATCGTGCAAAGAATGGCGACTGTCCGCAAGCAAGCGATGGCGGAAGCCTAGGAAACTGGCATCTGACCAGAGTCCGTCTGGGGCAGTTGTGCAGGTGTCCTATAGTTGCCCTCTTCTTGGCCCCCTTATGCGGTAATGAATGTACAGCCACCCGGCAACGTGCGACTAGTATTACTAGTACTTGGTCACCTTGACCTGAATATCCGGTGTGCGCTGATTGCGGTCGTGTGGCTGCGCGAGCCACCGGCGAAAAGGTCGTTTATCTACCCATAGGGGTTTTTGTGTCTACACCAGATGTAAGCAACGAAGCCGGTTCGTCCGCGAACAGCGTCACGGGCAGCAGCCGCGTTAAGCGGGGCATGGCGGAGATGCTCAAGGGCGGCGTCATCATGGACGTCGTTAACGTCGAGCAGGCCCGCATCGCCGAGGACGCCGGTGCCGTAGCCGTCATGGCGCTCGAGCGCGTACCCGCCGATATCCGCGCCCAGGGCGGCGTGTCCCGCATGTCCGATCCGGACATGATCGATCAGATCATTGCCGCCGTGTCCATCCCGGTGATGGCAAAGGCCCGCATCGGCCACTTCGTCGAAGCGCAGGTCCTGCAGTCCTTGGGTGTGGACTACATCGACGAGTCCGAGGTCCTGACCCCCGCCGACTACGTGAACCACATCGACAAGTGGAACTTCACCGTCCCGTTCGTCTGTGGCGCCACGAACCTTGGTGAGGCGCTGCGCCGCATCAACGAAGGCGCGGCGATGATCCGTTCCAAGGGCGAGGCCGGCACCGGTGATGTTTCCAACGCCACCGGGCACATGCGCAAGATCCGCGCGGAGATCGCCAAGCTCGCAGCCCTTCCCGAGGACGAGCTGTATGTTGCGGCCAAGGAACTGCAGGCCCCGTACGAGCTCGTCAAGGAAATTGCCGCCACGGGCAAGCTCCCCGTCGTCTTGTTCACCGCTGGTGGCATCGCGACACCCGCTGACGCTGCGATGATGATGCAGCTCGGCGCTGATGGCGTGTTCGTTGGTTCGGGTATCTTCAAGTCCGGCAACCCTGCAGAGCGCGCTGCCGCCGTCGTGAAGGCAACCACGTTCTATGACGACCCCGATGTGATCGCCAAGGTCTCCCGCGGCCTGGGCGAAGCCATGGTCGGCATCAACGTCGACGAAATCCCGCAGCCCCACCGTCTCGCAGAGCGCGGCTGGTAAGCGTTACCAAACATACGACGGCGGGCGCTGATCCACTTCCGGATCGGCGCCCGTCGTTCCGTTTTTAAGGCTGGGTGGGTTGGTTCAGTCCCCGGCGCTTCAGGAGGGGTTCCAGCTCGGCATCACGCCCACGGAACGTACGGAACGATTCCAACGGATCGCGGCTGTTACCCCTCGATAGCAGCTCGGATCGGAATCGGTCCCCGTTTGACCGCGTAAGGCCTCCGTTTTCCTTGAACCACTCAACGGTGTCCGCGTCCAGGACTTCGCTCCAAATGTAGGAGTAATAGCCGGCAGCGTACCCGGCGCCAGCAAAGATGTGCTGGAAGTAGCCGGTACGGTAGCGCGGCGGAATCAGCGGGTGGGCGATGCCGGCGTCGGCGAGGGCCTTGGCCTCAAACGCAAGGACGTCAGCCGGAACGTCATCCGTGGACAGCACGTGCCACGCCACGTCCAACAACGCTGCTCCCAGGTATTCGGTGGTGGCGAATCCTTCACCCCACAGCAGGGATTCATTGATTCTCTCCACGATGTCCTGCGGGAGCACTTCTCCCGTGGCATGGTGGCGCGCGTAATTAGCCAACACCTCCGGCCACATGATCCACATTTCGTTGACCTGGGATGGGTACTCCACGAAGTCCCGGGGCACGGACGTTCCGGAGAACCGGGGATAGTCCACATCGGAGAACAGTCCGTGGAGCGCGTGCCCGAATTCGTGGAAGACGGTCCGGACCTCGTCCAGGGACAAGAGAGCAGGTTCGCCTGGCGCCGGCTTGGTGATGTTCAGGTTGTTGATCACTACGGCTTGCGTGCCAAGGAGACGGGACTGTTCCACAAGTGAGTTCATCCAGGCTCCTCCGCGCTTGGATTCCCGGGTGTAGTAGTCGCCAAGAAAAAGACCCAGACTGCTGCCGTCCTCGTTTTTCACCTCCCATACCCGGACGTCCCCGTGGTACCCGGCGAGATCCGGCCTCTCATGGAACGTGATGCCATAGAGTTGGGTCGCTGCGAAGAAGACGCCGTCAGCCAAGACCATTTCGAGGCTGAAGTAAGGCCTGATGGCCTGTTCATCCACTTGGTACTTTTCCCGCCGGACCTGCGCCGAATAGTATGCCCAGTCCCAAGGCTCCAGTGGGTGGCCGGCGGACTCCGCCAATGCTAGGGCTTCGGCTTGGGCGTTTCGGATCGCTGGAGGTGCCAACCGGCCCAACATTGCCTGCACGGCTTTGAAGTCGGGTGCCGTTTGCTGGTCCACCATGAGTTCCGCGAAGTTTTGAAAGCCCAGCAGGCTCGCCTTTTCCGCACGGAAGTGAACGGTTGCCGTCACCAGATCACGGACATCCAGGCTTCCGCCGTCAGTGCCCCGAGCCAGGGACGCTTCAAACAGGCGCCGCCGAACGGTCCGGTTTTGGAGCGAGGCGAGGGCGGGTTGGTTGCTTGGCTGGATGAGCGCCAGGAGGAACCGGCCATCGTGCCCGGCCGCCTTGGCGGCCTCGGCAGCGCCCGCGACATCTTCGGTGGACATGCCGGCCAGGTCCGCTTCGTCGTCGAGGAGAATAGCGGCAGACTTCATCGCCTCCTTGACCCGCTGGCCGAATTCGGTGCCTATGCGTGAGAGTTCGGCGTTGATTTCCCGAAGGCGCGCCTGGCCGTCGTCGTCAAGTTGAATGCCGGACTGCCGAAACTCCTTGAGGTATTCCTGGACCAATCGAGCAGACTCATCATCAAGCCTCGCGGTATCAATGGCGTTGAAGCGTTCATACAAGCCCCGGTTCATGTAGACGGCGTCCTGATGCGCGGCAAACCGGGGCGCGAAGGCCGTCTCCAGCTCCCTGATCGCGTCCGAGGCATCGGCCGATACAAGCGTAAAGAACGCCGCCGCGGCCCGGTCCAGCAACCGCCCGGACCTTTCCATGGCCACAGCCGTGTTCTCAAAAGTCGCCGGTAGTGGGTTCGCCGCAATTTGCTGGATCTCGTGGAGGTGTTCCTTCAGTCCCGCGTCCACGGCTTCCGCATAGTCCTCTGTGGTGATTGCTGCAAAGGGTGGCAGGCCGAACGGCAGAGGACTGGGACTCAAAAGCGGATTGGTCATGAAGGGACTCTTTCACTTAAGAATCGTGTCCTCAAGGGCGGCTCGCCGGAATCCCGCGAGTCTCGCGCCGTAGGATTGCTGTTATGGGGAACATCACATCTTGCGGGAGTCGGGGGGATCGCCGACGTCACAGGCCATGGCGAACGGGCGCTTTGCTGGCAGCATCAGTATTTGCGTTGTGCTTGAGCGCCTGCGGCGTAATTGCGGAGAACGATTCCCGGGAGCAAAGCAGCGCCGCTACTGCCCCCGCGTCTCCTGTGTCCACCCCAACGCCGACTCCTACGCCGACGCCGGGCAAGGGCCCTTCTTGTCCCGAACTGCGTTGTACGTCGATTACGGTCACCGGCGACATGCTGATCCATACACAGCTGTGGCAGCAGGCCCGGGCCGACGCCGCCGCCGCAGGGCAGCCCGGTTACACCTTCATACCGCTCCTTGAAGGCCAGCGGCGCTATATCCGGAACAGCGATCTCGCCATTTGCCATCAGGAAACCCCAGTTGGCACGCCGGATGGTCCGTTCTCCGCGTACCCATCCTTCAACGTCCCGCCGCAGATCGTTACAGCATCCAAGGATGTGGGGTACCAGGCCTGCACTACAGCCAGCAACCACACCATAGACCGGGGGACTGAAGGGTTGCTCCGAACGTTGGATGCACTGGATGCCGCCGGGCTCAAGCACACTGGTTCCTACCGGACCGAAGCTGCATCACAGGAAATCCTGATGCTTAAGACGGACGCAGCGACCGTTGCAGTCATTGCCGGCACCTACGGACACAACGGTCAGATTCCGGAGTACCCGTGGCTTGTGGACGAACTTGATCCCACGGTCATGATTGCGAAGGCGACCAAGGCCCGTGCACTCGGAGCCGACATCGTGCTCGGAGTCATGCACGCCGGTGATGAGTACGCCAGCGAGGCCAACGCCCAGCAACAGGAGGTCGCCCACGCATTGGTGGACAGCGGCCAATTCACCATGGTTTATGGACACCACACGCACTCGGTGCTGCCGATTGAATACTACAAGGGCACGTGGACTGTCTACGGACTGGGTAATGGCGTGACGGAACTGTCGCCCTGGTATGTGGTCAACAACGAAGGACTGCTGGTCCGTGCGCAGTTCAGCCAAAACGCGGCTGGTGTTTGGACTGCCTCGGATCTCGCCTGGGCGCCGTCGGTGATTGTCCGGGATCCCTACCGCTGGTGCTCAGTGGCCAGCGACGCACCCCAGGGAGTCTGCGCTTCCCCGGCTGCCGACGCAGAGACGCACGAACGCACCAAGGCCGTGGTCGAGTCGATGGGCGCGGCGGCGGCAGGTGCCCACGAGCTGCTGATTACCAAGGAGAAGTAAGGCGGCAAGTAGCTAGCGTGGCCGGCGGGCAGCGTGCTCCCGCGCGAGGCGGGCGTAGTCGTCGTCGGGCGTTCCCGGCACGAAGGTGCCATATTTCCGCTCCGCGGCCGTCCGTATCAGGAAGTCGGCGATCGCCGGGTTCTTGGGCAGCAGCGAGCCGTGCAGGTAGCTGGCCACCACGTTGCGGTAGCGGGCGCCCTCGTGACCGTCCTTGCTGTTGTTTCCCGCACCTTTGGTGACAGTTCCCAGCGGTTGGACGCCGGGGCCCAGGGTGGTTTGTCCACTGTGGTTCTCGTAGCCCAGGACGTCCCCGAATTCGGAGGACTTGAGCGTTACATTGCCGATCAGGCGTTCATCCGTGCCGTGTGTCTCGACATCGAGGATACTGATGCCGGGAATGACAGGGCCCGCGCTGGTCTTGAAGAACTTTCCGAAAAGCTGGTAGAGGCCGCAAATTACGAGCATGGGTGCGCCGTCGTCCGCGAGCTTCCGCAGTTGATCGGCGCGTGCCTGAAGATCGTCTTGAATGACGAGCTGGCCGCTGTCCTGCCCGCCCCCGCCGACGATGATGTCGATGTCGTCAGGAAAGTCATCGTCTACGTTGTATTCAAGGAGCTCCGGCGTGTACCCATGCCACTTTATTCGTTGCTGGAGGACCAGGGCGTTGCCCCAGTCACCGTAAATGTTCATGTCCCGCGGGTAGAGCTGGAGGACGCGGATGGTTCCCTTGGTGGGCTGTGCTTCCGGGGTCATGAGACCACCTCAACTATGGTGATTTTGGCCAGTTCGCGACGGATCGCGAGCATGGCGGTGTACGTGCAGAAAATTCGCTTGGGCTTGCCACGCGAGCCGTCAATGAATGCATGGAGCGCCGAGGTTATGTCGGTCTCGACTGTACCGAAGCGGACCTCGTCGTACTGCAGTCGCAGGGCCATGTCGTACGCTCGAACGCCGGTGAGGACCTCAACTCCGTCTTCCCGCAGCGACTCGAATTCGACGTCCCAGAGCCAGGACATGTCCCTGCCATCTGCATAGTTGTCGTTGATGGCGATCATGGTGGCGTAGCCGCCGGCCGGGAAGGACTTCAGGCCGAGCCGGAAGCCGCTGGGATTCTTAACAAGCACGAGTTCCAACGGCTGGCCATCGACAGTGAGGCTTTCGCCGCGCCCGAAAGCAGGAGCCACATCACCGAGTGCCTTGACCAGTTTGGGAGTGTCGACGGCTCCCGTACCCAGGATCGCCCTGGCCAGGGAAAGTGCGGCCGCCGCGTTGAAGATGTTGTAGACACCACGCAGCTTCATGCTGGTGGTGACCGTTTCGCCGTCGAACTCAAAGTCGGCGTCCTGGGCACCCACGCGGCGGAGTACGACGTCGGCAGCGGGGGCGGCAGGTACATCACCTGCGGTGCCCGGTGCCGGCGTGTTCGGGGACGAGGGTCCGGTGGTAGCCGTCCGCATATCGTCGTCGTTGGGGAACGTGCTGCGCAGCGATTCATCCAGGCCGAAGTATCGGACGCTGGGATTGTGGAGTGCCCCGGGAACATTCAGGGTGTTGGCGATTCGCGCTACCCGCGGGTCTTCACGGTTCAGCACCACGGTGTCCGTGGTTTTCTGCGCGATGTGTTCGAGCAAGCGGGCGGTCTTGTCGATCTCGCCGAATCGGTCAAGCTGGTCTCGTAGGACGTTCAGCAAGAGGCTAAAACGCGGCGGCACCTTGTTCACGAAGTGCACAGCATGTGCTTCGTCGAGTTCAAGGATCGCGACGTCGGCGTCGAGGCGACCACGCCAGTCAACATCGCCGAGGAGGGAAGCGGCCACGCCCCGGGTGAAGTTGCTGCCCGTGCGGTTGGTGAAGACCTTCAAGCCCTGGCTTTCCAACAGCTCGACCACCATTTTGGTGGTGGTCGTCTTTCCGTTCGTCCCGCTGACAACTGCCACGCCATGGGGAAGGCTGGACAGCGTTCTCTGCATGAAACCGGGATCGATTTTTTCGACCACCAGGCCGGGGAAAGCAGAGCCCCCACCCCGGAGCCGGGACAGTGTGCGGACCAGCTTGCCGAGGGGAACGCTGAAGGAAAACATGCTCTGTAATATATCCCAGTTAAGGCATGGAACTGGGCGTGGAGGCGACTCCTGCTGGCATTGCCGCTTGTCCTCCGGGAGGAGATTGCCGGGCCGGACCACTATGATGGTCTAATGACCAACCCCCTTTCCGACGCTTCATCACGCGTGGGTGCAGGACTCCGGATCGGCGTACTGGCCCTCCAAGGCGACTTCCGTGAGCACATCCACGCAGTGGAAGCTGCAGGCGCCACGGGTGTGGGCATCCGTCGGCCCGCAGAACTGGATGACGTTGACGGCCTGATCATCCCTGGTGGAGAATCCACCACGATCGACAAACTCTCTAGAATCTTTGAACTCGCGGACCCGCTTCGGAAGCGCATCGCCGAAGGCCTTCCGGTGTACGGCTCTTGTGCCGGCATGATTCTCCTTGCCGATGAGATTGCCGATCCCGCTACTGATCTGGACGGAAACCCCCAGCAGACCTTTGGCGGATTGGACATCACGGTGCGCCGCAATGCCTTCGGGCGGCAGCGCGAGTCCTTTGAAACCGACCTCGATTTCAAAGGACTCGAGTTCAGCGCAGGGGAGTCCGGCGTGGATCCGGTGCACGCGGTCTTCATCCGTGGACCTTGGGTGGAACGGGTTGGCCCGGGAGTCGAAGTCCTGGCACAGGTTGACCCGGAGCACGCCAGCCACACCGCCACTTTGCACGGATTGGCTAGAATTGTTGCAGTGCGCTCCGGCCAGCTGTTGGCCACCTCTTTCCACCCGGAAGTCACAGGTGAGAAGCGCGTGCATGAACTCTTTATTCGAATGATCAGAGGAGAAGCGTAAAAGCATGTCAGGCCACTCCAAATGGGCGACTACCAAGCACAAGAAAGCCATCATTGATAGCAGGCGTGCAAAGTCGTTCGCAAAGCTGATCAAGAACATCGAAGTTGCTGCGCGCATGGGCGGCCCGGACCTCGCCGGCAACCCGGGCCTGGAACTCGCGGTTACCAAGGCGAAGAAGACCTCGGTTCCCAACGACAACATTGACCGCGCCATCAAGCGCGGTGCCGGCCTCACGGGCGAAGTGGTCGATTACACGGAAATCATGTACGAAGCCCGTGGCCCCCAGGGCTCGGCGTTGTTGATCGAGTGTCTTACGGACAACAAGAACCGTGCGGCTTCCGAGGTTCGACTCGCGATTTCCCGCAACGGTGGCACCATTGCAGATCCCGGCTCGGTCAGCTACTTGTTCACCCGCAAGGGCGTCGTCGTGCTGCCAAAGAATGGGCTGAGCGAGGACGACATCCTGATGGCCGTCCTGGACGCCGGCGCAGAGGAAGTCAAGGACAGCGGCGAGAACTGGGAAGTGCATTCCGAGCCCTCTGACCTGCAGGCCATCCGTGACGCATTGAAGGATGCCGGCATCGAGTACGAATCCGATGAAGCTGAATTCGTGCCCTCCATGCAGGTGGACCTCGATATTGATGGCGCCCGGAAATTTATGAAACTCGTGGATGCCCTCGAAGACCTGGATGACGTCCAGAACGTCTACAGCAACGCAGACTTCAGCGAGGAAGTGCAGGCTGCCCTCGACGCCGACTAGGCGGGCAGCCCTTCTATTTTGACAACAAACAGGAAGGCCCGGACTTGACTCTTCGCGTATTGGGAGTCGATCCGGGCCTTACCCGTTGCGGCATCGGTGTAGTGGATATCGAGCGGAACCGCCGGGCCACCATGGTGGCTGTTGGTGTGGTCGGGACTTCGGCTGAGTTGACACTGGACAAGAGGCTTTTGGTCATCGCCACGGCCATCGACGAGTGGCTGGACCTGCACGAGCCGGACGTCGTCGCCGTCGAGCGCGTTTTTTCGCAGATGAACGTCAGCACGGTGATGGGCGTGGCCCAAGCCTCGGGCGTTGTCATCGCGGCTGCCGCGCGTCGCGGCATTCCCGTAGCTTTACACACCCCCTCCGAAGTCAAAGCGGCCGTGACCGGAAGTGGCACTGCGAACAAGGACGCGGTCACTAAATTGGTCACCAAAATCCTCCGGCTCGACGCCCCGCCCAAACCCGCCGACGCTGCGGACGCACTTGCCCTGGCGCTGACGCACGCTTGGCGGGCAGGCAGCGGCATGGGTGGAATCGGCGGGAACACGGGCACGGACTCCCTCACCCCGGCTCAGCGGGCCTGGGCGGAAGCGGAAGCGAAAGCGCGCCGCGCACGGTGATTCGGAGAACCCCTTGCTAGGGTATTCGTAGATATGTTCGGATAGTCTGCTTTGCAGGCCGTACCTCAGGAGCCGGGTCTTGATCAGTTTTCTCCGTGGAACAGTTGCCCACGTTGGCTTGTCGACCGCCGTGATCGACCTCAACGGCGCGGGAATGAGCGTTTTCGCTACGCCCCAGACCTTGAGCCACCTAAAAGTAGGCGCCGAAGCGAAGCTCTTCACCTCCATGATCGTCCGTGAGGATTCCCTCACGTTGTTCGGCTTCGCCGATGATGATGAACGCGAGGTTTTCGATGTCCTGCTGAGCGTGAGCGGCGTCGGGCCACGGCTGGCTCTGGCCGTACTTGCGGTGCACGAGCCCGAAGCGATCCGTGTAGCTGCGCACACCGGCGATGGCAAGGCGTTCACTAAAGTGCCAGGCATCGGACCGAAGGTCGCGGGCCGGATTGTCCTTGAACTGGCCGGAAAGCTGGTCCCGCACGGCACTGGCACAGGAACAGCAGCTCCAGTGATCGCTACCGTGGAATGGAAGCCCCAGGTAGTGGCTGCCATGACCAGTCTGGGATGGTCCGAGAAGGACGCCGCGGGCAGCATCGACAAAGCAATGGCCGATTCCCCCGAGCTTGTTGATGACGGTAACGTGGCGCAAATCCTCCGTGCCACTTTGCGCTGGTTGGGGCAGGACGGCGCGCGCGCTGGAAACCGCGTAGGCACCCGTGGCTGAGCAATCGCTCGTTGCCGGGGGAGAGGAGCCGGAGGAGCGCGTTATCGAAGCCGCGCTCCGGCCCAAAAACCTGCATGATTTTGTTGGCCAGCACCGTGTTCGGAAGCAGCTTTCGCTGGTGCTTGAAGCTTCGCGTATGCGCGGCCGGAGCGCTGACCACGTACTGCTTTCCGGTCCTCCAGGCCTGGGCAAGACCACTCTGGCCATGATCATTGCCGCCGAGATGAACGCCCCACTGCGTATCAGCAGCGGACCAGCCATCCAGCATGCCGGAGATCTTGCAGCAATTCTTTCCTCGCTGTCCGAAGGGGAGGTGTTGTTCCTCGACGAAATCCACCGCATGTCCCGCCCGGCTGAAGAGATGCTCTACATGGCCATGGAAGACTTCCGTGTGGACATCGTGGTCGGCAAGGGCGCTGGCGCAACCGCCATTCCCCTTGAACTTCCACCCTTCACGCTCGTTGGTGCAACCACCCGCGCAGGGCTTCTGCCGGGCCCCTTGCGGGACCGCTTCGGATTTACGGGCCACCTCGAGTTCTACTCTGTAGCAGAACTCGAACTCGTACTGCGCCGTTCGGCCGGATTGCTTGACCTGAAGGTCAACTCCGCCGGATTCACAGAGATTGCCGGACGATCCCGCGGCACGCCACGAATTGCAAACCGCTTGCTTCGCCGTGTTCGCGACTGGGCACTTGTCCACGGAATCGAACAGATCGACGCGCGATCGGCGTCGGCGGCCCTGGACATGTACGAGGTAGATGAACGGGGATTGGACCGCCTTGACCGCGCCGTCCTTGAAGCGTTGATTACCAAATTCAGCGGTGGGCCGGTGGGTCTTTCAACGCTGGCGATCGCCGTGGGCGAGGAGCCGGAGACTGTTGAAACTGTTGCCGAGCCATACTTGGTGCGCGAAGGGCTGCTCGGGCGGACACCTCGTGGCCGCATCGCCATGGCATCAGCGTGGACACACCTCGGTTATGCCGTACCGGCGGGCGTATTCGGCCAGGAGACCCTTGCCTTGTTTGACGAGGATGAAAACCACGCCGAAAGCGTAGATACCATCGGTTAACACGCTGTATTCAGCTTTTCCCACTAGACTGGTATGACGCTCGGCACGTTCGAGTCCTTGATCCATGCGCCCGCTTCGCGGTGAAGCGCGTTGCTGTGCGGGATTTACTCCCGTGTCCGCAGGATCTGCCGGGGACGTTGCCGTGAACCAAAACGTAAGTAAAGAACGGAACTTCCCTGTGGATCCAATGACCATATTGCTGTTCGTCATGCTTGGACTCTTTGTCTTCATGATGTTCCGCCGCAACAAGAAGACCCAGCAGCAGCAGGCTGCGATGCAGTCCAAGTTCGCTCCGGGCGTCGATGTCATGACCAGCTTCGGTCTCTTCGGACGCATCGTGTCCATCGACGAAGCTGAGAACAAGGTTGTTATCGAGCTGTCTCCCGGAAACGAAGCTACGGTTCACCGCCAGGCCGTCACCAAGGTGATCGAAAAGGCTGAAGAGGAAGCCCCCGTTGTTCCGGACGACGCTTCGTCGCTCACCGTTGCCGATGAGACCCCGGCTGCGACTGAGACGCCGGACGAAACCATCGCGCGCCTCAACAAAGAGGACAAGAAGGACAACTAGCACCGTCAGTCGCGGCAACACCGCGCAAGGACACTTCTACGGCAGCGGAAAGCCGCCGGCAGACGCTTACCAGCGTCCGCCGGCGGCTGTCCGGCGATAAAAGGAAGATCGATAATGGCACGGACCGGCCCCAAAAACTCAGCCCGCAGGGTGCTGACTTGGCTTGGAGCAATATTCGTTGTACTCACCGCTGTCCTGGGTGGCGGAGTCATTTCCGGCCATGCAAGCTGGGCTCCCAAACTTGCCTTGGACCTTGAGGGCGGCACCCAGATGATCCTGGCACCGCGGGTAGAGGGTTCCAGCGACATCACTGAGGAACAACTTAATCAGGCAGTAGCGATCATCCGGCAGCGTGTGGACGGCTCCGGCGTTGCCGAAGCTGAGATCAGCACCCAGTCGGGGCGGAACGTGGTGGTAAGCCTCCCGGGAACTCCGTCCAAGGAAACCCGTGATCTTATCCAGGCGTCGGCGGACATGAACTTCCGCCCGGTGATCGCTGCGGCGGATCCTGCGGCCATCCCTGTCGAATCACGTACGCCGGATGACAAGCTGCCCAAGCCCACCGCGGAGCCCACCAACGCGAGCGACACCAACTGGGTGACTCCCGAGATCTACAAGGAATTCGAGGCGCGTGACTGCGTCAACCCTTCCACCGAGAAGCGGGAACGTTCTGATCCGGCGAAGCCGCTTGTGACCTGTGAACCGGCAACGGACAAGACCCCCGCCATCAAGTACATCCTTGGTCCGGTCGAGGTCAAAGGCCAGGACATCAGCTCCTCCTCCTTCTCTCAGGTACAAGGCGCACAGGGATCGGTGACGAACTCCTGGGGTGTGAACATTACGTTCAACGCCGAGGCAACTGCCAAGTTCAAGGAAGTTACGGAGCGGCTGAACCAGTTCTACACCGCGTCCCTTGCCCAGGGCGGCAACGACCCCAAGGCACAATTCGCCATTGTCCTGGATGACAAGGTCATCTCAGCACCGAGGTCCCTTGCTGTCATTACTGACGGAAAACCGCAGATCACGGGTAACTTCACCCAGGCCTCTGCAAAGGCGCTATCCGACCAACTCCGCTACGGTGCTTTGCCGATCTCCTTCGAGATCCAGTCCCAGGAACAGATCTCTGCCACGCTCGGTGGCGATCAGCTCCGGCTCGGCCTGCTCGCTGGCCTCATCGGCCTGCTGCTGGTGGTTGTATACTCGCTGTTCCAGTACCGGGCCCTTGGCTTTGTCACCATTGCTTCCCTGGTTGTCGCCGGTGGCTTGACCTACCTCGCCATCGCCATTCTGGGCTGGACTGAAAACTACCGCCTCTCCCTCGCGGGTGTTGCTGGCCTGATCGTGGCCATCGGACAGACGGCCGACTCGTTCATTGTGTACTTCGAACGTATCCGCGATGAACTTCGTGAAGGCCGCGGGCTGGTGTCCGCCGTCGAGAATGGTTGGAAGCGCGCCAAGCGCACAGTGCTGGCTTCCAAGGCAGTGAACTTGCTGGCTGCGTTGGTCCTCTATTTCGTGGCCGTAGGCAATGTCCGTGGCTTCGCGTTCACCCTTGGCCTCACGGCTGTCGCCGACCTCATCGTGGTGTTTATGTTCACGCATCCGATGCTGCAGGTCCTTGCCCGCACAAAGTTCTTTGGCGAAGGCCACAGGTTCTCCGGCCTGTCACCTGACCGCCTGGGGGCTGTCCCGCTGTACCGGGGAGCCGGACGTCTCCGCACACCTGCTGAGAAACCTGCCGTTGTCCGTGCACGCAATACAGGTGCCGCGGCTGAAGCAGAACGCCGTATGACCATCGCCGAACGGCGCCTCGCCGAGAAGGGCCAATTGACCGGGCCTGCCAACGGCACCAAGGAGGAGAAGTAATGACCACGAGCTTCGCAACCTTCGGCAACGAGCTTTACACGGGCAAGCGCTCCTACAACTTTGTTGATTCCAAGAAAATCTGGTTCATCATTGCTGCGGTGGCTGTGGCCCTCTCCATCCTGATCCCGGTTTTGAAGGGCGGCTTCAACCTCGGGATCGAGTTCCGCGGCGGTTCGGAGTTCACGGTTTCCAACGTGAAGACCACCGACGCCGGCCTGGGCGAAAAGGCTGTCCATGACGTCGTATCCGGTGCCATTCCCCGTGTTGCGAACGTGGCCGGCAACACCATGAGGATTCAGACGGACCAGCTGACCGATGACGAGACCAACCGCATCAAAGAGGGCCTGACCACCGCTTACGGTGTGACGGACAACGAGGTGACATCAAACTTTGTTGGCCCCACGTGGGGCCAGGATGTCACCCGCCAGGCGCTCATTGGCCTGGTGGTGTTCGTCGGCCTCGCTGCCGTCCTCATGGCTCTGTATTTCCGGACCTGGAAGATGTCACTCTCTGCCTTGGTGGGCATGCTCGTCACCATGTTCACCACAGCGGGCGTCTACGCCCTGAGTGATTTCGAGGTGACGCCGTCGGCCATCATCGGATTCCTGACTGTCCTGAGCTATTCCCTGTATGACACCGTGGTGGTCTTCGACAAGATCCGCGAGAACACAGCGGGCATTTCCACCTCCACGCGCCGGACCTTCGGTGAAGAGGTCAACCTTGCGGTCAACCAAACCCTGGTCCGCTCCATCAACACCATGATGGTGGCCGTCCTTCCGGTTGCAGCCATCCTCTTCATCGGGGCAGGACTGTTGGGCGCAGGAACGTTGCGGGACCTTTCCCTGGCGCTTTTCGTCGGGATCCTCATCGGTACGGCGGCGACCATCTTCATTGCGGCACCGCTCTACGCCTGGCTGCGCCAGGGCGAGCCGGAACTCGTGAAGCAGGCCGGGAAAGTGGCCCACCGCAGGGCCGAGGCCACTGTTTAGGTTATTTCCACTAGGCATTACGTCCTGGAGGAGGACCCCGCTTTTACAGCGGGGTCCTTTCTCTTTGACTTGCCGCGGC
Organism: Paenarthrobacter aromaticivorans; assembly: GCF_019038615.1. NCBI lineage: Bacteria > Bacillati > Actinomycetota > Actinomycetes > Micrococcales > Micrococcaceae > Paenarthrobacter > Paenarthrobacter aromaticivorans. The sequence continues at coordinate 134,395 of NZ_JAHOPC010000008.1, forward strand.
GTGCGTCATGTGCTGTCCGGTTGCGGAAGCATTCGCCTGCGGGAATAGACTGGAAGAATTAAATAGGTCGTGAGGGGTACTTCTGTGGAAGAACGTGCGACGTCGGCACCACCGACGGGCGGGGAGGACAGTCACCACGGTGTGACGGTTCCGGCAACAAGCGTGGCTGGACGGACTGCTGGTACGGTTCCAGTCGATACTCCCGGCGTGCGTCCAACCTTTCCGGGGCGGCGGGAGCGCACGCGTTCCAGGCTTGCGCGATTGACCGGTCGGGGGATGGCGCCGTACTCGCCGATTCTGGAACCGCTCCTGCGAACTGTGCGGGCCAACAACCCCAAAGAAGACTTCGACCTCATTCAGCGCGCATTCGCGGTAGCAGAGCGCAGCCACCAAGGGCAGAAGCGCAAGAGTGGTGATCCGTACATCACCCACCCGGTGGCGGTAGCCACCATCCTTGCTGAGCTTGGGATGACAGGAACCACCCTCGCCGCCGCCTTGCTCCACGACACTGTGGAGGACACCCCCTACACACTGAATGACCTCACCCGCGACTTCGGCCCGGAAGTTGCCATGCTTGTGGACGGGGTCACCAAGCTCGACAAGGTCAGCTTCGGTGAAGCAGCGCAGTCGGAGACGGTCCGCAAGATGGTCGTGGCTATGGCCAAGGACATCCGGGTCCTGATGATCAAACTTGCTGATCGGCTCCACAACGCCCGTACATGGCGGTTCGTTTCGGCGGAATCGTCGTCCCGTAAAGCCCGCGAAACGCTGGAGATCTTCGCTCCCCTTGCACACCGCCTGGGTATGAACACCATTAAGTGGGAGTTGGAGGATCTGTCCTTCGCAGCGCTCTACCCCAAGGTGTACGAGGAAATCGTCCGCATGGTGGGGGACCGTACCCCTGAACGCGAGAAGAGCCTCAGTGTCATCCGCAACCAGATTGCCGATGATCTCCGCACGGCCCGGATCAAGGCCACCATTACCGGCCGGCCCAAGCACTACTACTCGATATACCAGAAGATGATCGTCCGCGATAAGGACTTTGACGACATCAACGACCTCATGGGCGTTCGCGTCCTGGTTGACTCGGTGCGGGATTGTTACGCAGCACTTGGTACCCTGCACTCGCGATGGAACCCTCTCCCGGGTCGGTTCAAGGACTACATCGCCATGCCGAAGTTCAACATGTACCAGTCCCTTCACACCACGGTAATCGGCCCGGGCGGAAAGCCCGTGGAAATCCAGATCCGCACGCATGAGATGCACCGCCGGGCTGAGTATGGCGTCGCAGCCCACTGGAAGTACAAGGACCAACCCAACCGTACTGCGGTGGGCCCTGGCAGCCCACGCGACGGCGATATGGGCTGGCTGCGGTCCTTGGTGGACTGGCAGCAGGAAACATCGGACCCGGGCGAATTTCTTGATTCGCTGAGGTACGAGATCAACGCACGGGAAGTCTTCGTCTTCACGCCCAAGGGCGAAGTCATGGCCTTGCCTGCTGGATCGACTCCGGTGGACTTCGCCTACGCGGTTCACACGGAAGTGGGGCACCGGACCATCGGAGCCCGCGTTAACGGCAAGCTTGTGCCGCTCAACAGCGAACTGAACCATGGCGACTGGGTGGAGATCTTCACCTCAAAGGCGGAGGGCGCTGGTCCAAGCCAGGACTGGCAGCACTTCGTCAAGTCGGCAAGGGCCCGGAACAAGATCCGCCAGTGGTTCACCAAGGAACGCCGTGAGGAAGCGATTGACCGCGGCAAGGACATGCTGACGCGGGCCATGCGAAAGCAGAACCTCCCACTGCAGCGACTCATGACGCATGATGCGCTGTCTGCCGTCGCCGAGGACTTCCACTACGTTGACATCTCCGGCCTGTACGCAGGAGTGGGTGACGGCCATACTTCTGCCCAGTCTGTGATGGAGAAGCTCGTAGAGCATCTGGGTGGACACGAGACCCCGGATGAGGACCTTGACGAGGTCAGCATCCCTACGCAGGTTGCCAAGTCCAAGTTTTCCGATTCCGGTGTCATCGTTCGTGGCGTGGGAGACGTGTGGGTCAAACTTGCCCGGTGCTGTACCCCTGTGCCCCCTGACCCCATCCTTGGATTTGTCACCCGCGGTTCTGGGGTGTCGGTGCATAGGACTGATTGCACCAACGTCTCCGGGTTGCGCGACCAGCCGGACAGGATCGTCGAGGTCGAGTGGGCACCAACGCAGTCCAGCGTCTTCCTGGTGGAGATTCAGGTGGAAGCCTTGGATAGGAAGTCACTCTTGTCCGATGTCACCCGTGTCCTGTCGGAAAACCATGTCAACATCCTTGCGGCTTCGGTGCACACCTCAAGCGACAGGGTGGCGATCTCCAAATTTGCCTTCGAAATGGGTGACCCAAAGTATTTGCACCATGTTCTCAGCGCGGTGCGGCGTATTGACGGAGTCTTCGACGTATACCGCACAACCGGTAACAGGCGCAGGAGCTAGCTCGGGGGCACGAGCCGTGCGAGCGTAGCGAGCGCACGCTTCTTGTGGGGAACCCGCGGCGCTGCCTCCACGGCAAGGGTGAGCAAACGGAGCCTGATGCCGAGCTCCGGGTGGTCCAGGAGCCGCCGCAACGCCGGCAGGGCCTGATCTGACTCAACGTGCAGCGCAATGTCCGCTGCTGTTCTCAAGGGGCTGCTGACCAGCATGCCACCAAGGCTCAGAACGTCCAGTTGGCCAAGCCGAACCTCATGGAGGTTGCACCCCCGGGCACTGCGCACGCTGGAGATACGATGCTTGGCATCCACCAGGAGTGACAACCGCTCCGGAGGGCTCGCGCATCCGTAGATCCAGGCCGCGGTGAGCCTGCCCGCGACCACCTTGGTCCGCATCCGGTCCGGGACAGTCAGGGCAGCTGCACGGGCGCGGAGGCGGGGCGTGACTGCAATCCCGGGCGAGGCATAGCTCTTTCCGTACAAAGGAAGCAGGATGCCATCCAGTGCCATGCCCTGCAATTCAGGCCACGTGAAGATCCGGCTGGGTGCGTAGAGTTCGGGAAGGACGGGTTCCTGCAGTTGCGGGGCTGTGACGGGTGGGACCATTCATTGATCATTCCGTGTCCTGGCCGCAACAGTACAGGCCCCGTACCGGGCATGTGGATAACCGGTACAGGGCCTGCAGACAATCATGGGCTCAACATGAACCCAGAGCTGGGTCAGGCGAGGTCGCTCGCTGATCGCTGGATCTGGTCCAGCCACGCCTGGCGTGCCTCAAGAGCTTCACGCGCGGCCTTAATGCGGCGCTGGTCTCCGGCTTTTTCAGCTTTCTCCAGATCCTCCTTGAGCCCGGCAATTGCTGACTCAAGCTGCGACAAAGCGCTGTTGGTGCGGGCCTTGGTCTCCGGATTGCTCCGGCGCCACTTCTCCTCCTCAGCCTCGCGGACTGCGTCCTCCACCTTGCGAAGACCGGCCTCGATCCGGCCCATGTCCGCCCTGGGGACCTTGCCTGCATCTTCCCAGCGGTCACGAATGGACTGAAGGGCCTTCTTCGCTGCGTTGAGATCGTTGATCGGCAGCAACGCCTGGGCCTCAGCTACCAGCTGCTCCTTCACTGCAAGGTTGGCCGTGTACTCCTGGTCGATCTGGTCGTTTGCAGCCTGCCGGTTGCTGAAGAACACATCCTGCGCGGCGCGGAAACGTCCCCAGAGTGCGTCGTCATCCTTGCGGCTGGCGCGTGGGGTGGCCTTCCACTGATCCATGAGCCTGCGGTACTCCCCGGCGGCGTAACCCCAGTCAGTGGAAGAGGAAAGCGCCTCAGCCTCTGCGATCAATGCTTCCTTAGCCACCTTGGCCGCAGAATTGTTGCTGTCCAGCTGCGAGAAGTAGGCACGGCGGTGGCGGTCGAACACTGTGCGGGCCGAGCGGAAGCGCTTCCAAAGGGCGTCTTCGTTGCTCCGGCCAAGACGGACCCCGCTCTTCTGCGCAGCTTTCCACGTCTCGAAGAGTTCGTTCATTCGCGCGCTGGAAGTCTTCCATTGGATCTGGGCAGGATCCTGGCCCGCGATGGCCTCTGCCTCTGCCACAATGGCTTCGCGCGCGGCAAGCTCGTTGGCGCGGACCGCCTCATGGGCTGCTTTCTCGGACTTTTCCAGCTCGGCGATCTGTTCGGACAGCGTGTCCAGGCGTGCTTCGGCCGAACGGATATCTCCCACCATGTTGCGCTCTGCGAGCTGCTCGCGAAGGTGGGTTACCGTTTTCTGCATGTCCGTTGCCGGAGCCTTGGATTCCACGCGGTGTTCCAGCAGGACTATCTGGGCAATGACGTCGTCGAACTTCCGGGCGAAGTAGCCCAGGGCTTCGTCAGGGCTAACACCCGGGTACTGCCCAACGGCAATCTCCTCGCCATCCAAAGTGAGGAATACGTGGCCGTCGCCTTCGGCGCGCCCCCACTTGGCTGCCTCTGCAAGCGAGGCCGCAGATACCGCGGGAGCAGCCGGAACGACGGCGGCAGGCGCCTTGGGGCGGGCCGCGAAGGCAGCAGGGGAAGGAGTGGGACGCGAATCGGCAGGCTGGGTTTCCTCCTCTGCGGGTGCCACCTCAGCTTCTGGTGCTTCCTCCTCTGCGGGTGCCACCTCAGCCGCTTCTGCAGACGTTTCTTCTGTCGCAGGCGTTTCTACAGCGGCTGGGGCTTCTTCAGCGGCTGGTGCCTCTTCAGCAGCAGGGCCATTGGTTGCTGCCGGCTTTTCGTCGGCCGCAACTGCGGGAGTTTGTTCAGCCACGGCTTCTGCCTCAGTGCCGTTCGGGCTGGTTGCCTCGACTGCGTCTTGGTTGGCCACTACTGCTGTTTCGTCGGATTTCTGACTGTCTGTCACCGCTAAAAGTCTTTCGCTTGGAGGGACTGCTAAGGAACTGCACCCCGGACCGGGGCCAAAGGCTGGTTACTTCAGAGAAAACGAGTCTATCGTGACAGGTGCCACAGGGGCGCCGTCGGTCGCGTTTTCGCCCGGTTTCAGGCCGGCCGCAGCGATTTTCGTGACCACGTCCAAACCGCTGGTGACTTTGCCGACCACCGTGTAACCACCGGCCGTGTCCGCAGGAATTGTTGTGTCCTTATACACAATGAAGAACTGATGACCGTTGCCATAGGCGTTGTTTCCCGAGCGGGCAATGGCGATTGTTCCAGCCGGGTATGTGTTGTCCGTTGGTGTGTTCTCCAGGGGACCCCAACGGTAGTTGGGATCGTCCGCGCCGTCTTCGGACTTGGCACCGCATTGCAGAAGGCCGAACGTTTCGGAGGTTGTCAGGCGGTGGCACAGGGCTCCGTTGTAGTAGCCGGCATCGGTGAGGGACTTGATGACGGCCGCCGCCTGGGGCGCAGCCGTTCCGTTCAGTTCCACTCCCACAACGCCGCTGTTCAGGGCTAGCTCGCCGGTGAAGGTTTTACCGGCTGCGGTGTCCGGGCTGGGTATGTCTGCGCTGTTGGAGGCCGAAGGAGAGGCGGACGGGGAGCTCAGTCCGGCCTCTGCGGCGGCGAACTCTGCCTCTGTGGGGTTGGAACTGAAAACTGTCAGTTGCAGCACCACTGCGAGGATCACAGCGGCAGCGCCCGCGCCGATGGCAACAGTGTTGTCGCGTTTGCGCCGCTTGCCCTGTTCCTGCCGCAGGGCACGCTTGGCTTCCATCTGCCGGATGCGGCGTCTCGCTTCGCGGTCATCCCGCGACCTTGTTGCCAAGAGTCCTCCTGATTGTGTCCACGTTCGCTGGCCGCCTGCAGGGACCGGGCATGCTGCATTAGATGTGCACGCGCGGAAAGCATAAACTGGCTGCCGCACATAGTTTATGCATGACCGGCTGGACGCCCGCCCCATAATCGCCGAAAAGGCCTTTAAAGCTGCGGTGGTCATTCCTGAGTCAGCTTTCTTCGAGGAGATTTATCCACCATGGCACGTACCGCCTCCCTGTCCGGATTCCCCGAGTGGCTTCCCCAGGAGCGGTTGGTGGAGCTCCATGTGTTGGACACGCTCCGGAAGACGTTCGAACTGCACGGTTTCTCCTCGATTGAAACGCGTGCTGTTGAAACCGTCGGCCAGTTGCTGCGTAAGGGCGAGATCGACAAAGAGGTCTATGGCCTGAGCCGCCTGCAGGACGACGAAGGCGAAGCTTCCAGGTCAACCACCACGGACAAGGCAGACAAAGCTGATCCGAATGCGCTTGCCCTGCACTTCGACCTCACTGTTCCCTTCGCCCGTTACGTCGTGGAGAACGCGGGTTACCTCGCCTTTCCCTTCCGCCGCTACCAGATCCAGAAGGTCTGGCGTGGCGAACGTCCGCAGGAAGGCCGTGCGCGCGAGTTCACCCAGGCAGATATAGATGTGGTGGGCGATGGCGAGTTGCCGTTCCGCTACGACGTCGAAATCGCGCTGGTCATCGCCGAGGCCCTGAGCGCCCTCCCGATTCCGGACTTCCGCCTCCGTATCAACAACCGCAAGCTGGCTGAGGGCTTCTATCGCGGTATTGGCCTGACTGATACCGCCGGAGTCCTGCGGAGCATCGACAAACTGGAAAAGATTGGCGAAGGCAAAGTCGCTGAGCTGCTCAAGAGCGAGCTTGGCGCCTCGGACGAGCAGGCGGCACTGGCGCTCAAGCTTGCCACCATCCGCACCGAGGACACCTCGTTCGTGGATCAGGTACGTGCCCTTGGGGTGACCGATGACCTTCTCGAGGAAGGATTGAGCGAGCTCCAGCAGGTCATTGAGGCTGCCGTCCAGCGCGCGCCCGGCAAGGTGGTTGCCGACCTCAGCATCGCCCGGGGACTGGACTACTACACGGGGACCGTCGTCGAAACCGTCCTGGTAGGCCATGAACAACTGGGTTCGATTTGCTCGGGCGGCCGGTACGATGCCCTGGCCAGCAAAGGAAACCGGAAGTTTCCCGGCGTCGGCTTGTCCATCGGCGTCACCCGTCTGGTCTCACGGATCCTGAGCCAGGAGCTTGCCACTGCTACACGGGCAGTGCCGACCGCCGTCCTGGTCGCTTTGAACAACGACGACAGTTGGTCCGCGGCGCAGGACGTCGCGGCACAGCTTCGTGGCCGCGGTATTGCTACTGAAGTTGCTGCGAAGGCTGAAAAATTCGGCAAGCAGATCAAGTTCGCTGATCGTCGGGGAATTCCGTTTGTTTGGTTCACTGACGATGACGGCAAGCACCAGGTCAAGGACATCAGGTCCGGCGCGCAGGTGGATGCGGACCCGGCCAGTTGGTCGCCGTCGGAGGAAGATCTGCACGTCCGGGTCATCACTGCCTGATCCGGGCCAGGTGATTCAGCCGCGGCCGGGGCGGGTAAACTCGGACGGGATCGTCTTTGCAATGATCCCTTGAAAATTCATGCTGAAAGGAATGCTGTGCTGCGCACACATGACCTCGGATCACTTCGCTCCGAGCACATTGGACAAACCGTTACCCTGGCCGGCTGGGTGGGCCGCCGCCGTGATCACGGTGGCGTTGCATTCGTTGACCTTCGTGATGCTTCCGGTGTCGCCCAGGTAGTTGTCCGTGAAGAAGAGGTCTTCCACGGCCTGCGGAACGAATACGTCCTGCAGGTGACGGGTACCGTCAACAAACGTCCTGAAGGCAATGAAAACCCTGCGCTTGCTACAGGCGAGATCGAGGTCATGGCGGACAAGGTCATCATCCTGAACACCTCGGACCCCCTGCCGTTCCAAATCGATGAGCACGTCGAAGTCGGCGAAGAAGCGCGCCTTAAGCACCGCTACCTTGACCTTCGCCGCCCTGGCCCGGCACGCAACCTCCGCCTCCGCTCAGAGGCAAACCGCATTGCCCGCGAGTTGCTGCACCAGCGCGGCTACGTCGAGATTGAGACGCCCACGTTGACGCGTTCGACGCCGGAAGGCGCCCGCGACTTCGTCGTCCCCGCCCGGCTTGCCCCCGGTTCCTGGTACGCGCTGCCGCAGTCGCCGCAGCTTTTCAAGCAGCTGCTCCAAGTTGGCGGTTTCGAAAAGTACTACCAGATTGCCCGCTGTTACCGTGACGAAGACTTCCGCGCGGACCGCCAGCCCGAATTCACCCAGTTGGACATCGAGGCCAGCTTCGTTGACCAGGACGATGTCATCGAGCTCGGTGAAGCAATTGTGAAGGCCCTGTGGCAACTGATCGACGTCGAGGTGCCCACCCCAATCCGACGCATGACGTACCTGGACGCCATGGCAAAGTACGGTTCCGACAAGCCGGACCTGCGCTTCGGCCTGGAGCTGACCGAGCTGACTGAGTTCTTCAAGGACACCAACTTCGGCGTCTTCAAGGCACCTTACGTTGGCGCCGTCGTCATGCCGGGGGGCGCCTCGCAGGCGCGCCGTGCCCTGGATGCCTGGCAGGAATGGGCCAAGCAGCGTGGTGCAAAGGGACTGGCCTACGTTCTTTACAAGGAAGACGGCGAACTCGCCGGCCCCGTAGCCAAGAACCTCACCGACGAAGAGCGGGCCGGCCTGGCCGGCGCCGTTGGCGCCAAGCCGGGTGACTGCATTTTCTTCGCCGCCGGCGAGAAGTCCGCATCACGGGCCCTCCTTGGCGCTGCACGTGTTGAAATTGGCCACCGGACTGGTCTGATCGATCCCAAAGACTGGGCCTTCGTATGGATCGTGGACGCACCGATGTTCGAGCCCGCTGCCGCAGCAGTTGCCTCCGGTGACGTTGCCGTGGGTGCCGGCCAGTGGACAGCCGTGCACCATGCCTTCACCTCTCCCAAGCCGGAGTTCCTTGACACCTTTGACAAGGATCCTGAGTCGGCCCTGTCCTACGCCTACGACATCGTGTGCAACGGCAACGAAATCGGTGGCGGCTCCATCCGTATCCATGAGCGCGAAGTTCAGGAACGCGTCTTCCAGCTCATGGGCCTGGATAAGGAGGACGCCGAGACCAAGTTCGGCTTCCTGTTGGAGGGCTTCAAGTACGGCGCGCCGCCTCACGGCGGCATCGCCCTTGGTTGGGACCGCGTCGTGGCTTTGCTCGCCGGTGTCGAGTCCATCCGCGACGTCATTGCCTTCCCGAAGACCGGCAACGGCTTCGACCCGCTGACCGCCGCTCCTGCTCCCATTACTGCACAGCAGCGAAAGGAAGCCGGCGTGGACTTCAAGCCGGAAACCAAGCCTGCGGCCAAGCCGGAGGCCAAGTCCGAATAAGACGGTAGCCAAGGGCTCCCCACTGATGTGGGGGGCCCTTGGTGTTCTTGCCAATGACCCTTGGTGTTCCTGCAGATGACCCTTGTGTTCCTCCAGAAGAAAGGTGCCGCGATGTTGGAACAAGCATTCTTGGAAACCCTCATGGACAAGGCGTGGCCGGCAGTGGAGCGCAAAGACACGGGGGAGTGGGTGCTCCGCGCGTCCGCTGGGGTCACGCAGAGGGCGAACTCCGTGTGGCCGAGGAACCTGCCCGGGATGCTGGCCGAGACGCCGGGCACGGCAAGCAGTCCGGACATTGAACGGTCAGTCAGTTCAGCGTCAGCCTGGTACAGGCAGCGGCGTCTCCCGCTCATTTTCCAGATATTCGATGACTCCCGTAGTGCGGGCCTTAACGCCGTCCTGGACGGGCAACGCTTCACCAAGCAGTCCGAGACCCTGATCATGGTCCGGGGTACGGACGCCTTGGAAACCCTGGGTGCCGGGCCGAAGAGCGTAGAACTCTCGGACGCGCCCACCGATGAATGGCTTCGCCTGTGGTGGTCCGTGGACGGGCGCGGTGGCGAGCCGGAATTGGAGGTTGCCCGCACCATTCTTACCGGATGCAAGTCTGTGTACGCGCTGGTGAGGGACGACGACGGCGTACCGGCCGCCGTCGGACGCCTCGCCTTGGTGGACGGCTGGGGAGGCCTCTACAGTATGGCGACCTCTGCCGGTCACCGCAGGCGCGGATACGGCACGATGGTGCTGGCAGCGCTACTGGATCAGGGAGCGGCCCGCAACCTCCAGGGTTTTTGGCTGTTGGTCACTGCATCCAACCACGGTGCCCAGGCGTTGTATTCGCGGGCCGGGTTCGTGGAACAAGGGAGTTATCTCTACCGGCAGGCTCCTTTGAGGCGGGCGCCTGGAGGTTGCTGAACGGCAGTTGCTGTGTCGACACAATGAGACTGGTGGATCACTTACGCTGGATCAGTCACCAGGATCCGGATGGAACAAGCGTCCGAAGCAGCTTTTGCAAGCACAGCAGTTTTGGGTTCCTGGACGTCCAGGAAGGGCAGTTGGCTTCGGCTGGCCACAGCACGCATGGAGGGTTGAGCCAGGACCAGGTCCACCAAGGCTCTATCCCCGCCGGGAACAATGTACTCAACCCGGTGGCTGGCAAAAATACGCGCGGCGTGTTCCGCTGTGGAGTCCACTAAGGCGTCGGCCTGGTTGGAGCGGCGCCGGGCATACCGTTGTTGGGATTGGCCACCTGCAGCCGTTCTGGACTGAACGTAGCGGTTGCCGCTTTTGGATTCCAGGACCTTGCTGCCGCTCGCCACAGCCACGGCGAAACCGCCGCGGCGCACCAGCAGGATACCGAGGCCACGTTCCTGGCCTGCAAGAGCGGCAAGCCGTTCGATGTCAGTGGCGCCGCGGCCTGGACGTCCATCGACCGGCCAGGGTGCCTTGAGGAGGGCAGAAGCCCCGTCAGCGGCACGGAGGAGGATTCCGCCGTCGTCAGGCTCTTCCGTGAGTGGGCCATGGCTCTTGGCAAAGCGACCCACCCAACCGGACAGCCGTGATGCGGGGACAAGGGCCGTGCGGCTGGAGGCCCTTGACTGCCGTTGTTGCGGGGCGGATGCGCGGCGGTCCACGTCGATGTCTCCTTTGTTGGAACTATGAGTAGCCTATCCATGTGGAAGATCTCTTTGGTGCCGGTGCAAACAACGACGACGAGTCGGAGGATCTGCCTGCCGCAGGGGGAGCCTCCGACGCCGGGTGGATGGCGTCCCAACGGAGCCCGCTCGCAGTTCGGATGCGCCCCCGGACCTTGGACGACGTGGTGGGTCAACAGCATTTGTTGGGACACGGTTCCCCGCTTCGCCAGCTCGCCGCGGGCGCAGAAGCTGCGGGCCCGGCAGGCCCCAGTTCGGTCATACTCTGGGGGCCTCCGGGAACCGGGAAAACCACGTTGGCACATGTCATCGCCCGCGGGCCGGGGCGGAAGTTCGTGGAATTGTCTGCCATTACTGCTGGTGTGAAGGACGTTCGCCGGGTGATGGATGAGGCGTTGACCGCCCGGGACCTGTACAAGAAGACCACCGTCCTGTTCCTCGATGAAATCCACCGTTTCAACAAGGCCCAGCAGGACGCACTGTTGCCTGGCGTTGAAAACCGCTGGGTGGTCCTGGTGGCGGCCACCACCGAGAACCCGTCGTTCTCCGTGGTGTCACCGCTGCTGTCCCGCTCGCTTCTTTTGACGCTGAAGCCACTGACGGATGACGACATTGCAGGGCTGTTACAGCGGGCCGTTGCCGACGCCCGTGGCCTTGCCGGGCGCGTGGAACTCAGTCCTGAGGCTTTGGATCATTTGGTGCGGCTCTCCGGCGGTGACGCCAGAAGGGCACTGACAGCCTTGGAAGCTGCGGCCGGCGTCGCGTTCGGAGACAGCAATGCTGTCTCAGCCGTCGTCGAAGGGGAAGGCGAAACCGACGATACCAACGTCACGGACGACGGCGAACCGGGGCTTGCCGGCGACGGCGCCCCCGACGCTCCTGTGCTGGTGGAACTCAGGCACACCGAGCGTGCCCTGGACGCCGCTGCTGTTCGTTATGACCGGGCCGGCGACCAGCACTACGACGTCGCCAGTGCGTTCATCAAGTCCATCAGGGGCTCGGACGTTGATGCCTCCCTTCACTATCTGGCGCGGATGCTGGAAGCGGGGGAGGACCCGAGGTTCGTGGCACGGCGCATCGTCATCTCCGCCGCGGAAGACATCGGCATGGCCGATCCCACTGCTTTGCAGACGGCCGTAGCTGCGGCGCAGGCCGTTCAGTTGATCGGTATGCCGGAAGGCCGGATCGTCCTGGCCGAAGCCGTTGTCCACCTTGCCACCGCCCCCAAGTCGAATGCGGCGTACATGGGCCTGAACAAGGCGGTTGCCGACGTCCGTGCCGGTTTCGGCGGCGGCATCCCCATGCATCTGCGCGACGCGCACTATCCAGGCGCCAAACAATTGGGACATGGCAAGAGCTACAAGTACGCCCATGATGAACCGCATGGGGTGGCAACCCAGCAGTACCCGCCGGATGACCTCGTGGGAAAGGACTACTACGAGCCAACCAACAACGGCGCCGAACGCGATATAGCCGCCAGGCTGGAACGGCTCCGCAAGATCATCCGGGGACAGTAGCGTGGTAGGATAGTTCTTTGTCTGGCATGACCCGACGCACAATCCCTTTGAAGATTCCTTCAATGGAGCTGTGCCGCGGGCCAGTAGCAAAAGGCAGCGGTTGGCCGATGCTCTCCCTGATGGAGGCCAGTAACACTGACACACCGCAGTAATTTGGAAGGACACAAGTGGCTAACAACACTCGTGCTCGCCGTACCGCACGCCTTTCGCGTGCACTCGGCATTGCTCTGACCCCCAAGGCCGCCAAGTACATGGAGCGCCGCCCGTACGGCCCCGGTGAGCACGGCCGTGCCCGCAAGAAGCAGGACTCCGACTACGCCGTACGTCTGCGCGAAAAGCAGCGTCTCCGCGCCCAGTACGGCATCCGCGAAGCCCAGATGACCCGCGCCTTCGAAGAAGCCCGCCGCACCAAGGGCCTCACCGGTGAAAACCTGGTTGAGCTGCTCGAAATGCGTTTGGACGCCCTGGTACTGCGTGCAGGCTTCGCCCGCACCATCGCACAGGCCCGCCAGCTCGTTGTGCACCGCCACATCATGGTTGACGGCATCCGCGTGGACCGCCCGTCCTTCCGCGTTGGCGAAGGCCAGCTCATCCACGTTCACAGCCGCTCCGAGGTCATGGCTCCGTTCCAGGTCGCGGCTGCTGGTGCCCACGCACTGAACAACGTGCCGGCATACCTGGACGTCAAGCTCGACGCCCTGCAGGCCCGCTTGGTTCGCCGCCCGAAGCGCTCTGAGGTCCCCGTGATCTGCGAAGAGCAGCTCGTCGTCGAATTCTACGCTCGCTAAATTCAAGCAGCGCTTACAAGGAAGCCCGTGGCACACGCCACGGGCTTTCTTTGTAGGTAGGGTACTGACGTTTTTTCGATAGGGTACTGGGGAGGCCTTGGCCGAAGCCGGATACCGGCAGTGCCGGGCAGCGCAACAATCTAGGAGATGAATTCTATGTCTGGTGGCGACATCGCCGGCCTGATCGCAGCAGGAGTGTTCGCACTGCTGGTCCTGCTGTTGGCCGTGCCTATCTTGAAGCTCGGTGGCGTCTTTGACGAAGTGCGCACCACCATCCGATCCATCAGCGACGGGGCGACGCCCCTCATGGACGAAGTAACCGCAACGGTTTCCACTACCAACCAGCAACTGAAGAAAGTCGACGGCATCGCCTCGAACGTGTCCGACGCATCGGCGAACATTTCCGCCCTGTCCTCCCTGGTGGCTGCGACGGTTGGTTCGCCGCTGATCAAGGTTGCAGCCTTTAGCTATGGTGTTCGTTCGGCCTTCGCGGGCCGTCGCGCTCCTTCCTCCGGCCGTCGCAGCCGCTGACCAATTGGAGACCGGGAACACATGAAAAGAATTGTTTGGATGGGCATTGGCGTCGCCATTGGCATTATCGCCTTCCGCAAAGTCACCGAGGCCCAGGCCAGCATCGGCCCCGACGGACTTAACCGTGCGGTTGGCCGCCTGGCGGATGGCATGTTCGATTTCGCGGACGCCGTGCGTTCCGGCATGCATGAACGCGAAGAGGACTTGAGGGCCGCGTTGGGCATTACCAGTACGGATTACAACCCCAACGCCGGCCGGCGCTAGCGAACACGGTTCGCTCCCGCGCCCGCAACAGGGCAGAATGGAAAGCTGCGGAAGGGCAACAGCCGGTTCCGCGCACAACGTGTGCAGTGAATTGAGAAGGGTAAGTAATCAGCTAATGAAGTCGCAGGAGATCACCAAGCGCTGGGTGGACTTTTTTGTCAGCAAGGGTCACACCGCCGTTCCCTCCGCGTCGCTCGTTTCAAGCGACCCGTCACTTCTCTTCACTGTGGCCGGCATGGTCCCATTCATTCCTTATCTGACCGCGCGCGAAGAGCCTCCCTACACGCGTGCCACGAGTGTTCAGAAGTGCATACGCACGGGAGATATCGAGGAGGTGGGCAAGACCGCCCGCCACGGCACGTTTTTCCAGATGTGCGGCAACTTCTCCTTTGGCGATTACTTCAAGGAAGACGCCATCAAGTTCGCCTTCGAGCTGCTCACCAAGAGCGTTGACGACGGCGGCTATGGGCTTCCGGCGGAACGCCTCTGGGTGACCGTGTACGAAGAAGACGACGAAGCCAAGGAACTGTGGCTCAAGAACACAGGAATTCCTGCCGAGCGGATCCAGCGCATGGGCAAGGCTGACAACTACTGGTCCACTGGCCAGCCGGGCCCCGCCGGCCCCTGTTCGGAGATCTACTACGACCGCGGCCCTGCTTACGGCATTGAAGGCGGACCCCTCGCCGACGAGACCCGTTACATCGAAATCTGGAACCTCGTGTTCATGCAGTACCAGATCGAGAATGTCCGCTCCAAGGTGGACTTCGACATCGTTGGCGAACTGCCGCAGAAGAACATTGACACCGGCTTGGGCATGGAACGTCTGGCGATGATTCTCCAGGGTGTCGAAAACATGTATGAGACCGATCAGGTCCGTCCTGTCATTGACAAAGCTGCCGAGCTGTCCGGCCGTGAGTACACCTCTGCGGAGTCAGCTGATGATCCGCACCACACTGACGACGTCCGCATGCGCGTTGTCGCCGACCACATCCGCTCGGCCCTGATGCTGATTGCCGACGGCGTGGCACCGTCCAACGAAGGGCGCGGCTACGTCCTGCGCCGGCTGATCCGCAGGGCCGTCCGTGCCATGCGCCTGCTCGGTGTGGAGAAGGCTTGCCTGCCGGACCTCCTTCCCGCTTCCCGCGACGCCATGAAGGGTGTCTACCCAGTGGTGGAGACGGACTTCGCCCGCATCAGCCGTATCGCTTATGCCGAAGAAAAAGCGTTCCTGCGCACCATCGCTTCGGGTACGGCACGCCTGGAGGATGCAGTGGCCGAATCGAAGGCTGCAGGCGTTCCCTTGTCCGGCGCCGACGCTTTTGCGCTGCATGACACCTATGGATTCCCCATTGACCTCACTTTGGAAATGGCTGAAGAAGCCGGCCTTAAGGTTGACGAAGCCGGCTTCCGCTCGCTCATGCTCGAACAGCGTCAGCGCGCGCAGGCAGATGCCAAAGGCAAGAAGGGCGGCCACGCCGACCTCAGCGCCTACCAGGAAATGCTGGGCCAGGGCGAGACCACCTTTACCGGCTACGACGAGCTTGAAGGGGAGTCCAAGGTCCGCGGCATCGTCAGTGCCGGCCAGCGGGTGGCGCACGCTTCCACCGGTGACGAAATCGAATTGGTGCTCAATGAGACGCCGTTCTACGCAGAAGCCGGTGGACAGTCGGCCGATACCGGCCTGATCACCGGCGACGGGTTCGTCGTCGAGGTCCTGGACGTCCAGCGCCCGGTTAAGGGCCTCAGCGTCCATAAGGCAATCGTCCGGGAAGGTGAGATCGCCACCGACGCCCTGGTGCGCGCCGCCGTAGACCGTGAACGGCGCCACGCAGCCGAACAGGCGCACACGGGTACGCACATTGTGCATGCCGCGCTGCACCAGATCCTGGGCCCGGAAGCTACCCAGCGGGGTTCCTATAACAAGGCTGGCTACCTCCGCTTCGACTTCGCCTGGGGGGAGGGCCTGAGCCCCGCCACCCGGTCCGAAATTGAAGAGGTTTCCAACATCGCCATCCGGAACAACTACCGGGTGGACACCAAGGTCATGGGATTGGCCGAGGCCAAGGCCCTGGGCGCCATGGCCCTGTTCGGCGAGAACTACGGCAGTGAAGTACGTGTCGTGGAGATCGACGGCGCGTGGTCCCGCGAGCTTTGTGGTGGAACCCACGTGTCCAATACCTCCCTTATTGGCAGCCTTTCCCTGTTGGGTGAGCAGTCCGTCGGTTCCGGAAACCGCCGCGTGGAGGCCTTCGTGGGCTTGGATGCTTTCCGCCACCTGGCCGCCGAGCGTGCACTGGTTACGGAACTCACTGAACTGCTGAAGGTTCCCTCCGGCCAGCTCGCGGACCGCATCTCCAGCACGTTGAACAAGTTGAAGGCAACAGAGAAGGAACTCGACCGCCTTCGCAAGGAGCAGTTGGCTGCAGCGGCCGCCAACCTGGTGGGCACCGCCAAGGACGCAGCAGGTGTGCGCGTTGTAGCCCACGATGCCGGCCAGGTAGGTGGAGCAGACGATCTCCGGAACCTTGCCCTCGACCTCCGCAACCGTCTGGGCTCCGAAGCCGCCACTGTGGCCGTTGCCGGTGTCAGCAATGACAGGCCCGTCATTTTGATTGCCACAAATGAGGCTGCCCGTGAAGCCGGTGTGAAGGCCGGAGCATTGGTGCGCCTTGCCGCCGGCATCCTCGGTGGTGGCGGAGGTGGCAAGGACGACGTCGCCCAAGGTGGCGGCACCGACGCTGGGAAGGTCTCTGAGGCCCTCACAGCGGTGGTGGATGCGATAGCCAAGCGCTAACGGTGAATTCCAGTACGAACAGCGGCGTCTACCCCCAAGGCATCAAGCTGGGGGTAGACGTCGGCACCGTCAGGGTTGGGCTGGCCATTTGCGACCCCGACGAAATCCTGGCCACGCCTTTTAAGACAGTGGGCCGCGACGCCAAGAAGAACTCCGATGTTCGCGTGGTGGTCAAACAGGCTACGGAAATGCGGGCCGTGCAGATTTTCGTGGGCCTGCCAAAGACGATGAAGGGCGAGGAACGAAGCTCCGCGCAGATGGCAACTGAGTACGCCGAACTGCTGGCGGGCGAGCTTGCCCGCGCCGGTTTGGACGTTCCGGTGAACCTCGTAGACGAGCGTCTTTCCACTGTTACGGCGCACCGCAACCTGCACGAAGCTGGCATGAGCAGCAAGAACCACCGTAAAGTGGTTGATCAGGTTGCCGCTGCTGGAATACTTCAGCACGCGATCGACATGCAAAAAGCCAGAGGAACGGACGTTGGCCGCCGAGTAAATGCACCGGCGCAGTCTGATACATCCCGCAGTGCCCCAACGCTGCAGGCTTCCTCCGGCCCTGAACCAGATTCTTCTACGAGGGGACTGCAACTGTGAGCCCGGTCAACAACGACCCCTCCAGCGGAACCGCTGGCGGCGGCATGCCGCTGACCCGCAAGGAACTGCGGGCGCGGGAACGATTCCTCGCCACCCAGAACCAGAACGTCGTACCCGTTCCCGAAGCGACGCCGGGGGAAGCAGCGCCTTCGACCGACGTTGAGCCTGAACTGCCCCGTCCGATTCCCGCCGTTCCCCGGCCGACTACTGTGCCTGAACCGGTGGAGGCGGATGTTCCTGCTCCGGCTGTTCCACCGGTTCCGGAGGCTTCACCAACTGTTGCGACGCCGGTAGTCACCGAAACGCCTGCACATACTGAAACGCCCGTACACATCGAGACGCCTGAACATACTGAAACGCCGGCGGATCCGTTGCTTTCGGACGAAGAGCAGCATGAAGACGCCCACACGGTCCCCGCCGTTGTACCCGTCTTCGCCGGTCATGTGAATGAAACCCACCACTACGGTGTCCATGACGGCCCGGTCCACGTTGACGATCATCCGTTCACAGAGCATGACCCGCACTACGCGTACGAAGGCCATGAAGGCCACCTGGATCACGAAGAACTTCACGACGAGCTTCATCACGACGAGCTGCATCACGACCACCATCATGATTTGATAGCTCCCGTCGAAACTCCGGCGGTATCCAAGGCCGCGGCAAAGAAGGCGCGCCGCCGTCGTCGCATCCTTGCCTTGCTGATCACGCTGGGAGTCTTCGTTGCCGCCATCGCGATCGGTGCGCAATTCCTCAGGCCGCTCCTGGGCATGGACAAAGTCACGGACTATCCGGGCCCGGGGACAGGATCCGTCAGCATCACGGTGCCGGAAGGCGCAGGTCCCAAGGCAGTGGCAACCGCCCTCGTGGAAAACCACGTGGTGGCTGACGCCGATACCTTCGTCAAGGCATTCGTGGCGGACGGCGGCGAACTCTCGCCAGGCGAATTCACGTTCCGCACGGAGATGAAAAACTCCGACGCCGTGGCGGTCCTTGCCAATAAGGACGCCTCCAAGGTGATCTACTTTGCCCTGAGTGCCGGGCTCCGGATCAACGAGTCGCTCGAGGCAATCTCCAAGGGCTCCGGTATTCCCATGGCCCAACTCAATGGCTTCAACCAGGCGCCCGGACAGTTCGGGGTGCCTGCGAAGGCCAAGAACCTGGAGGGCTTCCTCGCTCCCGGAGAGTACCGCTTCCCGCTGGGAACATCGGGTAAGGACATTATCCAGAAGCTGGTCTCCGGCACCCTTGATGAGCTCAAGGCCCAAGGAATTACGGATCCGGCCAAGCAGTACGACACCGTAACCATCGCCAGCATCGTCCAGGCGGAGGGTGGCCAGGCCGACTACGGAAACGTCGCCGGCGCCATTTATAACCGGCTCAAGCCCAACAACACCGAGACCAACGGCCTCATCCAGTCGGATGCCACAGTCACCTATGGCCTGGGTAAGAAGTCCTTCCACCTCACCGATGAAGAGAAGGCTGACAAGTCCAACACCTACAACACCTATGCGAACCCTGGGCTGCCTGCTGGTCCGATTGGTTCCCCGGGTAAGACGGCGATCGATGCGGCGGCCAAACCGACCCAAAATGATTACCTGTACTGGGTGACCATCAACCTGGACACCAAGGAGACCAAGTTCTCCAAGACGCTGGCCGAACACAGCACTTACGTTGAGCAGTACAACGCGTGGTGCCAGGCCCACGCCGGACGGTGCGTGTGAGTCGTCGCGCCGCGGTCCTCGGGCACCCGATCTCACATTCGAAGTCCCCGGCGATGCACACTGCTGCCTACGCCAAGCTCGGCGTGGACATCGAGTACTCGGCAATCGACCTGACGGTCGATAGGTTGCCGGTGTTCATGGACTCCCTTCGCGGGGATGGGTCGTGGTGCGGGCTTTCGGTAACCATGCCCCTGAAGTCGGCCATGGTCAGGGAAGTCGATGAGGTTCGTGGCGCGGGCGCCCATTTGGGCGTTATCAACACGGTCGTCTTCGAGAACGACGGCGGATCGGTCCGCCGAGTCGGCTACAACACCGACGTCAAGGGCATCGTAGAGGCAGTACGTTACGCCGGAATCGCTTCGGCAGGGCATGCCGCTGTTCTTGGCGGTGGAGGTACCTCAGCGGCTGCGGTCGCTGCCGTCCGCGAGCTCGGAGCTGAACATGTCGACGTTTTCGTTCGGGACACAACCCGTGCCGGCGACGCGCAAGCCGCCGCGGCCGCCGTCGGAATTTCCCTGCGGGTCCGGCCCCTCAGTGAGGCGGCCACGGCTGTGGCTGGGTCCGGGCTTGTCATCTCCACTTTTCCACCGCGCGCGGCCGATGCGCTTGCGGAGGAACTCGCTGCCCTGCCAGGAACAGGGGCGGGGGTTTTGCTGGACGTCGCTTATGACCCTTGGCCGAGCCGCCTCGCCGAGGTTTGGCACGGCCATGGGGGAGCGGTGGTTCCAGGGCTTGAAATGCTGATGTACCAAGCTGCGGAGCAGATCCGGCAGTTCAGTGGCTGTGACGTTGACGCCTCCGTCATAGATGTGATGTGCGACTCAGTTGGGCTTCCCCGGCGAGTGTTCTAGAGGCCTTACATGGCAGGATTGGTTATATGTTGCGTTGGTTGACTGCCGGTGAATCCCATGGTCCGGCTCTGATCGGAATTGTTGAAGGCGTGCCCGCCGGTGTTGAACTCACCAGTGGGCAAATCCGTGATGCCTTGGCGCGTCGTCGCCTGGGCTATGGGCGTGGTGCCCGCATGAAGTTTGAACAGGACGAAGTCACGATCCTCGGTGGCGTACGCCACGGCATCACCCAGGGTGGTCCGGTCGCTATTCAGGTGGGCAACACCGAATGGCCAAAGTGGGAGCAGATTATGTCTGCTGATCCTGTGGACCCTGAAGTCCTTGCCGACCAAGCCCGCAACGCGCCCCTGACGCGCCCGCGTCCTGGGCATGCCGATTTCACCGGGATGCAGAAGTACGGCTTTGACGAAGCCCGTCCGGTCCTTGAGCGCGCAAGTGCGCGTGAAACCGCCACCCGTGTTGCTCTCGGTACCGTTGCCGCCCAGTTCCTTAAGCAGCTGGGCGTGGAATTGGTAAGCCATACCGTTTCCATTGCCAGCGTCACCGTACCCGAGGGCAAGGCGTTGCCTCTGCCCAAGGACGTCATCGCCCTTGACGCAGATCCCTTGCGCTGCTTCGACCGCGAGACTTCGGATGCAATGGTCGCCGAGGTGGATGCCGCCCACAAGGAAGGCGAGACCCTTGGAGGCGTGGTTGAGGTCCTTGCCTACGGACTTCCGCCTGGATTGGGCAGTTACGTCCACTGGGACCGCCGCCTCGATTCCCGACTGGCCGCTGCGCTGATGGGCATCCAGGCCATTAAGGGCGTTGAGGTCGGTGACGGGTTCCTCACCGCTGCCCGCCGCGGTTCTGCAGCACACGACGAAATCCTCAAGGATGAGAACGGCAAAATTATTCGTCAGACCAACCGTGCCGGCGGCATTGAGGGTGGCATGAGCATCGGCGAAGTTCTGCGAGTCCGTGCCGCCATGAAGCCTATTGCCACTGTTCCCCGCGCGCTGCGCACCATTGATGTCAGCACCGGGGAACCAGCCAAGGCCCACCACCAGCGTTCGGACGTTTGTGCAGTTCCAGCAGCGGGCGTTGTGGCCGAGGCCATGGTGGCCCTTGTCCTCGCAGAAGCCATTGCCGAGAAGTTCGGTGGCGACTCCGTGGCCGAGACCACGCGTAACCTGCAGAGCTACCTCGAGAACATCCCGGCAACCCTGGACTCGGTCGGACGGTAGTGGGCCGCCCAATTCAGGACGGCTGTTCTGGCCGTCCCGTTGTCCTCGTCGGCCCCATGGCGGTTGGCAAGTCTGCGATCGGCCAGCAGCTTGCCCAGCAGCTCGGCGTTCCATTCGTGGACACCGACGCCGTGGTGGTCGCAGCGCACGGCAGCATCGCGGACATTTTTGCCGGCCGGGGTGAACACGCCTTCCGGGAAATTGAAGCCCGGGCGGTGGCGAAAGCCATCGAGGCCGCCAAGGAGCAGCCCAGTGTGATCTCGCTTGGTGGCGGAGCCGTCCTGGACTCGGGAACCCAGCAATTACTGGGGGAGTGCACCGTGGTTTACCTGGAATGTGACGCCTCGACTGTCGCGGACCGGATTGCGCGAAACACCGGCAGGCCTTTGCTGCAGGGCGACGCAATGTCGCGTTGGGAGGCCCTGTTTGCCACCAGGCGTCCTGTGTATGAGCGTCTTGCAGACATCGTCCTGGACGTCCGTTCGGGATCCGTGGCTGAAATAGGCCTCCAACTGGAGGAGCGGCTGCGCCAGCATGCAGCCTTGAAAGAGGAAGTTGAAAAGTGAGCAACGAAGCAACCGTCATCAAGGTGACCGGCCAATCCAGCGCGGAGAACTACGACGTCGTAGTGGGCCGTGGCCTGCTCGAATCGCTTCCTGCCAAACTTGGCGAACGGGTTCGACGCGTGCTTGTAATTCACCCGCGCGCTCTTCGACTGACCGGCGACACCGTCCGCGATGAACTCGAAGCTGCGGGCTTCACTGCCCTGACGGCAGAAATCCCGGACGCCGAAGAGGGCAAGCACATTCAGGTTGCCGCCTTCTGCTGGCAGGTTCTGGGACAGAACGATTTCACTCGCTCGGATGCGATCGTGGCCGTGGGTGGCGGCGCGGTGACCGACCTCGCCGGATTCGTGGCGGCTACGTGGCTGCGCGGCGTCAAGGTGATCCACATGCCAACAAGCCTGCTGGGTATGGTGGACGCCTCTGTTGGCGGCAAGACAGGCATCAACACGGCCGAAGGCAAGAACCTGGTGGGGTCATTCCATCCGCCGGCGGCTGTACTCGCCGATTTGGACACGCTCAAGACCTTGCCGCGGAACGAACTGATCTCCGGGATGGCAGAGGTCATCAAGTGCGGCTTTATCGCCGATCCCGCGATCCTTGACCTCGTTGAAATGAACACGGACGCCGTGATGGATCCGGAATCTGACGTCGTCCGTGAACTCATCGAGCGTGCCATTGCGGTCAAAGCCAACGTAGTCTCCCAGGACCTCAAGGAATCGGGGCTGCGCGAAATCCTGAACTACGGACACACCTTGGGCCATGCCATTGAATTAGTGGAACGGTACTCCTGGCGCCATGGTGCGGCCGTTTCGGTGGGCATGATGTTCGCTGCTGAACTGGCGCGAAGCGTTGGAAGGCTCTCCGACGCCGACGCCGACCGGCACCGTACCATCCTCGAGAGCCTTGGATTGCCCATTACCTACCGCAAGGACCGCTGGCAAGGCCTGCTGGATGGCATGCGCCGGGATAAGAAGTCCCGCGGCGACCTCCTGCGCTTTGTTGTCCTGGATGGCGTAGCCAAGCCTGGCATTCTGGACGTCCCCGATACGTCCCTGTTGTTTGCCGCCTACCAGGAGATTGCGTCATGATGACGGCCCTCAGGGAAGGCGTCAGCGATTGGCCAACCGCAGGGTTCCCGGGCGTCCGCATGAATCCCGACACTCTGCTGCCCGTCGTCGTCAATGAAGACGCACTGGAATCAGCGTTGGCTGCTTCGGAAGATCCGGCGGACCGCATCATGGCGCTGCTGCTGGAAAACCAGCCCAAGGAAGCGGCGGAATTGCTCGCCGAAGCCCGCTACAAAGACCCGGAATCCTTCCGGTTGCGGATTTTTGAAGCTGAAGTCCACCGGGCCACCAACCGCCTCGACCGTGCCATCCAACTGTTCCGCCAGCTGCTGCAGGAAGTCCACGGCACGTCCAAGGAAGCGATCGTTCACCAGTATTTGGGCAGGGCCTACTTCGTGAGCGGAAACGCGCTGGCAGCGTCCGAAGAGTTCGCCAGGGCCCTGGACCTGAGGGTTGCCAACGCCGCCGATGCCGCGCTGATTTACTCCTCCGCGGTTGCCCTCCAACGGGCCAGGGACGTGCTGGAACTCGCATCCTGATCCAGGCTGGAACCACCCGAAACCAAGCCCCTTCCCATTTGCCGGTAGAATGGTTCTTGGATTTTTGATAAATACGCGCTGGCACGCCTTTTGGCATGCTGGCTGGCATACCCGGCTGGAAGCTAGAAACCGTAGCTAGAACCAGTGAGAGAAACCAGAGGATACGAGTGGCAACCACAAACGACATCAAGAACGGAACCGTACTGAAGCTCGAGGGCCAGCTCTGGAACATCATTGAGTTCCAGCACGTCAAGCCGGGCAAGGGTGGCGCTTTCGTTCGCACCAAGATGCGCAATGTCATGTCCGGCAAGGTGGTTGACAAGACCTTCAACGCCGGCCTGAAGATCGAGACCGCTACGGTTGACCGCCGTGACTACCAGTACCTGTACCAGGATGGCGAAGACTTCGTCTTCATGGACACCCAGGACTACGACCAAATCACCGTTTCCGGTGCTACGGTGGGCGACGCCACAAACTTCATGCTTGAGAACCAGATGGTGAACATCGCCATCCACGAAGGCACTCCGCTGTACATCGAGCTGCCGCCGAGCGTCGTTCTCGAAATCACCTACACCGAGCCCGGCCTGCAGGGCGACCGCTCCTCGGCAGGCACCAAGCCTGCAACCGTGGAAACCGGCTACGAAATCCAGGTTCCGCTGTTCGTAGAGCAGGGCACCAAAGTCAAGGTTGATACCCGCGATGGCAGCTACCTGGGCCGGGTCAACGACTAGTGAGCGCACGCGGTAAAGCCCGTAGCAGGGCACTTGAAGTACTTTTCGAGGCGGAGCAGCGTTCCGTTTCGGCTTTCGACGCGCTCAAGGCGCGTCGGGAGAAGACGGATCTCGTCATTAACCCTTACACGATGGAAATCGTTGAGGGTGTCGTCTCCATGCAGCCAACCATCGATGAGTTCCTGCAGACCTATGCCCAGGGCTGGACGCTGGAGCGGATGCCTTCGGTAGACCGCATCATCCTCCGCATTGGTGCCTGGGAGCTCCTCTACAACGACGAAGTCCCGGACGGAGTGGCAGTCAGCGAAGCTGTGGCCCTCGCCAAGACGATGTCCACGGACGAATCACCGGCCTTCATCAACGGCTTGCTCGGCCGGCTCCAGAAGCTCAAGCCGTCACTGCTCGCGTAGGAGCACTGCCGGACTGCTTCAGGCCCGAAAGGGCCGAGTCGAAATGGCTAAGTCTCAATCAGGCTTGAAAGGACCCGCATCCACGCAGGATGCGGGTCCTTCTCTTTCTGCTAGTGCAGCACTGCCGCCCGGAGCTCTGGAATCGCGCGAAGATGGTCAAGTTCGTCCTGCTGATGAACCGGCACATCGCGGCCGCTGAGGATGCGTTGGCGGGTGAACGCCAAGGCCGTGGCACCCTTGATGAATGCCCGCATCTGCGCCGCACGTCCACGCGAGGCTGCCCAGCGAACCGCCTGTCGCCTTCCTTGGGATGTTGCGAGCATTTCAACTTCGGCTGGCGTGAACCATCCGGCCCTGGCATATTCGAGCAGCCGCTGGCGCGTGAGTTTGCCTTCGGCAAGGCGCAGGAAAATGATGCCGAGGGCCGCGATCAGGAAGATCGGCACCTGCACCACGAAGTAGTCCAGCAGGAAGTCCTGGCCCATGCTGTTCCACCGGTTGTGCAGGAACATGGCCGGCAGGAGACCGATGGCGAAGGCCAGCACTGCATAACCGGAATGCCATCTCCGGGCGGCGAATCCCATAATCAGGCCGGTTGTCCCCGTGAAAATGGCGTGGGCGAAGGGTGACATGACACCGCGAAGGATAAAGATGCGGACAAGGTCCGTGCCGGGCTCCGATGAGGAGGCGATCTCACGGCCGAAGTAGAGGATGTTCTCGGTGAAGGCGAAGCCGGCGGCGATGGTAAAGGCAAAGACCACACCATCCACGGGACCATCGAAATATTTCCGGGCGCCAAGGATGAGAAGCAACAGGCCAAGCGATTTGGTGAATTCCTCCACGATGGGAGCCTGGACCGTAGCCATGAAATAGGTGAATGCTTCTTCGCTGGTGGTAGGAGCTGCCAAGGCGAAGAGGGGCTGGATCAACAATGTTCCGGCGATCGAGACTGCAGCTCCCCACGTGAAAGCGAACCACAGCAGCCTGTTCGGTTCGGGCTCCCAACGGTCAATGAGCCGTACGGTCAGCAGCACCACCGACAACGGGAGCAGGGAGGCGATGAACCCGATCACGAAGCCTGTGATTCCTGTATTGCCCAGAAGGAAGGGAACCACCAGAAGAAGACTGCCGAAGACCAATATGGCGCCTGCCACGAGCAATGGGAGAGTTCCCGGCGACCGGCGTCCCCGGGATACCGGTGGCGCCGCCCAGGTCTGCTGGGGAAGGCCCCCGGGGTTCCCCGGCGCTGGTTGGTAGTTTCCGGGCTGTACGCGTCCGATCCACGTGGGATTGGCTGCAGGTTCCAGGTACGGCCGCGGGTAGGGTTGGTGTCCGCCGGGGTGCCCAGGATGGTCGCTGCTCATGGCTTAGAGCCTATTGCACGGGCCGAATGTGAGCTTTAACTCACGCCTCGTCTGTGGCCCGGTGAGGCTGGCAGTTTCCGCTGTGGTAGTTTTGGAAGGCAAATATTCCTTTTTTAATTCCGTCCCGTGAGGCGGGGAAAGGGGAGACGAGCGAATGACTGAAGTCACTTCAGCGCAGGTTCCGTCGCGGGTTGTTCTCAACCAAGCGGACATCGATCGCGCGCTGACTCGTATCGCCCATGAGATCCTCGAAGCCAACAAAGGTTCGCAGGATCTGGTTCTTCTGGGCATTCCCAGCCGCGGTTATCCCTTGGCCGTGCGGCTCGCCAACAAGATCGCTGCGGCTGACCCCAGCGTCAACGCGGAAACGATCGTCGGGCAACTCGACGTCACCATGTTCCGTGACGACCTTTCGCACCAGCCCACCAGGCCGCCCCACCACACACGCCTGCCACTGTCCGGTATCGACAACAAGGTTGTTGTCCTCATTGATGACGTCCTGTATTCGGGCCGCACCATCAGGGCAGCGCTTGATGCCTTGGTGGACCTTGGCCGTCCCAGGATTGTCCGCCTCGCCGTCCTGGTGGACAGGGGCCACCGTGAGCTTCCCATCCGCGCGGACCACGTAGGCAAGAACCTGCCCACTTCCTCCGCGGAAAAGGTCCGCGTCCATCTTGAGGAAATCGACGCCGTGGACGGCGTTCCGGTCAACGAAGTAGTAATCGAGGCCGGAAAGTGAAGCACCTCCTCTCTACTGAGAACCTCAGCGCCTTCGACGCCATCCGCGTGCTGGACACCGCCGAAGAAATGTCGGCGGTGGGCGACCGCGAGGTCAAGAAGCTCCCTGCCCTCCGCGGCCGCACAGTAGTGAACCTCTTCTTTGAGGACTCCACCCGTACCCGGATCTCCTTCGAAGCTGCAGCAAAGCGGCTTTCAGCCGATGTCATCAACTTCGCCGCCAAAGGATCCTCGGTTTCCAAGGGCGAGTCCCTCAAAGACACAGCGCAGACGCTGGCCGCCATGGGCGCGGATGCGGTGGTCATCCGTCATTGGGCTTCCGGTGCTCCGCACCGGCTTGCCGCCACGGACTGGATCGACGCCGCAGTGATCAACGCAGGCGATGGTACCCACGAACACCCCACGCAGGCGCTGTTGGATGCGTTCACTATGCGTCGCCACTGGTCCCAGCTGAACGGGACGAAATCCAGCGGAGCGGACCTTCGAGGCATGCGTGTGGCGATCGTCGGAGATGTCCTGCATTCCCGCGTGGCCCGGTCCAACGTTTGGTTGTTGCGCACGCTGGGTGCCGAGGTCACGTTGGTGGCGCCACCCACACTGCTGCCGATCGGCGTCGAGCACTGGCCCTGCAAGGTCAGCTACAACCTGGACGAAACGCTGGAAGCGGGCGTCGACGCCATGATGATGCTGCGCGTCCAGGGTGAGCGCATGCATGCCTCGTTCTTCCCGTCTACCCGAGAGTACTCACGGCGCTGGGGCTTCGACGACGCCCGGCTTCGGGCACTGGATGACCTTGGCATGAAAGACACCATCATCATGCACCCCGGCCCCATGAACCGTGGCCTGGAAATCTCCTCAGCCGCCGCCGATTCGCCCCGCTCAACAGTGCTTGCACAGGTACGGAACGGTGTTTCAGTGCGCATGGCGGCCCTTTACCTGCTGCTCTCCGGGGATTCCCGCGAAGCAACTGCCGCAACGGCAGCGACCACCCACGCTGCAAGCCAGCCCACCAAGGAGAGCAACTGATGGCCGAGAACACGTACCTAATCCGCGGGGCCGCCATTCTCGGCGGCGAAGCCGAAGACCTGCTGATCCGCGACGGCATCATCGCCGCTCGGGGCAAGGACCTCCACGACGACGACGCCACCGTGATCGACGGCACGGGCCTGGTTGCCCTCCCCGGCATGGTTGACGTGCACACGCACTTGCGCGAGCCCGGCCGCGAAGATGCGGAAACGGTCGAAACCGGCACTCGTGCCGCGGCTCTTGGTGGCTTCACGGCCGTCCACGCCATGGCCAACAGCAACCCCGTTGCAGACACGGCAGGCGTCGTCGAACAGGTCCACAGCCTCGGCCGCGCATCGGGCTGGGTGGACGTGCGCCCCGTTGGCGCCGTCACGGTGGGCCTGGCCGGTGAACAACTTGCCGAACTGGGTGCGATGGCGGATTCCCGCGCCCAGGTGCGGATGTTCTCCGACGACGGCATCTGCGTGCACGACCCCGTGCTGATGCGCCGCGCGCTGGAGTACGTCAAAGCGTTCGACGGCGTGGTTGCCCAGCACGCGCAGGAACCCCGCCTTACCGCCGGGGCACAGATGAACGAAGGCACCGTCTCGGCGGTGCTGGGACTTGCTGGTTGGCCAGCCGTGGCAGAGGAAAGCATCATCGCCCGCGACGTCCTGCTCACGCAGCATGTGGGTTCCCGCCTCCACGTTTGCCACGTCTCCACCGCTGGATCGGTTGAAATCGTCCGCTGGGCCAAAGCCCGGGGGATCAACGTCACGGCCGAGGTCACGCCCCACCACCTGCTCCTCACTGACGAACTGGTCCGCAGCTACGATCCCGTGTACAAGGTCAACCCGCCGCTGCGTACGGATGCCGACGTCCAAGCGCTCCGCGAAGGCCTCGCCGACGGCACGATCGATGTTGTCGGCACGGACCACGCCCCGCACCCCAGCGAGCACAAGGAATGCGAGTGGGCGCAGGCGGCCATGGGCATGACCGGCCTGGAAACGGCACTGTCCGTGGTTCAGGAGACCATGATCGAAACCGGACTCATGACGTGGGCAGACTTCGCCCGGGTCACCTCCTTCACCCCGGCAGTTATCGGCCGCGTAGCGGACCAGGGCCGGCCGTTGGAGGAAGGCGAGCCCGCCAACGTCATCCTGGTTGACCCGGCTGCCCGCTGGACAGTTGACCCCCATAAGATGGCCACCATGGGCCGCAATTCACCGTTCAAGGGCAAAGAGCTGCCCGGATCCGTGGTCGCAACCTTCTTCAAGGGCCACCCCACCGTTCTCAACGGCAAGCTCAACACTCCGTACAGGTACGCCGGAAACTACCCAACCCCGGATGCCGCCGGGGCAGTCAGCGGTAGCTGATGAACAACCAGACACTCACCGTGCTCATCACGGTGCCGTTGATCATCGTCGTCCTGATGATGATCTGGCTCGGGTGGCGGAACCGGCTCAGGCGACAAGCCGACGTCGAACGCCTCCCGGAGGTGCCACAGCGGCTGACACCGGCCACGGTCGTAGCGGAGGGCCAGTACGTTGCCACTACCACGGCAGGGGACTGGCTGGACCGCATCGCAGTGCAGGGCCTTGGAATCCGCACCAACGCGGAACTGAGCGTCCACGCTGAAGGCATCTTGTTCGACCGCTCAGGTGCCGCCCCGGTATTCATCCCGCGCTCCGCGGTGGCTGACAGCCGCCAAGCAGCCGGCATGGCCGGGAAGTTCGTGGAAAAAGACGGACTCCTGGTCATCAGTTGGAAGCTGGGCGGCAAGGAACTGGATACCGGGTTCCGGACCAGGCATGCAGCCGACAAAGAGCTCCTCCTCGAAGCCATCCAAGAATTGATCTCCGCAGCCCCTCAGGCAGATGCCGATAGTGGAAAGTAATAAAGTGACGGACAGTAAAGCAGCCACCACACCCACCCCCTCAGCAGCAGTACTGGTGCTTGAAGACGGCCGCATGTTCCGCGGCCGTAGCTACGGCGCCCAGGGAACGGCCCTCGGTGAGGCCGTCTTCGCCACCGGAATGACCGGCTACCAGGAGACCATCACCGATCCTTCCTACGCCCGCCAGCTCGTGGTGCAGACCGCACCCCACATCGGCAACACGGGCGTCAACAGCGAGGACGCTGAGTCCCGCCGCATCTGGGTGGCCGGCTACATTGTGCGCGATGCCGCCCGCCGCCCCTCCAACTGGCGCTCGGAACGCAGCCTCGATGACGAACTCGTCGAGCAAGGCATCGTGGGCATCCAGGGCGTCGATACCCGTGCCATCACCCGCCACCTCCGCGAGCACAAGACCATGCGCGCAGGCATCTTCTCGGGTGAGGCCGCACAGGCATCGGACAAGGAGCTCCTGGACGCAGTGCTGGCAAGCGCTCCCATGGAAGGCGCAGCGCTGGCTGAAGAGGTTTCCATCGACGAGGCTTACGTCGTGGAACCCAAGGACCACGGCTGGGAAGGCGAGCCCAGGTTCTCCATTGCCGCCGTCGACCTCGGCATCAAGGCCATGACCCCGGTCCGCTTCGCCGAACGCGGCGTGCGGGTGCATGTCCTTCCGGCGACGTCCACCCTGGAGGAGGTCAACGCGGTCAACCCGGACGGCTTCTTCATGTCCAACGGTCCGGGTGACCCCGCTACCGCAGACCACCAGGTTTCACTCCTGCGTTCGGTGCTGGACGAGAAACTGCCGTACTTCGGCATTTGCTTCGGAAACCAGATCCTGGGCCGCGCCCTCGGCTTCGGCACCTACAAGCTGCGGTACGGCCACCGCGGCATCAACCAGCCGGTGATGGACCGCCGCACGGGCAAGGTCGAAATTACCTCGCAGAACCACGGCTTCGCCGTCGACGCCCCGCTGAACGGTGCCACTATCGCCCCCGAGGAGCGTTATGGCCGCGTCGAAGTCAGCCACGTCTCCTTGAATGACGACGTCGTTGAAGGCCTTGCGTGCCTGGACATCCCGGCGTTCTCGGTCCAGTACCACCCCGAGGCCGCGGCTGGCCCGCACGATGCTGCATACCTCTTCGACCGCTTTATCGACCTCATGGCCGAAACCAAATCGGCCACCTCCGGCGCCGCCAACTCCACCGATTCCAAGACTGAGGACAAGAAGTAATGCCCAAGCGTACAGATCTCAAGAGCGTCCTTGTCATCGGTTCCGGCCCCATCGTTATCGGCCAGGCAGCCGAGTTCGACTACTCCGGCACCCAGGCTCTCCGCGTCCTCAAGGAGGAAGGCCTCCGGGTCATCCTCGTGAACTCCAACCCCGCCACGATCATGACGGACCCCGAGTTCGCCGATGCAACCTACGTTGAGCCCATCACGCCCGAGGTCGTTGAGAAGATCATCGCCAAGGAGCGTCCGGACGCCATCCTGCCCACCCTGGGTGGCCAGACGGCCCTGAACACTGCCATCGCATTGGACAAGAACGGTGTGCTGGAGAAGTACAACGTGGAACTCATTGGCGCGAACATTGCTGCCATTGAGCTTGGGGAAGACCGCGAGAAGTTCAAGGGCGTCGTTGAGCGCTGTGGCGCCGAGTCGGCCCGCAGCCACATCATCCACACCATGGAAGAGGCCTTCGCTGCTGCTGAGGACCTCGGCTACCCCATGGTGGTCCGGCCGTCCTTCACCATGGGTGGCTTGGGCTCGGGCTTGGCTTACAACGAGGATGACCTCCGCCGCATCGTCGGCCAGGGCCTCCAGTACAGCCCCACCTCCGAGGTCCTGCTCGAAGAGAGCATTCTCGGCTGGAAGGAATACGAGCTTGAGATGATGCGCGACAAGAACGACAACGTCGTTGTTGTTTGCTCCATCGAGAACTTCGATCCCGTAGGCGTCCACACCGGTGACTCCATCACGGTTGCTCCGGCGCTGACCCTCACGGACCGCGAGTACCAAAAGCTTCGGGACGTCTCCATCGCCGTTATCCGTGAAGTCGGCGTGGACACCGGTGGCTGCAACATCCAGTTCGCCATTGACCCCGCCACGGGCCGCGTAGTGGTAATCGAGATGAACCCGCGCGTATCGCGTTCCTCCGCGCTGGCTTCCAAGGCAACCGGCTTTGCCATCGCCAAGATCGCCACCAAGCTCTCCCTTGGTTACACCCTGGACGAGATCCCGAACGACATCACCCAGAAGACGCCCGCGTCGTTCGAACCCACCTTGGACTACGTAGTGGTCAAGGTTCCGCGTTTCGCCTTCGAGAAGTTCCCGGCAGCCGACAACACGCTGACCACCACAATGAAGTCTGTTGGCGAAGCCATGGCCATGGGACGCAACTTCACCGAAGCCCTGCAGAAGGCACTTCGCTCGCTGGAGCAGAAGGGCTCGCAGCTGGACTTCAGCTCCGTGCCGGAGTACGAGGTTGCCGAGCTCATCGAGAAGGCCAAGCGTCCCACGACAGACCGGCTTTACCAGGTGCAGCGCGCGCTCCTGGGTGGCGCCACGGTGGAAGACCTCTTCGAAGCCACCAAGATTGATCCTTGGTTCCTGGACCAGCTGCAGCTCCTTAACGAGACCGCGCAGGAGATCCGCAAGGCCGGCGTCCTCACCGAGGAAATGCTGCGCAACGCCAAGCGCCACGGCTTCTCCGACGAACAGATCGGTGCCCTGACGCACAACAATGAGGCAGTGGTCCGCGGGGTCCGTCAGGCCTTGGGAATCCGTCCGGTCTACAAGACTGTGGATACCTGTGCTGCAGAGTTCGCTGCCTACACGCCGTACCACTACTCGGCGTATGACGAGGAAGATGAGGTGGGCCTGCACGCCAAGCCCTCTGTCATCATTCTCGGTTCCGGCCCCAACCGCATTGGCCAGGGCATCGAGTTCGACTACTCGTGCGTCCACGCCTCCATGGCGCTGCGCAAGGCCGGCTACGAGACCGTCATGGTCAACTGCAACCCCGAGACCGTCTCTACGGACTACGACGTCTCAACGCGCCTTTACTTCGAGCCCTTGACCCTCGAGGACGTCCTCGAGGTCATCGCGGCTGAAGAGCGCACGGGTGGCGTCATGGGCGTCTTCGTCCAGCTCGGAGGCCAGACGCCCCTGAAGCTCGCACAGCAGCTTGCCGACGCCGGCGTGCCGATCCTGGGCACGTCGCCTGAGGCCATTGATCTCGCAGAGCACCGTGGCGCCTTCGCCCGGGTCCTGGACGAGGCCGGCCTGACGTCCCCGAAGAACGGCACCGCAGTTTCCTTCGAGGATGCCAAGAAGATCGCTGACGAGATCGGTTATCCCGTGCTTGTCCGTCCGTCCTATGTCCTGGGCGGCCGCGGCATGGAAATCGTCTACGACGAAGCCAACCTTTCCCGCTACATCGCCAACGCCACGGAAATCACGCCGGATCACCCGGTGCTGATCGACCGCTTCCTCGAAGACGCGGTCGAAATCGATGTCGACGCCCTGTTCGACGGCACCGACATGTACCTCGGCGGCATCATGGAGCACATCGAAGAGGCGGGTATCCACTCCGGAGACTCCGCCTGTGTCCTTCCTCCGATCACACTCGGCAGCAACGTGATCGAGCGCGTTCGGACGGCTACGCGGGCCATCGCCGAGGGCGTGGGCGTCCGTGGGCTCATCAACATCCAGTTCGCGCTGGCCTCGGACGTCCTCTACGTCCTTGAAGCCAACCCGCGCGCTTCGCGGACAGTGCCCTTCGTTTCCAAGGCAACCGGGGTGCAGATGGCCAAGGCTGCCGCTCTCATTGGTACCGGCGTCACCATCAACCAACTGCGCAGTGCCTACAAGATGCTGCCGGAAACCGGTGACGGTTCCACGTTGCCCCTGGACGCGCCGGTCGCCGTCAAGGAAGCCGTCCTGCCGTTCAGCCGCTTCCGTACGCCGGAGGGCAAGGTTGTCGACTCCCTGCTCGGCCCGGAAATGCGGTCCACAGGCGAAGTGATGGGCATCGACAAGCACTTCGATACCGCATTCGCCAAGAGCCAGGCCGCCGCAAACAACGCGCTGCCCACCGAAGGCAAGATCTTCGTTTCCGTGGCCAACCGCGACAAGCGCTCGGTGATCATGGGCGTCAAGCGCCTCTCGGACCTCGGCTTCGAGATCGTCTCCACGGGTGGCACGGCTGACGTCCTGCGCCGTAACGGCATCCAGGCGACTCCGGTCCGTAAGGTGGCCGAGGGCAGCAGCGCTGAAGGCGAAGGCACCATTGCCGACCTCGTCATTGCCGGCGAGATCGACATGGTCTTCAACACCCCGTCCGGCGGGGAAGCCCGCAGTGACGGCTACGAGCTCCGGGCAGCGGCCACATCAATCGGCATTCCCTGCATCACCACCGTGGCTGAATTCAACGCAGCCGTGCAGGCAATTGAGGCACTGCGCACCTACGAATGGTCAGTCACCAGCCTTCAGGAGCACGCAGCCAACCTCAGCGAATCCCAGGCCGCCGTCAATGCCTGACATCGTTGGTGCGCACGAGGCCCAGGATGGACAGCAGCCGGTCCGGGAGTCATTTGGCTCCCGGCTGGCTAGCGCAATGGCCACCCGTGGTCCGCTGTGTGTTGGAATCGATCCCCATCCCCAGCTGCTGGCTGACTGGGGACTGAACGACGACGTCGCCGGGCTGGAGCGCTTTTCGCTCAGCGTTGTGGAAGCCGTGGCTTCCCTCGCTGCCGCAGTGAAGCCGCAGGTGGCGCTTTATGAGCGTCACGGCTCTGCGGGCATGGCTGTCCTGGAGCGGACGTTGGCCGCAGCCGCTGATGCGGATGTGCTGAGCATCGCCGATGCCAAGCGCGGTGATATCGGTTCCACCATGGCTGCCTATGCAGATGCGTGGCTGCGTGACGGTTCGGCCTTGGCCGCGGACTCGGTGACCTTGAGTCCCTACCTCGGCTTCGAGTCCTTGCGTCCGGCGTTGGACCTTGCTGCGCAAAATGGCAGGGGAGTCTTTGTGCTCGCATTGACATCCAATCCGGAGGGAAAGTCTGTCCAGCACGTTGGCGGAAGCAATTCCGTCGCTCGGGGGATCGTTAATGCGGCCGCATCCGAGAACCAGCGGTACTCGGGTGTCCTGGGTTCAGTGGGACTTGTTGTGGGCGCTACCATAGGTTCTGCACTCAAGGATCTGGACATCGACCTCGGCCCGGTCCGCGGAGCCATCCTGGCGCCCGGCTTGGGGGCGCAGGGTGCTACGCCGGCGGATCTCCGCTCGACCTTCGGCGCAGCCTATCCAACAGTGCTGGCTACGTCGAGCCGGGGCATCCTTGCCGCCGGTCCAACGAGTGCTGCGTTGCGGGCGGCTACCCAGGAAACGCTGGACAGCCTGCGGGCGGAATGATTCGCTGGCGCCTCATTGCGCAACCCGCCGCCTGCCGGTAGGTTCAGGATCAGTTTCGCGTGACGTGAATCACAAATCCGATCTGACAGGGGTTTGGCCGTGGGTCTGAAAGAGCTGACGCCGCAGGAGCGTTCCGATGCTTTGGATAAGGCTGCAAAGGCGCGCGCTGTGCGGGCCGCAGCCAAAGAACGGCTCAAACGCGGTGAAGTGAGCATTGCTGAGCTGATCTCTTCAGGCACTACGGATGAAGCCATTGCGCGGATGCGGGTAGTGGAGCTCCTGGAGGCACTCCCGGGCATAGGACCTGTACGTGCGGCCGGGATCATGGCGGAGATAGGTATCGCCGGATCCCGGCGCATCAGGGGCTTGGGCATTCACCAGGCCCGGGCGCTGGTAGATTTTATGGATACCCAGCAAAGCGTTTGACGCATCTCCCCGAAGGAATCCGTGAGCAAGAAACCTGGACTGACTGTCCTCGCAGGCCCAACTGCTGTTGGCAAGGGAACCGTATCCACCTACATCAGGGACAACTATCCAGAAGTTTGGCTTTCCGTCTCCGCCACCACCCGTGCGGCGCGTCCAGGGGAGAAGGACGGGGTTCACTACTTCTTCAAGTCCGCCGACGAGTTTGACTCACTGGTAGCCGATGGCGAACTCCTGGAGTGGGCCGTGGTCCACGGCCACAACCGCTACGGCACGCTCCGGAGCACCGTGAATGCTGCGATTGCGGAGGGGAAATCGGTACTGCTCGAGATTGACCTCCAAGGTGCGCGGCAGGTAAAGGCTGCTTTGCCGGATGCCAAGTTCGTCTTCCTGGCACCGCCCAGTTGGGAAGAAATGGTGCGGCGGCTTGTTGGTCGCGGCACTGAATCTGCCGAGGAACAGCAGCGCAGGCTGGAAACCGCTAAACTGGAACTTGCTGCTGAACCGGAGTTTGACCACACCGTCATTAATGACGACGTTCGCCGGGCAGCGGACGAGCTTGTTTCACTCATGGGGCTAACCCCGCACGAGCGCTAAGCGCTTGCACTTGTCGGCCCGCTAGAATTTGGAGAATTCGTGTCCACGAACCTTGAAGGCATCATCAACCCGCCGATCGATTCGCTGCTTGAGGCTGCCGATTCCAAGTACGGACTGGTGATCTTCGGCGCCAAGCGTGCCCGCCAGATCAACGCCTACTACGCCCAGCTCCACGAGGGCCTCTTCGAGTACGTCGGTCCCTTGGTAGACACCAAGCTGAACGAGAAGTCATTGTCGATCGCCCTCCGCGAGATCAACGAAGGCCTCCTGGTTTCCACGCCGATCGAGCCCGCAGAATAAAACAGACTGCCTGTTGACGGAGGTCACGTGCGCATAGTCCTCGGAGTCGGGGGAGGGATCGCAGCTTACAAGGTTGCATCGCTCCTCCGGCTTTTTACTGAAGCCGGACACCAGGTGACGGTGATCCCAACCGAAGCAGCCACCCGTTTCGT
Organism: Paenarthrobacter aromaticivorans; assembly: GCF_019038615.1. Taxonomy (NCBI): domain Bacteria; kingdom Bacillati; phylum Actinomycetota; class Actinomycetes; order Micrococcales; family Micrococcaceae; genus Paenarthrobacter; species Paenarthrobacter aromaticivorans. Next base: position 170,709 of record NZ_JAHOPC010000008.1, read on the forward strand.
CGGTGTTGCCACGTGGGAGGCGCTCTCCGGGAATCCGGTCAGCAACAGCGTCTTTGACGACGTTGAGAAGGTCAACCATGTGCGTCTGGGCCACGAGGCTGACTTGATCGTCGTCGCGCCGGCTACGGCAGATCTCCTCGCAAAGGCGGCAACCGGCCAGGCCGGCGACCTCCTCACGAATACGCTCCTTATGGCGCACGGGCCGGTGCTGTTCGCTCCGGCGATGCACACTGAAATGTGGCAGCATGCAGCAACCCAGGCCAACGTGGAAACCTTGCGGAGTCGAGGCGTCACAGTCCTTGAGCCAGCCAGCGGCCGCCTGACCGGTGCTGATTCCGGTCCGGGCCGCTTGCCCGAACCGGAGGCAATTTTCACGGCAGCCATGGCATTGGCCGAGGCCGCTACTGAGGCGGATTCGCCCCAGGCTGTGCCGGCAACCCATGCTTCCCTTGCTGGCCGAACGGTGACGATTTCGGCTGGTGGGACCAGGGAAGCGTTGGACCCGGTGCGTTTCCTGGGTAACCGCTCGTCAGGCAAACAGGGTGCGGCCCTGGCAGCGGCTGCGTTGGCTGCCGGTGCAACCGTTCGTTTCCTTGCCGCGCATATGGACGTCGAGCCGCCCGCCGGCGTCGAGCTTGTCCGCGTTGAGTCCGCCCTGGAACTGCGTGAGGCAGCGCTGAAAGCTGCGGTGGATTCCGACGTCGTCATCATGGCTGCCGCTGTGGCGGATTTCCGTCCCGCGGAGGTTTCGGATACCAAGATCAAGAAGGTCGACGGCGAGGACGCACCCTTGGTACGCCTGGTTCGGAACCCGGACATCCTGCATGAGCTCGTCGAACGGCGCAACGCCGAGGGTGGCCGGCAGCTGATCGTGGGCTTTGCCGCCGAGACCGGCGATGCCCAAGGTGACGTTCTGGAACACGCCACGGCGAAGCTCAAACGCAAGGGCTGTGACCTCCTGGTGGTTAACCACGTCGGGGTTGGGCGCGTCTTCGGCCAGGATGACAACTCCGTAGTGATCCTTTCCGGCCATGGCGCCGACCCCGAGTCCGCTTCCGGATCCAAGGCTGACGTCGCCGCGGCAGTCGTGGATCGGGTGGGCTCCGAATTGGCCAGGGTTTTTCCGGCCCGGTAACATCTCCCGGCGGTAGCCTCCGCCCGAAATTCTTAGCATAGGGACACACGGCAGATGCCGCCGCCCCGCAACACAGTAAGGTGGTCGAGTGACTTTACCGCTGCACCATGAACATCATGGCACCCCGTCCAAGCTACGGCTCTTCACGTCCGAGTCGGTCACTGAAGGGCATCCAGACAAGATCTGCGACCAAATCAGTGACGCCATCTTGGATGGGCTGCTGGCTGCTGACCCTGAATCCCGGGTAGCTGTCGAGACCATGGCCACCACCGGCCTGGTCCACGTGGCCGGTGAAGTAACCACTGACGCTTACGTCGAGATACCGCAGATTGTCCGCGAAACCATTCTCGGCATCGGCTACGACTCCTCAGCCAATGGTTTCGATGGTGCCCGCTGCGGCGTCTCAGTGTCGATCGGGCAGCAGTCCAATGACATCGCCGGTGGGGTCTTCAACTCGCTTGAGGCGCGTGAAGGCCGTCAGGAGGACGACTACGACCTCCAGGGCGCGGGCGATCAGGGCATTATGTTCGGTTATGCCAGCGACGAAACTGCGTCCTACATGCCGACGCCCATCTGGCTTGCCCACCGTTTGTCCGAGCGCCTTACCGAGGTCCGCAAGAGCGGCGAACTTGCCTACCTCCGTCCGGATGGCAAGACGCAGGTCACCGTTGGGTATGACGGCGATCGCCCGGTTTCGGTTGAAACGGTGGTGATTTCCAGCCAACACGCCGAAGACGCGAGCCTGGATCAACTGCGCGCCGACCTCGCGAGCCACGTCATCGATCCCGTTCTGGCGGCATCCAACCTTGACATCTCCCACGTAGCCAACATCCTGAATCCTGCGGGCGCCTTCGTGATTGGTGGCCCGGTTGGCGATGCCGGCCTGACAGGTCGGAAGATCATTGTCGATACCTATGGCGGGTTCTCCCGGCACGGTGGAGGGGCGTTCTCCGGTAAGGACCCGTCCAAAGTGGATCGTTCAGCTGCTTACGCCATGCGCTGGGTTGCCAAGAACGTGGTAGCTGCAGGTCTGGCCAAACGTGCGGAGATCCAGATTGCCTACGCGATTGGCCAAGCCCGTCCGGTCGGAACGTACGTAGAGACCTTCGGCACGGAAACTGTTGACCCTGCCCGTATCAGTGAGGCGATCAACGAGCTCTTCGATCTCCGCCCCCGGGCCATCATCGACGCCTTGGACCTCAAGCGTCCCATTTACACCAAGACGGCGGCTCACGGCCATTTTGGCCGCGACGAGCCCGACTTCACGTGGGAGCGCCTGGACCGTGTGGCGGACCTGAAGGAATTTTTCAACGCCTGATCTCCCGCTCATCTGCTTGTGCCAGCCGGTGTTTGTAACTTTGTCGGTGGCCCATGATTGGCTGGAGCCAGAGAGATGCCCGCAGTGGGTCGATCCCGCTGCGGGCATCCTTCGTTCCTGCGCGGAAAGTCGTTCCTGCGTGGAAAGTCCGCGCAATTGAGTTGGAGGTGACGAGCATGGCCGGACACGAAGCCCAGCCGTCGCTGCTTCAACCCTCTTTGCTTCAAGGTTTCCCTGACAAGCCTCCCGTCAGTGGACCCCCGTTGGCTTCAGTGAATCCCGTTGCCCGTGTGGTGCTGGAATCCTCCCTGCCACACCTGGACCGGCCCTTCGATTACAGCGTGCCCGCTGAACTCGGTAATTCCGCCGTTCCCGGAGTCCGCGTGAAAGTGAAGTTCAACGGCCAGGAGCTTAATGGCTTCGTGCTGGAACGCGTCGATACTTCGGATGCCGGCCATCCGCTGACCCCACTTCACAAAGTAATCTCCACGCTGCCGGTCCTGACGCCCCAAATCGCTGAGCTGGCTGGAACGGTAGCTGCGCGCTACGCCGGAACCTTGAGCGATGTCCTGCGTACTGCTGTTCCCCCTCGCGTTGCCAAAGTGGAGAAGGAGCTACTCTCCGGGGGCGCAGCACCAGAATCGGAGCTTCCGTCAACTGTGCCGGACGCCCATGCCTGGGGTTCCTACTCCAACGGAGCCTCGTACCTCCATCACCTCACCGGTGGCGGATCGCCCAAGGCTGTCCTCACGGCGCTGCAGGGATTCGGCCCTGGGGGTTGGCCTTCGTTGGTTGCCGCGGCTGTTGGGGCAGTCCGGGCATCAGGCCGTGGTGCAGTGGTGGTCGTTCCGGATTACAGGGATCTTGAACAGCTGGAGGTGGCCCTCGCCAAGGTCCTGCCGGCGGGTGACGTCGCGCGGCTCACGGCTGACGATGGTCAAACTCCGCGCTACCGAAGCTTCCTGCGAATCCTCAGTGGCGAAGCGCGTGTAGCCATCGGCACGAGGTCTGCCGCCTATGCGCCGGTGCGGGAGCTGGGACTCGTGGTTTGTTGGGACGACGGCGATGACCTCCACATCGACCAACGGGCTCCCTACGCGCACACGCGGGAAGTACTGCTCCTACGGGCCGAGCAGGAGAATGCAGCCTGCCTGATGGCATCGCACAGCCGCAGCACTGAACTCCAGCGCCTGGTTGAAATGCAATGGGCTGTGCCGATCGAGGCGCCCCGAACGGTCATTCGCTCCACTGTTCCGCGGGTCCTGAACACAGCTGACAGCTTTGAACAGGAACGGGATCCCCTGGCCCGGATTGCACGTTTGCCGGGAGCGGCATGGCGTGCTGCCAAGGAAGGCTTGGAACATGGCCCTGTGCTGGTGCAGGTTGCACGTGCCGGCTACGCGCCCTCCCTGGCTTGCGAGACGTGCCGGGAGCTGGCCCGCTGCAACAACTGCCAAGGACCGCTTGCAATCTCCAGCAGTTCCGCCCTGCCGCTTTGCCGTTGGTGTTCCACGCCGGCACCGCAGTGGCGCTGCAACCATTGCAACGGCACACGTCTGCGCCGGGTTGCGGCAGGAGCCGTGCGAACAGCGGAGGAACTCGGGCGGGCTTTTCCTGGACAAACGGTTATCACATCGTCGGGGGAGAACATCAAGGCAACGGTGCCTGACGCTCCGGCATTGGTCATTGCCACAGTTGGCGCCGAACCCGTGGCTCCCCAGGGGTACGCGGCAGCGCTGCTTCTGGATGGCAATTCCTTACTCCGCCGGGAAAACCTGCGCGCCGGCGAGGACACCGTTCGGCGGTGGTTCAACGCGGCGTCGCTGGTGAAACCCTCCAAACAGGGTGGGCTGGTAGTCATCACCGCAGACGACACAAGCGCCACCGGAGCCCTGCTGCGCTGGGATGCACCGGGCTACGCGTCGCGTGAACTGGCACTTCGGAAGGAACTCCAGCTTCCGCCGGCAGTGCGGGTAGCTTCAGTGACCGGGCCAAGGGCCGACGTCGGGCGTTTTTCCGATACCTTCGAGGCAAGCGTCAAGCTGAAGTCCGCTACGAAGCTGCGCAGCGCCGGTCCGGCGCCACTTCAGCTGTTCTCCAGTGGTGCCCAGGGCGCTGGAAGTGAGGCCGAAGCAGACGTCCGCACTCTGTACTTCATTCCCTACGCAGACGCCGCAGACGCTAGCCGTGCGATGCGTGCTGTCAAGGCAGCGAACGCAGCGAAACGGACAGCCGGCCCAGTGCAACTGCGGCTCGACGGCGTGGACGTCTTGTAGCCATCAACTGCCGGTTTGGGCAGGCACGCTAGCGCTGACGAAGCGCCACGACCTCTTCTGCCGCAGCCAGCAACTGCCGGGCGGATTCGTCCCAGTTGAAGTCTCCGGCACGTTCCACGGACCGGCGGGAACGTTTTTGCCACAAGCTGTCATCGCCTAGCGCCGTGACGGCCGCAGCGAACTCCGAGGGCGACTCGGGGTCAACATAGCTGACCGCATCGGCGCCCACTTCCCGGAAAATCGGAATGTCGCTGGCGATAACAGGAGTTCCCAGTGACATCGCCTCCACCAGGGGCAAGCCATATCCCTCGGCCCGCGACAAGCTGACTAGTGCAGTCGCCCTGATCAAAAGTTCTTCATACTCGGCGTCTGTTACACCGTTGTGAAACTGGACCTTGGCCCCGTGGGGGACCATGGCCTCGAGTTCCGCACGACGCTGGGGCGTAATCCGGCTGAGCAAGTGCAGGGTGTAATCCGGCAGGCCAGCCATTCCCCGAATCATGGTTTCCACGTTCTTGTACGGCATGAACGAACCCATGTACAGCAGGGTCTTATCCGCCCCGGCCGAAGGGTCACGGGGAGTCTGGCCGGGCTGCGGCGCATTGCCAACGATCCGCACGGGGCGGCGGGTCAAGGTGTACTTGGCCATCAAAGCCTCTGTGGTCCTGCTGATGGTAGCCACCACGTCAGCCCGGTTCAGCAGCACGCGCTGCGGCCAGAACGCCTTGTGGTACAGCCTCCAGAGCAGCCGTACAGGAGCCGGAAGGAACCCCGGGGGAGCGGGGTGTTCGTAATAGATGAGGTCGTGCAGCGTAAGGATCAGGCCATACTTCCGCCCCAGGGTTCCCATGGTCTGCATGGGGCATACCACGACGTCCGCACCCAAGGAGTTGACCTTGCGGGCAACGAACAGCTCGCGTGGGGACAGCGGGCTGTTGACCATCACGTAGGGCACGTCGGGAAGCAACGCGAGTTGGCGTTTGTCATGGATGAGCATGGTGACATCTGCAATTTTGGATGTTGCTGCAATGAGGCTTGAACCGTACCGGCTGATGCCATCGTGGTGGTCCGTCCTGGTGAAGCGGGCGTCGATGACAATTTTCACGCGGGGTGTTCCTCCAGGAAGGTGCGGATAACTGCGGCCGCCGGGGCCGGCGTCTCGTAATGGATCAAATGCCCGACGTCGGGAATCACTTCCAGGGTGGCCTCGGGAAGGCGCTCCATCAGTTTGTACTGGTTGGGCAGGGTGGCGATCTCGTCTTTTTCCCCGGCTATTAGCAGTACTGGAAGGCGTAACTCCCCGGCGACGTCTGCCACGGTACCGGACACCGATGCCTTGAAGGATTCGAGCAGGCTCCTTCGGTCCGCGAAGGCGCTGAAGTAGGCATCATGCTGGCCATGGATGAAGCGGCGCAGGTCTTTGTCTTTGGTCTTGGCCATGGTGATGCTCATGACCCGGACAATGGCCCGGTTGCGCAGGAGGGCAAGTCCAAGGCGCCTTGGAAGCTTGGCGGACACCTGGTAGTAAAACACCGCGAGCTTGGTCATGATCCCTTTGGGACCCTCCAATGCGGGTGCAGCGATGGGGTTGACCAGGATCAATGGATAAATGGCGCCGGGATTCCGGGCCGCAAAATGGCTCGCGACGATGGAACCAAACGAGTGGCCCAGCAGCACGGTCTTGGGGCCCAGACCGAGTGCGGCCATGAAGCCGGAGATGAAACGACCGTAACGCTCAACCGTATGTTCGTCGTCACAGAAAGGATCTGAACTGCCAAAAGCCGGGAGGTCCGGCATGATGATCCGCATGTCCGGAAGCAGGTCCGCTACACGGAGTAATCCATGGTGGTCACCCCGAAAACCGTGAATGACCAAAATCGTGCGGGCATCCTGTGTGGGTTTGATGGGTTCGTACGTCCAATACGCTACGTTGCTGCCATCTACGTCCACATCAGAGGCGATAGTGCGGCCCTGTAGGGACTTGCTGATGAATTCAATCGGGGCATCTGCGTCTTCCGGGGTATGCGCGGTGTCCACTTTTTCCATTCGGCCGTTCCTAATTCACGTTGTCCGGGTGCGAGCCCGTGCGGTGGTGGCGTTCAAGCGCCGCCATGCCGTCCACGTCGGCTGCCTCAAGTTCGAAGTCGAAAACGGCAAAGTTCTCCTTGATCCGCCCCGCGGAACTGGCTTTCGGAATGACGAGGTTCCCAAGCTGGAGATGCCACCGGAGGATTATTTGGGCCGGTGTCCTGCCGTACTTGTGAGCCAAATCCGCGATCGCGGGGTCCGCAAGGACCTGCCCACGGCCAAGGGGGCTCCATGCTTCGGTTCGGATCCCGAGTTGTTCATGCAGTGTCCGCAGCCTGGCCTGCTGAAGCCAGGGATGCAGCTCTATCTGGTTAACAGCCGGGACCACTTCGGCTTTCTGCATGAGTTCTTCCAAGTGCCCGGGCTGGAAATTCGAAACCCCAATGGCACGGACTTTGCCTTCCCTGTACAGGGTTTCCATGGCCTTATAGGTCTCCACGAAGAGGCCTCGTCCGGCACACGGCCAGTGGATGAGGTAAAGGTCCACGTAGTCCAGTCCGAGGTTGGCCATGGATGAATCGAAAGCGCGGAGCGTGGAGTCGTAACCGTGGTCGTCATTCCAAACCTTGGTGGTGACAAAGACGTCTTCCCGGGTCAGGGCATGCACGGATTCTCCGGAACCACCCGTGCCGAGGTTTGCCTCGTTGGCATCGCCGATTGCACCACCGATCGCGCGGCCTACGCCTACCTCGTTGCGATACATGGCGGCCGTATCGAACCGCCGATAGCCTTCGCCGAGGGCAGTGCTCACCAAAGCCTCAGCTTCTTTTGGCGGCACTTTATAGAGTCCGAATCCCAAGCGGTCCATCATCACGCCGTTGTTCAAGGTAAGCCGGGCCGGGAATCTCATATCAACGACTCTACCCATTCCCCGGCGGAAAGCCTCAGGACTGGCCACTGAAACTCACCAAGCGGCGCGCCGAGGCTTCATCGAGGATGAGGTCAGTGGCAAGTCCGGCTGCCAGGGCGCCCTGCAGGCCGTTGATTTTGGAGGCGCCGGACACGACGCAAATCCGGCGACGAACCTGCCGTAGCTGTTCGTGGCTTGGACCGGTTGACCGTTCGTTCAGAGTAATGCCGTCAGATGATCCATCACTACGGAAGAACACAGTGGCTACGTCGCCTACCACGTCATCGGCAGCCAGCATGCTGAGGTCTTGTTCGTCGAGGTAACCGCCCGCATACACATGGCTTGGATAATCCGAATCAACGGATCCAACACCGAAAATGGCGATGCTCATGCGCGCCTGCAGATCCAGGATGCGTTGAACGCTGCGCTCATTCCACATGGCCGTCTTGGTGGCCGCGTGATCGAAAAAGGCTGGCACAGGAAACTGTTCCACCCGCGCTCCGTAGGCGCTGCCAAAGCGCCGCATGATGTCGCTCGCGTAGGTGATGCCGGTTGTTTGCATGTTTCCCGCGCCGTTGAGTTGGACAACGATGGTGTCGTGCGTGACTTTCCGGGTCAGGTGCCGGCTCACAGCGCTGAGCGTGGCACCCCAGGCGATGCCGATGATGGCATTGGAATCCACCAGAGGTCCTATGGTCCGGGCTGCCTGCATGGCCACGCGGTCCAGCGTCTCGGCCTCGTTCAAGGTTTCAAGCACAGGCACTACGTGGACGTCCACCTTGAATTTGTCGCGAATCTGGCTCTCGAGTTCGGGGGCGGTATCAAACGGGCTGCGGATCTGGACCTGGACCAAACCTGTTTCCCGGGCGGATGACAAAAGCCTTGAAACGGTGGAGCGTGAGGTCCTCAGCTCGCGCGCAATCGCGTCCATGGTCAGGTCCTGCAAGTAGTACATCTGTGCGGCCCGGAGGGCATCCGAGTGACGTGAGCGTCGCATCTCATTTCCTTACTGCACGTTTGTGCAAATAGCTTGACTCCATTTTCCACCTTCGCCAGATTAGTGGTGAAAGGTGCAGCGAACGTAACGCCGCGCACAAACCAAGCCCAAGGGAGCAGTTTTGGGACACAACAGGATTTCCGGTACTTCCTCTGATGCGCATCGGCGTGAGTCTGTAACCGCCTTGCAGGAGCGGCCATCGGCGAAGGTGCTGATCATCGGCGGGGGTATCAACGGCGTAGGAACCTTCCGCGACCTGGCCTTGCAGGGCATGGATGTTGCGCTTGTGGAGCGTGGTGACTACTGCCAAGGCGCAAGCGGTGCGTCCTCGCACATGATCCATGGCGGCATCCGATACCTGGAGAACGGAGAGTTCCGCCTTGTCCAGGAATCAGTGGTGGAGCGCAACCGCCTCCTGCGGATCGCCCCGCACTACGTCAAGCCGCTGCAGACCACCATTCCCATCTTCAGCACCTTCTCTGGCATCCTCTCCGCGCCCATTCGCTTCCTCACGCATAAGCAGGGCAAACCGAACGAGCGCGGCGCTTTCCTCATCAAGCTCGGCTTGAGCATGTACGACTTCTTCTCCCGTGACGGCGGCAGCGTCCCCCGGCACCAGTTCCTCGGCAAGGACAAGGCTTTGGCGGAACTACCCAAGCTGCACCCGGGAATCAAGTACGCGGCAACTTACTTTGACGCGTCCGTCCACAACCCTGAGCGGCTCACCCTGGACGTGCTTCAGGATGGCGAGAAGGCCGGGCGCGGCGGTGGCCTGCCTGGCGGGACGGCCCGCGCCAGCAACTACGTCTCATTGGTTTCCATGGGTACTGACGGAGTCCGCCTGCGCGACGAATTGAGCGGCAAGGAGTTCGATTTCCAGGCGGACGTCATCATCAACACCACCGGCGCGTGGGTGGACCTGACCAACCAGGCCATGGGAGCCGCCAGCCAGTTCATGGGCGGCACCAAGGGCTCGCACATTGTGCTGGACCACCCGGAATTGCTGGCCGCCTGCAATGGCCGGGAGATCTTCTTTGAACACACAGACGGCCGCATCGTCCTTATTTACCCCATGGGGGACCGGGTGTTGGTCGGCACCACGGACGTCGACGCCGACATGACAGAAGACGCTGTCTGCACCGAATCCGAAATCGACTACTTCTTCGACCTGATTGGCCATGTCTTCCCCACTATCAAGGTGAACCGTGGCCAGATCGTGTACAGCTTCGCCGGAGTCCGTCCCCTGCCGCGCCACGATGCAACCCAACCGGGATTTGTCTCAAGGGACTACAGGATCGAGCGCAGCGTCCGCACCGGCGAGGGTGCCATGGTTACGCCAGGCGGCAAGGCCGCCGTCGTACTCAGTTTGGTAGGTGGCAAATGGACCACCTTCCGGGCGCTTGCCGAACACATGACCAACGACGTCCTTCGCGAATTGGGTCTGGAACGGAAAGTTTCGACGGCGAAGCTCGCCATCGGCGGCGGCGCTGGCTTCCCAGCCACGGAACAAGGCGAGCAAGAGTGGATCAAGAAGCACATGGGGCCTGGACTGGACGCGGACCGCGTGGCCGGCCTCCTGACGCGGTATGGAACACGGGCCGAGGCCGTCATCGATTACCTGAACGCCGGGCACGACGCGCCGCTTCGTTCCACCCGGGAACTCAGTGTTCGCGAATTGGCCTTCATGGCCGAGCACGAGCAGATCGGGCATCTGGTGGATGTCCTCATCCGACGGACGTCCCTCGCGTTCCGCGGGCTGGTAACTGGCGAGCTGTTGAACGAAATCGCCGCGGCCTTGGCTGAACCGCTTGGGTGGGATGCCGCTGTCCGTGAGGCTGAAGTTCGCCACGCCCAGGAAGTGCTGCGGCGGTTCCACAAGGTAGACGTGCACAGTCTCGTAGCCTGAGGCCCACAGCACACAATGTTTGACCGTCCCACTGTGCGACAGGGACGGGAAACGGGGTAGATGGGCCCCTTGGGGGCTCACCACGCCGGGACGGTTGCGGAAAACGGAACCGTCCCAACGGCCTCTTCAACCCGCGACGAGGCTGACAACAGAAAAATGAGGAGTCAAAGATGTCTCTTGGAATAGTTTTCCTTTCCGAAGTATTCGGAACCATGATGCTGACCCTGCTGGGTTGTGGCGTCGTGGCCAACGTTGCGCTCAAAGGCACCAAAGGCAACAACGGTGGATTCTTGATGGTGACCTGGGGCTGGGGCATTGCGGTCTTCGCGGGCGTTTTTGTGGCCGCCAAGTCCGGTGCCCACCTGAACCCGGCTGTCACCACTGGCCTGCTGGTCAAGGGGAGTGCAGAATACGCGCCCGGCGTGCCAGTGGATGTCGCCTCCACCCTGACGTACTACGGCGGCGAATTGCTCGGCGCCTTCCTCGGCGCCGTCGTCTGCTGGCTCGCTTACAAGCAGCACTTCGACGAAGAGCCGCTCGCAGCCAACAAACTGGGAACGTTCTCCACCGGTCCGGCCATCCGTTCAACGCCGTGGAACCTCATCACCGAAATCATTGGCACGTTCGTCCTGGTCTTCGTCATCCTGACCTTCGGCGGCACTCCCTCAGGTCTCGGACCGCTGGCGGTAGCGCTGCTGGTTGTCGGTATCGGCGTCTCCATCGGTGGCCCCACGGGTTACGCCATCAACCCTGCACGTGACCTTGGCCCGCGCATCGCCCACGCCATCCTCCCCATCAAGGGGAAGGGTTCCAGCGACTGGGCCTACTCCTGGATCCCTGTCGTCGGCCCCCTTGTTGGCGGTACTCTTGCTGGCCTCGTGGCCATCTGGGTGCCTGCCATCATGCCGGCAGCCGCTGGCTGATCCTGCAGCCGCAGTCCTGAATCCACTACATACTCATCCACGCAACATACAAAACCACTGAGACAAGGACGTCACCATGAACCAATACGTCATCGCCATCGACCAGGGCACCACCAGCTCCCGCGCCATCGTCTTTGACCACTCGGGCAACATTGTGTCAACGGGACAGATGGAACACGAGCAGATTTTCCCCCAGGCAGGGTGGGTTGAGCACAACCCCGCGGAGATCTGGAACAACACCCGCGAGGTCATTGGCTCGGCCCTGTCCAAGGCGAACCTGACACGGCACGACATCGCCGCCGTCGGCATTACCAACCAGCGCGAAACCGCGGTGGTCTGGGACAAGAACACCGGTGAGGCTGTTTACAACGCCATCGTCTGGCAGGACACCCGCACGCAGTCGATTGTGGACGAGCTTGCCAAGGATGGTGGACCTGAACGCTTCAAGCAGAAGGTTGGCCTGCCACTGGCTACCTACTTCTCCGGCACCAAGATCAAATGGATCCTGGACAACGTCGAGGGCGCCCGCGAACGCGCTGAAGCCGGCGACCTGCTATTCGGCAACACCGACGCGTGGGTTCTCTGGAACTTGACCGGGGGAGTCGACGGCGGCGTGCACGTCACTGACGTGACCAACGCTTCCCGCACCATGTTCATGGACCTTGAGACCCTGCAATGGGACCAGGAAATTCTTGATGTCTTCGGCGTCCCGGCCTCCATGATGCCCGCCATCAAGTCTTCCTCCGAAGTTTACGGACACGTCCACACGTCCCAACTGCTGCGGGAAGTTCCCGTGGCCGGCATCCTGGGCGACCAGCAAGCCGCCACGTTCGGCCAGGCTGCGTTCCAGCCCGGCGAGGCCAAGAACACTTACGGCACGGGCTGCTTCCTGATCTTCAACACCGGTGAAGAGATTGTCCATTCCAAGAACGGGCTGCTCACCACGCTCGGGTACAAGCTTGGCGACGACAAGCCGCACTACGCGCTGGAAGGCTCCATCGCCGTCACCGGCTCGCTGATCCAATGGCTCCGTGACAACCTCGGCATGATCAGCTCCGCGCCCCAGGTGGAAGAACTCGCCGCCGCAGTGCAGGACAACGGAGGCGTCTACATCGTCCCGGCGTTCTCCGGCTTGTTCGCTCCGTACTGGCGGGCCGACGCCCGTGGCGCCATTGTGGGCCTCACGCGCTTCGCCAACAAGGGCCACATTGCCCGTGCTGCCCTCGAGGCAACTGCGTTCCAGACCCGCGAGGTACTCGACGCCGTCAACGCCGACTCGGGCGTTCCCCTCACCGAACTGAAGGTCGACGGCGGCATGGTGGCCAACGAGGCACTCATGCAGTTCCAGGCCGACATCCTCGGCGTACCCGTAGTCCGCCCGAAGGTGGTTGAAACCACGGCCCTGGGCGCTGCATACGCCGCTGGCCTGGCCGTTGGATTCTGGAAGGACCTGGGCGAGCTCAGTGCCAACTGGGGCGAGGACAAGCGCTGGGAGCCGCAGCTGCCTGTCGAAGAGCAGGAGCGCCAGTTGCGGCTCTGGAAGAAGGCCGTGACAAAGTCTATGGATTGGGTCGACGAGGACGTTAAGTAGTTCAAAAAAGGGGCCGGTGACTCCCGCCCGCCCGTCCCCAGTTGCTCCCTCCGCTCGCAAGCTCGCGGTGGGTCCCTCGCAGCTGGGGGCCCACCGCGGGCCCACCACACCATGGCGGGGAGTCACCGGCCCCTTTTTCGACGCATGCCGCAGCGCCGCAGCCATCGATGTTGTCGGCGAGAGAGGGGGTGGACGTGCGCTATTGTAGATCTATGCGTGCGATCCTTCTGCTTAGCTAGCCGCCCGGCAATCAACAGCCGAGCGGCCGCCCCTCCATTGTCGAGGGGCTTTTGTGTGTCCGGGGCTTACCTGGAGCGCAGCAGGAGGCAAAACCGCCATCGAAGAACAGAAGAGGGCAGCAGTGAGCGTTCAGCCGGAGACAGAGACCGGAGCAGCACAGACAGCCGCAGCTGGAGCGCCTGAAGAAGGCGTCTACAGCTTCGCCGCGATGGAAGCCAAGTGGCCGCAGGTGTGGGAAGACCTCAAGGTGTTCACCCCGCTTGACGACGGCTCGCGGGAGCGTCGCTACGTGCTGGACATGTTTCCCTACCCCTCCGGTGACCTTCACATGGGCCATGCCGAGGCCTTTGCCATGGGCGATGTCGTCGCGCGCTACCTGCGCCAGAAGGGCTTCGATGTCCTGCATCCCATCGGCTGGGACTCTTTTGGCCTTCCTGCCGAAAACGCGGCCATCAAGCGCAATGCCCACCCCAGCGAGTGGACCTACGCCAACATCGACACCCAGGCGGCTTCATTCAAGCGCTACGCCATTTCGGCTGACTGGTCCCGGCGCCTGCATACATCCGACCCCGAGTACTACCGTTGGACCCAGTGGCTGTTCAAGCGCTTCTACGAGCGTGGGTTGGCGTACCGCAAGGACTCGCCCGTCAACTGGTGCCCCAAGGACCTCACCGTCCTCGCAAACGAGCAAGTCGTCAACGGCGCCTGCGAACGCTGTGGTACCCCTGTCACCAAGAAGTCCCTGAACCAGTGGTACTTCAAGATCACCGACTACGCCGACCGCCTGCTCGAGGACATGGACCAGTTGCAGGGCCACTGGCCCGAGCGCGTGCTGGCCATGCAGCGGAACTGGATTGGTCGCTCCGAGGGCGCCCATGTCCGCTTTGTCATCGAGGCTACCCAGGACCGGGCCGAGCGCGAAGTCACCGTCTTCACCACCCGACCGGACACCCTGTATGGTGCCACCTTCTTCGTTGTTGCGGCCGATGCACATCTGGCCCTTGACCTGGTCACTTCCGAGCATCATGACGAACTCATGGCATACCGGGAGAAGGTCAAGGCCCTCTCCGAGATCGAGCGCCAGTCCACCGAGCGCGAGAAGACCGGCGTGTTTACCGGACGCTACGCAATCAATCCGCTCAACGGTGAGAAGCTCCCTGTGTGGGCAGCCGACTACGTTCTGGCCGACTACGGCACCGGAGCCATCATGGCCGTTCCCGCGCACGACCAGCGCGACCTCGATTTCGCCAAGGCCTTCGGCCTGCCGGTTCGCGCCGTTCTGGATACCGGCGATGAAGACCCCGCCGAGACCGGTGTGGCCACTGCGGGCGAAGGAACGCTGAAGAACTCCGGCGACTTGGACGGACTGTCCAAGTCCGAAGGCATCCCGGCTGCAATCGAAATCCTGGAGAAGCTGGGAACCGGCGAAAAGTTCGTGAACTTCCGCCTGCGCGACTGGCTGTTGAGCCGCCAGCGTTTCTGGGGTACGCCCATTCCGATCATCCACTGTGCCGAATGTGGTGAAGTGCCCGTCCCGGACGACCAGCTTCCCGTGAAGCTGCCCGAGAACCTCCGGGGTGAGGCGCTGGCGCCGAAGGGAACCTCCCCGCTGGCTGCCGCCGTCGAATGGGTCAACGTCGAGTGCCCCAACTGTGGCCGTGCAGCCCAGCGCGATACCGACACCATGGACACGTTCGTGGATTCGTCGTGGTACTTCCTGCGCTTTGTTTCGCCGGACTACACCGAAGGTCCGTTTGATCCCGAAAAGATCAACAACTGGATGCCCGTTGGCCAATACGTGGGCGGCGTCGAGCATGCGATCCTGCACCTGCTCTACGCCCGTTTCTTTACCAAGGTGATCAAGGACATCGGCCTGATTGAGGCAAGCGAGCCGTTCAGCGCGCTACTCAACCAGGGCCAGGTCCTCAACGGTGGCAAGGCCATGAGCAAGTCCCTCGGCAACGGAGTGGACCTTGGCGAGCAGCTGGACAAGTTCGGTGTGGACGCCGTACGCCTGACCATGGTCTTCGCCTCTCCGCCAGAGGACGACGTCGACTGGGCAGACGTTTCGCCGTCGGGTTCGGCCAAGTTCCTGGCCCGTGCCTGGCGCCTGGGCCAGGACGTCAGCAGCGAGCCCGGCGTTGATCCGGCTACCGGCGACCGCGCCCTGCGCACCGTGACGCACAAGACCATTGCCGATGCTGCGGACCTGTTGGACAACAACAAGTTCAATGTCGTCGTGGCACGCCTCATGGAGCTGGTCAACGCAACGCGTAAGACCATCGACTCCGGAGCAGGCGGGGCAGATCCCGCCGTGCGTGAGGCTGTTGAAGCCGTCGCTGTGATCCTGAGTCTTTTCGCCCCGTATACGGCAGAGGACCTCTGGAACACCCTGGGACACCCTGCCTCCGTGGCCAACGCCGGCTGGCCGACGCACGACGACGCCCTGCTCGTGCAGGACACCGTCACCGCCGTCGTCCAGGTCCAGGGCAAAGTCCGCGACCGGCTGGAAGTATCGCCGGACATCAGCGAGGACGAACTCCGCGAACTCGCACTCGCGTCGGAAAATGTTCAGCGCGCCATGGATGGCCGTGGCATCCGCACCGTGATCGTGCGGGCGCCTAAGCTGGTGAACATCGTCCCCGCCTAACGAGGCGTAAGGGATTTCAAGGCCGCCGGCACTGTGCCGGCGGCCGGTCACCTGCGTTGGAGGTTGCGTGCCCGAGCGAGAACCACCTGCCTGGATATGGCTCAAGGAACGGCTGTCCCGCCTCCGGCAGCCTGCGCTACCGGTTCCGGTAGCCGACGAGGCGCGTACCGCCGTCGTAAAGACTGCTGTAGTGACAGATTCGGCAGCCGCCTTGCCGGCTGACTGGGTTGCGGCCTTTGCCGCGGATGGTCGCCTCGCCGTCGTTCCCATGCCAGTCATGGTGGGGAGTGAGATCTATGGTGAGGGCGAAGACGACATCACCGAGACGTTGGCCGTCGCCTTGGCATCGGGTGCATCCGTGAAGACGTCCCGCCCCTCGCCCGGCCAATTTGAGCAGGCATATCGCGCCGCTCAAAGCCGCGGCTTCGAAGCCGTGGTGTCGATCCATATTTCCTCGGAATTATCGGGAACCGCCGATGCTGCGCGCTTGGCTGCCGCTCGGGTTGATATCCCGGTGGAGGTACTCGACTCCCGCACCGTCGGCATGGCTCAGGGCATGGGTGTCCAGAGTGCAGTAGTGGCAGCGGCTGCTGGCCAGTCGGCAGCCGAAGTTCGTGCTTTTGCGGAGAAGCGCATGGAGCGAACCAAGGTTTATTTCTACGTCCCAAGCCTTGAGCAGCTGAGGCGCGGTGGACGCATAGGAGCCGCAGCGTCGCTGCTGGGGACAGTACTGGCGATCAAGCCGATACTCGCGGTCGACGGCGGTAGGATCGTTCCGCTGGAAAAGGTCCGTTCCGCTGTCCGGGCCGTAGCCCGGCTCGAGGAGATTGTGGCCGCTGATGTTGCTTCAAGACCTGCTGGTCAGCAACGGTTGGCAGTTCACCATTTCGGTAACCAGTCAGAGGCCGAAGCGTTGGCCGAACGGCTGCGGGACAAATGCCCGGATTGTCCACCCGCTCAGATCAGTGCCTTGCCGGCAGTCCTCGCGGCGCACGCGGGGTTGGGCGTTCTAGCGGTGATCGTGGGGGAGAGCAGCACGCCCACGTGAGCTTATCCACATAGCCTAAGAGGCCCACTCCGCTCCCATCAGGTCCGTCATAGGCTCGAACCATGCCACGCTGGAATCGGGATGCGTCCCCAGACGCCGCAGCGCTGGCAGCCAGGCGACGCTTTGCGTCGGGACTGAACCCCCCCGGAGGATCCGGCACCCTTGCTTTCCATGCCGCTGTTGGACCACGTTGGTCCGGACGACGCGGCTACCGACCCCCTCCATGCTCAAGAGACGATGGCGGCGCGGACTCGGTGGCGAACGTCGTGGAGGGTAGCAGTTGCCGTTTTCGTCATTGGTGCAGCCTGCGCAGTATGGTTCCTTATTCAGGCGTCCACTGGTCAGCCCACCATGGAACCCCTCAGTCAATCGGTATCGGCCGATGGAAGCGTGCCGGAAGGTGACGGGCCTAACTCCACTGGACCCACGACGCCATCACAAAACACGAAGATGCTGTTGGTCCACGTTGCCGGCGCAGTACAGAAACCCGGGGTCGTTTCGCTTCCCGAAGGAAGCCGGATCTTTCAGGCGATCGATGCTGCAGACGGGGCAACTGCCAGCGCTGACCTAAATGGCCTTAACCTCGCAGAAGTAGTCACAGATGGGGCAAAGATCCATGTTCCGGCTGTAGGGGAGGCGTCCATGGGCGGGACGTCTCAGGGAACGGGGACCGGGATCGGCACCGGTGGGCCGGCTGGGACCTCCGTCACCCCGGGATCCGGAGGAGCAAAAGTTAACATCAACACTGCCACAGTGGAGGAGCTCGGGACACTGCCCAGGGTGGGTCCGGTGATGGCCCAGCGCATCGTAGATTGGCGCAAGGAGCACGGTGCGTTTGCCTCAGTGGACGAGTTGGATGCCATTGATGGCATCGGGCCCAAGCTTATGGAGTCGCTCCAGGACTTGGTGACGGTGCAGGGTGGCTGAGGATTCAGACGACGATCGGTTGCTGAGGCGTCTGGATCTCCGGTTGGTCCCCGCCGTGTTTCTCACATGGGCCACGGCACTTGCTGGCAGTGTTTTCGCCGCTGCGTGGTCGGCGGCTATGGGTGCGGCCCTTGCCGCTGCCGCCATCGCTTTGCTGCTGTATTCGCGACTGCGGGCAACGGGGGCCTCACGTTCCAGGACAGTTCCGGCCACTCTCGCCTTGGCCTGTGTGCTTGGTGCCGTGGCTGCCGGGCATTGTGCTTTGGCTGCAGGCAAGCGGGACCAAGGACCCCTCGCTGCGGCCGTCGACGCCCACGCCGGTGTGGTCATCCAAGTCCGGGTTACGGGCAGCCCTTCTGCTGTACCCCATCCCGGGCATTCAAGCGACACCCGGTGGTCGGTTCCCGCGAGTCTGGACAGCCTCACCACCGAAGGGAACGTGATTCGGGGTTTTGCCGCCCTTGTCGTCATCGGTGACGACGCGTGGCAGGACATACGCCCCGGACAGCGTGTGAGAACAACTGGCACGCTCAAGGAAATCCGGCCCGGACAATCAGAAGCCGCGATACTGACAGCCTCCAGCGGGCCGGTTGTGATGGACTCTGCCTTCGATCTGCAAGACCCGGCCGCCAAGCTGCGCGAGCAGTTACGCGATGCCGCAGGTTGGTTGCCTCCCGACGCCGCGGGGCTGCTGCCAGGCATGGTGACCGGTGATACCAGCACGCTTCCCGAGAGCCTGGAAGCTGAAATGAAAACGACCGGAATGGTGCATCTAAACGCGGTCAGTGGCTCAAATTGCAGTCTCATTTTGGGCGGCTTCATCCTGGTTGCGAGGTGCCTCAGACTGACACGTCCTCTGGCCGCTGCGTTCGCCGGCTGTGGGCTTGCCGCCTTCGTAGTGTTGGTGGGACCGGAGCCCAGTGTCTTGCGGGCAGCCGTGATGGGATTTGTCGGGATGGTTGCATTGACGGGCGGGTTACGGGGGAGGCCGCTAACTTTCCTCTGCTTGGCTACGGTTGTTCTTCTGTTGTTGGATCCCACTCTTGCCAGCAACTTTGGCTTTCTCCTCTCCGTTCTGGCTACGCTTGGCATCGTGCTGCTTGCCAGCCGTATTGCGTCGTGGTTTCCTGACGTGATTCCAAAATGGTTGGCTGTGGGGGTCTCCGTGCCGCTGTCCGCGCAAGTGCTGTGTGGGCCGATCATCGTGGCACTCCAACCGCAGTTCTCACCGTATGCGCTTCTTGCAAACGTGATCGCTGGTCCGCTCGTGGCGCCCATAACCATTCTGGGGACCCTTGCCGTGCCGCTCGCCGCGATCCATCCCTGGGCAGCCGGGCTTCCAATCGCCTTGGCGGGTGCCAGCGCGAGTGGCGTGGCGGGTATCGCGCGGCTCTTTGCCGGATTACCGGGCGCGGCACTTCCATGGGCCGAAGGTCCGGCGGGCATCATTGCCATGTCCGTCGCTTCAGTGGTCACCATACTCATTGTCTGGACAGTCCTGCATCCAAGCGGCATGCTTCTGCGGATTAAGGTCCTTCACCATCGGGTGATGCTTGTTTTGGAAAGACTGCAAAGGAAGTAGCGCTTATTACGCACGTCCTGATACAAGTGTCTCGGGTTGAGGTGGTTATTTGATAAGCGCCGCTGCTTGATCCATGAGCGCACCTACAGCGGCGGCACCGGTTGCGTCAGCGTTTTGCCCGGACGCTGTGGCAGTGATCAACACTCCGTCCTTGACGGCGTAGGCGATGAACGTGGACTGCGCCCTGCCATCGGGCAGGCTGATAGCCGTCTTGTAGGCCATGGTGTCAGGTACAGAGCCGACGCCATCGACTGGTTTTGTCGTCATTTCCATTGACTGCCCCGCCATGGAGAGTGTGATATTTTCGCACGCCGCAGCTTGGGACTTGTTGTTCTTGATCGCGTTGTGGAGTGCGTCGGCGTCCACACCGGAGACAAAAGTAATGCCGCTCATCAATCCTCCCGCTGTGTCAACTGATGCCCCTCCAGCCGTCGTGGATCCGGCAATGGTCTGTGATGAGCCCAGGGCGCCTAGTGCCTTGCAATCTGCAGGTTCGATGGTCATTAAGGCAAGTAGTTCCTTCATCGGGTTCTCCTGGCTGGAAAGTTCTTCGCCGGAGACCGCGGTCAGGCTGGTGCCATCGGCGGTCTTGATCTGCTTGACCAAGTCCAGTAATTCCCCGTTGCTGTACCGCTTCGCCTCCGCTGCCTTCTCACTGGGCGGAGCCGAAGTTGTGTCCGGCGATGTTCCAGGTCCTGAGCATGCACCCAGCGCCATCCCAACTATTGCTACGACCCCGAGGCCCAGCAGTGATTTCTTGTACATTGGTATCCCCTTACAGGTGCCTGTAGCAGCTTGCCCGCTGCCCTCTAACACACACCTAGTAGAGAGATTCTCCGAAACGTGCCGCAGGACGGGGGAAGATCCAACCCATGGACACCCCTCAAAGTGGAAAAGTCTGACCGCAACTGCAGGGCGTCCCCGTCGCCAAGGCATGGCAGACTTGAAGTCTGCAAAAAATCCTCCGGAAGGAAGCATCTGTGGCTGCTGCCCAAAATACGCGGGCCAAGAGCGTCGCTGCGAACAACATCAGCTGGCGGGACGCGACCCCGGCAGCCGTGGTGCTCATCACCGGACCGGAGGAATACCTCGGTATCCGGGCCATGGACCGCATCAGGTCCCAAGTGCGCACCGCGACTCCCGATGTTGAACTGAGCAGGCTGAATGCGGGCTCCTATGAGGCCGGGTCATTGGCCATGACTGTAACCCCGTCTCTGTTCGGCGAGGGAAAGCTCATTGAAGTTGAGGGCTTGGAAGCCATGAATGATGCGTTCCTGGCCGACTGCTTGTCCTACTTGGCCCATCCCGAGCAGGATGTGGTTTTGGTGCTTCGCCATGCCGGTGGTGTTCGGGGGAAGAAGCTGCTTGACGCAGTGAAATCCGCTGGATGGCCTGTGATCGATTGCCAGCCTCTTAAGAAGGACTCGGACAAAACTGCGTTTGTTGTCTCGGAGTTCAAGGCCGGTGGTCGCCGGATTGAGGGCGAGGCTGTCCAGGCCTTGGTCAATGCAGTGGGCGCCAATCTGTCCGAGCTTGCGGCCGCTTGCAACCAGCTGATTGCCGACGCCACCACAGCTGTCACGGCCGAAACCGTGGAGCGCTACTACGGTGGCCGGGTGGAAGCTACGGCCTTCAAGGTGGCCGATGCTGCGATGGCGGGCAACGGACCAGTGGCTTTGTCCACCTTGCGGCATGCCCTCTCCACCGGGGTTGATCCTGTCCCCTTGGTGGCTGCGCTTGCGGCAAAGCTCCGCACGTTGGCCAAGGTTGCCGGAGCCCAAGGATCGTCGGCCACCATCGCCAGGAACTTGGGAATGCAGCCCTGGCTTGTGGAGCAGGCCCAGCGCGATGTCCGCCGTTGGACCCCGGAAGGCCTGATCCGCTCCATCCAGGTCATCGCTGAGGCCGATGCCCAGGTGAAGGGTGAGTCGCGTGACCCGGTTTACGCCGTGGAGCACGCGGTCACGGTTATTGCCACGTCGGCCAGCCGCCGCTGAAGCTGGCGCGTTCACGGCGGCTGTCGGTTAACCCAAAAGGCCGGCACCCATGGGTGCCGGCCTTTTGATCAGCTCAGTCGAACTGGAAAAACCTTAGAGTGCGTTGACCTTCTTGGAGATCGCCGACTTGCGGTTTGCAGCGTTGTTCTTGTGAATAACGCCCTTGCTGACAGCCTTGTCCAGCTTCCGGCTGGCAGCAACAAGTGCAGTTGCAGCAGCATCCTTGTCAGCAGACTCAACGGCGTTGGCAACGGCGCGGATGGCCGTCTTCAGCTCGGACTTGACGGCGTTGTTACGCAGGCGAGCCTTCTCGTTGGTGAGGATGCGCTTCTTCTGGGACTTGATATTAGCCACGTATGAACTCTCTTTTTAATGCGGAAATGGTCTAGAGGGTTTTCAGGTTGGCCATCGACTGAGCGGCGTGGGGATGCCTATGGCAGCCAACCATGAGTGGCCGTCGACCTGCACGGACACACAGCTATAAAGGATAGCAGAAAGCGCGGCCCAGTGTGGACGCGCTGGTCAGCTCCAGCCGTGTCGGTCCCTCAGGGCGCGGGAAACCTCCAGAAATGCCGGCTTGCTGAGGACTGCACCTTCGCGCCGGATCGCATGAGGGCTCACCCGGATCACGCGGTCCAGTTTGACTTCACTCGGCCGCCCTTGACGGTCCCATTGTCCCACCCCAACATCAACGTAATCCCCTGCCCGCCTGCCGTTGTCGTGGTCCTTGGATGTCAGCATGAGGCCCAGGAGCCATTCGCCATCCCTGCCAACCAACAGCACCGGGCGGTCCTTGCCCTGTGAGAAATCCTCTTCATACGGAACCCAGGTCCACACAATTTCACCGGGATCGGGCCGACCATCAGGCTTGGGGGAGTAGTGCAGTTTCGCGACGCCATTGAAGTCGCCTGGGTAGGCGGCGGCTCGATTTCCGACGGCGGGTTGCCGGGTTTGCTGCCGACGGGAACCAGCGGGAGCGTTCTTCCTGCTAGTAGTCGTACTGCTGCCGCCGAGCGCCTTGAGGGATCGAAGGATGAGTTTGCCCCATGGGCGCAAGTCCAATGCCATGCCGACAACGCTACCGCGATGGTTTGCCAAGCCAAGGTCCACAGCGTTTCATCTAGTCCGCCTGGAATGTACTGCTCCGGCAGGAATGTACGGTGAACGGCCGGTTCGTGGGAGACTAGAGGATCAGATGCGCGGCGTGTCCCGGCTGGCCTTTGCCTGGCCGGTGGATTTGCCGTGCGAGTGTCGACAGTAAGGATCCTGCGTGTCTCCCATGGCCCGCACCGCACCGGTGCCCGCCGCAACAGATCCGGCCATCATCCGGAACTTCTGCATCATCGCCCACATCGACCACGGTAAGTCCACCCTGGCCGACCGCATGCTGCAGTACACCGGCGTCGTTCAACAGCGCGACATGAAGGCCCAGTATCTGGACCGTATGGATATCGAACGTGAGCGCGGCATCACTATCAAGTCCCAGGCAGTGCGTATGCCATGGGAACTCGATGGCACCAGCTACGCCCTCAACATGATCGATACTCCTGGCCACGTCGACTTCACCTACGAGGTTTCACGTTCCCTGGCAGCCTGTGAAGGCGCCGTGCTGCTGGTTGACGCAGCGCAGGGCATCGAAGCCCAGACGCTTGCCAACCTCTACCTGGCGATGGAGAACAACCTCACCATCATCCCGGTGCTGAACAAGATCGACCTCCCGGCAGCCCAGCCTGAGAAGTACGCGGCGGAACTGGCCAACCTTATTGGCGGAGACCCGGAAGATGTCCTCAAGGTTTCAGGCAAGACCGGAGTAGGCGTGGAGGCGTTGCTGGACAAAATCGTCCGTGACCTGCCGGCCCCCGTTGGCAATCCCGATGCTCCGGCACGTGCCATGATCTTCGACTCCGTCTATGACACTTACCGCGGCGTGGTCACCTACGTCCGCGTGGTGGATGGCATGCTGCATCCTCGGGAACGCATCCAGATGATGTCTACCCGTGCCACGCACGAGCTCCTGGAGATCGGTGTCAGTTCCCCCGAGCCCACACCGTCCAAGGGCCTTGGCGTAGGTGAAGTGGGATACCTCATCACCGGCGTGAAGGATGTTCGCCAGTCCAAGGTTGGCGATACCGTAACCAACCTCGCCAAGCCGGCATCGGAGTCGCTCAGCGGCTACGCCGACGCGAAGCCCATGGTTTTCTCGGGTCTGTACCCGCTTGATGGAACTGACTATCCGGTGCTCCGCGACGCCCTCGAGAAGCTGATGCTCAACGACGCCGCCCTGGTCTATGAGCCCGAGACGTCCGCCGCGTTGGGCTTCGGCTTCCGTGTTGGCTTCCTGGGTCTGCTCCACCTCGAAATCACCCGTGAGCGCCTTGAGCGCGAGTACAACCTCGATCTCATCTCTACGGCTCCCAACGTGGAGTACGAGGTAACGCTGGAGGACAAGAAGGTTGTCCATGTGACCAACCCCAGCGAATATCCCACAGGCAAGATCGCCGAAGTCCGCGAGCCTATGGTGTCCGCTACTATCCTGGCGCCCAACGAGTTCGTGGGATCCATCATGGAGCTCTGCCAGAGCCGTCGTGGCCAGATGCGTGGCATGGACTACTTGTCCGAAGACCGCGTAGAGCTGCGCTACTGGATCCCGCTTGCCGAAATCGTCTTCGACTTCTTCGACCTCCTGAAGTCCAAGACACGCGGTTACGCATCCCTGGACTGGAAAGCCGACGGCGAACAGGTCGCTGACCTCGTGAAGGTGGACATCCTTCTCCAAGGCGAACAAGTGGATGCTTTCAGCGCCATCACCCACCGTGACAAGGCCTACGCCTACGGTGTAATGATGACCGGCAAGCTCCGTGAACTCATCCCGCGCCAGCAGTTCGAGGTGCCCATCCAGGCTGCCATCGGATCGCGCATTATTGCCCGGGAGAGCATTCGGGCCATCCGCAAGGACGTTCTTGCCAAGTGCTACGGCGGTGACATCACCCGTAAGCGCAAGCTGCTTGAGAAGCAGAAGGAAGGCAAGAAGCGCATGAAGATGGTGGGCCGGGTTGAAGTTCCCCAGGAAGCTTTCATTGCCGCGCTGACCACCGACGAGTCCAAGGACAAGGCCAAGAAGTAGATGCCCAGCGTCCTTCCTTTGGGCGACCCAGCACCTGCGGATGGCTTGCTGCCCCCGCAGGCGCTGGCCGGCGTCGAGCACCGCAAGTTCGGCCTGTACGTGCACATCCCGTTCTGCGCGGTGCGGTGCGGTTATTGCGACTTCAACACCTACACGGCCACGGAGCTGGGTGGTGGGGCGTCGCAGGATGCTTATGCCGGCACGGCTGTCACTGAACTGGACTTTGCCGCCACAGCCATGGATGCCTCCGGCCTGCCAAGGCGCCCACTGAGCACTGTGTTTTTCGGCGGGGGGACACCCACGTTGCTCCCGGCCGAGGACTTGGCGCGTATCCTTCGCGCCGCCGTCGCGCACTGGGGACTCGAACCGGGCGCAGAGGTGACCACCGAAGCCAACCCCGACTCCGTGACGCCGGAATCGCTGAAGGTGCTGGCTGATGCTGGCTTTACGCGCGTCTCTTTCGGCATGCAGTCCGCGGTGCCGCACGTCCTCAAAGTGCTGGACCGCACGCATACCCCGAGCCGTGTTCCGCTGGTGGTCCAGTGGGCGCGCGAGGCGGGCCTGGCCGTTAGCCTTGACCTTATCTACGGCACGCCGGGAGAGTCGATGGCAGATTGGCAGCTGTCCCTTGAGACTGCCCTGTCCTACGAACCAGATCACATCAGCGCCTATGCCTTGATCGTGGAGGACGGCACAAAGCTGGCTGCCCAAATCCGTCGGGGCGAAGTGGCCGGAATCGACGACGACGACCACGCCGCCAAATATGAGCTCGCCGACCAACTAATCTCGGAGGCTGGGCTGACCTGGTACGAGGTCAGCAATTGGTCGAAAACGCCTGAACAGGCTTGCCGCCACAACCTTGCCTATTGGCGGGGAGACGACTGGTGGGGGATCGGTCCGGG
Source organism: Paenarthrobacter aromaticivorans (assembly GCF_019038615.1). Lineage (NCBI taxonomy): Bacteria > Bacillati > Actinomycetota > Actinomycetes > Micrococcales > Micrococcaceae > Paenarthrobacter > Paenarthrobacter aromaticivorans. Next base: position 196,263 of record NZ_JAHOPC010000008.1, read on the forward strand.
CGCCCACTCGCACGTGGGCGGGGTCCGCTGGTGGAACGTAAAGCACCCCACAGCTTATGCCAACAGGCTGGCTGCCGGAGACTCGCCTGCGGCTGGCAGGGAAACGCTTGACGCCGAAACCCGCGAAGTCGAGCGCATCATGCTTGAGGCGCGGCTAGGTACCGGTTTGTCCGTTGACGCGTTGGATAAAGTTGGCCGCCATGCGATGGCAGGACTGATCGCTGAAGAGCTTGTGGATCCGGGTGCGGCCTTCAAGGGTCGCCTGGTTCTTACGCTCAAAGGCCGACTCCTGGCCGACGCCGTTGTGCGCAGGATCCTGCCGGACTAATGGTCGGCAGAATCCCATGGAAGCCTGGAACTACTTAATCCAGCGCAGGTTGAGCTTGTAGCGGTGGGGTTGTCCGTGATTGACACGAATACCCGCTGAGACGGAGAAGCACGTGAGTGCTACCCAGATGCCCGTGGCGATGACTGCAAAGATATTGCCCACCACGGGAAGCAGAACCAGGATGTTTGCCAGGACTGCCGCGATGGTCGGAGGAAGCGTGAAGTTCAGGGCTTCCTTGGATTCCTGTGCCGTAAACGGTCCGCGGTCACGGAAGATCAGATAGATCAACAGGGACGGCAGGCATCCCAGAATTCCCCCGAAGTGCGCCAACGTGGCCCACTGCCGGTCTTCGCTTGCCGTCAGTGGGAGTGCGTTCGCGGGCGCGCCATGGTACTGGGGCTGGCCTGCGGCGCTGCCCGGTTCTTCAGGAGCGTTCTCTGCCACGGTGTCTTCCCTTTGCTGTAAAGATGCTGCGGTGTTGCTGTCCCAGAATACTTGGTCCCGGGTCCTCCCGGGACCAACGCCCCGTTACATCTCCGGGAAAAGCCGCTCAAGGAACGTAAATCAGGACAGGGCTGTCAGGGAGTGGTGAGGAAATCGATGACTTCCTCCACCCGTCCCAGGAGTGAGGCCTCCAAGTCCGCGTAGCTGCGTACCGCACCAAGCAGGCGCTGCCAGCCGAGTCCAATGTCTTCGGCGGTTTCGTGGGGCCAACCGAACGCGGTCAGAATCCCGGTCTTCCAGTCAGTGCCCCGCGCAACTTCCGGCCACCGCTCAATACCCAGCACTTTTGGCCGGATGGCTTGCCAGACGTCAACATACGGATGCCCCACGATCAGGACGTTTCCGGCGGCTCCGGGCACTGTCATGGCTTCTGCGGCGATGCGTGATTCCTTTGACCCCGCCACGAGGTGGTCTACCAGGATCCCGAGCCTGCGCCCTGGCCCGGGGGAGAATGCGGCAATAGCTGATTTGAGATCGTCCACGCCGTGCAGCGGCTCGACGACGATGCCCTCAACGCGGAGATCGTCACCCCAGACTTTCTCCACCAGTTCTGCGTCGTGCTTGCCTTCCACCCAAATACGGCTCGCCTTGGCCACTTGGGCACGCTGGCCAAGGACCCTTACTGACCCCGATGCCGTTCGACCCGCCTGCACGGGCGAACCAGGAGCCTTTGGTGCGGGAGGCATGAGACGGATGGCCTGCCCTTCAAGCAGGAAACCAAACCCTAGTTGGAAGGACTTGGTTTTACCACGCCGGTCCTCAAGGGAGACGATGTGCATTCCCCCGGATTTCTCCACCCGGGTGACTTCGCCCACCCAGCCGGACTGGACGTCTTCAAGGACCATCCCGCGCTGGACGGCTACCTCAGGGAGTTGGCGTTTGGCAGGAGCGGACAGATCCTGCGGGCCCCACGTATCGAAAGCCAAGGACTTCATACCCCTTTGTGCTGGTTGTGCTGGGAATAACTCCCGCGGGCGGTTTCAATGCTAGCAACGTGCTGGCTCATACTAGACTTGTTAGCACTTAGGCATGTTGAGTGCTAACAATTGGTCCGATATAGGCACGGACAGTCGTCAGGAGGTGTTGCAATGAGTGAGCCACGCAAGCTTGAAGTGCTGCGCGCAATTGTTGAGGATTACGTGCATTCCCGTGAGCCTGTTGGGTCCAAGGCGCTTGTGGAGCGGCACCATCTCGGCGTTTCCAGCGCCACTATCCGGAATGATATGGCGGTACTGGAAGAAGAAGGCCTCATCGCAGCGCCCCACACCAGCGCAGGCCGCATCCCCACGGACAAGGGCTACCGGCTGTTCGTGGACCGCATCTCGCAGGTCAAGCCGTTGTCCGCCGCGGAGCGTCGAGCCATCCACTCGCTGCTTGAGGGGCCCGACGACCTCGATGACATCCTTGAGCGCACCGTCAGGCTACTGTCGCAACTGACCAACCAGGTCGCCGTCGTTCAGTACCCGCACTCCAACCGGGCCCTGGTCCGTCACGTCGAATTTGTTCTCCTGGCGCCAAAACAGGTACTCGTGGTGCTCATCGCAGATACCGGAAGCGTTGGCCAGAAAGTCATCGAGGCCGGCTCCGATGTAAGCAACGAGGCCTTGATGGCCCTGCGTTCCCGGTTCCTTGGCAGCATCGCGGGGACTCAACTGGCACTGCTGCCGCAGGTACTGCCATCCGTGGTTGCGCTGTGTCCGCCGGACCTTCGTGGGCTCGCGCAGCATCTTGCCCATGGTCTCCAGGCCCTGAGCGACACCAGCCGTGAAGAACGTATCGTCATGGCCGGAACAGCCAACCTTGCGCGCTCGAATGTGGACTTCCCGTTGAGCATCGGACCAGTGCTGGAAGCTCTTGAGGAACAAGTTGTCATGCTCCGGTTGTTGTCTGACATGGGAGATGATCCCCGCGGCGTGACAGTGAGCATCGGGCGCGAGAATCCATATGACGGCCTGGCAGAAGCATCGGTCGTGGCAACGGGATACGGCTCCGGTGCCAAGGTGGGCATCCTCGGACCAACCCGGATGGACTATCCCACCACCATGGCTGCGGTGCGCGCCGTGGCCCGCTACCTTTCCCGCATTCTCGGCGGCTGACGCCGGCCCGAGGTAAGAATCTGCAGTACAACAAGGAAGAGATACCGACTTTGAGCAGCCACTATGACGTTTTGGGAGTCTCGCCGGAAGCCACCGGGGAAGAGATCAAAAAGGCGTACCGCAAGTTGGCGCGCAAGCTTCACCCGGACGTGAACCCGGGGGAGGATGTCGCGGAGCAGTTCAAGGCCGTGACGCATGCTTACGAAGTGCTGTCCGACCCCCAAAAGCGTCGCGTCTACGATGCCACCGGTAACGAGAACGGCACTGACAACGGCTTCGGTGGCGGCTACTCCGGCCAGGGCTTCGCGTTCCAGGACATCTTCGATACCTTCTTTGGCGGTGGCGGCGGGCACGCTGGTCCGGCCTCCCGCGTGCGCCGGGGCCAGGACGCACTGATCAGTGTCCGCATCGACCTCAAGGACGCCGTGTTTGGTGTCAACAAGAAGCTCGAAGTTGACACGGCAGTGGTCTGCCCCACGTGTGATGGCAGCTGCTGCCGGCCGGGTACGCACCCGGAGCGTTGCGACATTTGCGGCGGCAGTGGCCAAGTCCAGCGGGCCGTTCGATCCATCCTGGGCCAGGTCATGACCACGGCACCATGTGGTTCCTGCGAGGGCTTCGGAACAGTCATCAAGGACCCCTGCAATGAGTGCAACGGGCAGGGCCGCATCCGGAGCCGCCGGTCGCTCACCATCAAGGTACCTGCCGGCGTTGCCACGGGTACGCGGATCCAGCTCTCCGGACAGGGCGAAGCGGGACCGGCAGGCGGACCTGCCGGTGACCTCTATGTGGAAATCCGCGTCAACAGTGACTCCACCTATATCCGCGAAGGCGACGACCTTCACGCTACGCTGAGCGTTCCCATGACGGCAGCAGCTTTGGGTACGGAACTGAGCCTGGAAACTTTCGACGGGCCCCAGGAGATCGACGTCAAGGCTGGCACCCAGTCCGGCGAGGTCATCACGCTTCGCGGTTTGGGCGTCACCCACCTCAGGGGCTACGGCCGTGGCGATCTCAAGGTGCACCTGCACGTTGAGACACCGGTCAAGCTGGATCCGGCACAGGAAGAGCTCCTGCAACAGCTTGCCAAGTTGCGCGGTGAGCAGTTCAGCGAAGGCAAACTCGTGGCCAGCGGCGGCATGTTCGCCAAGCTGCGGGACAAGCTCGGTAACCTGTAGCGGTGAGCAACCCCGTTTTCTTCACGCCCGCCGGGAGCCTGCATGGTGTTGAGCCGGGCGCGTTGTTCGTCATCGACGGTCCAGAAGCCCGGCATGCTGTCACGGTGAAGAGACTCACTGTCGGTGAGGCTGTGGACATTGCCGACGGCGCAGGAGCCCGCCTGACAGGCACGGTGGCAGAGGTCGGACCTGGAAGTTTGTCCGTCATGGCGTCCGGTGTGATTTTCGAAGACCAGCCGGACGTGCGTTTGGTGCTTGTCCAAGCTTTAGCCAAGGGTGACCGCGACGAGTTGGCCATTGAGACGGCCACCGAACTGGGCATAGACGCAGTGATCCCATGGCAGGCTGAGCGATCCATCGTCCGCTGGAAGGGGGATCGCGCTGCGAAGGCCCACACGAAGTGGCAGTCTGTGGTCACTGCCGCGGCGAAACAGGCCCGCCGGGCGTGGATACCGGAGGTGCGTCCTATCCTGGATTCCGCGGCTTTGGCAAAGGCTGTTGCTGCCGCGGATCTGGCTGTGATCCTTCACGAGGACGCCAAGAACCCTTTGCGCACCGTCCTTGAAGCGCCGATCGTGGCTGAGGGCGGCGGGCTGGACTCGCCGCGTGAAGTCCTCTTGATCGTGGGGCCGGAAGGCGGCATCTCGCCGCGCGAGGTAACCCGCCTCAGCGACGCCGGGGCGGTTACGGCTCTCTTGGGCCACCATGTCCTGAGGTCCTCGACGGCGGGACCCGCCGCCGTCGTACTCGCCTCCGACGTCCTGGGTCGCTGGTAGGCCGTGCGGCCTGGCAGCTGAAGCTACCTTAGCGGGCGCTGGGTCTAGCCGACGCTGAAAAGGCGCGTATCCATGGTGGATGTGTCTGCTTGCCCGGAGTCCTGGACCTGGGATACGCGCAATTCGTATTTCCCTGGTTTCAGGGTCGCGCTGAACGAGAAGACGCCGAATTGCCCCGGCTCTCCTGTGGCTTTTGTCTGGCCGGTCAGGAGGCTTGCCTTTTCGCCATTGCCGTTGTCCCGGAGGATCTGCCAGCTGACGGGCTTGGAGCTGTCAGTGCTGCGGCCATTGAACTTAACTGCCCCCGCAGGGAGCGAAGTGTCCTCCTGCGGATCGATGATCCATAGTGGCGCCACCAAGGAAGCGTCCCTGGCCATCGGTTGACCGAGCCGCACCTGGCCGAACGCCATGAAATCCGTGTGACCGTCCACCAGGATGACCACTTGGATCTGCTGCCCTGAGTTGATCAGGCCCGATGACGATGCCGCTGCGGTGGCCGTGTAGACCAGCTGCTGCACAGCGCGCTGCGCCATACCTGCATCAAGGTTGGAATTGAAGGCATCCCGCGAAATATCAACTGTGATCACGTTCTTGCCCGAAATGGATGTTGCCAGGCTGCCTGGGTCCTGCCAAGGAGTGAAGAAGTCGTGGTCCAACGGCTTATCAGCCATCATGATCCGCAGCGCTGTGGTGACGGGGTTTCCGTCGCCGGAGATGTCCCTGAATTCGCGGTACAGGTAGACATCTTCTTTGCTGCGGCCAATCCAGTAGACCGGGATCTTGGTGGACGCCTGGGTGGTCTCCAAGGGAGCATTGCTGGCCGGAGCTTCCTGGACGCTGACTGGTGGCGCACTGGAGGTAGCTTGGGTGGGTCCACCGTTGGCGATACAGCCGGTGAGCAAAAGGACAGCAAGCATCGCAGGCGCTGCGACGGCGGACTTTTTCCGCTTTCGCCCGCCGGGCTGATGGCTTACTGACTGCGCGATGGGGGTTTCCTTGCCTTTACGGCCGGTGGTTGTCGCCGGCCCGTCCAACGGGCGTAGTCTCACTACCCGCTCCAGCCAGCTTGGCATATCGTCGACGGCGGCTTGCCGGGTTTGTGGGTACTGGCGGCAACTGAAACAGGATTGATACCCGCTTGATGCCGAGTTGAGACAATGTCGCAGCCGACGGAGCCCTCAGGGGAGGATGCGCGGGCAAACGCCCGCGGTCTGCCGGGCTGGCGTAGGATTGAAGGCATTCCGGCATATGGCCTGGCGGTTGAGCCAGTCCCATTGTCGAAACGATGGACCAACTGTTATCCGACCAGAGGAGAAGAGGCCGTACGGCCACCACTATGAGTGAATCCCTGAATGGGCGGCTGCGGACCGGAAACGGGAACCCAGCCACCACAGAGTTCCCGCACACCTTACCGGGCACGCGCACGGAAATCGTCACGTTCGACAACTCCGATCAGATGGTTCACTCATTGGGCAGCCATGACGAAGCCCTGCGCTACATCGAGGAGCAGTTCCCGGACGTCAACTTCCACGTTCGCGGCAATGAATTGTCCATGTCCGGTCCGTCCACGGTCATACCGCGCATCATGCGCCTCCTTGAGGAGGTCCGCGGACTGGTGGCGAGGGGGACCGTCGTTACCCCTGATGTCCTCCAGCAGCTCGTTTCCCTCCTGAGGACACAGTCAGTCCAGAATCCCGTGGATGTCCTCACCCACAACATTCTCTCGAGTCGTGGCAAAACCATCCGGCCCAAGACCTTGAACCAGAAGAACTATGTGGACGCCATCGATGCGAACACAGTGATCTTCGGTATCGGCCCGGCAGGTACTGGCAAGACCTACCTCGCCATGGCCAAGGCCGTGCAGGCCCTGCAACTCAAGGAAGTAAGCCGGATCATCCTGACCAGGCCCGCTGTTGAGGCGGGGGAGCGGCTGGGCTTCCTGCCGGGAACGCTGAGCGACAAGATCGATCCCTACCTGCGTCCGCTTTACGACGCCTTGCACGACATGATGGATCCCGAGTCCATTCCCCGGCTCATGGCTGCCGGCACCATTGAAGTCGCACCGTTGGCCTACATGCGTGGCCGGACGCTCAACGACGCCTTCATCATCCTGGACGAGGCCCAGAACACCACCCCTGAACAAATGAAGATGTTCCTGACCCGCCTCGGATTCGGTTCCAAGATGGTTGTTACAGGAGACGTAACGCAGATCGACCTGCCTTTTGGCTCCACCTCCGGACTCCGGATCGTACGGGAAATCCTCAGTGGGATCGATGACGTCAATTTCTCCATCCTGGAGGCTGCGGACGTCGTCCGGCACCGTTTGGTTGCAGACATCGTCTCCGCCTACAGCAGGTGGGATGACGCGCACCGTACGGATGGGGTTGCCGGCACACATCACAAACGTGGAGAACGAAAATGAGCATTGAAATCAACAACGAATCCGGTGTGGACGTGGACGAAGCCCAACTGGTGACATTGTCGCGGTTCATCTTCGAGCGCCTCTACATCCATCCGCAGGCTGAGCTGTCCATCCTCCTGGTGGATGAACCCGCCATGGAGAAGCTGCATATCGAGCTTATGGACGAACCAGGGGCCACGGATGTGCTCTCGGTGCCCATGGACGAGTTGACGCCGGGCACGCCCGATAAACCCACGCCGCAGGGAATGCTCGGAGACATCGCCATTTGCCCCCAGGTGGCCGAGGTGCAGGCGCGGAACGCCGGACACACCACCCAGGACGAAATGCTGTTGCTCGCCACGCACGGCATCCTCCACCTGCTTGGTTTCGACCACGCCGAACCGGAGGAAAAGGAAGAAATGTTTGGTTTGCAGCGTGAGTTGCTGTCTGAGTTCCTGGGCAAGGATGCCCCCATGGAGACCATGCAGTGACCTCGCTCATCCTGGTCGGCATGGCACTGGTTTTCCTCAGTTTCGTGGCCTTGCTGACCGCAGCTGAGGCTGCGTTCAATTTCCTGCCCCGGCACGAAGCTGAACAATCGGTAGTCCGCAGCAAGGGCAAGGCCTTGGCGAGCATCCTCAAGAACCCCGTCGCACACATGCGTGCCCTGCGGTTCTGGCGGGTGTGGTTCGAGATGGCGGCAGCGGTCGCGGTCGCTGTCGTCATGCACAGTTTGCTGGACAACGTGTGGCTTGCCGGCCTGGCGGCGACTGGCATCATGGCCGTCATCGGATTCGTGTTGGTTGGCGTCTCGCCCCGGCAGTTGGGACGCGCCCATTCCGGTCCCATTGTCCGCTTTACCGCGCCGCTGATCAGGTTCCTTTGCTGGATCCTCGGACCGATTCCCGGCTGGCTGGTCGCGTTGGGGAGCGCAGTCGCGCCCGGGGCCCCCGGCGGTGATGACGCGTTTGTCAGCGAGGAAGAATTCCGCGAGTTCGTGGACCGGGCGGCAGAATCGGACATGATCGAAGACAACGAAGCAGAGCTTATCCACTCAGTCTTTGACTTCGGCGATACCTTGGTTCGCTCGGTCATGGTTCCGCGCACGGACATCGTCAGCATTGGGACGGGCTCGGACCTTGAAGCGGCCATGGCCCTTTTCCTTCGCTCCGGCTACTCCCGGATACCGGTCATTGGCGAGAACACGGACCAGATCCGCGGCATTCTGTATCTCAAGGACGTTGCTGCGGCGATGCATCGAGGCGAACCCGGACTGCAACCGCACGACGTCGATTCTCTCGCCCGGGATGTTCGGTACGTTCCGGAATCCAAGCCCGTGAGCGACCTCTTGAAAGAACTGCAGAAGGAATCAACCCACGTGGCCATCGTTATCGATGAGTACGGCGGCACAGCGGGCCTGGTGACTTTGGAGGATCTCATTGAGGAAATCGTAGGAGAGATCGTTGACGAGTACGATGCCGCGGCGGAAGAAGCGGTGGACCTCGGAGACGGAACCTACCGGGTGAGTGCCCGCATGAGCATTGATGACCTCGGGGAGCTGTTCGATATCGACCTCGACGACGACGAAGTGGACACCGTTGGAGGCCTCCTTGCCAAGGCTCTCGGCCAGGTTCCGATCGTTGGGAGCTCGGTTGAAGTGAACGGTGTGTCCCTAAAGGCAGATAGGCTTGAGGGTCGCCGAAACCGGGTCAGCCACATCATTGCGGCAGCCATGCCAAAGGAAGACACTGACTTTGAAGACCTTCTCGATGAGGCAGACACAACGCAACAGGGAGTTCCACGTGAGCAAGCAAAATAAGAAATTCGACGCCGATGACGATTTCGGTGGCTTCCACGCCGGATTCTCGGTCCTTGTTGGCCGCCCCAACGCGGGTAAGTCCACTCTGACAAATGCGTTGGTGGGGCAGAAGGTGGCCATTACCTCGGCCAAACCGCAGACCACGCGCCACACGATTCGTGGCATCGTCCACCGCGAAGATGCACAACTGATCCTGGTTGATACGCCTGGCCTCCACCGGCCCCGCACGCTACTGGGAAAGCGACTCAACGACCTCGTGGCTGACACGTTGTCCGAGGTGGACGCTATCGGCTTCTGCTTGCCGGCCAACGAGAAAATTGGTCCCGGCGATAAGTACATCGCCGCTCAGTTGGCTGCCGTGGGCCGCAAGCCCATCGTTGCCATTGTGACAAAGACTGACCTGGTGGACCGGCAGGCACTGACGGAACAGTTGCTCGCAGTTGCTGCCTTGGGTCGCGAAGTCCTAGGAGAACAAGGCTGGGCAGATATCGTTCCCGTTTCTGCCGCCGATGGTTTCCAGGTATCCACTGTTGCCGACGTACTGATCGGGCACATGCCTCCGTCGCCCCCTCTTTACCCGGATGGCGAACTGACCGACGAGCCCGAGGCCGTCATGATTGCCGAACTCATCCGCGAAGCCGCACTCGAAGGTGTCCGGGATGAACTTCCCCACTCGCTTGCCGTGGTCGTTGAGGAAATCGTGCCCCGTGAAGGACGTACGGAGGACAATCCCTTGTTGGACGTCCGCGTCAATCTTTACGTGGAGCGGCCTTCCCAAAAAGCCATCATCATCGGTAAGGGTGGCAGCAGGCTGAGGGAAGTCGGCACCAACGCGCGTAAGGGAATCGAGACGCTCCTGGGAACCAGGATCTACCTGGATTTGCATGTCAAGGTTGCCAAAGACTGGCAGCGGGATCCCAAGCAATTGGTAAAACTTGGCTTCTGACCCGGCGTCACGGCAACGGCGTGGCTTGGACCCGATAAGGAACTTCCCAGAATCGGCCACTATGATTGCGGGGATCCACGTGTTTGAGGAAAGGTAACCGAATAGTGCGACGTCGTGACGCCCGCCCGCTGGGCCCCGGCACCGCTGCTCCCGATGCGGCGCGCCATGGGGAGGACCCCGAGGGAACCCCGCGCCACATGAACGCGCCCAAGGGGCTCCCGTTGTGGCTAAAGATCGTTACCGGCCTCGTATCGGTGGCTCTCGTTGCCGGCGTTGCTTTTGCAGCCTTCTGGTTTATCCGGCTACAGACCAACATCACCAAGGCCCCGCTTTCCGCTGCCGAATCACGCGATAGCAGTGATGCCGTGGTCAATGACAAATCGGACCGCCTGCAGATTCTCATCCTCGGGTCAGATACCCGTGATGGGAAAAACTCCCAGTACGGCAACGCGGACGATTCCACGGGCTACGGCCACTCGGATGTCATGATGCTGCTGGACATTTCTGCGGACAATAAACGGGTCAGCGTCATGAGTTTCCCGCGTGACCTCCTGGTCGATGTACCCCAGTGCACGGACCATACCAACAACCAGACGTTCCCCGCGCGGAGCGGCGTGATGATCAACGAAGCCATGGCAGAAGCCGGAATAGGCTGCGCTGTGGACACCATCAACAAGCTCACCGGCCTGGAAATAGATCACTTCATGATGGCCGACTTCAACGCGGTCAAGGAACTCTCCAAGGCTGTCGGAGGCGTGGATGTGTGCGTCAGTGATCCCGTCTTTGATCCCGACTCCGGTCTTCGTTTGGCGAAGGGCAATTCCCAGGTCGAAGGCGAGCAGGCACTGGCGTTCCTGCGTACCCGGCATGCCTTCGGCGACGGTGGCGATCTGGGCAGGATCAAGGGCCAGCAGGCATTTCTGTCATCACTGACGCGGAAGCTGAAGGCCGACGGCACGCTCGGCAACCCGCAAAGGCTGCTGCAGATCGCTGATGTCGTCACGCAAAACCTGACCGTCGATGAGGGCTTGGCGTCGGTGCCATCGCTGTTGACGATTGGTGGAAGGCTGAAGGACATCGATGTGTCCAAGGTCGCGTTCGTCGCTGTCCCCACCCAGCCCGCTGCAGTGGACCCCAACCGGTTGGAGCTCGTTGAGCCCCAGGCATCACAGCTCTTCGCAGCCCTCCGCGCCGATCTGGACCTGACAAATCCCGGAGCAACCTCAAGCCCGGCTCCAACAGCGCCCGGGGACGGAACACCTTCGGCGGCGCCTACCACCGCTGCCCCTCCAGTCCCGGCTTATAACAAAGCCATCCAGCCAGTGGCGGTCGCCAACGGCAGCGGAGTTGGGACCAGGGCACAGGAAATCCTGGCGACCTTGACCGGCAATGGATTTACACAGTCAGTGTCATATTTGGCAAACCCAGTGGAGAAAACCGTGGTCTACTACGGTCCGGACTTTGCTGATGTTGCTACGGACGTCGCCACGCTGTTCGGCATCCCGGCGGCACAGGTTCAGCAAGCCCGGGGAGTTTCGGGCGTGCAGCTCTACGTGGGTACGGACTTCGCAACGGGGACAGCCTATGGGGCGGCCTCGGTTCCGCCCGATGTGGTCAACCAGACGGCCAAAGAAGCAGTCTGCCAACAGGTGAACCCGCTCTACATCACGCAGTAGCAGTCGGCGCGGCATAACGCAGTAGCAGTCAGCTTGGCATCACGCAGTGGCAGTTGGCACGGCGCAATGGCGCCAAGGCGGGACCAAAGACGAATGGCCGGACCCCGGGTTATCCAGGGGCCGGCCATTCGTTGTAGTACCTCTACCAGATGCTGACTCGGTCCTCAGGTGCCATCCACATCCGGTCTTGATCCTTGACCTGGAATGTTTCGTGGAAGGCGTCGAGATTCCGGGCAATGGCATTGGTGCGGAACTCGTTGGGGGAGTGTGGATCGGTAGCAAGCCTGCGGATCGCTTCTTCGGTGCGGATCACCTGGCGCCAGCCGGCAGCCCAGGACATGAAGAACCGCTGCTGGCCTGTGAAACCATCCAGGACCTCAGGCTCGGCACCATCGAGGCTGAGCAAGTAGGCCTTATACGCAATGGTGAGGCCGCCCAGGTCGCCGATGTTCTCACCCAGGGTCAGTTTGCCGTTGACCTTGTGGTCAGGTGCCGCGTAGGGGGATAGGGCGTCGAACTGGGCAACCAACTTTGCCGTGCGGGCTTCGAAGGCCGTCCTGTCCTCTTCTGTCCACCAATTGCGGAGGGCTCCGCTTCCGTCGAATTGGGATCCCTGGTCATCGAATCCATGCCCGATCTCATGTCCGATCACAGCACCAATGCCGCCGTAGTTCACGGCGTCGTCTGCTTCTGCCGTGAAGAACGGCGGCTGGAGGATAGCGGCCGGAAACACGATTTCGTTCAGCATCGGGTGATAGTAGGCGTTCACGGTCTGTGGCGTCATGAGCCACTTGTCCAAGTCCACCGGCTTGCCGATTTCATCCAGGTGGCGATCGACGTCGGCGTCATGCGCCCGCTCAACGTTACCCAGGAGGTCATTGGGGTCGATCTCAACGGCGGAGTAGTCGATCCATTTCTCAGGGAAACCAATCTTGGGGCGGAACGCGTCCAGCTTCTTTAGGGCTTCGGCCTTGGTGTCCTCACCCATCCACTCAAGGGAAGAAATGCTTTCGCGGTAGGCCGCGATCAGGTTGCCCACGAGGGTCTGCATTCTGGCCTTATGTCCCTCAGGGAAATGGCGCTCCACGTAGATTTGGCCCACTGCCTCGCCAAGTGCTGCTTCGACGACGGCCACACCGCGCTTCCAACGCTCCTTGTTCTGTGGCGTGCCACTGAGGGCAGTCCCGTAGAAGTCGAAGTTCGTGTCCACAAACTCCGAGGACAGATAAGGGGCAGCAGAGCTGAGCACCCTCAGGGTCAGCCATTCCTTCCAGACGGCAAGGGGTTCCGATTCCAGAAGCGCCGCCGCGCCGTCAAAGAAGTCCGGCGTGCTGACCACGATCTCGCCGCGTTTGCCGGCATCGACGCGGCCGGCGTCAAACCAGGTATCCAAGAGGGGGAACAGCTTCGCTGCTTCTTCCGCAGTTTTCAAGTTGTACGTCTTTTGGGGATCCCGAAGGGTGACGTTGTCCCAGTGGTGGGATGCGAGGGCCTTTTCCAAAGCAACGATGCGGCCAGCAGCGGCTTCTGCGTCTGCAACCCCGGCGAGGCCGAACAACTTGGCGATGTATTCACCGTAGGCAGCCACAATCGGCGCAAACTTTTCATCGCGATAGTAGGACTCGTCCGGGAGGCCGAGGCCGCCTTGGCCTATGTACAGAAGAATCCGCTCCGGGTTTCCGGCGTCGGGTGCCGGGTAGATGGAGAACAAACCGGACACGTCGCACCGGAAGAGCCGGCCCAGCAACGCCGCAAATTCCTCTGCAGAACCCACGGACTGGACTTCCTTGAGTCGGTCCTGCAAGGGTTCGAGTCCTTTGGCCTCGGCCGCGGCCTCATCCATGAAGCTCGCGTAAAGTCCGCCGACCTTCTGTTCGATGCCGGAGGCTGATGATCCCTTGTTCGCGGCTTCCTCGATGATCGCCTTGACAGCCAGTTCTGCCTCGTCCCGCAGAGCGGTGAAGGTGCCTTCCAGCGGGCGGTCGTCAGGGATCGTCGTGCTGTTCAGCCATGCACCGTTGACGTGCTGGTAGAGATCGTCCTGCGGCCGGACGCTGTGATCGATGTTGGAAAGAGTGATCCCCGACTGTGGCACTGTGGCTCCTTGAATGGACGCTGCAGCCGGCGTTGCCACCGTCGCTGCGTCTGCATAGTGGACGTTGCATGAGGTGTTGCAATGTCATCATACGCACCGTGTTACTGTGAACTTGTGCGTGCGGGAATGCTTCTTCTTAGCTGCCGCGGCGAGGCCTGAAAGCTATCTGAAAGCTGGGCCACCCTCGCCGCGGAGTTTAGTTGTGCCCGGCTAAGCTTTCATTTAGATCTTAGAGAAAAGGCCAACACGACATGCGTAATGCACAAAAGCCCTCCGGTATGCCGATTCACCGCTACCTGCCCTTCCAGGACCAGATCACTGTCGAAGTTCCGGATCGCACTTGGCCGGACAAAGTCATCACCAAGGCTCCACGCTGGTGTGCAGTGGACCTGCGCGATGGCAACCAGGCGCTGATCGATCCCATGAGCCCGGCGCGCAAGCTGAAGATGTTCCAGCTGCTGGTCAACATGGGATTCAAGGAGATCGAGGTTGGGTTCCCCTCCGCATCCCAGACCGACTTTGATTTCGTTCGGCAGCTGATCGAAGGCGGCCATATTCCGGACGACGTCACTATTCAGGTCCTCACCCAGGCGCGTGAACACCTGATCGAACGGACCTATGAGTCCTTGGTGGGTGCCAAGCAGGCGATCGTGCACCTGTACAACTCCACTTCTGTGCTGCAGCGCCGGGTCGTCTTCAACCAGGACGAGGATGGCATCCTTGATATCGCCCTGCAGGGTGCCCGCCTGTGCAAGAAGTATGAAGAGACGCTGACCGATACCCACATCACCTACGAGTACTCTCCGGAGTCGTTCACCGGAACCGAGCTGGAGTATGCAGCCCGGGTTTGCAACGCGATTGCAGATGTTTTTGAAGCATCAGCGGACAAGCAGGTCATTATCAACCTGCCTGCCACGGTGGAGATGGCTACTCCGAACGTTTACGCCGACTCCATTGAGTGGATGCACCGCAATCTGCATCCCCGCGACGGCATCATCATTTCGCTGCACCCGCACAACGATCGCGGTACCGGCGTTGCTGCCGCGGAGCTCGGCTATCTGGCCGGAGCAGACCGCATTGAGGGCTGCCTGTTCGGCAATGGGGAGCGCACAGGAAACGTTGACCTCGTCACCCTGGGCCTGAACATGTTTGTCCAGGGCGTGGACCCCATGATCGACTTCTCCGACATCGACGAGATCCGCCGCACGGTTGAGTACTGCAACCAGTTGCCGGTTCCCGAACGTTCGCCCTATGGTGGCGATCTCGTCTTCACTGCCTTTTCCGGCTCGCACCAGGACGCCATCAAGAAGGGCTTCGAAGCACTGGAGAAGGATGCTGCAGCGGCGGGCGTGCCCGTGGACGACTTCACCTGGCAGGTTCCGTACCTGCCTATTGATCCCAAGGACCTGGGCCGAAGCTATGAAGCTGTCATCCGGGTCAACTCGCAGTCCGGCAAGGGCGGCGTCGCATACCTGCTGAAGAACGAGCACAACCTCGACCTCCCGCGGCGCGCCCAGATTGAATTCTCCGGCGTCATCCAGCGCCGGACAGACGCTGTTGGTGGCGAGGTCAGCGGAGCGCAGCTCTGGCAGATCTTCCAGGACGAATACCTGCCCTCCGATGAGGAACAAGCCCAGTGGGGCCGGTACTCCTTGGGCAGCGTAAGCACCGAAACGGACGAGTCCGGCGCCATGACCATGAACGCGAACCTGCGGATTGATGGCGTGGAGGTGCGCAGGACGGGCCACGGTAATGGTCCAATCGCCGCGCTCCTGGACATCCTGCACCACGACGGCGTTGATGTCCGGGTGCTCGACTACAGTGAACACGCATTGTCAGAGGGCGGCAGCGCAAGTGCGGCTGCTTATGTTGAGTGCGCGGTGGGCGAACGTGTCCTCTGGGGCGTGGGAATCGATCCCAGCACCACTACTTCCTCACTCAAGGCACTCATCTCTGCCGTAAACCGGGCAGTTCGGGACGCCCGGGCCTAACGCCTGGACCGTGTGGTGACGGGAAAATACCGTCACCACACGGTCTTGTGTCCTTCTTGGCAACCGGCTTAGTGCGAAGATTAGTTGTGGCCAATCCCTCCTCATTTGCAGCACGGTCCTACCGGGACGATGCCGTTGTGCTCCGCACCCATAAGTTGGGCGAGGCAGATCGAATCATTACCCTGCTGACCAAGCATCATGGGCAAGTCCGTGCGGTCGCAAAAGGTGTGCGGAGGACCACCAGCCGTTTCGGGGCCCGGCTGGAACCGTTCATGGTGGCCGACTTGCAGCTTATCTCTGGCCGAACTCTGGATATCGTCACCCAGGCTGTTGCCAAAGGCGCCTATGGGAGCAGCATTGCAGCGGACTATGGCCGCTTCACTGTAGCTGCTGCCATGACGGAGACGGCCGAGAAGCTTACGGACGCGGACGCCGAATCCGGCACTGCCCAGTACAACCTCCTGGTGGGTGCCTTGGCGGCGCTCAGCCGCTCGGACCATGCTCCAGAACTTATCCTGGACTCCTATCTCCTGCGCGCGTTGGCCACTGGTGGATGGGCGCCGAGCTTTACTGATTGCGCCCGGTGCGGCAAGCCCGGGCTGCACACGGCCTTTGCCGCACCACTGGGTGGAATGGTGTGTGGCGATTGCCGCCCTCCTGGCTCACCGGCCCCGGCGCCGGAAACCGTGGTTTTGCTCGGAGCCCTCCTCACCGGGGATTGGAGCGTCGCTGACGCCTCGGATTCGCGGCATCGACGCGAAGCAGCTGGACTGGTGGCCAGTTACCTGCAATGGCATTTGGAACGCGCCTTGAAATCACTCAAACATGTGGAGCGAAGCTGACTGTGGCACTTGGAAAGAAAAGCAAGACAACCCGGACACGGACTTCGCCCGTAGTGGCCCCTTATGGACATCCTTCAGGTGCCGTTCCGCCCAATATTCCAAGTGAACTTATTCCGCAGCATGTAGCGATTGTCATGGATGGCAATGGGCGTTGGGCCAACCAGCGGGGATTGCCACGAATTGAGGGGCACAAGGCCGGCGAGCCGGCACTGCTGGACGTTATGGCCGGAGCCATTGAACTAGGCATCAAGTACGTTAGCGTGTATGCGTTTTCCACCGAGAATTGGCGACGATCCCCGGAGGAAGTCCGCTTCCTGATGGGATTTAACAAGGACGTGCTACGTCGCCAACGGAACCAGCTCGATGAATGGGGGGTCCGGATCCGCTGGGCCGGTCGCCGACCCAGGCTTTGGGGCTCGGTGATCCGTGAGCTTGAAGAGGCCGAGGAATTCACCAAGGCCAATGACACCTGCACGTTGACCATGTGTGTTAACTATGGTGGCCGGGCAGAAATCGCCGACGCCGTCTCGGCCATAGCCGAGGATGTTGCCGCCGGGCGACTCAAGCCGGGATCGGTGACGGAAAAGACCATCCAGAAGTACCTGGACGAGCCCGACCTTCCCGACGTGGACCTCTTCCTGCGCAGTTCCGGGGAGCAGAGGTTGTCAAACTTCCTGCTGTGGCAGTCCGCATATGCCGAATTCGTCTTCATGGACACGTTGTGGCCGGACGTAGACAGGCGCACCCTTTGGGACGCCGTCGAGATTTACGCCAAGCGGGATCGCCGCTACGGCGGGGCAGTCGACGCAGCCCCGGCCGCAAATTAGCATGGGCCTGCTACTTCAATACGGGTAGGACGAAAGCCAGACCGACACGTCATGGTACGCCTGTTGACGGATGGTCCTCCGCGACAAGAAGATGTCGTGCAGCGCCCCTGGGTAGCGGAACACAGCCGTTCGCCTGCCCAAGCCCAGCGCGCGCCGGGACGTCTCCTCGACGTCGATCACGGCATCGGCCCTCATGAGGTCTGACGTCCATTCCGCCTGGATCCGGGTCCGGCCCGATAAAAGGACCAGTACCGGAGCATCGATGTTGAGTTTTCGCTCTACCGTTTTATGGCCGGCAAGCACTGCCTTTGTCCAACCGGCGCGGATGGGGAATGAGGCGCGCGGACGCCAGATGGGATCCAGCGGCCACTCGCCATGGGCCTGGTTGCTGACGCTCTCCCAGTACGCAGGCATCTCAGGGAACCTGAACGGACGCTTGGGGTCCGTTCGCGCGAAGGGCTCCACCAGGTGCATGGCGATGCTGCGAACCAGGCTGCTGCCCTGGAGCTCCAGCCAAGGCGAGTTCAGGACAAGTGTCCCGATCCTGCCTGGATGGCGGTCCGCCCACAAAGAAGCAATCAGACCTCCCAAGGAGTGCGCGAGCATATGAATGGTTGGCGACGCTGGACTGTTGGTCCGGGCCACAACGTCTCGTTCGATCTCCAGTAAGGCTGCTTCGATGTCTTCGTCGTAGACAGCCAGATCGGTTGTGTATCCGGGCGTCTGGCCAGGTAACAGGCTCCGCCCAAATTTCCGTAGGTCCAGCGCATAGAAATGAAAGCCGGACGCCGTCAGGTACTCGGCCAGTTCGGTCTGGAGGAAGTAGTCAGCCCAGCCGTGCAGGTAGAGAACCACTCGTGGCGCCCCCGTGGGATCCACTGACGCCGCACGTCGCCTGCGTTGCGTGAAGGTGGAGAAGAAATCAAGGATGCCGTGAGGAGTTGAAGCTGTGACGGGCGGGGCATGCCTGATGAGTGTTGCCTTGACAGGGCCCTCCTCGTCAGGAGAAAGGGGGAGTTCCAGACGCTCGTATCCGGCGCCCAGGATGTCAGGTTGCCACAGGGATACCGATTCTTCAGTGGTGGTCATGTGTCCCCTTCCTGCCGTACCTGCGGCAAGTCACTTTCCATATATCCGCGAATCCATCGTGAAAGCCTCGCGTAGGCATCGGCCCGGACGTTGGGTGCGGACAGGAAGACATCATGCAGCCCGCCATCCACTCTTTCCAGAGTCACGCTGCGCCCCAAGGCCATGGCACGCAAAGCGATGATCCCGACGTCCAGTACAGCATCCGAACGCCGCATGGACTCCTGCCACACCATTCCGTTGGCGCTGGCTGCCGATGTCAGAACCAGGACCGGGATGTCCAGGTCCAGGCCGCGTGCAACCTGTGAGTGGCCGGCCAGGACGGCGCTAAGCCAACCGGCCCTGACGGGAAAGGCCAGGGGTGGCCGGTACTTTTCATCCAGCGGCCATTCGCCTTCGGCGGTATTGCTGATGCTACGGAAGTAGAATCCACGCTCCGGCAGCCTTAAGACCATCTCGGGCCGGACTCTGGCAATGGGTCCCACCATGGCTTGTGCGGCACGCCGTACGATCGAGTTGCCGTGCATCTCAAGCCAGGGGCTGTTCAGGATCAGGTATTGAACTTGGCCTTGGTGTTTGCTCGTCCACAGCGCCGCGATGAGGCCGCCGGTGGAATGGCCCATCAGTGCAACGCCGTTGAGGCGGGATCCCGGGCTGTCGCTGCGGATGACCTCGATGGCGCGGCTTATTTCGGCGTCGTAGTCGCCAAGGTTGGCCACGTAACCGCCTGGCGAACCTGAAGTCAGGCTCCGTCCATGGTTATGCATGTCCAATGCATAGAATTCGTAACCGTGCCCTGCCCAAAACCTGGCAAGTTCCACGTTGAAGAAGTAGTCGCTCCAGCCGTGCAGGAACAGCAACGCACCTTGCGGGGCTTGGCCGTCGTGAGTGGCCGACTCAGGCCGGTGGCGGACAAGGGTCGCACGGCGCACCACACCGTCAGGTCCTTCCACGTCCAAGGCGCATGACTGGAAGTCCATTCCCAGTATGTCGGTCGACCAATCCATGCCTTCAGCTTAGACACTCGCCGCTGCATGGCGTCCCGCGGCCCTGCCCGTGAAAAGACATCCACCCAGGAAGGTGCCTTCCAGTGCCCTGTACCCGTGGATACCGCCTCCGCCGAAGCCCGCCGCTTCACCGGCTGCGTAAAGGCCCGGGATCGCCCGGTCTTCCTGGTCCAGGACCCGGGATCGGAGGTCAGTCTGCAGCCCTCCCAAACTCTTCCTTGTGAGGACGGACAGCCTGATGGCAATGAGTGGTCCGTGGGCAGGATCCGCCAGGCGGTGTGGGGGAGCCACGCGCATCAGTTTGTCAGTGGCAAAACGGCGGGCCGCGCGGATAGCAGCCAATTGGGGGTCCTTGCCCAGCCCGCTGGCCACTTGAAGGTCGCGGGCGCGCACCAGCGCGTCCAAGTGGTCAGCGCTGACCAGTTGATTTCCAGCGAGTGCGTTCATTTTTCCGGCAAGGTCATGAGGCGAGGATCCCTGAATGAAATCGATGCCTTTGTCCAGGAAGCGTTGTATGGGAGTATCGCTGCCTGGTTTCAGTCGCGAAACGAGCAGTGACACGTCCCTCCCGGTCAGGTCCGGGTTCTGCTCGGATCCGGACAGCGCTAGTTCCTTGAGGGCAATGGTGCGATTCAGGACGAACCACGAATAGCTGTGACCGGTGGCGACGATGTGCCGAAGCGCGCCAAGGGAATCGAAACCCGGAAATAGAGGCGCCGGCAACTGTTGCCCATCCGCATCCAACCACAGGGATGACGGACCGGGAAGGATGCGGATGCCGTGCTTGGGCCACACCGGATCGTAGTTGTGGATTCCTTCGGGGTAGTGCCACATGCGGTCTCCGTTCACCAACGATGCACCGAGGGATTCCGCTACAGGAAGGAAATCACCATCCACTGAAGCGGGAACTCCGCTGAGCATGTCCAACGGTGCAGCGTTGCCCGGCCATTGCCGACGCACGGTCTCGTGATTGCCGCCGATGCCGCCGGTGGTCACTACGACAGCGCCGGCCCTGGCCTCGAAATCCCCGACGGCGGATCGCGAGGACGCTTGGCCGCGCACCGCCGTCGAGGGTTCCAGTATCTGGCCCGTGACGCCCGCCACCCGGCCGGCCGTCGTCGTTAATGAAGTAGCCCTATGCCGGAAGTGCAGCGATACCCTTCCGGCCTGGACGCCTTCCTGTACCTTTGCTAAGAACGGCTCCAGGAGGGCGGGGCCAGTTCCCCACGTAACGTGGAATCGCGGAACTGTGTTTCCATGTCCCTGGGGACCATAACCCCCGCGTTCTGCCCATTGCACCAGAGGGAAGATGCCGACATCGAGGCTCTTCAACCAGGCGCGCTTCTCACCGGCCGCAAACTGGACATATGCTTCGGCCCACTGCCGCGCCATCGCA
Organism: Paenarthrobacter aromaticivorans; assembly: GCF_019038615.1. Taxonomy (NCBI): domain Bacteria; kingdom Bacillati; phylum Actinomycetota; class Actinomycetes; order Micrococcales; family Micrococcaceae; genus Paenarthrobacter; species Paenarthrobacter aromaticivorans. Next base: position 217,231 of record NZ_JAHOPC010000008.1, read on the forward strand.
TCGTGTTGCCGGTCAAAGCCTGCGGAGGCCATCCAGTCCGAGAGCGCCAATTCAGCGCTATCCCTGACACCCAGCCGGCGCTGCTCCGGGGTGTCAACCATGAACAAGCCCCCGAAGGACCAATGCGCCTGTCCACCCAGCGATGCCGCTGGTTCCTGGTCCAGGATCGCCACGCGCTTGCCTGCCGCGTAGGCGGTTGCCGCCGCTACCAGTCCGGACAGCCCTGCACCTACAACGACGACGTCGGCGAGGATTCGATTCCCATGATCTGCATCACGATCTTGTAGCGGCATGCGTACATGCTAGCCGCAGGCAAGGTCACGGGTTTGGTGTGTTGTCGGTAAACCGGAAAACTAGGACCATGCGTGTTTACCCCACCTTCTTCAAGCTCGCCTTCTCCTGGATGGATGCCGAGAAAGCCCACAAGATCGGCTTTCAAGCGATCCGCGCGGCACACCGCACCGGTGCAGGCCGGGTCCTAGCCAGGATCACAGCTCCGGATGCGTCCCTTCGAACGGAGGCTTTTGGGTTGACGTTCCCCTCTCCCTTCGGCCTCGCGGCCGGCTTTGACAAGGAAGGTCACGGAATCGAAGCACTGGCCGATCTTGGGTTTGGCCATGTGGAGGTCGGAACCATCACCGGGCAGGCGCAGCCGGGCAACGAAAAGCCGCGTCTGTTTCGATTGATTGAGGACCGCGCCGTTATCAACCGGATGGGCTTCAACAACGACGGTGCAGCAGCAGTGGCTCCGCGGCTCAAGTCGGCGAAAGCTGCACTTCAGCGCCTGCATGCCGATGTGCGGCCCGTTATTGGTGTCAACATCGGCAAGACGAAAGTTGTTGAGCTGGATGAGGCCACAGAAGACTACCTCGTCAGCGCCCGGAGCCTCGCTCCCGCCGCGGACTACCTGGTGGTCAACGTCAGTTCGCCCAACACACCGGGACTTCGGCTGCTCCAGAACGTGGAAACTCTTCGGCCGCTGCTCCGGGCCGTGGGGGATGCCGCAGATGAAGCTGCTGGTCGCCACGTTCCCCTCCTCGTCAAGATTGCGCCTGACCTGAGCAATGAGGACATCGACGACGTCGCCCGGCTTGCGCTTGACCTCAAGCTGGACGGCATCATCGCAACCAACACCACCATTGCCCGGGACGGCCTCGTCACTGATGCTGCGAAGGTTGGATCACTGGGAGCCGGTGGGCTTTCAGGTGCCCCGTTGAAGCAGCGATCACTGGAGGTGCTGCGACGACTCAAGGACGCCGTGGGGGATCAGCTCGTACTCATTGCCGTGGGCGGCGTGGAGTCAGCCCAGGATGTCCAGGACCGTTTGAATGCAGGGGCAACCTTGGTGCAGGGCTACACTGCGTTCCTTTATGAGGGCCCGTTCTGGGCGTCACGCATCAACAAGGGCCTCGTCAAGATCCGTAAGCGCGGCGCGCTGGTCTAAGGCTTCCAAGCAGGACCCAATACGAGGACCCCGTAACACGAAGACCCCGTAACACAAAGACCCCGGACCAATGGTCCGGGGTCTTCGTGTAAGTAGTGGGTTGGGGCCTCTTTGGCGTGGCGCTAGGAGGGGTATTGGCCGCGCTTGACCTGTGGCTTGGGGAGGCGAAGCTTGCGGAACTGCAGCGCGCGCATGCATCCGTACCAGACTGCGCCTCGCTCGACGTCGCCGAACTTTTCGCCCAAGCGCTTGCGCAGCTTGCGCGAGAGGATGAAGGCATCCACAATGACAGCCAGGAACATGATCCAGAATCCAACCAGGACGTAGGTGATCTGTGAACTGGTGGCTGGGACAATCAACGAGATCACCACGAAGAGCAAGGCGCCAAACATCAGGTATTCACCCAGGCTGAATCGGGCGTCGACGTAATCCCTAACGAAGCGTTTCTGGGGGCCTTTGTCCCTCAGCGGGAGGTACTTTTCGTCGCCCGTGTCCAACGCCTGCCGCATCTTCTGCCGCTGGTCCTGAACCGCGACGCGTTCGGCCTCCTTCGAAGCTTTGCGGTCAGTGGGCACCAAGGGGCGCTTGCGGGCGGCCTCCTGGTCCTTCCGCTTCGGCGTAGGGGCGCCCTTTCCGGCACCCGGCTCCTGGGCGGCGGCATGGGCCTGGTCTACTACTGCTTGAGCGCTGGGCTCTTCCTTTTTGCGTCCGAACACCCATACAGAATACCCCGCAGGAAGGTGGCGAAGATTACGGACGTCGGTGGTCTTCTTCCCGCGTGGGAGCCCATCGCGCCTTCCTTCGCCTTCCCGTGGTCGGCTGTAAAGTTTGGGCATGACATCAGAACATGCGGAGATCCCGCAGAATCAGCGACGGAACTCCGGCCACAGCACTGAGCGCCCGTCGTCGAACGAGGCCATCCACTCCGAAGTTGTGGACGCTTTGGCTAAAGCAGTAGATGAATCATTTAGCGCGACTCTTGGCTCCTTGAAGGACCTCGTCAGTATCCCGGGAATTGCGTGGCCAAGCTTCGACCCCGCCGAACTGGATCGCAGCGCCGAAGCTGTCGCGTCCTTGGTAAGGGCCGCGGGAATGGACGATGTCCGAATTCTGCGCTGTGACAAATCGGATGGCACGCCCGGCGGCCCCGCCGTCGTCGCGCGCCGTCCGGCCCGCGACGGTAAGCCCACGATTCTCTTGTACGCGCACCACGACGTCCAGCCTCCAGGTGACCGGACACTATGGGCCTCCGAGCCTTTCATCGCGGAGGAGCGGGAAGGCCGGCTCTATGGTCGCGGCGCGGCTGACGATAAAGCCGGCATCATGGCCCATATGGCGGCTTACGCTGCTGCGACGAAGGTCCTGGGTGACGAGTTTGGCCTCGGCGTGACTTTCTTCTTTGAAGGCGAGGAAGAAGCGGGCTCGCCCACCTTCAGGACATTCCTTGAGGAACATCGCGAGCTTCTCCGCTCCGATGTCATCGTGGTGGCGGACTCCAGCAACTGGAAGGTCGGCATTCCGGCCTTGACCACCAGCCTGCGCGGGCTCGTGGATGGCACCTTCGAAGTCCGCGTGCTGGAGCACGCGGTGCATTCGGGAATGTACGGTGGGCCGGTGCTGGACGCCCCGACCCTGCTGTCCCGCCTCATCGCGACCCTCCACGACCACGAAGGAAATGTGGCTGTGGCCGGCCTCGTTGGAAATGACGACGTTGCGGTTGACCTGACGGAGGCCGAATACCGCGCCGACGCGTCAGTGCTCGACGGCGTCAAACTCGCCGGAAGCGGAACAATCGGTTCACGTTTGTGGACCAAGCCGGCATTGTCCATTATCGGCATGGATGTTCCCGCCGTTGCCGTTGCCTCAAATACGCTCATTCCCGCAGCCCGGGCCAAATTCAGCATGCGCCTGGCCCCTGGGCAGGATCCCGACGCCGCCATGGAGGCTTTGCGAAACCACGTTGAGTCCCACGCACCATTCGGCGCCGAAGTAACATTCACGCCGGGGGAGCGGGGCAATGCCTTTGCGACCGATACCTCATCAGCAGCTGCCAGGGTTGCGCTCTGGGCCTTGGGGGAGGCCTGGGGAGTCCAGCCGGTGGAAATGGGAATCGGCGGCTCCATCCCGTTCATTGCCGACCTGACTGAGGTGTATCCCGATGTCCAGATCCTGGTCACCGGCGTCGAAGATCCTGATTCCCGGGCCCACAGTGCCAATGAATCATTGCACATCGGCGATTTCCGTCATGCAGTGCTGGCGGAGTCGCTGATGCTGGCGCGGCTTAACGCCGAAGGCTTGGACCGCTAAGCAGCATGCTGTTGGATTTCCGGCTGTCTTCCTGCAACGCCAGGCACGCCGGGAACAAGTAATTGCAGTCTGTGGTTACGTCAGGAGTTATAGCTCAGCGTCTGCGCGACGTAGCATGGAGCTATAACCCGTACGTAATTGGGTAAGGGCAGGCTGCGTTCCGGCGCCGCCGCCAGGAGCGTCATAAGAAGGTAGGCCAATGAGCACTGCAACCAACGAAAACAGCACCGGAGCACAGCTCGTCCCCGACGAGGAGCTTCCCACGCACGAGGTCAATCTGACCGATGTCGCAGCAGGCAAGGTCCGCAGCCTCCTCGAACAGGAAGGGCGCACCGATCTGCGTCTGCGTGTTGCAGTCCAGCCGGGCGGCTGCTCCGGCTTGATCTACCAGCTCTACTTCGACGAGCGCCTTCTCGACGGCGACGCCGTCCGCGACTACGACGGCGTTGAAGTGGTAGTAGACAAGATGAGCGTCCCATACCTGAGTGGGGCCAGTATCGACTTTGAGGACACCATCTCGAAGCAGGGCTTCACCATTGATAACCCGAACGCCGGCGGGTCTTGCGCTTGCGGCGACTCGTTCCACTGACGTGAGCTATCGCCGCATGTCGGCGCCCCTCTGCATGCGTTCCAATGCATTCGGAGCCACGGCGCCGACATGTGCGCGAAAACCGCTTCATAGCGGTAAGCTCTACATCGGGTAGTAAAACTTTTAGTGTGCCCGGTGGCCTTTGGCCTGCCGGGAGACAGCAACAAGAGGAAGGGCCGTCTGTGAGTTCGCAGAACCGAACCGGCAGCCGACGCATAAAGATCACCTCGATCACTGGCTTGGCACTAGCCAGCGCGTTGGTTTTGACCGGATGTTCACCAGAGGTAGAGAAGGGTTGGCTGCCAACTGAGCGCGGCACGACCAACCACACTGACCGGATCATGGACCTCTGGGTCAACTCATGGATCGCCGCCTTGGCAGTCGGTATCATCACGTGGGGCCTTCTGGTCTGGTGCATCATCGCTTACCGCCGCCGTAAGGGCACCACGGGTTTCCCGAAGCAGCTCAGCTACAACCTGCCGCTTGAGGTCTTCTATCTGACCATTCCGCTGTTCATGGTGCTGGTGTTCTTCTACTTCACCGACCAGGACCAGCGCGCGATCGATGACCGCTCGCAGCCGGCAGACGTCGTCGTTGACGTCCGCGGCAAGCAGTGGGCTTGGGACTTCAACTACAAAAAGGGCGAGGTCATTAACGAAGACCTCCACGAGGCCGGCGTTCAGGCCCACCTGACCGGCAACGAGGTCAATAAGGACCTGCTCCCAACGCTGTACTTGCCCGTTGGCAAGTCCGTTGACCTGGAGCTTAACTCCCGCGATGTCATCCACTCTTTCTGGGTTCCGGCCTTCCTGCAGAAGCGGGACATGATCCCCGGCAAGACCAACTACATCAGGTTCACTCCTACCAAGGAGGGCACTTTCGATGGCAAGTGCGCCGAACTCTGCGGTGAATACCACTCCGAAATGCTGTTCCGCGTCAAGGTTGTCTCCGAGTCTGAATTCCAGGACCACATGGACAAGCTTCGCCAGGACGGCAACACGGGCCTGCTCGGTGCGGAATACGACCGCAACCCGGACCTGATCGAAACCAAGTAAGGGGAGCGACGTGGCTACTTACACTCAATCCGCCGGGACCCTTGAGGCTCCCGTAGTTCCTAAATCCAAGGGACGCATAGTCGTCAACTGGATCACCTCCACGGACCACAAGACCATCGGGTACATGTACCTCATCGCGTCTTTTGTGTTCTTCTGCCTCGGTGGCGTCATGGCGCTGTTGATCCGTGCTGAGCTGTTCGAACCCGGTATGCAGATCCTGCAGACCAAGGAACAGTACAACCAGATGTTCACGATGCACGGCACCGTGATGCTGCTGATGTTCGCGACACCGCTCTTCGCAGGCTTCACGAATGTCATCATGCCGCTGCAGATTGGCGCCCCCGACGTCGCCTTCCCGCGATTGAACGCGCTTGCCTTCTGGTTCTTCCTCTTCGGCTCCACCATTGCTGTGTCCGGCTTCATCACGCCGCAGGGTGCTGCATCGTTTGGCTGGTTCGCGTATGCGCCACTGTCGAACACCACCTTTACGCCCGGCGTCGGTGGTGACCTGTGGGTATTCGGCCTCGCACTGTCGGGCTTCGGCACCATCCTTGGTGCCGTCAACTTCATCACCACGATCATTTGCATGCGAGCCCCGGGCATGACCATGTGGCGTATGCCGATCTTCACCTGGAATGCCCTGGTGACGTCCATCCTCGTCCTGATGGCCTTCCCGCCGCTGGCCGCAGCCCTGTTCGCCCTCGGCGCGGACCGTAAATTCGGTGCCCACATCTTCGACCCCGAAAACGGCGGCGCCGTTCTCTGGCAGCACCTCTTCTGGTTCTTCGGCCACCCGGAGGTATACATCATCGCCCTGCCGTTCTTCGGCATCGTGTCCGAGATCTTCCCGGTGTTCAGCCGCAAGCCGATCTTTGGTTACAAGGGCCTTGTCTACGCAACCATCGCAATTGCCGCGCTGTCCGTCACCGTGTGGGCACACCACATGTACGTGACCGGGTCTGTGTTGCTTCCGTTCTTCGCTTTCATGACCATGCTGATCGCGGTGCCCACCGGCGTGAAGTTCTTCAACTGGATCGGTACTCTCTGGCAGGGCTCCATTACCTTTGAGACTCCGATGCTCTGGAGCATTGGCTTCCTGGTGACCTTCCTCTTCGGTGGCCTCACCGGTATTATCCTGGCGTCGCCGCCGCTGGACTTCCACGTTTCGGACTCGTACTTCGTCGTTGCCCACTTCCACTACGTCGTCTTCGGCACGGTTGTGTTCGCCATGTTCGCGGGCTTCTACTTCTGGTGGCCGAAGTGGACCGGCAAGATGCTGAACGAGCGCCTGGGCAAGATTCACTTCTGGCTTCTCTTCCTTGGCTTCCACGGCACCTTCCTTATCCAGCACTGGTTGGGTGTTGAGGGCATGCCCCGCCGTTACGCCGACTACATGCCGCAGGACAACTTCACCTGGATGAACCAGTTCTCCACGATCTCGTCCTTCGTCCTGGGTGCCTCGCTGCTGCCGTTCTTCTGGAACGTCTACATCACCTGGCGCAGCAACAAGAAGGTCGAAGTTGATGACCCTTGGGGCTTCGGAGCGTCGCTGGAATGGGCAACTTCCTGCCCGCCGCCGCGCCACAACTTCACCTCCCTGCCCCGCATCCGTTCTGAGCGCCCGGCACTGGACCTGCACCACCCGGAGCTGGCCCAGGTTCACACCGCCCAGTCCCCGGACCCGGCAGCAGTGCTGCTCGGTAACGCTGACCAGAAGGACGTTCGCAAGTGAAAATCGAATCGTGGCTCTTTGGAGCAGGAGCATTCTTCTTCGTCCCCGTCGCCATCGCCTACGGCCTCCTGACGGAATGGCATGAGTGGGTCGGCGTTCTAGGCATTCTCCTCGTTGGCGGTCTCGTGGGCATGATCGGTGCTTACCTGGGCTTCACTGGCAAGCGGATCGGCATGCGTCCAGAAGACCGTCCCGATGCTGAAATTCACGAGGGCGCGGGCGAACAGGGGCACTTCAGCCCTTGGAGCTGGTGGCCGCTGGTTCTTGGCATTGCATGCGCAAGCGGCTTCCTGGGCCTCGCGGTGGGTTTCTGGATCACGTTCATCGCGGGTGGCATTGCAGTTGTGGCACTGGTCGGCTGGGTCTTCGAATACAGCCGCGGCGACCACGCCCACTAACTAACAGCAGAACAGCATAAGACGACGGGCCCCACCAAAAGGTGGGGCCCGTCGTCGTTATGTTGCCTCTTCACATGGTTAGCTGGACGTTAGGTAGTCTCCAGCGCCGTCACTGGCCTCTCACCGGCTCTCAGTGCCCTCCAGGACGGCAGATAGACCCAGAAGGGCGCTATTAGCGGCGGAGACACTTTGATTGCCCTGCAGGGCGTCCACGGCTACCTCAAGAAGTACCTCGCAGCCATGGCCAAAGTCTTCTGTCATTACTTCCAAGAGGGAGCGTGCGTCCACCGGCGGCCCGTCAGGCTTCCGGATGGTAACTGGCAACCCAGTGTCAGTTACGGCACGGACAAACACAGCTGCCGCTCGCGCATGCAACCCTATTTCTGCTGCGACGAAGGATTTCTGCTCCGGCAAGCCAGCTCCTTTGCTAAGACGGAATCTCCGTCCGTGAAATTCGATCCATACAAGCGTAGCCGCCGCTTGGCCTGCACTCCATATCCCACTGTGCGGCTGGTCTAGACCTGTGCCCTGGCTGATCTACCCTTAAGGCATGACTCATTTGATGTTGGGCGTTCGTCATGCCTGAAGCCGCGAGTATCGCCGGTGAAATTGACCGGACCAGCAGCACTCCCATTTACATCCAGCTCCGGGAGATATTGAGGAGTTTCATAACCCAGTCATGTCCGCCTGGTTCGTCGCTGCCGTCTGAGCGGGACCTCTCGCTACGGTTCGGCCTAGCTCGGATGACCGTACGGCAAGCCATTGATGCCTTGGTGGGCGAGGAAGTCATTGAACGGGTGGTGGGACTCGGTACGTTCGTCAAGAAGCCCAAGCTGGATCTCCAGGTGAAGTTGACCTCGTACAGCGAGGAGATGCAACGACGCGGGATGGTACCGGCTGCCAAGGTGTTGAGCTTTGAACAGATTGCTGCCAGTGCTTTTCTGGCCCGGGAGCTTCAGCTTGAAGAGGGCACGCCGCTGGTCCGATTCCGGCGGTTGCTGTTGGCCGACAACGAACCCATGAGCGTTGACGAGAACTTCATTCCGGCACACCGCGTTCCGGGACTATTGGATGAGGCGCCGCCCACATCGCTCTACAACGTCCTCAGCGAACGCTTCGGGCTGATCATGGAATGGGGAGAGGACATGATCGAGGCAACGGCAGCATCCCCTTCCACGGCGAGGCTGTTGAACGTGGACGTGGGCTCGCCGCTGCTAAAGATCCAGCGTCATGCCTTCGTGGCACGGTCAATGGTGGACTACTCCGTCTCGTACTATCGGGCAGACCGCTACAAGCTCTGGGTTCCGCTGCAGCGACCAGGGGTCCGTCCCACACGCAACTATTCCTCCGGTTACCGAACTCAATAGTGTCGGCAGCGGCCGCAACGCCCCATCAGTGATGGCAAATGCAACAGGGAAGGGCACGATCCGTATGGATCGTGCCCTTCCCTGGTTTCAAGCTGTAACTAGTGGCTGAGGCTCTTCTGGTCCGCGCCAGCCTCGATGGCCTCGTGGTGGCCATGCGCGTGGGCTGCTTCGAGTTCCGCAGGAGTTGCCGGAGCAACACGGTCTTCGAAGAACCACTTGGAGAGCGCTGCACGTCGCTTTTCCTTGCGGGTTACGACGCCGTGCTCGTTCGGCGTCGCCGGCAACGGAACCGGAGATTCGAATCCAACGAGCTTGTAGCGCTTGTACTCGTCCAAGGGAGCATGTACTTCGATGAACTCACCGTGGGGGAGCCGTACGATGCGGCCGGTCTCACGCCCGTGGAGGGCGATTTCGCGGTCCTTACGCTGCAGTGCCAGCGCGATTCGCTTGGTCACGATGAAAGCGAGGATCGGGCCGATGAAGAACAGCGTGCGCAACCAGTAGGTGACATCGTTCAGGGATACGTGGAAGTGCGTTGCGATGAGGTCCGAGCCTGCCGCTGCCCACATGACGCAGTACCAAGTGAAGCCTGCAACACCGATCGCGGTACGGGTGGGTGCGTTACGGGGACGGTCAAGGACGTGGTGTTCACGGTTGTCCTTGGTTACCCAGCGTTCGATCCACGGGTACATGAACAGCACGGTGAAGATGATGCCCGCGGGCACGAGTGCCGGCAGCAGCACGTTCAGCGTCAGCGTGTGTCCGAAGATGATGTACTCAAAGTGGAAGTTGTTGACGACGCCAGGCATGAGGCGAAGTGCACCGTCAACAAAGCCGATGTACCAGTCAGGCTGGGTGCCGGCGGAAACCGGGGAGGGGTCGTAGGGACCATAGTTCCAGATCGGGTTGATCGTAAATGCGGCTGCCATAAGTGCCAGGACGCCAAACACGATGAAGAAGAACCCGCCAGCCTTGGCGGCGTAAACCGGACCAAGGGGGTAGCCGACGACGTTGCCATCGTTGCGGCCTGGGCCGGGGTACTGCGTGTGCTTGTGCACGACAACCATGAACAGGTGAATCACGATCATGAGCAGGATCAGGGCCGGAACCAGAAGGATATGAAGCACATAGAGACGACCAATGATCGCTGTGCCCGGGAATTCCCCGCCGAAGAGGAAGAACGAGATGTAGGTACCAATGACCGGAATGGACTTGATAACGCCATCGATGATGCGCAGACCGTTTCCGGAAAGGAGGTCATCGGGGAGGGAGTAGCCAGTGAAGCCGGCAGCCATGGCCAGAATCAGGAGGACGCCGCCCACTACCCAGTTCATTTCACGCGGCTTGCGGAACGCGCCGGTGAAGAAGACGCGCAGCATGTGGACACCAAGGGAGGCAACGAACAGCAGAGCCGCCCAGTGGTGCACCTGGCGCATGAAGAGGCCACCGCGCACATCGAAGGAGATGTTCAGCGATGAGTTGTAGGCTACGGACATTTCGACGTTGTACAACGGTGTGTAGGAACCCTGGTAGTGGGTTTCAGCCATCGAGGGGTCGAAGAAGAAAGTCAGGAATGTGCCCGACATCAGGAGGATGACGAAGGAGTACAGCGCCACCTCACCGAACATGAACGACCAGTGGTCGGGGAAGACCTTGCGGCCGAACTCGCGCAGGATGCCGGAGCCACCTACACGCTCGTCCACGAAATCAGTGAAACGGCCAACTTTGGTCTTCGCTACGAAGGGGGCTTCAGCTGTTGATGAGGCGCTCATGCTCGTCACGCTCCCAGTAACTCGGTCCTACAGGTTCTTTGAAGTCGCTGGTAGCGACGAGGTAGCCTTCTGCGTCAACTGCGATGGGCAGCTGGGGGAGCGGACGGCTGGCCGGTCCGAAGATGACCTTGCATTCCTGCGTGAGGTCGAACGTGGACTGGTGGCACGGGCATAGCAGGTGGTGTGTCTGCTGCTCGTAAAGAGCAACCGGGCAACCAACATGGGTGCAGATCTTGGAGTAAGCAACAATGCCGTTGTAGCTCCAGTTCTCGCGGCCCTCGGAGGGGTTCAACGAGTTCGGATCCAGGCGCATCAGCAGAACGACGGCCTTGGCTTTTGCGTTCAGCTTGCCCTCGTGAAGTTCGTTGAGGCCCTCGGGAATGACGTGGAAGGCCGAACCGATGGTGACATCCGAAGCCTTGATGGGAGTGCCATCGGGGTCGCGGGTCAGTCGCTTGAGCTTGCCGCCCTCAGGAGCCCACATGGTGTGTGCAAGCTTGTCGTCAGGACGCGGTCCCAGGTCGCCAAAAATAGCGAGAGCAGGGAGCGGAGCAAGGGCAACGGCACCAAGAAGGGTGTTGCGGATCAGCGGGCGACGCTTAATGCCGGTTTCCTCGACGATGTCGTCGACGATGCGCACGGCAGCCTGGCGATCTTCCTCATGACGGATAGCGTGGCGCTCTTCCGACACTTCGTGATCGGGCATCAGGGCCTTGGCCCAGTGCACGATGCCTGTGCCGATGCCAAGCATTGCGAACGCCGTACCCAGGCCCAGGAGCAGGTTCTGTGTACGGATGTTTGCAATCGTCGAATCGTCGCCCAAATCGATGGCGAAGTACGCCACCAGGAAGATCAGCGTGCCGATGACAGAGGTGCCAAACAAAATGGCTACCTGACGCTCGGCTCGCTTTGCGGCTACCGGGTCCGTGTCAGCCAGGCGCAAACGATGCGGAGGAAGCCCAGGATCCTGGAACTTCTCCACTTCATTCTGACCAGCCGTAGCTACGGTGCCCGAGTGGTTCGGACTGCCGTCACTATGGTTGCCCATAATTCGCCTCATCCTTCTCTCGTTGTCTCGGCTTGAGCCGAGTTAATTTTCAGTTCGAAACTGCTGAGCATGCAGCAGAAGTTTGTTGTCTCGTCCGGACTACGACGTGCGTGACGTCAGCCAGATAGTGAAGGCGATGATGACGCCCAAGCCGGCAATCCAGACGAAGAGACCTTCAGACACCGGACCAAGCGAGCCGAGATCGGCACCGCCCGGTGAGCCGTTGGCTTCGATGGTCTTGAGGAAGGTGATGATGTCGCGCTTACCTTCGGGTGAGACGTTGGAATCGTTGAACACAGGCATGTTCTGCGGGCCCGTGGCCATGGCTTCGTAGATGTGCTTGCCTGTGACGTCTGCCAGTGCGGGAGCGAACTTGCCGCGGGTCAGGGCGCCGCCGGCTGCGGCAGCGTTGTGGCACATGGCGCAGTTGACGCGGAAGAGCTCGCCACCTTTGGCTGCATCTCCCTTTTCGTCAAGGAGGTGTTCTTCCGGAATCGCAGGGCCCGCACCGAGCGATGCAACGTAAGCGGCCAGCTGGCTGGTCTGCTCCTCGTTGAACTGGACGGGCTTCTTCTGCGCCTGGGGGCCATTCATCTGCATGGGCATACGGCCGGTGCCAACCTGGAAATCAACCGCTGCGGCGCCCACGCCGACCAGCGAGGGGCCGTCCTTGGTTCCGCTTGCACCCATGCCGTGGCAGGTGGCGCAGTTGGCAGCAAACAATTTGCCGCCTTGCTCTACGTCACTTGCGCTGTAGCTGGTGGTGTCGGCCTTGGCCTGGTTGACAGATGTGGCAACGGCGTACAGCCCACCAGTGAGGAGGAGGCCCATCAGCAGCAGCGCAATGGCTGCCAGTGGGTGACGTCGCTTCTGCGAGAGTGCCTTCACGTGGTGGTTCCTTTATTCGATCCTGCGTCGGCTCCGCGAGCCGCTTCTTGAAATTCTGCCTCTTGTAGAAAAAGAGTCAAAGCCGGGCTACTTCAGGACGTAGATGACCAGGAAGAGGCCAATCCAGACGACGTCGACGAAGTGCCAGTAGTACGAGGTGACGATTGCGGATGTCGCTTCAAAGTGCCCAAACTTCTTGGCTGCAAACGCACGGCCAATGATGAACAGGAACGCGATCAAACCGCCGATGACGTGAAGGCCATGGAAGCCGGTAGTCATGTAGAAGGCGGAACCGTAGGCATTGGACGACAGGGAAACGTGCTCCGAGACGAGCATGGCGTATTCCGTGGTCTGTCCGGCCACGAAGAAGGCACCCATGATGAAGGTGAGAACGAACCATTCGCTCATGCCCCAGCGGGTGAACTGCAGGGGTCCGCCGGTGCGGCGCGGTTCAAGGCGCTCAGCGGCGAAAACGCCCATCTGGCAAGTGAAGGAACTGGCCACAAGGACGATGGTGTTGACGAGCGCAAACGGGAAGTTGAGCTTCGTCGTCTCCTCGGCCCACATCAATCCTGATGTAGAGCGCAGAGTGAAGTACATGGCAAAGAGACCGGCGAAGAACATCAACTCACTGGACAGCCAAACAACGGTTCCAACAGAAACCAGATTGGGGCGGTTCAGCGTCGGGTGCGCCGGGGTACTGGGGGCATGGGTCGCAGATGTCACAAGGACATTATGTCTGTAAAAGTCCAGAGTTCCCAATGCAAACCACCGAATCGGGAGACTTTTTCTACAAAGACGCGAAATCGCGCGGAAAAGTTCCCGGTCGGGTTCACATTGGTCATCGGTGCAGCCCGGTCGATAGCATCAAGGGGTGACTTCTCCGGCATCGGCACCTGCAGCCAGCAATAACTGGCCAGGGCTCATCTCAGCACTGATCAACGGCGACGACCTTGCAGTGGGCAATACAGAGTGGGCCATGAACACGATCATGGCTGGCGAAGCGACTCCAGCGCAGATTGCGGGTTTCCTGGTTGCCCTGCGTGCCAAGGGCGAAACGGTGGAAGAGCTGACGGGCCTTGTGGAGGCCATGCTCCAGAATGCCAACCCCATAGAGATCTCCGGTGAAAAGCTGGACATCGTGGGGACCGGCGGGGACAGGCTGAACACCGTCAACATCTCCACTATGGCAGCTCTTGTTGCGGCCGGTGCGGGCGCGAAAGTCGTCAAGCACGGAAACCGTGCGGCCTCGTCTACGTCCGGTTCAGCTGATGTGTTGGAAGCCCTGGGCGTCCGCCTGGACCTTTCGATCGACCAGGTTGCCCGGAATGCGGAGGAAGCGGGAATCACCTTCTGCTTTGCGCAGGTTTTCCATCCCTCGTTCCGTCATACTGCAGTACCCCGGCGGGAGTTGGCGGTGCCTACGGCCTTTAATTTTCTCGGCCCCATGACGAATCCCGCTCATGTTCAGGCTTCGGCAGTTGGCGTCGCCAACGCCCGGATGGCTCCTCTGGTTGCGGGCGTCCTTGCCCGTCGCGGAAGTCGCGGCCTCGTGTTCCGCGGTGACGATGGGCTGGACGAATTGACGCCCACAGGGCCGTCGACTATCTGGGAGATAAGGAACGGAACTGTCACTGAACAGGTGTTCTCACCCGCTGAGCTCGGTATCGCACCGTCCACTGTTGCGGATCTGCGGGGTGGGGACGCCGCCGCAAATGCAGTGGTTGTCCGTGAGGTGCTTGATGGCAAGACAGGTCCGGTGCGTGATGCTGTCCTCTTGAATGCTGCCGCTGGCTTGGTGTCCGTTGATCTGAACGCCGAGGGTAGCCTTTTGGAGCGGATGCGCGCTGCCTTCGCACTGTCAGCGGAGTCCGTGGATTCAGGTAAGGCCGCCGGTGTCCTGACCAAGTGGATCGCCCTTAGCCAGGGTTCCAAAGGCTAGCCCAAGCGTCAGTCACAGCTACTGTGTTGCCGCTTCGAATTGTGATCTTCGGGGTGCCTGAGCCCTATTCGAATCCCAAAGCAAAGGCGGCGTCGAGATCGTGCTGCGAGTAGGCACGGAACGCTATGTGCGTAGTGGTGTGGATCACTGAATCGACCTTCGACAGGCGATCAGCGATGACGTCCGCGAGATCTTCATGCTTTGACACTCTGGCTACAGCGATCAGGTCCCATTCTCCAGTGACGGAATAGACTTCACTGATGCCCTGGATGGCCGAAATCTGCTCAGCGGTTTCCGGAATGCGCGAAGCATCGGTCTTGATCAGGACGAAAGCGGTGATCACGTGGGGCCCTTCCGGAAAAGCTTCATTGCGGACGCACTTCAGCCTAGTACATGAGAGACCCTTTCAGACCTTGGACTGGCGCTTTCGTGACGTGCGCAGAATTAGCGCGAGAATGACGCGGAAGCCGAGCAGGAAAACACCCAGGCTGATAAGCGCCACGATGACAAAGGGCAACACTACCGTCTGTCCAGTCACCGCCCGGAGCAGCATGCCGATCACTACGGCACCGATCCAGACGCTAATGCCCGAAGGCCAGACGGCATAGGGCGCACGCCAAACCCTCGCGGCCAGCCAGGCAACGCAGGCACCGGCGAGGAAGGGCCAGGCGGTAACAAAGGCCCCTGTGATGATGTCTCCCCGTGCATGGGCGTCACGGCCGATCGCAGCGAAGAGGAGAATCAACACGAGGTCGGCGGCGGCAGCAGGAATCCAGGATCTAAGCGATGACGGCATGTTCTGACAGTATCCGGGCGGAAGTGCTGGCGCGAAGTTGACGAACCGCAAGTTCTCTCTCTTGCACTTGGTTTCTGCTGCGGCCACGATGACTGGCAGTAACACACGATGAGTGTCAAAGGACGCACCCCAATTACTGGAGGAAATCATGCGATTCGTTCAAGTAGCCCAGCATGCCGAAGACCTGAAGCGGGCGGCGGCCTTCTACGCTGCACTCCTGGGCACCGAGCCGAAGGCCTTGTACGACCCTCCCGGTCTCCTTTTCTTTGACGTGGGTGGCGTGCGGCTTCTGCTTGAGAAAGGAGCACCGTCCTCTCTGCTGTATTTCGAGGTCGGAGACCTGCACGGCACAGTGGCGGCATTGAAGAGTAAAGGTGTCAAGATCATTTCCGAACCACACATAATCTTCACCCATGAGGATGACCTCCTCGGGCCGGCAAATTCAGAAGAATGGATGGCCTTCATTGAGGACAGCGAGGCCAATACCGTAGGCCTGGTCAGCCGGATAAGGACGGCAGGCGACTGATTCTTGCTTATTCAGCAGTCCCATCGGGCTGGTGCGTACAGTGCATCCGGTTACGGACGGCCGGGCCATTCCTTGCCGGCCCAGGGGTCGTAGTCGGCGATGAGTCCCTCCTGAGCCGGGCGCTTTGCTTCGGGGATGTGCTGCAGGTTCACCCGGACCCTGTACCAGAGCGAACTCGATCCGCGCATCCCATCGACGAGCACATCCGCTGGGTGCAGGTCCGGAAGAAGGTCCGCATGCCGGGCTTTCCATTCATCGAGGGCGGCCAGCGCTTCGGGCTTGGTCTTCGTGCGGGCCACCTCAATGAGTGGCATCGTTGAGACCCGGCGACCTGATCCGTCGCCGGCCCGGGGTGCCTTCTCGGCGGGACCAAGTTCCTTGGCCAAGTCCAACAAGGCTTCAAGGGACCCCACGGCGTCATCGATTCCAGCGTGGGGATCGCCCAGCTGCGCGAAGCGTTCGGGCACCGAGCGGACAGTGAATTGTTCGGGCCTCGTGGAAGTGACCTCGGCCCATGTCAGGGGAGTAGAAACCCGAGCATCGGGCCGGGGCCGTACAGAGTAAGCCGAGGCAACAGTCCGGTCCTTCGCATTCTGGTTGAAGTCAACGAAGACGCTCTCGCCGCGTTCCTCCTTCCACCACCGCGCGGTGGCGAGCCCGGGTGCGCGGTTCTCGACCTCCCGGGCAAGGGTTTCCGCAGCGAGCCGTAGCTCGCCGTAAGACCGCTCCGGGGCGATTCGCACCAATATGTGGAGTCCCCGGGACCCGCTCGTCTTGGGCCACCCCACCAGCCCGACGTCGTCAAGCACTTCGCGCGCCACGTAGGCGACGTCTACGATTTGCGACCAATCAACCCCTGGCATGGGATCGAGGTCGATCCGGAGTTCGTCGGGATGATCGAGGTCCTCGGCACGTACGGGGTGGGGGTTGAGGTCCAGGCAGCCAAGATTCACCACCCAGGCCAAACCGGCAGCGTCCCGGATGACGGTTTCTTCTGCCGACGTCCCCGATGAGTAGTGCAGCGTTGCAGTATCAATGAACTCCGGATGGTTTTCGGGAACACGTTTCTGAAAGAACGGCTCAGCGTCGATGCCCTTGGGAAAGCGCTTGAGTACCATGGGGCGGCCGCCTGCGCCCCGCAGCGCACCCTCGGCAACTGAAAGGTAGTAGCGGACCAAATCCAGCTTTGTTAGCCCGGGTTCGGGGAAAACCACCTTGTCCGGATTCGAGACGCGAACTTCGGCGTCGCCTATGTCCAGAATCTCTGCCGGAGTCTTCGACGGGTTCATGCCGCCACGCTAGCAACGATCGACGGTCCCAGCCAGACCAAGGGCAAGCCGACTATATTGACCATGTCAATCCACCACCACAATCGCGGGAGCCTGCACACTATGGCCAAGGAACTTGCTACCCAGCTCATCGAACAACTCCAGGCTGCCGGTGTGCAGCGTATTTATGGAATCGTCGGTGACAGCCTCAATCCAATAGTGGATGCGGTGCGCCAAACGGGAGGGTCGGCCAAAGGCGGTATCGATTGGATCCATGTCCGCCACGAGGAAGCGGCCGCCTTTGCTGCGGCCGCCGAGGCGCAATTGACTGGCAAGCTTGCTGTCTGTGCCGGCTCCTGTGGACCCGGCAACCTCCATCTGATCAATGGACTCTACGACGCCAACCGTACTGGGGCGCCCGTACTTGCCATCGCTTCCCATATCCCCAGCAAGCAGATCGGCAGCGGATTCTTTCAGGAAACCCATCCTGACCGGATCTTCACCGAATGCTCGGTGTATTCGGAACTCATCAGCACAGCCGAGCAGGCTCCCCGTGTGATGCATAGCGCTATCCAGAACGCTGTAGCCCTTGGGGGAGTCGCCGTCGTGACCCTTCCCGGCGATATCGCCGGCCTTGAGGCCACCGCGCCGACGCCGTTACCCGCTACGTTTCGGCCTGCACGCCTGATCCCGGATCAGTCGAGCGTCCAGGAACTGGCTGACGCCATCAACGACGCCGGAAAGGTCGCCATCTTCGCGGGTGCGGGCGTCCAGGGGGCCCACGACGAACTCATTGCCTTGGCGGAACTGGTCAACGCCCCGATTGGCCACTCACTGCGAGGCAAGGACTTCGTCCAGTACGATAATCCGTTCGACATCGGAATGACCGGCCTCCTGGGCTATGGTGCGGCAGCGGAAGGCATCGAGGACGCCGATCTGCTGATCCTTCTTGGTACCGATTTTCCCTACGACCAGTTCCTGCCGGACACCCGTACGGCACAGGTTGACCGGGCCGCCCAGCGGTTGGGGAGGAGGACCGACGTCGACATTGCGGTTCATGGTGATGTGCTTCCTACACTGGCCGCCCTTCTGCCCTTGGTCACTCCAAAGAAGAACCGCCGCTTCCTGGACCAAATGCTGAAGAAACACGACCGCCTGATGAACAAGGCCGTGGGCGCGTACACGCGGAAGGTCGAAAAGAAGCAGCCCATTCATCCTGAGTATGCTGCTTCCCTGCTGGACCAAGTAGCCGCGGATGACGCCATCTTCACCGCGGACACCGGAATGTGCAACGTCTGGACGGCCCGCTATATCAACCCGCTGGGCACGCGCCGGCTGATCGGTTCCTTCCTTCACGGGTCAATGGCCAACGCCCTTCCGCACGCCATCGGTGCACAGGTGGCCTATCCGGGGCGCCAGGTGGTTTCTGTCTCGGGTGACGGGGGCTTGTCCATGCTGCTTGGTGAGCTCATTACTGTGGCCGCACATCAACTGCCGGTCAACGTAGTGGTTTTCAACAACTCAACACTGGGCATGGTGAAGCTCGAAATGTTGGTGGACGGGCTGCCCGATTTCGGCGTCGACGTTCCTGACGCAAACTATGCCGCCGTCGCGAAGGCCTTGGGCTTCCACGCTGTCCGGGTGACAGATCCGGCGAACATCGAGGAAGCGTATCGGGAGGCGTTTGCCCACCCGGGTCCTTCGCTGGTGGAGCTCATCACTGATCCGAATGCGCTCTCCATCCCGCCGAAGATTTCCGGGCAACAAGTCCTTGGTTTCGCGACGGCCATGTCCAAAGTGGTCTTGAACCGCGGTGCCGGTGAAGCTGTGAGCATGGCCCGGAGCAACCTGCGCAATATTCCCCGGCGCTGAGAGGAGTCTTCGCTGCTCTGCGCCTTCACTTTGTTGGGGGGCTTTTGGAGGTCCGGCCGGATAACCACTTTGGTCCCACCAGTATCGCTGCGGCCGGGTTCGCACCGACCACAGCCGTAAGAAAGAAGGACTGTAGTGTTCAACGGCCTCAGCGCATTCCCCCTGACACCTATGCGAGGTGAAACTGTCGATCTGGACGCGGTTGCCCGGCTGGTGGCCCGCGCTGCACAGTCCGGCGCGGATTCGCTCGGTGTTCTTGGCTCGACGGGAAACTACGCTTATCTCTCCCGTGAAGAACGACGCCTGGTCCTTGAAGCGTCCGTGGAAGCTGCCGGTGGTGTGCCGGTTCTGGCCGGTGTTGGGGCAGTGCGTACCCGCGACGTCATCAGGCTTGCCGGCGATGCCCATGCCGCTGGCGCCTCGGCATTGCTTTTGGCCCCGGTGTCCTATCAGCGCCTGACGGAAGCGGAGGTTTTCGGGCTGTTTGAGGACGTTGCGTCGGAGTCAGATCTCCCGGTGGTCGTGTATGACAACCCTGCCACCACGGGCTTCACCTTCACAGACGAGTTGCATGCCAGGATTGCACGTATCCCGGGAATCGCGTCCATCAAGATTCCGCCGCCGGCTGCCACTGACATTGGCACCAGGCTCGGCAAGCTCCGGGAAGCTTTGCCCGAGCGAACATTTGTGGGTATCAGCGGAGATTGGATTGCCGCCGAAGCACTGCTTGCTGGTTGCGACCTCTGGTACTCGGTGATCGGCGGGATCCTTCCCCGTCAGGCCCGGGAAATCGTTGATCACGTTTTGGCTGGTCGGCCCGATGAAGCGATGGCAGCTTCCGCCGCACTGGAACCAGTCTGGTCCCTGTTCCGAACCTATGGGAGCCTTCGGGTCACCGTTGCACTGGCTGAAGACCTGGGGCTCATTCCGTCCTCAGCCTTGCCCTTGCCGCTGCGTGGCTTGGATCCCGAAGGACGCAGCAGAGTCACCGAGGCCATCCGCCAGTGTGGATTGGAGTCCTAGGTGGTGTGGCGGCCTGGCCACCTGGATGGGAACAACGCCATGTCCCCCTCCCGCGGACCTAGCCGGGCCAGCACCAGCTGGGGCGCGAGTCAGGTCTTCGTGTGGATCGGAGCTTTGAAGATCACTGCAGGGTCTGCAGGCGCAGCGTTGGCAGGGGCCATGGTTGTACCAATGACACACCTGCCCTTGCATTTGGCGTCCGCCCTTATTGCAGTGACCGTGGGCGCTTCCCTGTTCGACCGCCGTCGTGAACGGTCCCAAACCACGGGATCCGTCTGGAGCAGGGCCAGGCATTAAGGCTTCCGGTTGGTCGGTGCCCGGGTGTGCCGGCGGCAAGGAGATCCTTGGGTGCTCACAGGTGCGGGGACATCAAGAAGCAACATTCCAATGGGATATGTTTGTACCGGCCAACTTGCTGGACAGATAGCCGCAGCGGCATTCCTGCCTCGAAGGACGTTGTCCTGTGGCCACTTCCGGGCCTGCAGTCAGTTCGGCAGGTGGACAGGCTGATCCATCCGGAACGGGGCGATCGGTTCGCAACGGGGCGACCACCGGTCCTCGCCGTCCTCGTGCCGTCGTCGTTGATGTAGTGCTCGAGATCGCCCAACACATGCTCACACCCTCAGACAGGAGCGTCCGTGCCGAAGAGTCCACGTGATGACATAGATGCGCAGATTCTGGCCGAACTGCGGCGCAATGCCCGTATCAGCCTTGCCCAGTTGGGCGAGAAAGTGCTGCTCTCCCGCAACGCGGTGCGGCAACGGATTGAGCGGCTTGAGCGGGACGGGTATATCCACGGCTACACCATCAAGGAATCAGCCGGAGAAGGCTCGCCCACGGTCAATGCCGTGCTCCTGATCCAACGACATGACAGGATGCGGGGCGGGGACGTGATTGCCGGACTAAAGGCAATTCCTGAAATCGCCACTTGTGATGTTGTCAGCGGCGAACTGGATATCGTGGTCAGGGTTGAGGCCCCCGACGCTGCACGAATCCAAGAGATCTGGAGGCAGGTCTCAGAGTTTCCGGGCGTCCGTGACATCACCACTGCCTTGTCCCTCTCCACGGTCATCGACAGGCAGGCGCCTCGCTAAGGCAGCGTGAACCATGCTGGGCTTAAATGGTTCCGGCGCTGCGGAACCGAAGTGGTTACGCAACGCCGGATCGGCACAGTCTGGTCTATTGACTACAACGCCCGCCGAACATCATGAAGTGATCGCTATGACCTTGGGCTGCGTCATTTCCTCGTAGGCGAAGCGGACGCCTTCCCGGCCCATGCTCCCGTATTTCGAGCCGCCAAAAGGCATCGCATCGAGGCGGTAGTCCGAAGAATCGTTGATCATCACCCCACCCGCGTCGATTGCCCTGGCGGTGGCCAGTGCACGGGTCAAGTCCTTGGTGAATACCCCGGCCTGCAGTGCGTATTCGCTGTCGTTGGCCAGTGCGATGGCTTCCTCGGCAGAGTCGAACGGTTCCACCAGGACCACGGGTGCGAACAGTTCTTCGCTCCAAGCCTCGCAACTACGCGGGACTCCGGTAAGGACAGCAGGTGTCAGGAGCGCACCGTCCAAGGTGCCACCAGTGAGCAGCCGTGCGCCGGCTGACACTGCTTCGTCGATCTTGCGCTTGGCTTCTGCGGCAGACGCGGCGCTGATCATGGGTCCGACGTCGGTCTGCTCGCTGCGGGGATCGCCTGTGGTTAGCGCGGCCGTTTGGGCGACAAAGGCGTGAAGGAAGGTCTCGAAGACTGACCGCTGGACGAGGATCCGCTGGGCGCCGATGCAGTTCTGTCCAGCAGCCCAGAAGGAACCGGAAACACTGGCCTCGACGGCGGCAGGAATGTCCGCGTCGTCAAACACGATCACGGGCGCGTTGCCGCCAAGTTCCATCGACAGGCGCTTTATGCCGGCGTTGGCGGCGATGGCCCGGCCCGTGGAAAAGCCGCCCGTGAAGGAGACCATGCGAATCAGTTTGGACGAGATGATGGTTTGCGCGATGGTGCGATCGCCCAGGACAACAGTCACGAACTCCGCCGGCAGGCCCGCCTCGCGCAGCAGGTCCACGAGAAGCATGGCCGTCAAGGGTGTCAGCTGGGACGGCTTGAGGATGACGGTGTTTCCTCCGGCAATCGCCGGCCCGAGCTTGTGCGCCACCAGGTTCAGGGCGTCGTTGTAAGGGGTGATGGCAGCGATAAGCCCCAACGGCTCACGGGTGAACCATCCCTGACGGTTTTCGGAGCCAGAAAAGGAGTCGAAGGGAACAACTTCCCCAACGTTTCGGCGGGTTTCCGCTGCCGAGAGCCTAAGCGTATTCACTGCACGGGAGACCTCTTTAAGCGCCTGCGTGATGGTCTTCCCGGCCTCCGACACGATGAGGCCAGCCACTTTCTGCGCACGTTGCTGGAGCAGGTCTGCAGCGGTATCCAGAATCCGCCCACGTTCATGGCGGGGCATGGCGGCCGCTGCCGGAGCGGCGGCCGCGGCGCGGATGATCTCCACGCGTACGTCTGCCTCGGTGCACTGGGGAAGGGTCGCCAGGACGGAACCGTCAAACTTGTCGTACACCGCCACGTCAGTGACGGCGGCTGCCGGTGTGGTGTCGGCGATGGCTGACTCAGGCACGGACCGCTCCTTTGGCGAATTCGTTGACGGCGATGATGTCCGAGATGAGGGCGTAGGCAGTTTCCACGCGGCCGGCCCCAGGGCCCGATACTGTGACGGCGCCCAGCAAATCCGTGCTGAATGAGACGGCATTGGTGGCGCCGGAAATACCGGCCAGCGGGTGTTCACCCGGAAGGGCGATGGGTTGGACGGTAGCTACGATGCGGCCATCATCTACCCGGCGGGCTTCGCCAATCAGCTTCCAGCGGTAGCCGCTTGCCAAGGCCTGTGCCACGTCGTCGCTCTTGATGTCCTGAATACCGGTGGTTTCCACGTCATTGGGGTGGATGTTGGCACCAAGCAGCTCGTTGGCCAGGATGGCGACCTTCAACCGGACGTCCGAGCCGCCGATGTCTGCAGTGGGGTCCGCTTCGGCGTACCCGCGATCCTGGGCTTCGGCGATGGCTTCATCCAGGCCCAGCCCGGCCTCCATCCGGCCCAGGACGTAATTGCTGGTTCCGTTCAGGATGCCTTGAACTGAGTTCAATTCCAGGCCGCCCAGCATTTTGTGTGCGAGTCGAATAACGGGCGTGCCACTCATGACTGAACCTTCGTACTCGAAACGGACACCATTGTTTGCTGCAAGCCGGCCCAGTTCCCGGCCATGCAAGGCCACAGGGCCCTTGTTGGTGGTCACCACGTGCTTGCCGGATTCGATGGCCCATTTGACGTGCGAAACTGCCGGTTCGCCGTCGATTGGACTGGTGAAGGTAGCCTCGACGACGATGTCGGCCGGACTGTTTTTGATGACGTCTTCGTTGCGGGGATCCGGACTCCCACCTGGCAGTCCCTCGAACGAGGACCCGCGCGGCATCGCAAGCACTGCGGCCAGATCGATGCCGTCTCCTTGGACGAGTGACCCGAAGGCAAGATCGGTGATGGCCACGACGCGAAGCTCGAATCCGAGCGAGGCAAATCGCTGGGGTTCGTCACGGATGAGTTCGGCCAAAGCGCGGTTGACGCCTCCGAAACCGATGAGGGCCAAATTGTAGGTAGTCACGTGATCTCCTTGGTAGGGCGGTGGTGCTGTCCCTTAAGCCTCGGTTCCAGGAGTGTCAGTTCCCTAGATGCGAATCGCCCGCCAAGGATGACGGAATGCCCAAAAAAGCTGCCAACCACGCGAAAACGTCCGCAGTGCGGCAAAGGAATGCATTTACCGCTCGACGGCGGCTACCGCACTGATCTCCACCAGCGCCCCGGGAACGCCCAAACGGGAGACAAACGCTGCTGTCACGAGGGGCGGCTCTTCGGCGGCGAGCTCGGATGCAATGGCACCATACCCTGCGGCGAGATCGGCACCGTCCACGAAGAGAACCGTCCACTGCACAACGTCGCGAAGGGTTGCCCCAGCGGAGGCCAATGCGGTCTTCGCGTTGGTCAGGGCGCGTGCAGCTTGCACTCCAACATCGCCCTCGCCAACGAGCGAACCGTCGCTGTCGACCGAGTTCTGGCCGCCGACGTAGATGGTGGTGGCGTTTGGAGGGACGATGGCTACGTGGCTGAATGCCGGACTGGAGACGAGCCCTTCGGGCCGGATGCGCTGGATGGATGACATGACTGTATGCTGCCATCCCCAGCCAATTGCCAAAAGGGGGCGCTCCCACTGTCCCGGTTGGCCTGGCTGGGTCACTCGGGCGTTCCTCATTCAGGCGCTGATCACTTAGACGCCCGTCACTCAGACGCTCGTCACTCAGGCGAGGGCCGCCGTCGTTGCTGTTTGGTTGCCGCCCTCTGTACTTTTGCTGCGCGATGCCGCTGGGTGGAACCCCGCGTGGGTTTCGTTGGCTTGCGCACAGTCCTTAGGGCAAGGCCTGCCACAACAATGTCAGCGAGTTTGGCCAGGGCAATCTCGCGATTACGCCACTGCGAGCGCTGCTCAGAGGCTGTAACGGTGATGACTCCGTCGACGAGTCGCTTGTCCAGTCGACGCAGCAAGATCTCCCGTTGGCTTTCTGTCAACGCCTCCGACGTGGCTACGTTCCAGGAAAGCTCCGCCCTGCTGTCGGTCGTGTTGACGTGTTGACCGCCCGGTCCTGATGAACGCGAGAACCGCCAGCCGAGTTCCGAGGCCGGAATCGTGAGGGAGAGCGAGATTTCCAGGTCCATTGAACAAGGGTTGCACGTCAGGCGCGGGTCCTCCCAGCCGAGCGGTACTTCGACATGACACGTCAGACTAGTTGCAGGTCAGAGGAGGTTTGCGGCGAGAGTCGAGGCGATGAACCGGCCGTACTGCTCTGCGCTCCACCCTCGTTTCAGCACCAGGCTCTCGAACAGTTCGGGGGTGGTGCAGGCGAACATGATGTCGGCGGCCTCTTCCGGGGACATGCCGGGACGGAGTAGGCCGCGGCCAATCAGTTGACGTGCGTTGTGCAGCATCCGGCGATGGCGGGCGTCGTCGACATCTTTCAGGAGGCTGGCCATGTCAGCATCTCCTGTCGCGGCGGCGTCGCGGATGAGCAGGCTGATCGGCGCAGCAAGGGGGCTGACTTCTTCAGTGAACCGGCCGAACTGCTCCATCAGTTCCCGCGGGTCATCTGCCCTTACTTGTGCGAGGTCTGAGCGCTGTTCGGCGGGCAAGCCGCCAGTGCCAAGGAGGCTCTGCGCGTGGAGTGCCCGGACGAGGCCGGCTTTGCCGCCAAAGTTCTTGTAGATGGACTCCACCGATACTGCGGACGCGGCGGCAATTTCGGTGATGGTGGTTGCTCCGAATCCCTGCTGCAGAAATAGTTCCCGTGCGCGCGCGAGGATGGTGCGCCGGGATGCCTCGGCTGCTTGGCGGCGACGGCTCGCATCGTAGGTGCGTTGGCTCCCGGATGTTCCGGGACTCTTGATTCCGGTTGCCATGGCTTCTAGACTCCAATCAATACAGAGAACTGTATTGAATTCAAGATACCAGCCTTGTCCGCCCTCGATGGGCTAATTGGCGGGGCACCAAGGAGTCACCATGGCAACCGTGGAGGGCTTGGAGCGCCTTCCGGAAGGGCCCGTTCGCCGGATGTTCGCCGCTTCCGGACGCCACGACCTTGACGCATTAGTCGCCGAATTCGCCGACGACTATGTCAACATCACGCCGGTTCATCCCGAACGGAATTTCACCGGCAGCGCCCAGGTCCGTGCCAACTGGACCAGCATTTTTGCCGGTGTTCCTGACTTCACACCGGTGATCGTCGACGCCGCTGAAGGCAGGCACGGAACCGTTTGGGTTGAATGGGGTTCCCGGGGTACAAGACGCGATGCCACGCCGGTGGAACTTGCCGGCGTTGCGATCTTTACTGTGCGCCGGGAGCGGATCGCCTCCGTCCATTTCTATCTCGAACCTGTGGAACGTTCTTCAGGTGACATCGACGACGCCGTCCGGGCCACAGCGGGTGCGGGTCTTGAGCCGGGGGCCGTACTTCCTACATCGCAGGCGTCGTGATCCTCGTAGTGGGCGGCACCGGCCGCCTGGGTTCGCGGCTTAACGATGAGCTGGTTCGGCGCGGCGCTTCCGTGCGGATCATGGCCAGGGGCGAATCCCAGCCGTTCCCCGGGAAGGAGGTCGACGGCGTCGAGCTAGTCCGCGGGACGCTCGCCTCAGGCGCGGACTGCGACCGGGCCGTTGCGGGATGCAGCCAAGTGGTGTTTGCGGCGTCGGGCTTTGGGCTGAAAAGGGGCGGTAACCCGCGCAGTGTGGATCGCGACGGTGCACTTCGGCTCATCGAGGCCGCATCCCGGGCGGGCGTGGAGCATGTAGTCATGATGTCGATGCATGGGGCAGCTCCCGATGCCCCTCTGGAATTCCTGCGCATGAAGTACGCCGCCGAGGAGGCGTTGAAGGCCTCGGGCATGGCATGGACGGTGATCCGGCTGGGAGCGAACCTTGACCAGTTCCTCGATTCAATGAGCCAGCCCCTGCACACGAAGGGCCGGGTGCCTGTCTTCGGTTCGGGACGGGCACCTGTGACATTTACGTCGACGCCGGACGCTGCTGCCGCTGTTTTGTTGGCGCTTTTCGGCCCTTCCTTGCGTGGAAGGATCATTGAGTGGGGATCCGAAACTCTCCCCTTCAACACGCTCGCGGAAGCTATCCTCGCGGACGCTGGAAAGGGCTCTATCCAGCGGATACCAGTGGCAGCCTTACGGGTGATGGCCGCCGTGGCACGTCCGGTTTCGCCGTTTATGGCCCGGATGGCGAGGGCAGCGCTGTGGATGGAATCAGGCGCTGCGGCTTTCGATCCGGCTGTGGCACGTTCTGCTTTCCCTGACATTCCAGTGATCGGACTGCGTGAGAGTTTGGACCAGATCAGGAACGCGTGAGTCGTGGTGCAAACCGGCCTTCGGGAGGACAATGCTAGGCACAACCCGAAATCCCGTGAGGAGCAGCCGTGGGCGAGCCAACTACAGAAGCGACATCAGCGCAGTTGATGGTGGACTTGATCATATCCCTGGATGGGTATGCCTCAGCGGAGGGGTGGCCCGGTTGGTGGGGACTTGAATCCCCGGAATACCTTGCCTGGCTCGAGGAAGAAGGGAAGAAGGATTTCACCACGCTTATGGGGGCGAACACCTATCGGGTGATGTCAAGCATGTCGGAGCAGGCCGCGGGCGAAGACTCCGGGTTCTCCGAGGAAGAGGGAGCGGCCTTGACCGGGCTGGCGGCTGTGCCAAAGGTCGTTTTCTCTTCCACACTCCAAGAACCCCTGGCTTGGCCGAATTCCGAGCTGGTGAGCGGGGATGCTGTGGAAGCTGTCAAGGAGCTGAAGCGGACCCGGACCGGCACGCTGACCACACTGGGAAGCCTCAGCCTTTGCCGCTCTTTGTTGAGTGCCGGCCTTGTGGACCGATACAGGATTGTCGTTTTTCCGGTGATCACAGGCCGCACCGGCAGGGAGCGTATTTATGACGGCTATCCCGATGTTTCGCTTGAATTGGTGAACAGCAGGACATTCGATGGTCAGCTGCAGCTGCTGGAGTACATACCCACGCTGATCAGCGGTCCGCCTGTCCGGCGGCCGTGAAAAGAGGCTTCAGGGAGTCCGAATAGCTGGACAATATCTCGGCAAATGTGAGCAGTTGGAATCCTTCAGCGCGGCAGAGGAGTGGTTCGCAGGTAGTTCCATTAGCGGTGAGCGTCGCGATTCCCCATGGATGGGTTGGTTCGCCCACCGAAATGCCGGCTGCGTCGAAGGTGTCCCGGAGCACGTATCGCGTGACGGTCCGCCACGACTGCAGGAACGGTGACCGTAACTGCTCAACGAGTTCTTCGTCGTTGGCATCATAGGCAGCCCACAGGTTCGTGGACAGTTCGTCCCACTCCTTGGCGTCGCGGACCATGAGGTGGGCCGCCCGGAGGCGCGTAATCGTTTCGGTCAACGTCATGGTCAGTCCCCAAACTTCCTGTCGTTATGAGTACGGCGAAACGGCCGTTGTAGAGATAACGGGCCTGTGTAGATAACGGACCGGTGTTCCGCATGATTCCCGGCCGCCGCGAAGGCGACGAAGCTGGTGCTCACGCTGGGCCGGAAGTCTCCTGTAAAGCTGCTTTGATCTTCCGCCACCCACCTGCTCGATTGTTGGCGGCTATTAGTCGAAGCATATCGATGAGGGGTGCCGTGGGTACTTCGTCATCGACGTAAAAGCTGATCATTCGGCTGGTCTTGTTATCGTGCCCGGCTGTGATGATCCCGGCAGGGTCAGGAACGATAGCGCCATCGTAGAGAAAGAGATTGATGTGGTTCTTGGCCGCCAGCAACGCGCAGACGTTTCCATCCAGGACAAAGTAGGGCTGAACCCGTCTTTTGATTGTCTCCACGATGTCCGGTTCTGCCTCGTGGATCACGTCCCGCAATTCCTCACAAACTGCTTGTTGCCAGCCCGGAAGTGCGTTGATGTAACTATCGACTCCGGGATGGCGCGCGTAGTTCCCCATGACGTTATTAGGGCACCACGCCGCACGGCTTGTCCAGACGGGCGCTTATCCAGACGGGCGCTTGAAGGCGATGAGTAGGCTTGCTCACATGATCGACGTCGAGCGGTTCCGGGTTCTGCTGGAGGACGAGCGCGGCCGGAAGCTTGCCCTGCTGAAGGCGCTGCGCAGCGACATCACATCGGTCAGCCTCGCCCGCCAGGACTCGAACGTCGACGACGAGCATGATCCTGAAGGCACCACCATCGCCTTCGAGCTCTCCCAGGCCTCCGCGCTGCTTGAGCAGAGCCGGGTTGGCCTCGAGCAGATTGAGGCCGCACTGCAGCGGATTTCCGATGGAACTTACGGCATATGTGCGGTTTGTGGTGTCGGCATTCCGGACGGTCGGCTCGAAGCCAGGCCATGGACGCCCTATTGCGTCAGTCACGCCTCAGGCAAACAGTAGAACCCGGGCAAACAGTAAAACCGGGACGGACATGAACCCGCCCGGGCGCAATTCACGCCATGTCAGGGCTGATGGGCACGAACTCGATGCCCTGCTGGACCTTCTTTTTTGGCCCTCGTTTGAAGCCCTTGGCGTCGAGGTTGTTTCCTGCCCGGAACGCGGCCAGAGCGTCGTCGAAGATCTCGTTGAGCCGCTGGCCCGGGAAAACCTTTTGGGTGCCGTCGGCAAACGTGATGGACACGGAGGCGCTGGCGGGAAAATGCCTGCTCATTCGGATGAAACCTTGGGAATCCTGCCGAAGGGAGATCATTGCTTGTCCACGCTTTCACTATCCGGTTCCACCACATTTGCGCGATGAACTCCCACTCTGTCACTCCTACGGACCCGCAGCCTCATTTACATTCCCCTGACCGGGGGCAAGAATAGCGCCCATGTCCATTCTGAAGGTGCAATCCGAGTCCGAAGCCACAGGTCTGACCGCCGAAATCTACCAAGCCGATCTGCAGTCAATGGGCTACGTTCCAAGCCATACGAAGGCCATGAGCATAAACCCGGAGGCATACAAGGCGTGGCAGTCGCTGGTTAAGGCAATCGTCTCATCGCTGGGTCTGCGACGTTTCGAGCTTGTCACGCTTGCGGCCGCCCAGGCCATTGGGTCCTCCCATTGCAGATTGGCACATGGGAAGAAGACGTTGGCCATCATCGATGAGGAGCAGTTGCTCGCTGTTGCCCGGGACTACAGGGATGCCGGGCTGCCGCCGGAGGAAGTCGCGATGATGGACTACGCGGTCAAACTCAGCACCGATGCGGCTGCAATGAACGACGACGACACGCAGCAGCTTCGCGATGTGGGCTTCAGCGACCGGGAGATTGCCGACATCACCCTCGCTGCCACGGCCAGGAACTACTTCAGCCGCGCGCTACTTGCCTTAGCCGTAGACCTCGACGTGCCACCAGGAGTGACCACGGAGCTTCAGGACGCCTTGTTGACGCCGCTGCCGGCTCAAGGAGACTGAACGGCTTCGGTGTTGGCACGGTCCGCCGATGCCCCCTGCCTACGGCTTGCCAGCAGGAATGGCACCGAAATGAGCTCAATAATGCCCGCCATGGCCAGCGACGCCGGATAGCCGTAAAGGTCAGCGCCACGGCCAAGGAGCGGCTGTACCACCACACCGCCGCTGGATCCCATGAGCGAATCGAAGCTCAGAACCGTGGCGCGCTGCTTCGAGGGGATCATGTCATTGACGTACGCCTGCCGGACCGGAGTTGCCGCAGATCCGACCACAGCCCAAAATGCCAGCAGCACCAGGGCCACCCAGAAGACACGCGTGAAGCCCAGGACCAGCAAGATCACGAATCCTGCCAAACCGCCAAGGATCAGCACAGAGGTTCGTTTATGGAACAAGCGCCGGGCGTGCGGCGCAAGCCAGCCGCCCAGGATTTGCGAGCCAGCCACAATTGCAGCGGCGAGACCGGCGATGGAATAGGCCCGCGGGTCGCCATACAGGTCAAGAAGGAATGGCTGCAGGGCGTAAAACACGTAGATCCCGACGCCGGCACTAAAGGGAGCGGCCAGCATGACATACCGGACCGGCGGGTTTTTCAGGCCGTTCTCGATCGAGGCAGAGAGCACCGCGCGGGTGGCACGGAGGGGGTGGGTGGACCGCTCAGGTGAGAACCCGACGTCGTGCATTAACCCAAAGGCAACGGCGAACATGGCAACCAGAACGAAAACCCGAATAAGGAACGGAACACCAAGGTTGGTGGCTTGGGCAATCACTCCACCAGCCACCGAACCAAGCAGCATCGCCACACCCTGCACCATCTGGCCGCGGCCCAGAACGGTTTCAAGGCCGCCTTCATAGCCGGAGAAGCGCAAGGCATCCACCAGCCAGGCTTCCACGGCTCCGGAGAAGAACGTGAAGCCCAGGCCAAGGAGCACCGACACAACTGCCCACATCCAAAACGGTGCGGAAATCTGCCAAAGCACGTAGTACAAGTAGGTGGACGCGGCCAGCGTGATCGTACCAAGGAGGAATGACGCGCGGCGGCCCCAACCGTCGGCGATGACGCCTGTGGGTACCTCGAAAAGGACCATCCCCGCTGTGAAGAAGGCGTTGGCCGCGAAGGCCTCGAGGTTGCTCAAGCCTGCATCAAGCAGGAAAAGCGTGTTGATACCCCAGATGAAGGAAGCTGCCACCGTGTTGCCCAGCGTCAGCGTGAGATAGACACGTTGAATCTTTCTGGCGGCGTCGTTCAGGCTGTCGCCGCCAGCGCTGGCAGGGGTGACCACAAGCACATTGTCGTCCCCTTGCCCGGCCTCCGCCAGAGCCTGTGGGAGCAGAGCCCGTGGAACCAGCGGCCCCGGGAAGAGTTGGCTGTCAGCGTTTGCTACATTCCATGTGCCGTCGGAATATCCTGGCGCCCCATGAGGGGTATTCTGCCCGACCCCTCCGACGCTTTGGGAGAGCGCCGTGGCACCACTGCGAATTTGCTGCCGGGAGCCTGGTCCCGCTCCCGGCAGCTGCATTCATCCTTAGGCCTGGTGGCTAACCAGATCTGCCTCGGTTGCGTTCGACTTTGCCCGCTGCCCGGAATGCACGGTGGCGAAGAACGAGCCGAGTTCCGCCGTCGCGGTCAGGGGGAGGACGTTGGCAACGTATTGGTCCGGGCGGACGACCACCACCACGCCGTCGCGGCTGAGTCCGCGCAGCTCAAAGATGTCTGCTGTCGGGTCCGTGCCGAAGACCTTCTCAAGGTAGGTGAGCTTGAACGGTCCAACGGTCGGCTTGAACGCAGCGGGTACGGCGTTGATGTCTACGTTGGTGTGGTCTTGCTGGTAGATCACCTTCACGTCGAACCACGCGTCGCGGTCAGCGTCCGACGGCGTAGCGGCCAGCGGGGATTCCGGTGAGTTCGCGATCCACTCGGCAAAGTCCGCCACAGGTCCTTGGGTCCCTGCCGGTGCGGCATCGGCGAAGACGTAGATGCGCCAGCGCCCGTCTGCCTTGGCGTGGTGGCCCAGGTGCATCGGGTTCGTGTCGCAGACCCGCAGGACCGGCGCCGACTTGAAGCGCTTACCGATGGGGAAGCCCGCGGCGAGTTCCTGGTGTGTGGGCTCGGCAACAAGCATCGACGCAGCGTATTGGGTCATGAAGCCGGCGGGGAACTCGGCGGTGCGGGTGTAGAAGTTTTCAAGTTCTGTGGGGTCTTCGAACTCTTCGGGTTTCTTGGCCATCAGGGTGGACCACTGCTTGTCGAAGTCGATCAGGTTCTTGGCCACCACTTGACGCTCAGCGGAGTACGTGTCCAGCAGGCTCTCAGGGCTTCGGCCTTCCAGGACGTGCCCGAGTTTCCAGCCGATGTTGAAGCCATCCTGCATGGAAACGTTCATTCCCTGGCCGGCCTTTGCGCTGTGCGTGTGGCAGGCATCGCCGGTGATGAACACCCTCGGCGTGCGCGTCCCACGTTCCTCCGGCAGGACGTCGTCGAACCTGTCCGTAAGCCGGTGGCCTACTTCGTAAACGCTGTGCCACGCCACGTTGCGGACATCCAGCGTATAGGGGTGCAGGATGTCGTTGGCCTTCTGGATGATCTGCTCGATGGTCGTTTTCCGCACGGCGCCATGATCCTCAGGTTTAACCTCACCAAGGTCCACATACATGCGGAACAAGTGCCCACCCTCGCGGGGGATCAGCAGGATGCTTCCGCCGGCACCGGACTGGATAGCGCATTTGGTGCGGATATCCGGGAAGTCAGTGACGGCCAGGACATCCATGACACCCCAGGCATGGTTGGCCTGGTCGCCTGCGAGATGGCACCCGATGGCCTCGCGGACCTTGCTGCGCGCACCATCGGCACCGACGACGTACTTGGCCCGGATGGTGCGCTCCCCGCCTTCGTTGGGTCCCGTGGTGTGCCCAAGGGTGACACTGACCGGGTAGTCGCCAACACCAGTCACCTGGAGACCGCGGAACTCGTAGCCATAGTCAGGCTTCATGCGCGTGGGGGAGTTGGCCATGAACTCCGCGAAGTAGTCCAGCACGCGGGCTTGGTTGACGATCAGGTGGGGGAACTCACTGATACCGGTGGGGTCATCCACTGTCCGGGCCGCGCGCACGATGCGCGAGTGGTCAGCGGGGTCCGGCTTCCAGAACGCCATTTCGGTGATGCGGTAGGCCTCCGCGGTGATGCGTTCGGCGAACCCGAACGCCTGGAAGGTCTCCACGCTGCGGGCCTGGATGCCGTCGGCCTGGCCGATTGCGAGACGCCCGGGGCGCCGCTCGATGATGCGCGTCGTGATATCCGGGAACTGGGCCAGTTGCGCCGCAGCCAGCATCCCTGCAGGACCGGTGCCCACGATGAGGACGTCAACTTCGTCGGGAAGCTCTGCCGGGCGGTTGATTCCGACGCCGGCGGCCGGCTCGACTCGAGGGTCACCGGATACGTAACCGTGGTGGTGGAACTGCACGGGCTTTCCTCACTTCTTTGTGGGTTGAAATCTTTTCATGTTCTATAGTTGAACACCTTGTTCTATTATCGCTCACATAATCGTAATGCGGCTCACATTGAGGATCAAGTCTTTGCCTGGCCCGCAGACGAGGTTTAGCCCAGGTTCACGGTGATTCCGGGCAGGACGTGTCAGGATCAGGTATGCCTCGACTCATGCTCCTGGACACTGCTTCCTTGTATTTCCGCGCCTTCTACGGTGTTCCGGACTCCATCCGGCGCTCCGACGGCACACCCGTCAACGCTGTCCGCGGCCTGATGGACATGATTGCCCGCCTCACCACCGAGTATGAAGCCACCCACGTGGTCGCTTGCTGGGACAACGACTGGCGCCCGAAATGGCGGGTTGAGCTCATTCCCAGCTACAAGGCGCACAGGGTGGCCGAAATCGTGCCGGCGGGCCCCGACGTCGAAATCGTTCCCGATCCTCTCGAAGCGCAGATCCCGTTGATCCGCCACGTGCTGGATCTTGCGGGCATTGCTGTGGTGGGCATCGATGACCATGAAGCTGACGATGTTGTAGGGACGTACGCCAGCCAGGCGCAGCTGCCCACTGATGTGGTTACGGGTGATCGGGACCTATTCCAACTCGTCGATGATGATCGGGACGTCCGCGTCATCTACACGGCTCGAGGCATGAAGAACCTGGAAGTGATCACCGACGTCGTCGTTGTTGGAAAGTACCGCGTGCTGCCGCAACAGTACGCCGACTACGCCACACTGCGCGGCGATTCATCCGACGGCCTGCCGGGCGTTGCAGGTATCGGCGAGAAAACGGCCGCGTCTCTGCTCGCGGAATACGGCTCCCTTGAGGGCCTCCTGGAGGCAGCAGAGGATCCCGACGGCGGACTCTCCAGTTCCGTACGCACCAAACTTTCCGCAGCGGTCGGGTACCTCAAGGTGGCTCCCGCCGTCGTCAATGTGGTTCGCGACTTGAAGGTGCCCACCCTTGAGGAGGCAGGCGCCCAACTGCGCCCCGTGACAGGTGAGGCACGCGCTGAGCTCGAGCGCTTGGCTACGGAGTGGAACCTGGGTGGTTCAGTCAAGCGATTGCTTGCGGCCTTGGACGCCCAACCACGCCTTCACAGCTGATTTACAGCTTCACAACAGCGTGGGCTTGGGTGGGCGCCTCACTGTAGTAACAGGACGATGTTACAGATCGTCTGGAAGTTACCAGCCGTTGGGACGGCTCAGCAGCCGTTACAGTGGCGGCGGATTGAGGAGAGGCACCATGTCAAAGACCAAGAGAATCACGCTTGGCATTACAGCCGGAGCGTTGGCGCTGGGCGCGGGGCTGGGTGTCACCAGCGTTGCTTCAGCCACCACGACGCCGACGCCGACGCCAAGCACAACGTCGTCAGCCGATGCCACCACGCCCGGGCAGGGCCACGGAAGGCCCGGAGGCCACTTCCGCGGCCCCGACGGCGGTCAGCTCGCAGCGGACCTTGCCGCCAAGTTGGGAGTGGACCAGGCCAAGGTTACCGACGCGTTGAAGGCCTTCAGGGAAGCGAATAAGCCCACCACTCCACCAACTCAAGGCACCGAGGGAACCAAACCGGACCGAACGGCGCAGGAAGCAGCCTTGGCCAAGTCCCTGGCCTCAGCACTGGGCGTTGACGAATCCAAGGTCACTGCCGCCCTGGAAGAAATCCGTACTGCCGCCCAGGAGAAGCGAGCCGCTGCCCTTAAGACCCGGCTGGACAAGGCCGTGGCGGACGGCAAGCTCACACAGGCCGAAGCTGACGCCGTCACCAAAGCGGTTGAAGCCGGAGTCATAGGAGGAGGCGGCCGCTAGGGCCCTGCAACCTTCAACCGCAGAAAGGAACCACGACGCCGCTATTTGGTAGCGAGGGGGTCCCCCGGACAGTTCCAGTAACAGTTCCGGGGGATCCTTCGTGTGCCCCTTGCCACCCGTGGCCACCTTTCCGGGCCTGAACCCAGCCGCGAAAGGACACTCAAAAAGGAACCGGAAAATTCTTTCGAGAGTTTGTCGATTTCGCCTCGCACTGTTCGACCCATGAATGAGAGGGTCGAAGGGCGACCTTCCACAACACAGGAGATTGAGTGCAATGGCCAAGTACATGCTGATCATGCGGGCAACCGACGAGTCGTTCGCCAAGTTCGAGAACATCGACTTCAACGAAATCCTCGAAGCGATGGGCAAGTTCAATGATGAACTGATTCGCGCTGGAGTGCTGCTGGCTGCTGAAGGACTGGAAGATGCAAAGGAAAGCGTCGTGGTCGACTTCACCGGCGACACCCCGGTGGTCACTGATGGTCCGTACGGTGAAACGAAGGAGCTGTTTGCCGGTTACTACATCCTGGATGTTGCATCCAAGCAGGAAGCCATCGAGTGGGCCAAGCGTGCGCCGATGACCGCGGGGACCAAGACGGAGATCCGGCGGGTGACCAGCATCGACGAATTCCCCCAAGACAACGAATGGATCCAAAAGGAACGGGCTTGGCGCGAGCAGACCGGACAGCTCTAGACCAGACGGCCACTGCTTTGGGAGCACCTGACATGCAGCAACTGACTTGAGCGGTAACTGATATGAGCAGCAACTGACGTGAGCAGTAACTGACATGAGCAGCAACGAGGCAAGGGCCGCCGTCGAAGCGGTGTGGCGCAGCGAATCCGCACGTATCGTCGGCGCCCTTGCCCGCTATACAGGAGACTTTCCACTGGCAGAGGATCTCGCACAGGAAGCACTCGCAGAGGCCCTCGTGTCATGGTCTGTCAACGGCGCACCTGCCGAGCCCGTGGGATGGCTCCTGACGGCGGGTCGTCGTCGTGCCGTCGATACTTTCCGGCGGCGGGCAGCCTTGGACAACAAGTACGCGCTGCTGGCACGGGACCTCACAGAGGAAGAACCGGGTGTGGATGCGCTGTTCAACCCCCAAGCCATAGACGACGATGTCCTGGCCCTGATGTTCATTTCCTGCCACCCCATGGTGTCCAGGGAAGCCCGGATTGCCATGACGCTTCGCGTTGTGGGCGGCATGACCACGGAAGAGATCGCCAAGGCATTCCTGGTCCCGGTGCCAACCATCCAGGCGCGCATTACCCGGGCCAAGAAGACGCTTGCCGCTGCCCGCGTGCCCTTCGCAGTGCCCGAAGCCGATCAAATTCCTGAGCGGCTTGGTTCGGTACTGAATGTCCTCTATCTGATCTTCACCGAGGGAGCCTACGCTTCCGGGGGAGAAAACTGGATGCGGACCGAGCTGGCAAGTGAAGCACGTCGACTTGCCCGGGTGCTGGTCCGCGTGGCGCCGGTGCCCGAAGCATTCGGATTGCTGGCACTCATGGAACTCACAGCAGCGCGGTTCCCGGCAAGGCTCAATGCGGCCGGCCAGCCGATCCTGCTGGAAGACCAGGATCGACGTCGATGGGACCAGTCAGCAATCCGGCGCGGTCGCGCAGCACTTTCGACGGCGGCAGGCTCCGGCCGCGGGCTCGGCGCCTACGGGCTCCAGGCCTCCATCGCCGAATGCCACGCGGTGGCGTATTCGGTGGAGGACACAGACTGGGATCGAATCGTGGTTCTGTACGAGGCGCTCGGGCGACTCACGCCGTCGCCCATCATTGATCTGAACCGTGCCGTCGCAGTGTCCATGGCCTCTGGCCCTGCCGCAGGACTGGGACTCATTGACGAATTGGCCGCCCGGGGTGAACTCAAGGGGTCGCATCTCTTGCCCGCAGTCAAGGGCGAGCTGCTGTCGCGGCTTGGGCGCCATGAAGAAGCGAGCGAGGCATTTCACCAGGCTCTTGAACTTTGCTCCAACGGCGCTGAACGTTTGGCCCTTGAGCGGAAAATCCGGGACTTACAAACCAGAAAACGCCAGTAAGCGCCCAGACGGGTGCAGCCTGGCCCCTCAATATGCGCTGGCTCCTTTATGTTCGGAGGTTCTCTAATGTTCTGAGGCTCTTTTATGTTTTGAGGGGTGTGTGGTGGTGGTTGCGTCGTGGTGTTTGTTTGGGGTCGATGTGTGGGGGTGGGGTGAACCAGGGCACGCCGGTGGTGGTGGTGATGGTCCAGTTTTCTTTGTGGATGAGGTGGTGGTGGTGGCTGCAGAGCAGGGTGCCGTTGTCGGTGGAGGTGGTGCCTCCGTGTGACCAGTAGGTGATGTGGTGGGCTTCGCACCAGGGGGCGGGCATGGTGCAGTCGGGGAAGGCGCAGCCTTGGTCGCGGGCGGTGATGGCTTTGCGGATGTGGGGTGGGAAGATCCGG
>NZ_JAHOPC010000009.1:0-209868 GCF_019038615.1 Paenarthrobacter aromaticivorans
ATAACGGATCCACGAGAAGGAAAGGACAGCCAATGCCACCGTCATGCACGTCCCGGACACACCCACCAACACAAAACCGCAGGCCAGAGGCACACCAGCCCGACGGGCTCAAGATAATCCAGCCGCAGGTTGGCCACTCCTATGCGTCGACTACCGGGCTCTATACCTCGGTATCGTCGGACTTCAAGCAGAAAACCGTGCAGCAGATGATTGCACGCCGCATCGCGAACTTGGAGGACCCAGATGCCTGAACAGCGCCGGATCGGCTACCGCTGGAACCTGCGAGCCCTGATGGCAAAGCAGAACCTCTGGAAGACCACCGAATTGATGCCGCTCCTGAAATCCCGTGGCATCAACCTTTCCGAAAGCCAGGTCTACAGGCTGGTCACCTCCACGCCGGAGCGCATTCCTGCAAGGACATTCGCCGCGCTCTGCGACATCCTGGACTGCACACCAAACGACCTTTTCGAACCTTTCGTGGAGATGCGCGCCGCAGCGACAGCGAACGCCCCCAAGCGCAGTGAAGACCTCGGCATCCAACCCGGCAACCCGATCGCCCGACGCGTCCGGCTCGTCGCTCCCGAGGACGGTGAGTAGGCCCCGTAAGGCAGAGGACCCCACCCGCTGGCCTGTCCCCTGCGGCCGCTGCGGCCAGCACCACCAAACAGTCGCGCGCTGGCCCGACGGCGGAGTCTGCGGCTACTGCTATCAGCAGGCAAAACGCACCCGCGGGGTCTGCGAATGCGGCCACGACGGCATCCTGCCCGGAATCATCGATGAACAGCCGGCATGCCGGAACTGCTCGGGCGTTCGGCTCAATATCGACTGCCAGGGCTGCGGCGCCGAAGACGAGCTCTATACCGGTGCGCACTGCTGGGCCTGCGTCCTCGGCGACGTCGTTGATAACCTCCTGACCAACCCGGCCCCGGGAATCATCGCCACGGAACTGATCCCGCTGGCCGCGGCATTAAAGACCATGAAACGGGCCAACAGCGGCATGACCTGGATCCGACAAAAGCACGTCACAGCCTTCCTTCGAAACCTCGCCACCGCACCCACCATCAGCCACGCAACCTTCGACGAACTACCCGACTCACGCACCCGCGAATACGTCCGGGGACTCCTCATCGAACACGGGGTGCTCCCCCAACGAAATGCTTTCCTGACCCGCTACGACAGCTGGGCAACCCAGGCCATGAACCGCGTCAGCGACCCCCAGAACCTTGACGTGATCCGCCGCTACATCCGCTGGCATCACCAACGGCGCATGAATCTCATGGACGAAGTTACGCGCGGCACTTTTCTTCGTGCCAAGCAGGAAGTCACCGTCGCCATCGACTTCCTGAACTGGCTTACCAGTCATGACATCACGTTGCCGGAACTGCAGCAGTCCCACCTTGACGTATGGCAAGCCGAAGGACCCACGACCAGGCGCATCGCTGAGCGCTTCCTCAAATGGGCCATCAAAACCAAAGCCGCCCCAGCTGGGCTCACCATCATTCCGCACCGCCGCGGCACGAGCCCACGACTCCCCAAAGCTGGACAAGACCAAGCACTCCACCACGTCATCCACACCGATGAACTGGAAACCCGCGACCGGGCCGCGGCCATCCTGATCCTCGTCTTCGGACAACAGGCAGAGAACATCGCACGGCTAACCTGGGACGACGTCAGCGTCACCGACGAACTGGTCACCGTTCAACTGGGGACTCTCCAGATCGCATTGCCGGATCCCCTTGCACAGCCGTGGCGGGAGCTCGCCGCAAACCCGGGCCACGAACTGACTGCCGCGCACCCCAACACCAAGTGGGTGTTCCGCGGGGCATCACCCGGACGCCACATCCACCCAGGACACCTCACAACCCGCCTCAGCAAACTCTTCAGCACCCGCGCCGCACGCCTGGGAACACTCCACGAACTCACCAAACTCGCACCCGTGGCCATCATCGCCGAAACCCTCGGCTACTCCCCCACCACCATCGAACGCCACGCCACCGACTCAGCCGCCGCCTACGCCCAATACATTGCCGCCCGAAAGCAGGCAACCTGAATCTAAGGGGTTCGAAAATTCCATGACTTCCCGACGGAAGGAACCTCATGAAACATCAAAAACAAGTGCCCAAGAGGCTGACGATAGGACAAGGCATCCCGATACGGAACCGTGCCACCTGCGAAGCCCACACTCTGGGCGCGGGCGCCATCAAGAAGTGACTGGAGCTCGTCAGCGTCAAGCTTTGTCAGCGCTGATCCTGACAGAGCATCTTCAACCACACCGCGGATTCTTCGCTCGTACGGGTCGGAAAGTTCCAGGCCTACGCGCCGGAGCCATGATTCCAGCGCGTGTCGTGCGCCGGCCCGTTCATCGCCATGCCAACGACGCGGCTCGATAGGGGTAACTTGGTCCCTCGGCGGAGATCGATGACCGGCAGCCTTCTGCAGCCTACGAAGATCGGCATACTCCGCAGCAATCCTGAGATGAACGGCTCGTTCTGCCTCCAACATGTCCAAGGCTGGCAACAAGAAGTCCGTCTCATACCAAGAAAGATTCAACTTCGCTTCAAGGTACGCCCAAGTGGGTTCAAAGCCGATCGGCTGAGCCTGCTGGATCCAGGAACCAAGGGACATAAAGCGATGGCTAAACGGCAACGACGCATCACGAACACGCCCCGACTCACGACCAAAACCCATTGGCTCAGCATAGGCGTTCGGCGAAAACTTCCAGTGACTTCGAAGGCATTGGACGGCCACCCCGGGACGGACCTACTCCCGGCTCACGAATACCCGTGCATGCCAGTTAAAGTACGGGAGTGGAAGTAGCTGCGAGAACTCCACTAGGCCAGCCATTGGCCCAGTCGGGCAGTCGCCGGAGACACGCTCATGGCGCAGCGGGGCCAGGAATGCCTGCTCAGCCGAAGAGCGCCGGCGTCGGGATGTTCAGCAGTCGCCGTGTCCACGTAAAGCTACCCGCCCCGTTGCCAGGATAGAGCCACATGGAACCCGCGATGTCGCGGGCGATGACGTCGGCATGTCCGTCATAGTCAAAATCCCCGGGGGCGGCAATCAGATCCATCTTCTGCCAGCCCCAACCAACCTGCACGCGGCTCATCCACCCGCCAGTCCCGTTTCCCGGATACAGCCACATCGCACCACCTGTATCCACCGCAAGAACGTCCGGCTTACCGTCCGCGTTGAAGTCGCGTCCACTGAAGATGGAGGCCATGATGTTCCATCCCGACCCGACCTGGGTGCGCCCGGGCAGCCACCCACCAGAGCCGTCGCCCCGATACATCCACAACACCCCTGCTCCGTCGCGTGCCAGAACATCGGAGGCGCCGTCACCGTTCCAGTCGCCAGGTGAAACCATGGCTGTCATAACGTCCCAGCCCCACCCGACCTGTTCCGCGTCCGCCCCGCCAATGCCGGTACGCAGGTACAAGCCGCCGTCGCTGCTGCGGAACATCCAATCGGCTTGGGCGTTTCCATCCCAGTCCCCCGGCGTAACCAAGGCATCCGCGTCCAAAACGACAGTGTTTCCAGGGCCCAGACCCTGCCCTTCCCAGCCGGGCTTGCCCTCATAGACGATCACTCCGCCTTGGTCAGTGATGGTGACCAGGTCGGAATAAACTACACCCCAGTCCCACCACAGCTGAATGAAGTTGTGCCAGGAGTCATCTGCCCGGGCAGGAGCAGCCATCGCGGGCTGGGTAAGCGTCATGGCAACTACAGCAGAAAGGATCATGACCAGACGGCGCACGGTAGCCCCCCAATTGTTAGCGCACCCCAGCGAAACGCTCTTGCCGCGAGGGTACCCGGCCTGCCATAGCCGCCGCAATAATCACTGTTGCGTTTCCAACGCAGGCTTCGAACACCGTCGTTTGCTGGCGGCGCTGATCGTCGGTTGGATCCTGCCGTCGAGGATGTTTCGCCAGCTGCTGATGGGGTGCTGCTAGCGAAAACGCCGTCACCCGAAAAGCTGCGGAGTTGGGATGTCCATGACGCTTCTAGCACCGGTGAAGCCCCCGCTTCCGTTTCCGGGGTAGAGCCACATGGTGCCAGTGTTGTCCCGGGCGATGACATCGCCGTACCCGTCGTTGTCGTAATCGCCCGGGGCGGTGATCAGGTCCATGCCCTGCCACGCCCACCCGATCTGAATGCGGTCCAGCCATCCGCCGTACCCGTTGCCTGGGTAGAGCCACAGCTGCCCGTTGGTGTCCCTGGCGATCACGTCCGAGGGCCCGTCGCCACTGAAATCATGTCCGCTGAAAATGGCCGTCATGACGTTCCACCCCCAGCCGACCTGGGTCCGGCCGGGAAGCCAGCCGCCGTGACCGTTGCCCTTGTACATCCACAGGGCACCAGTGCTGTCCCTGGCAAGGACGTCTGCGGCTCCGTCACCGTTCCAGTCACCCGGGGAGGCCACGGCCGTCATGACGTCCCAGCCCCAACCGATCTGGCCCACAGGGGTAGTCCTGCTCCAGCCGGCCCTCACGTGCAGCCCGCCGTCGGTGGCCCGCCCCATGAGCATGGACACAATCTTGCAACACATTCAGGTCGGGTAGTCATTATTTCGTGGTGACCACCCGACCTGCTTTTTGTAGACACAGGCCAGACCGCACACGTCTCATGCCAAACTATCTCGCGTAGCCGATCTTCATTCCAGTCATAAGGAACATAGTTGCAGTAATCCCCCCGTCACCGTGCATTTCATCGTGCGGGTCTTACGTACATGCCGTTAGCTAGTTTCGACGCGGGTCCGAACGAGGTTTCGGTGACGCGCGGTGAGGGACCGACTAACGGACAAGCTCTGGGTAGCGGGAGAGTTCTCGAAGATTCTTGTTCTCGGCCTTTGTCCCAAGTCGTCACCATAAATTGTTCACTCTGCAAAACTACGACGACCTTCAATAACTGATCATTGGCCTGAGGATCCCGACATTCTTTTCCGTTTCCGCGGCGGCGGCCAACGAAAATCAATCTGCACCGGCCTCGTGTCCGTCTTCGGATCGGGAACGCCCCTTTTCCGTCGCCGGGCCCGCGCGTTCCAGTCCTGACGCGCCCAATAGACAAGAAGCCAGGCGAAGAGACCAAAGCCGACCGGCATAAACAGGCGGGCCCATTGACTGTCTGATGCCGAGAACACGACTGACAAGACCAGTGCGACGAGAGCAATAACTATGATCACCGCGGCAAAGGTGGTCATGAACCAGAGGGGAGCCACTACCGGGACGTACTTTCCATTGAGGGTGATTTCATCCCGTCGATAGCTACAGAGACCACCGTCTGCCGTCCAGGCAAGGACTCGGTCCTCTCCCGTGGCAACGGCGCGGTCATGCCAGCGCTTCACGCCCTCCTCGATTTCCCGATGCAAAGTCACGTCTTCCGTCTGCGCTGCAGCAGCGCTAACCGATTCCGTCAAGCATTCCCCCCCCCCCCCCCCGCAGATTTATCTACCGTGGCCTCAGGAGAACGCCTAAGAAGACCAGCCCGGTGGTGGCTACGATACCGGCTGCCACCTTCGACCACGCGAGTTGATGCTCATAGGTCTTGAACTGATTACCCTCAGGCAGCCACGCCCAACCGTCGACACCGAAACGTGCCATGACGTTGCGAATCAGGTACAGCACAGAGCCGCTGAGTATCAGGAAGGCCCCGACGATAGCGAGGAAGGAATCGCCCATCTAAGTACCTGACCACGGTGGCCGGAGAATGAGCGTCAGCACCACAATCAGCAGGCCCCCAACGATCAGCACTGAGCAGAAGAACACCCCGAGCACCTCGAAGCCCCGGACCCGTTCCTCATCTGATTCCGTGTGTTCATCAGGGTGCGATTCGGACGTGGAGAAGGCGGAGTGCCGGCCGAGCATTTCCAAGGCGGCCCGATACTGCAGGTGGGCGATCCACTTCCTGATCGG
Organism: Paenarthrobacter aromaticivorans; assembly: GCF_019038615.1. Lineage (NCBI taxonomy): Bacteria > Bacillati > Actinomycetota > Actinomycetes > Micrococcales > Micrococcaceae > Paenarthrobacter > Paenarthrobacter aromaticivorans. The sequence continues at coordinate 5,910 of NZ_JAHOPC010000009.1, forward strand.
CAGCCACACCAAGCCGATCCCTATGAAGACGAGCCCAAGTGTCATGCTTCCCCCTCAAGTCCTCGTCGTTTCATCATCCTAGAAGCGATTACCTCTGTTAGTCCGACCTGGCGGTATTAATCAATCGTGCATATCTAGAATCTTCGGCTAATACGACCCGCAAGCCGCTGTCGATGGCCAGTAGCTCTCGGGCCCCTTCATCCGGTTAGGGATCCCGTGACGGGCGCCGCTGTTGACGCGGAGCAACAAAAAATGCCGCTACGAGGATTCAGCTGGAACCCCTTCTAGTGAAGGAGAACGTAGAAAACTACCGCTAGTCCGGGAAAGAGTGCCTGGCCGATGGCACTGACCAGAAGGCGCTTCTCGGTGACCCACAGCCAAAAACCAAGGAAGATGTGGCAGGCGCAGCAGAAGATTATTATCGCTGACCCACTGGCGGGAGTGCCCGAGAAGTTCACTAGCCACAGACCTACTGCTATTCCAAGCCCAAAAGTGATGTTGTAGGCACCAACGTTCATCGCCCACATCCGCGCTGGACGCACGTCGTCAGGTCGGATGAGGAAGATCCGATGAAAGCGTTGATCGCCATGGAAGAAGATCTCCAGGATGCCAACGCTTATCAGCGCAAGGCCAGTGAACCCCGCGAGTATCTGGCTCAGCAAATTCATCCCGTGCTCCTGGAGAAATCCTGCATCTCAGCTTGTGTAGGCAAGTTACGCCCCAGGCACGGAGACCTTCAAGGGCGGACTGCAAACGCAGCCCTGACGATTCTGGGACCTGCCAGCTTCGCCGCGCAAAGTGCCTCAACGCCCGCTGAGGGATCCCCCAACGGGCGTCGTCGTATGCCCGGCTGCCCACCCTTCAGTCAGACTACGGAACGTCGGGCGAATAACCCTTACAGCCAGCGGACGCCGTGCCCGTCCATTCCGATCACGTCCAGGCCATCGGTGGTTTCTACGCCATGGGCAAACCGTACCAAGGCAACTCCGCCCTTCGTGCGCTCGAACTCAGCTTCTATCCACAGTTCAAACGGGAACGTCGACGCAGCCGTGATGTTGGCACGGGTGAGGACGGGGGCCTTCTCAACGATCCGATGAGTCCGATCCTCCGCGTCGACAATGTCGACCTCGATCCATCCCGGGAAGTGGTCGTCTGCCCATCGAACCGCAGTAGCCCGAACGATCACACGCGTCATACCGCGATTGTTTCATTGGATCCAGTGGAGGGTGAGCAAAACAGAGAAGAGATGACAAGCCGCCGTGTCAATTGATTGCGGGGAGGGGCTTCCGAGCCGGTCTCATCAGGTCTGGCTCGTACGCCTGCTAGTGCCGCACAACGAATGACCTGACCCTGCCGTTAATCATCTGACCTTGCCCAGGAAGCCCGTTGAGGGATCCTCAACCGGGCGCTTGATGACATCAGGATCCCGGCGTGTTCCAGGGCCGGTGTCTCTGGAACACTGCTCCCGGATCCGTCATGAAATATTTGTTCCAAGCGTTAGTACGTAGCGGATAAAGGGCCGCCCGGAATCCTCAAATAGTCCGTGATCTGTGGGCCGCCAACCTGTGCTCTCGTAAATCCTGCGGGCGGGAAGATTTTCTGCCAGGACCCTGAGAGTGGCTTCTGCGAACTGCTCAAGCGCAAGCGAGTAAGTGAGTCTCGTCAGCAACGATTTTCCCAAGCCTTGCGACTGGCTTTCTGGGTCCACTGCCAGCAGTGTGAGGTGCGCCGTTCGGGCCGCACCTGGTTGAGTGCTGTCCGTTGCCATCGCAAACCCATGGATCCTCGAAGCGCTTTCTGCGATGGAGAGGATGTTTCCTCCACCAGTGAGTTTCTCCAACGCTCTGCGCCTCACTTGGGGATCTCGGGGTGTGCTGTCGCGCGTGGCCAAGGCGTGCATCCAAAGTTCTGCACACCGGGAGAAATCTGACTCGACTCCCTCACGAAAGCTGATCGGCTGCGGTGGAGTCCGACTATTTGAACTTTGCATCGAGTCATTTGTAGCAGGAAACCGAAACTGACGGGCGGCAGTTCATGGAGAGCTGCGGGACGATGGCGGACCCCAGCAATGGTCTCTCGTAAGCCGGTGGACGGCTGGCGGCCGCTGCCCGGTGAAGGATCCCCTTACGTTCCGTCGCTCGGAAACCCCTCCACCGCCGACACTGAGACGCTTCACGCCGAGACGACTAAACGAGACCCCCGTGGTGCACGGAAATCCTGATTATCTGGCTTGCCAGCCGCAGATGCAGCAATGCCTCAGGAAGCATTTGTTTTTCAAGACTCTGGATCGGCTCTCCGAGATGCGTTGGCGTTCGTTTGCCCCAACCTGAATTATCACTTGATAGACCGCTACTGTGACTAGGACGGATGACGCTTCTTGCCTTCCTGCTAGTACCCCGGACAATGATGTACATGAGCGGTGAGATTGACTCATCGACTGGCTGGTTCCCCGTCGATCAACCGCTGCGACGGGAAGAACCCCGGGAAGGGCGGACCGTAGGACAAGGAGGCCCCGTGGCAGGCTTTTCTTCGGCTGATCGCGCACTCAGCGATGCCTTCCGCACGCTTGCGCAGACCCCGTTCAGCACTCAGACCACGGAGGCGATCATGCGGGTCGTCCGCGAGCCGCACCAACGGCGCGGCTATGCCGCTCCGGGTATCGAGCGCGACATCGCCTACGGGCCCGACCCCCGCCAACGGCTCGACGTCCACTATGATCCAGAAGCTGTGAACCAGCAGGTGCCGGTGCTGGTGTGGGTGCCTGGCGGCGGCTTCGTCTTCAGCACGAAGTGGCAGCCCGGCACCCCGCATTGGGACAATATCGGTGCTTGGGCACGCCGCAACCATGCGATCGCGGTCATCATCGACTACCGCCTCGCCCCGCAGTACACCTGGCCCGTAGCGGCCGGAGACCTCGCGTCGGCCATCGAATGGGTGCGGCAAAACATCATCGCGTACGGCGGCGATCCCAACCGCATCGTGCTCGCCGGAGCGTCCTCAGGCGCAGCACATGTAGCTTCTTTCGTGGCCGGCCACGGCGGTGACCCCGGCAGCCTGGCCGGGGTGGTCGTCGTGTCAGGCATCTATGCCCCGGCCTCGGTAACCGAGGCCCCGCTCAGCATCCTTGTCGGCAAGTACTACGGCGTCGACCACGACGAACTCAGGGCCCGGTCCTCCGTGCCCGGGCTGGCCGCCTGGCCGGGGCCACTCTTGGTCACGGTGGCCGAATTCGACCCTGCAACCTTACAGCAGCAGGCCCTCCTCCTACTGGCCGAACGTTTCCAGGCACGCGGTGCGCTCCCGTACTTCGCGGTAGACCCCGGACACCTGCATGCGTCCGACGTGTTCTCGCTGGGCATCGACGACTCAGCGCTCGATCTCATGATGCGCCGACTACTGGCCGAGGTCACAAGCTGACTGCCCGGTATGCAGGCTGCGACCAGAGGATCCTTGACCGAACCCGAGCTGGTTCGTACTGTGCAGCGTCCCGCATCGCGGCCGCCCTGCGGACCGGAGTCGTCCCGGCCGACCTTCGCGCTGCACTGTACAACGCGGCCGCGCTCATTCCCGGAGTCACCGTCGTAGACAGGGAAGGGAACCTTGGCGGCAAGGTAGGCACAGCAATCGGAATCGAGCATCCGAACAGAAAAACCCGGACGGACATCATCGTTGATCCAGCCACCGGGCTGCTGATTGGAGAACGGGTGGTCACACTGAAAGCCGGCGAGACCTTCCCGGCAGGAACAGCAACCTCCTGGACCTCAGTCCAGACCTCAGTGGTCAATTCAGCCCCATAACCTCCAAGCAACCGCACAACGGCCCCCGGCTTAGGCCGGGGGCTTTGCTGTGTCCGCTCCCCAGCGAAGGGAGTGCCTCAGGAAGGTCTGCTCTTGAAAGCTCCTACTCATGGCCCCGCCGCCCTCAGCCCAGGAGTACACGCGGTACGCCGGGGCGTTCATCTGGAGGGTCTGATCCCGCGGGCCGATTCGTTCTGCTCGCATCCACTGACCGTACTCCTCGGCACCGAATTGCCACGTCCGGTAAGGGATCCTTTACCGGGCGTCGAGGACTTCACGTTGATTCCAAGCAACAGAGAGGCCACCAACGGGAGGGATCTCCAGCTTTGGGTCCTCGGTTCTGACCAGACACATCATGCGGTGGCCGAATAGAGCGGCGTAAGTTGCTTGCCTCGCGAAGATGTCTAGGAGGTGATGGGCTGTCGGCGCGTCCCTGCCTTCGAAGGTTTCATACCCGTCGATCGCGAGAACTAGCCCGGTATCTGTTGGGGTCCAGCCATAGGTTTGAACGGCTACGTCGCTGAGGCAATCGTTGAGAGCAGCCAGGTTTGAGCCGTAGTAATCAGGGAAATCTAGAGCTTGGGCAATGTCTTGATGGAGATCAGCCTGGGATTGCCATGCAGCAGCGTCTACCTGAACGACTTTGTAGCGGTGGTCTCGTAACCACGACACTGTTTCGTCGAGGATCGATCGCTGATGAAACAGGTTGATGAAGCCGTTCTGGATCAACAAAAAGTCCAGCGGATGAGTAAGCTCGTCGGCCAAGTCCCAAATTGCCATGAGGAAACTGTATTGCCCCTTGCAGCTGCGAGGGGCAATACAGCATTCCGCGGTCTACTCATAAACTCTTGCGGCAAGCAGCATGTGGCCGAGCATTTCCCAGGATGGTGCTTCGGGGACTGGTTCGCCCCGGTTATTGAACCAACCGTCCATATTTCGGGTCCATGCACCCAAGACTCCAAGAATCTGTCCAGGTCGGGATTCTCCCAGGATTCCGGATCTTCATGCAGGTTATCTCTGAGTTGGTCAATGAGGTCAGCCAACTCAAGCCGATTCATTCCGGGTTTCGGCCGCAGCTCCGGTGCCATTGTTTTCCTCCCCGAATCACGATGGACACTCCACCGTTGGTGATGCTGAATTTATAACCCTCACCGGCCACGGGCACACCCGTGCCGCCTTAGAGGCGTAGCGACGGGGCGGTAGAGGATCGGCTAACGGGCGCTCGATGGGCCGCAGAGACCTCTTCAAGTCCAAGGGCTGCGGCACTGCGTAAACTCGTGGCTAGCAGGAAGGGGCGTGGCATGACGAGGCGGAAAGTGCACGGTGTCTGGGTGTTGTACCTACTGCCGATCTTCTTCCTCTTCGGCTTTGTCATGTGGCTAATGCAAAATATCCTGCATTGGTTCTGAGCCTTACCCCTTTCATGTTGCTCGGCTCGGACTTCGTGAACTGGATCGTCGGGGCAGGCACCTTCAATTCCCCCGAGCAGGCAGGGGCATTGAAGTACTCACGCGCACCGGCTTCGCCCGGTAGAGGACCGATGCTTACGGGCGCTTAGGAGCGGTTATGGCTTATGACCTGTCTTCCCCTGCGGTCGGCCGTGTGCCTGGTCATGATAAAGAAAACCCGAGCCCGCCACTTATCCAGAAGGGGGCATACCATGTCTACCTACCCGGCATTGGGAGAGATGCGAACGACCTCAAACGACTTGGAGGAAGATAGCCGTGAATGAGAGGGACGATAATTTCCCACGCAGCAAGCGGACAACTGAGGCGTACCTCAGCGTCTTCAAGCCCCTGATCTGGAATGTTCCCCTTGTTATAGCCTTCGTCGTTTTCGCGCTGACAACGCGGCCTTCATTTGGCGACGCGGTTCCCGTGTTCATTTTGACCGCCCTATTTGTTGCCATGTGCATCCCGGTGGCTATCGCAGCGTCCCGACTTCCCGCCCTAAACCGTTCCGAACAGCAGGACAAGGAAAACCTCAACCGAGGACTTCGGCCAGATGGCAACCCCCTTTCATAATCTGGGGGTGATGATTTGGGGAAAGTAATCGCCGAGCAGACGTGCCAGTATTCGTCTGTAGCAGAATGGCTGTCTAGGGAAGGGACCGGGGCTCTCAAGCTCCCTCGGCCGGTCGTATCTCCTCAAAACGGATGGGTGCTTGGATGAAGGAGAAGGACGGGTCCATCAAGGCGACATGGGATGGGTTCTTTGCCATGTTCGGCCCGTTTCAGCTAGCCAACATCTTGTTACTTTGGCCATCCCCACACGGGAACCGCTGCGGACCTCTCTAGTCTCGTTGATGATTAGCTGGAAGTGGTCACTAGCGCCCGCGGCCGCTCCTGTAATGCCATGAGGAGAACCATCAGTTGGCCGGCGCTGTTGATCGCGGGGCGGCAGCAGTGGCGGTTCTGTGATCACCGGCGGGTGGTCAGTTGGTTTCCTGTGGGCGGGTGATGAGCCATGGCCGGTGCTTCTCGTCTCGGGTGATTCCTAAATCAGTTGGCCGGAACCGGTTGCGTGGAACGCTCTGGATGGTCCCGCCGATTGATCGAGCGAGACGCTCGTTGAATTTATAGGCGGCGAGGTTGGTGTCCATAGTGGCCATCGCGATATCGCGGTGGGGCTGCCAATGAGCGATGGCGCTAAGCAGCGCGCTCCCCACTCCTTGCTTTTGCACGGAGGGAACCACGGTTACCAGTTGAATGAACAGTGGATCCGAAGAGGTGCGGCCCGTGATCGCACAACAAAAGCCAACTGGATGACCAGCGATTTCTGCCAGCAAAACGAACTGCCTGCGAATCCTCGATACATTGCCTTCGACAGAGTGAATGTTGCTTGACTCGCAACTCATCTGGATCCATCGCATTGAACGGCCGTCCGGTTCGGTCTGATCCGCATTGCGTATCAAGACCTCCGAAGATGGCAATGCCTGCACTCCTGCCTTCCACGCAACGAACGCTGGTTCGTTGTATGGGGAGAAAGGATTGGACATGCTTGAACTTTATCGGAGACGAACACTCGCTCCAGCACTTTCCCGCCGGAACAACGAACCAGTAGGTGCCAGTAACCAAATCCTTTACCGGGCGCCCAGTTAAGGGCATTGCCGTCTGGATCGCCGTGGCTGTTAAACGTCGTATTCCACATCGGCGAAGGCTTCGACCTCGTCGCGAAGCTGCTCCGCAATCTTCGCTCCCTCAGCTCTCCATGCGTTCTCAGCATCCGGCGAACTCCAGCCGCTCACGTGCAATTTTTCCGCTTCCCAGGCGTCGTACCATGCTCGAAGCCGGGCGGTGAGGGCCGGTGAGAGTCCGAAGTCCGCCGGCTCCATGGTGTATTTGGTCGGGTGCTCGGCCGTGCTGTTCTCCCAGAGCGGCCATAAATGACCGTAGTCAGGGAACAGGCGGATAATGCGACGAGCTGGCTTGTCTGGCATGACCGAATGCTAGTCCTGATCGCAGATCGCGACACTCCCCTGGAAAACGGCTCTGCACTTCTCTGCCTCAAACAGGTGTCCTTAATCCAGATGACGGCCGTACGGTGAGGGATCGGCTTACGTGCACGTAATGAGGCGGCATCTGCTACCGCGCATGTTCACGCAAAAGGGCCAAATGATCATCTGAGATTGCGCGGATAGGCTGGTCTGGGTCCAGCGGACAGAAAAATTCGCCTGCTGAAGTTAAGGGGTTTTGCGAAGGATTAGGCAAGCAATTCTTATTGCGCGCAGATGTCAGTTTCAGCATTGTGAGAAGCAGAACCTAGAGCTTCGAGCGCCAGCGGGTGACTGCTCTCTCCCGGTGATTTCGACGCTGATGGTCACGATGACGTCCTGGCCAAGGAGCGCGAGGGAAAGCTGATTCTGTATCCAGGGAACGGCAAAGGCGGCTGGGGATCCCCGAGACAAGTCGGTCAAGGCTGGAACGTTTTCAACAGAGTATTTTCACGAGGTGACTTCAACGGTGATTCCAGTCCCGACCTCTTGGCCACAGACGTCAGCGGGCGGTTGCACCTTTATCCGAGTGACGGGCGAAGGGGCTGGCTTAGCCCAAGGTAATTGGTAAAGGATGGTCATCCTTTAAGTACGTTGGAAGCTTCGGAGACACGAGCCTCAACGGGTGGAACGATCTCGCGGGAGTCGACTCGAACGGGAACCTGTTCATATATACACAGAGGGCAGGCGTTTGGCAGGAGCGGTACTGGATCGGCCCAGGATGGGGCTCATTCGCGTCCCTGTTCTAATTCATCGAGCGATCTCTCGGTTTTGACTGACCGGCCGTGGGCGGAACTTCCGCCTCATCACCGTCCATGACGTCACGCTAACTTGACGCCATGGACGGTGATGCCATCAACCAAGCCCTCAACAGCGGGGATGTCCACGAGTTGCTCAAAGTATGGCAAGCCTAGGACTTTTACCGGCGAGGGATCGAAGAACAAGAAACATATCTGCCCGACCTCCACAACGCCGTATCCGCGCGCGCAGTCCTGGAAGACTGACGTGCACGCAAGAGACTTACCACTCCCCTAGCTGCCAGTCGGGTAGCGGGAGTAGAACTGGCCACCTGACTAACCGCTCCCTGCCAGCTGCCCTCGCCGATGTCGGCGCGCTCGGGTGACTAGCGTCCGCCGCAAATTCATCGAAAGTCTCGTCCGGGAGTGGCCGGTAGAAATATCCAGCAAGCCGCGGACTGGCATTAAAAATTAAAGTCGGTATGGTGATGGGTAGATAGCGTTTAGAAAGGCGTGATTCCAGTGTCTGGCAAGTCTCCGAGAAATGTTGGGACCAAAAAAGCAGGAAAATCTATCCTTGAAAAAAGAGCTGCAAAAAGGGCAAAAAACAGTACCAGTGAAAATCTCTTCCAAAAACCGCGTAAAAACCAACGGTGACACGTCGCCCTTACGCTCCGTCTTGGTAGTGGAGCTGGTACCGGAGGCACGGCGATGTCTGAGAATTCCGCCAGCCCAGAAATGGAAGGGATGAATTATGTATTGGGAGCGCATTGCCCTGATTGTCCCCGCTCCCCTCAGGCAGCCCGTCCGCGTCGAAAGGATCGAGGCGACATTGCTTACCCGGCAAAGGCTGCTTGAAGGAAACGTCGAAGCAATTACCTGCAACGGTTGGCACGTTTATTTGAACGACGAGGCAGGGTCTATTCCGCTGCCCCTGAATTCCCGGGCCGAGGTTTTGCTCCGCGAAGCGGGCCCGGAGATCGAACAGCCCGTCAGGGGGACAGCTGTTCTTCTTGGCCATGACGCCCACGGCGAGGAGAAAGATGCACCCGCTCATTTACTCCAGCTGGCCGAGCAACTTTTCGATACGGCTCTTGCCCCGTAGCCACAGGGAGATAACTACCGCTTCGAGGTCGGTCAGCGGCTAAGGCCCTTACAGACGGAATTCCATCTGTAAGGGCCTTTCCTAGGTTTCGCGCTACCTCAAAGGAGAGACTTATGCCATGCAACGCCATGGGCGCTCCGGAGTCACCATGGGAAGCCTGAAATAGGACCCGTCGCAACAGAAGCGGCTACCAGGAACTCCCCTCAGTGGACACGGTCCACCTGGTCCGGGATGAGGCTGCCGTCCTCGCGCACCACCGGACCCTTGCTGCCGTCCGGGTTGGTGTACGCCTTGGTGCTGCATGGATACGGCTCGCTACGCTGTGGTTTGGGGTCGATGAACATTGGCGTGATCAGCCACTTGCCGTCCTCGTTGTCGTACGCGCGGCACATGATTTCGGCGTTGTTCCGGTTCACCACCAGCCTGGCTTCGGTGGCGTCGGCAACGAAGGTTACGTCCGTGCCGGAGTCACCGGCGGCCAGGATCTGGCGGCGTTCGGCAGGCAGCTGCTCAAAGGCTGAAGGACCCTCGACGCCGAAGATCACCTGGTTGGCCCAGCAACGTTTTCCCTCGATGTAGGTCATGACTGAATCTTCGCCGTCGGGTATTCCGCCACAGCCTTTCAGGTGGGAAGTTTGGATGCCGTCCTCGTATACGCTGCGGACGCCTACGACGTGCCCGGCGTCGATGCCGACCTCACCAGCCCATGCCTTGACCACCGGCTCCGGCGAAGCGGAGACCACCCAGGTTTCGATGCCGTGAGCCTGAAGGACGCCGATGAGGTCCTTGATCTGTGGGTATATCCGGATGTAACCGTCCACCTGCTGGCTTCCAACGGTCTGCGTGCTACCTTGTGCTGCCAGCAGGTTCTCCTGCTTCATCGAGAGAGCGAACTGGCCGAGTTGCTCCTCGGTATATCCAGCAGACAGGGCCGTACCCCAGGCGTAGGCGCCTATGAGGTGACGGGCATTGAAGCCCTCAAAAGCCGGTTCGCCGGAACGCGTCTTGTCCTCAAGGATGGCGAGGATTTCATCGGCACACTCCGTGTTGATGCTGGTCTTGAGCGGTTGACCTGCGGGCGTGTCGGTACCGCATGCCGCTGTCAGCGCTCTCGCTGCCGCATCTGTCAGGTAACGGTTTGTGCTCTTCCAATCCTTATTGGCCGGTTGCAGGACCTTGTCGTGCCTGAGCATCCAAAAATTCGTGCCGTAGCCAATGTCGTTCTTTACTACCGTGTTGTCCCAGTCAAAGATCGCCACTGGAGCTTTGTCGCCGCGGGCTGTTCCGGTGCAGCTGCTGTGGGCGTCAATGGTCTTTTGTAATTGCCCACGGACCTCGCTTGGCCATGCCAGTTGAGCGTCAAGTTGGCGGCATTCGGCTGCTGGCTGAGTGTTGGTCGCAGGAGCTGTCGCGCACGACGCTGCCGACATGAGGGTCGCAACTACGGCCGCGGTGGTCGCAAATCGGAAATACTGTTTCCTGCGGAATTCCTTCCTACGGTTGTTGTCATCCTTGACTAACCCTAACGAAAATGTGGACATACCTTCCCCCGATTCTCAATGGTCTGTAAATAGTCCAAAGTTCTGAGTAAGTGTGTGCCACATCACGTGGCCTAGTCAAGAGATTGGGACGAATTGCTAGTAATACGGCCACTCTGAAACACTCGATATTGGCATGTTTTCATGCCACCTAAGGTGTCAGGCGTCGACGTAAACCGCCAAGTGCTTACCGGTCAGCGTCGAGCGGTCGGCCACCAGATCAGCGGGCGTGCCAGAGAAAACGATCTTGCCACCATCGTGTCCGGCGCCCGGTCCGAGGTCGATAATCCAGTCCGCATGTGCCATGACGGCCTGGTGATGTTCGATGACAATGACGGACTTTCCCGACTCGACCAATCGATCCAGCATGCCAAGCAAGTTCTGGACGTCAGCTAGATGGAGCCCCGTGGTCGGCTCGTCCAGAATGTAGATGTCGCCCTTCTCCGACATTTGCGTAGCAAGCTTGAGCCGCTGGCGTTCCCCGCCAGACAGCGTAGTGAGCGGCTGTCCAAGCGTCAGGTAACCGAGCCCGACGTCGGCGAGGCGGTCCAGGATCTTGTGTGCGGCCGGTGTGCGTGCTTCCCCTTCGCCGAAGAAGGTCTCAGCCTCGTTGACAGACATTGCAAGCACCTCTGCAATATTGCGTCCGCCAAGCTTGTACTCCAATACCGAGGCCAGGAAGCGCTTTCCTTCGCATTCCTCACACGTTGATTCCACCGTCGCCATGACGCCCAGATCTGTGTAAATGACGCCGGCGCCGTTGCAGGTGGGGCACGCGCCCTCCGAGTTTGAACTGAAGAGCGCCGGTTTCACATTGTTGGCCTTGGCGAATGCCTTGCGTATGGGTTCAAGGAGCCCGGTGTAAGTTGCAGGATTGCTCCGGCGGGAACCGCGGATGGCACCTTGGTCGATCACCAGGACGCCGTCACGTTTGGCCACCGACCCGTGAATCAGCGAGCTCTTGCCCGATCCGGCCACACCCGTGAGTACACACAGCACGCCCAGTGGAATATCAACGTCCACGTTTTGAAGATTGTTGGTGGAAGCTCCCCGGACCTCAAGGGTGCCGGAAGCTGTCCGTACCTGCTCTTTTATGGATGCGCGATCGTCGAGGTGGCGCCCAGTGATGGTGTCGCTCCCCCGCAGCCCGTTCAGATCGCCTTCGAAGCAGACCGTGCCGCCGCCCGTGCCTGCACCAGGACCGAGATCCACCACGTGGTCAGCGATCGCAATCGTTTCGGGCTTGTGCTCGACTACCAGCACGGTGTTGCCTTTATCGCGCAACTGCAGCAGCAACTGGTTCATACGCTCGATGTCATGCGGATGCAGGCCGATAGTTGGCTCGTCGAAGACATAGGTGATGTCCGTCAGGGACGAGCCCAGATGCCGGATCATCTTGGTTCGCTGTGCCTCTCCCCCGGACAAGGTACCGGCAGGCCGATCGAGGGACAGGTATCCGAGTCCTATCTCGGCGAAGGAGTCCAAGAGGTGCTGCAGTCCCTTGAGAAGCGGAGCCACGGAGGGTTCATTGATTTCCCGGATCCATACAGCAAGGTCACTGATCTGCATCGTGCACACATCCGCGATGCTCTTGCCTCTGATCTTGGAAGAACGTGCCTCCGGGCTCAACCTGGTGCCCTCACACTCCGGACAGGTGGTAAAGGTGATGGCCCGCTCCACGAAAGCCCGGATGTGTGGTTGAAGTGCGTCAACGTCCTTGGAGAGCATCGACTTCTGGATTTTTGGGATGACGCCTTCGTAGGTGAGGTTGATGCCTTCGACCTTGATTTTGGTAGGTTCCCGGTACAGGAGGTCGTGGAGCTCCTTTTTGGTGAACTTGGCAATTGGCTTATCCATATTAAAGAAGCCTGAACCGCTGAAGATACGGCCATACCAGCCATCCATCGTGTAACCAGGAATCGTGAGCGCGCCCTCGTTCAAGGACTTGCTGTCGTCATACAGCGCGGTGAGATCGAAATCGTTGACTGAACCCATTCCCTCGCATCGTGAGCACATGCCGCCCAGGCGATTGAAGGTGGCCTTCTCCGTTTTGGTCTTGCCCTCTCCGCGATCGACCGTGATGGCCCCACTGGCCTTTACGGTGGGCACGTTGAACGAGTACGCGTTCGGCGATCCGATGTGGGGCTGCCCGAGCCGGCTGAAGAGAATACGAAGCATGGCATTGGCATCTGTCGCAGTACCCACCGTCGAGCGCGGATTTGAGCCCATCCTCTCCTGGTCCACGATGATGGCCGTTGTCAGGCCTTCCAGCATGTCCACGTCCGGCCGCGACAATGAAGGCATGAAGCCCTGAACAAAAGCGCTGTATGTCTCATTGATCATTCGCTGGGACTCTGCTGCGATGGTGCCAAAGACCAACGAACTTTTGCCCGAGCCAGAGACACCCGTGAACACCGTGAGGCGACGTTTAGGGATCTCGACACTGATGTCCTTGAGGTTGTTCTCGCGCGCACCCTGCACCCGTATGAGGTCGTGGGTGTCTGCTACGTGCGACGCAGGAGACTGTGTGTCGGTGCTCGTGGCAATGCTCATGATCTCTCCATCTGTTAGGCGGCAACTGCTGGCCGGCATCTGTTGGTCGGTGCTGTCCAACAGTCCCCCGTCGGCACCGCCTGCCCGTACTACCAACCTCGGTCAGTACGTCAAATTCTCGTTCGTCGTCGCGAATGCGGCAACGGTCATTGACCACACTAACGGCCCCTGCTGCAGGCCATTGGGAGGACGCGAAGCCTGAGCGGCTCCAACCATTGTCATCAGCCGCCGACTCGCTAAGAATGAAGCATGCCGGTATACATGAGGTCCCTCGAAACCGCAGTTCCGCCAACCATCCTCGTGCAGTCGCAGGCACGCGATGTCTTCGCAGCTCAACCAGGCCTGACAAGGCTCGGATCGCGGTTGGTATCCACTTGCTTCGACTCAGCTGCAATAGATACCCGATATACCGCGGTCGAAGAACTGAGCCTCGACGCGCATCCGGAAAATCCACGATTCTTTGACCCCTCGACCAATCAAGTACTGAGCCCCAGCACCAAAGTCCGGAACGAGATTTTTGCCACGGAGGCCACCAAGCTCTTTATCGAGTCCGGCAAGGCTGCGGTAGCACGCGTGCCGGACATCGACCTAGATGACATTACTCATGTCATCACGGTGTCCTGCACGGGATTCTTCAACCCTGGTCCTGATTACAAGGTCGTCCGGGCGCTGGGACTGAACCCCGCCGTGCAGCGTTACCACCTCGGCTTCATGGGGTGCTATGCCGCGTTTCCAGCCCTGAAGGCAGCCAAGCAGTTCTGCCTGGCAGATCCAGCCGCGGTCGTACTGGTTATCTGTGTGGAACTTTGTTCGCTACACGTGCGTACATCCAACGACCCCGACACCATCATGGGTTCAGCCATCTTCGGTGACGGTGCTGCCGCGGCCATTGTGACGTCCAAGGAACCCCAAGGGCCCGAACCGGTGATCAGGCTGGACCACTTCGAAACGGTCCTCACCCCCGTTGGTGAAGAGGCAATGGCCTGGAATATTGGCGACGAGGGATTTGAAATGGTCTTGGGTTCCTATGTGCCCCACATCATCGAGGAGCACATCACCGGGGCGTTGGAGCCGTTGCTCGCGAAAGAGCCGCGACTGGCAGAACTCCCCTATCGCGATATAACGCACTGGGCCATTCACCCCGGTGGGCGCAGCATTCTGGACAAGGTCGAATCCAAGCTCGAACTCACCGCAGAGCAACTGGTCCCGGCAAGGGAAACACTCAGGGAATACGGCAACATGAGTAGCGCCACCGTGCTCTTTGTTTTGAAGTACATGCTCGGGCAGCCGGCAAACCAACGGGAGGAACCAATCTGCTCCATGGCGTTCGGTCCCGGCCTCACGGTGGAGACTGGCCTCTTTACATTGGTCTCTCCCACCCTGTGAGCCCGTGGGGATCCCTGAAAGACAGGGACGTGGGTGCCATCGAGGACATGGACCGGCCTGATTGTGACCTCCGGCGCCTGGATCGCAGTTACGCCCGCTTCCCCGCGGTTAACCGTCTCCTTTCCGGATGGCACCGGACGTACCGTGATCGCTTCCGTCCACTTCTCGCAGCCAGCGGCACGGCGTCGGTGCTGGACATCGGGTGCGGTGGTGGGGACGTCGCCCGAAGCCTGGCCGGATGGGCCCTCAAGGATGGATATACGCTGAAGGTAACTGCCATAGACCCTGACGAACGGGCATACAATTTTGCGATCCGGGCGCCAGCGATCGAGGGCGTCACCTACCGGCAGGCGCACAGCGCCGATCTTGTCGCGGAGGGCAGGGGGTTCGATATCGTCCTCTCGAATCACATCCTCCACCATCTCGATGCTGACCAACTCGCCGGAGTCTTGAATGACTCAGAAGTACTGTGCCGGAAAGTAGCCCTGCACAATGACCTCAAGCGGAGCAACGTCGCATACCTTCTCTTCGCGGCCGGCTTCTGGCCTTTGGGCGTTGGCTCTTTCATCTGCGGTGACGGTTTGGTCTCCATCAGGCGCAGCTTCACCTCCGGGGAGCTCCAGGCGGTGGCCCCGGAACAATGGAGGGTGGATCCAAACGGACCTTGGCACAACCTGCTCGTCTACGAGCCTGCCGGCAATGGATCCCGGAGATGAGCGCCGGACGTGCTTGACGTCATCATCGTGGGTGCCGGTCCGGTCGGTTTGTTCATGGGTGCCTTGTTGCTCAAACAAGGGCGCCAGATCCGAATCCTTGAACGCCGTCTGAACAGGAGCCACCGTTCCAGGGCAATAGGGATTCACCCCCCGGCGCTCACTGAACTGGACCGGGCCGGTCTATCCGCGCCGTTGTTGGCTTCGGGCGTGCGGATCGAGCGGGGCGTTGCGTACAGCAAAGGCAAAAAGATCGCCGAGCTGCCCTTTACAGGGGACCCGGACTTTCCCTTCATCCTCGCAGTGCCGCAACCAGTGACGGAGCAGACACTGGAGCAAGCGGTTCTGGCGTTGGACTCCGAGGCGATCATCCGCGGCGCAGACGTGCGCCATTTTGCCGACGACGGCGGCACGGTCAGCGTCCGGGCGGCCTCACCTTCCGGAGAACACACCTTCACCAGCCGCCTTTTGGTGGCAGCTGACGGAGCGCACTCGCTGATACGTCAACGTCTTCTCCCTGGCCTTCCGGCACGTAGCTATCCGGATAGTTATCTGATGGGAGATTTCATTGATGGGACAGGCCACGGAGACAACGCGGTCTTGTATCTGGAGCCCGAGGGGATCGTAGAGTCCTTCCCCTTGCCTGGGGATGTTCGCCGGTGGGTGGTGCGGCTTGGAGTCTCGGCCGATGGAGCGACGGCGGCAGACCTGGCTGCCTTGGTCCAAGCCCGGACCGGCGCCGTGCTGGATCCGGAAAGCAACAGCATGCTCAGCGCATTTGACGTCCAGTCCAGGCTTGCGGGCCGTATGATCCATGGCAGAACTGTGTTGTTGGGCGATGCCGCCCATGAGATCAGTCCCATTGGTGGCCAGGGCATGAACCTTGGATGGCTTGATGCTGCTGCCTTGGCACCTCTCATTGATGCCTCCCTCAGGGGACACGCTGTCGGTCGCCAGCTTCAGTTGTTCGAGAAGGACCGACGCCGGGCAGCCGCCCGCGCATCCTTGCAGGCCAGTTTGAACATGGCACTTGGAAGGCCCCTGCCTCCCCCAGTCATGGCAGCCAGGAACTCGGTTTTTACATATGCCTTGGAATTTCCCACTGTCTCAGCGTTGGTGGAGCGGCGATTCACGATGCGCTAGGGTGCGTGTTCATTCAGGACGTTCCTTGTTATTAAGAAAGTTCCCTTGTTCAGGGAGTGTGTAGTAGCAGTCGTAGGTGTCCTGGCTGACAATTAAACCGTCCCGCAGCTCAAATACAGCAGTGCTCCGCGCACGTACGGTTTCGCCGGCGTCCCAATGCGGCAGGTCCAGGAGCAACGTGGCTGACCAGTTCATCTCCACGACTACCCGGTTGCCTTCGCAAGTAGTGCGGGCTACCTCAAATCTCTGGTTCGCCACAATGTTCTTACTGTGATCCGCGCCAGTGAGGGTCTCCTGAAGGGTCCTGACGGACCCGGTCTTGGACAGGGCGTGCGGCCATTCCGTAAGTGTGAAGTCGTGGGCCAGATACGGGCTGATCTCAGCGGCTCCGCCACCGGACTCAACCGTCCTGATAAACCCGAGTACATGGTCCAGGGGGTTGCTTTCGCTCATCCGACGAGCCTAGCTGAACGCGGAGGCCAAAGCCCGGCAAGGGCGAACCCGGAGCAGGGAACGGGCGCGAAGAGGAGCCTTCGCGTTAGGCTCAAGTCATGACGCAGCAACCTCACTCCGAGGCGCCCAGCCCCGCCACCGACTTCAATCCCCTCCAGATCAGGGACGCAGTCCGGCGGCTACTTGAAACAGAGGAACTTCCGCCGATCGTTCAAGCCGGGCACCCCGTCCTCCGGCAACAGGCGGCGCCATATGACGGCCAGCTTGATGGCGCTGAATTGGAGGCGCTCATAGAGCGGATGCGTGAGGTCATGCATGCGGCGCCGGGGGTTGGACTGGCGGCTCCTCAGTTGGGCATTCCGTTGCAGTTGGCAGTCCTTGAAGACAAGTACGAGGTGGATCCGGAGTCGGCAACGGTCCGGCATAGGGAGCCGCTGGAGTTCATGGCTGTCCTCAACCCGCAATATCGTCCTCTGGGAAGCGAGACAGCGTCCTTCTATGAGGGATGCCTGTCCGTCAGCGGCTATCAAGCGGTGGTCACCAGATACCGCAACGTGGAACTGAGTTACCTCACGCCAGAGGGACGTCCGGTGGAGGAATGGTTCTCAGGGTGGCAGGCACGCATAGTGCAGCACGAAACGGACCACGTGCAGGGAATTCTTTACGTGGACAAGGCAGAACTGCGGTCGCTTTGCAGCAACGCGGAACACTCCCTACGGTGGTCCAATCCGGACATTGAGGACGCGCGCCGGACCCTCGGTTTCCTGCACGGCTAGCTGGTCCGTAGCGGGCTTCAGCCCGTCACGCGGTTTGATGCAGTCGGCAGATACCTGGCCCACCAGGCAAGGATGTGCTCGAACCGCTGCTTGCGGTGATGCGGTGTCCCGGAACGCGACAATTCGTGGTCTTCGCCCGGGAAGACGAGTAACGACGTCTCAATTCCCCTCTCCTTGAGGAGCGCGTAGTACCGCTGCCCTTGTTCGAGGGGACACCGAAGATCGTTTTCGCTGTGGATCACCAGGGTCGGTGTCACGACGGAGTCAGCTACGGCCAAGGGGCTCTGTGCCACAAGCTGACCGGGTGTGGCGCCAGCGTACTCGCCGCCAAAAAACCAGCCGATGTCAGAAGTGCCGGCAAAGCTGACAGGGTCCAGGAATCCGCGTTCGACAATTGCCCCTTTGAAGCGGTGATCGTGTGCGATGGTCCAGGCCGTGAGGTAACCGCCATAGGATCCGCCCATGATGCCCACGCTATCGGCGTCCAAGATTGCATGGGCGGACAAGGCAGCATCCAGGAAGGCGAGTACGTCCTGCATGTCCGCTGTCCCCATTCGCTCCTTGATAACCCGTCCATGGGATTGTCCGTAGCCTGAGGAGCCCCGCGGATTGCACATCACTACCGCGTATCCTGCAGCTGCATAGACTTGCGCTTCGTCAAAGAAGGCTCCCGTGTATTGGGAAAACGGACCTCCATGGATGCTCAGCAGGACAGGGTGTGGTCCGGGTCCGTCGGGCAGCACCAACCAACCGTTCACGGGGTATCCGTCGTCGGCGATTGCCTGGAAATCCAGCGGCTCACTGACCCTTGAGCTATTCCGTAGTTCCGCCGAGAAGTCTGTCAGCAGGCGCAGTTCACCACGCTCCAGGGAGGCGACGTCGCCAGCGGTGGACGCATCCAGGAAGCTCACGGCCATTTCACCATTGGCAGCAACTGTGGCTCCGGTGACCACGCGGGCGCCATGCACCAGTGGCGTAAGGCTTCCCGCCGCCGTGACATCGAGGAGCTCCACGCTGCCCAATGCTGTGTTCAGGAGTAGGACGCTGTCCGGTCCGCTCGGTTCCAGCGGACCGGAGATGTCCAAATGCTCGACGTCGGTGAGGGCAGCGGCATCTCCCCCGGCGACGGGCATTGAATAGAGGACGCTGTTGCGCGCGACAAAATCCCGTCCTGTATCGCCTAGATCCTGTGCGGTGAAGAAGAGCGAGCGGCCATCGGTGGACGCCCGCACGGCCGTGACGGTCTGCAGTTTTGGGTTGTGGGGTTTGATGAGCTCTGGTTCGCCGCCCGTTGCGTCAATCCGGTACACGGACGTTACGAGGTCGTCATCATGCCCGTCGTGAAGGGCAGCTATGAAGTAAACGAACCTGCCGTCGGCGGAGAAACACGGCGCCTCATGGTCTGATTCGCCAAACGTCATCTGCCTGGCATCGGGAACCCCGGTTACCTTGGCACCCGGCTGTTCGTGGGCGGCTCTGCCGCGGGGAATGACCACAGGCTCGCCACCTAATTCCGGCACGTCAACCACAAACAGTTGCTGGCGCTGGTCCAGGACGTACCCCACGCCGTTCATCCGGTACTGGTTCACGGCGATAAGCCGGGCGTCTTCGCTGCCGGAAGTAACGCCGTCGACCGTTCCATAGCGGCCCGGTTCCGCAACACGGCTGGTGAAGACCACCCGATGGGAATCCGGAGCCCACGCAAACCCGTTGACCCCGCCGTGCTGATCCGTTATCTGCTGCGGTTCGCCCCCTGCCGACTCCACAACAAACAGTTGCGCTTTTCCCTCTGCATCGCTGCGCAGGAAGGCCAAAACCAGGCCGTCAGGCGAGAAAGCCGGGGAAGTGTCCCTGAACCCGCGGGTGATGCGTCGTGGGCGCTTGTTGGTGTCCAGCGGTACGTTCCACAATTGACCAACGTAAGCATCGGCGTCGAAATCAGGCCTGACCACGGATACCACCGCTTTAGTACCGTCCGGATGGATGGCAGGGGCGGAGACGGAGTTCAACAAAGGCAGCTGCTCGGGTTTCACCTTGGTGAGCCTAGCCCCGCCGCCCTGGCGCAGGCACCAGACACTCCGGCCCACCGTAGGATTGAATCCATGTTGTCCGATGCCGTTGCCGCCCTCCGTTGTCCCGTTTGCGAAGGGCGGTTTCAGCTTGTCGAGGATCCGCAGCGGAGGCTCGTTTGCGGCTCCGGGCATGTATTCGACGCCGCGAAGCAAGGTTACTTCAACCTGCTGACAGGTAAGGGC
The DNA here is from genome assembly GCF_019038615.1 of Paenarthrobacter aromaticivorans. NCBI lineage: Bacteria > Bacillati > Actinomycetota > Actinomycetes > Micrococcales > Micrococcaceae > Paenarthrobacter > Paenarthrobacter aromaticivorans. Next base: position 25,858 of record NZ_JAHOPC010000009.1, read on the forward strand.
ACAGTCTTCGAAGCTGATTCGGCGGAGATGGTGGGAGCCCGGCATCGATTCCTGGACAGCGGACATTACGCTGCTTTGGCCCAGCGAGTCGCCGGCCTGGCAGCCGCATCGCTGCAGCGGCCCGGGGCCGTGGTTCTCGACGCCGGCACGGGCACCGGGCACTACCTCCACAGTGTCCTGGAAAGCACTCCGGCTTCTGCGATAGGCCTGGACATCTCCAAATTCGCGCTCCGCCGCGCTGCACGGCTCAACGGGGATGCTGCCAACCTCGTCTGGGACATTTGGCGTCCGTTGCCCGTAGCCGATGACGCGGTGGACGTGGTCCTGGTGGTGTTCGCTCCAAGGAATCCGCCGGAGTTCGCCCGGGTGCTGCGACCCGGTGGAAAGCTGATTGTGGTGACACCGCAGCAAGGACACCTGGCTGAAATCGCTGCCCGCACCGGAATGCTCAGTATTGAGGAAGGCAAGGCCGAGCGTTTGGCTGAATCCCTGGGCGGCTATTTCCACGCGGATTCAACGTACAACCTGGACGTGCCGCTCACCCTCACGGGCTCCGAGCTGGCCGACATCGCCTATATGGGACCGGCCGGTCACCACATCAAGCCCGAAGAACTCGCACTGCTGGCCGGCGAGGATAGAGCCGCAGCAACCACGGCGAAGTTCCGTATCAGCCTCTTCACAGTGGGTGCTTCGGCTTCCTGACGAGGAACTCGGCGTCGGGCTAGGATGGAGGAACAGCGACTGTGATCCCGTCTTCGACGGGGTCCGGGACCAAGGGGGAAATGATGTTTGAATGGCTCGGCGAGAATTGGTGGGCTCTCTGGCTCACGGTCTTCCTCGCGTTCGCGGTGGTGGAGATGCTCACACTCGACCTCTTCTTCATCATGCTCGGCGGCGGCGCACTGGCAGGGCTCATTGCCGACTTCGCCGGGGCGGATTTCTGGCTCCAGATCGTCATCTTCAGCGTGGTCTCCCTCTTGATGATCGCTTTCGTGCGGCCGGTCGCCTTGAAACACCTGCATAAGGGACCAGCAGAACAGCGGACGAACATCGACCGGCTTATCGGTCAGCCCGCCCTCGTCATAGAAGCTGTCACGGGCACCAGCGGGCTGGTAAAGATCGGCGGTGACGTCTGGAGCGCGCGCAGCACCGCTGGAGTCCTCGACGCCGGCGCCACCGTTCAGGTCACCAGGATTGACGGCGCGACCGCGGTAGTAGCCTCGCCTGCCGAAAACAGCCCGCGCTGATTCGAACCGGAAAACCAGAATTCTGCGGATAACGGGCTGGCAACCTGCCCGCAAAAGGCCAAAGCAAGCCACGCAATTGGGGAATCAAGGAGACGCATGGACGGTTTAGGAGGAACAGCGGCAGCAGTTGTGCTGATTGTTCTCGTCATTTTTGTCATCATCGTGTTGGTCCGCTCGGTAAGGATCATCCCGCAGGCACGTGCCGGCGTCGTTGAACGCCTCGGCAAGTACCAGCGCACGCTCAACCCGGGCCTTACCATCCTGATTCCGTTCGTCGACAGGCTCCTGCCGTTGCTCGACCTCCGCGAGCAGGTAGTGTCCTTCCCGCCGCAGCCAGTCATCACCGAGGACAACCTCGTGGTTTCGATCGACACCGTGGTCTACTTCCAGGTAACGGACCCCCGCGCAGCCACCTACGAGATCGCCAATTACATCCAGGCGGTAGAGCAGCTGACCACCACCACGCTTCGTAACGTGGTGGGTGGCCTCAACCTCGAAGAGGCACTAACCTCCCGTGACCAGATCAATGGCCAGCTACGTGGAGTGTTGGACGAAGCCACAGGCCGCTGGGGGATCCGCGTTTCGCGTGTGGAACTGAAGGCTATTGATCCGCCCCACTCCATCCAGGACTCGATGGAAAAGCAGATGCGTGCAGAGCGCGATCGTCGAGCAGCGATCCTGACTGCTGAGGGAACCAAGCAGTCGCAAATCCTTACAGCAGAAGGCCAGCGCCAAGCGGCCATCCTCGCAGCTGAAGGTGATGCGAAGGCCGCCATCCTTCGGGCCGACGGCGAAGCCCAGGCCATTCAGAAAGTCTTTGACGCGATCCACAAGGGCAACCCCGACCAGAAGCTTTTGGCTTACCAGTACCTGCAGACGCTACCCAAGCTCGCTGAGGGCAGTTCCAATAAGCTGTGGATCATCCCCAGCGAAGTTGGCGAGGCCTTGAAGGGCATTGGCAGTGCGCTCGGAGGCGCCAACGGCGACACCGATGCTGCTGGCTTCTTTGGCGGCAGCAACAAAGCCGCGGCCTCGGAGCCGGCAGCCCCGGTGGAATCCACCACGGCAGCACACTCAAGGCCCACAGAGTAACTCTGTTGTGAGGCAGTTGAGCGGTCAGCCAAATGGCTGGCCGCTCATCGCGTTTTGCACTGCTTTTGGGTACTGACCATCGATCCGCGTATAATGGGATATTTGTCCGGCTGGTTCAGTGTGGATGGAACATTAAAGCTTGGCCAGGCGTTGCAATTAGTGATGCAAGGTGTGCAGAAGTAGTCCGTAGGGACCGTGAAAACGGCTTACGGCTAGCGCGGAGTTCAGGCTCCGCGAACAGACAGAGGGAGTAATCATGAGCGATCGCAGCCTGCGGGGTATGCGTCTTGGCGCCCAAAGCATGGAAACCGAGTCCGGCGTTGAACCGGCACCGCGCCAGCGGGTTGAATACCGCTGCGAGGACGGCGAGCAGGTCTTCGTCACCTTCTCTGCTGAAGCCGAGATCCCCCCTGTTTGGGTTTCCAAGACTGGCAAGGAAGCCTTGCTCGTAGACGGCGAGCGTCCCGTGGATGCCAACGAGAAGGCCGTCCGTACCCACTGGGACATGCTCCTGGAACGCCGCAGCCTTCCGGAGCTGGAGCAGATCCTTGAGGATCGTTTGAACATCCTGCGTGAGCGCCGCGGAGAGCGCCGCTCAGCTTAGTCTTCAGACTCAAGCAAAAAGGCCGGACCGGCTCCTTTGGGAACCGGTCCGGCCTTTTGTTGTGGAACTATCTTTATTTTGCGAGGGCAGGCTGTTTTCCGGTGAGCTTGGCCCACCGTGCTGCCAGGCCCCATTTGGTGACGTTGATCATGGCTTCCAGCACAATGTTGCCGCTCATCTTCGATGCACCGAGTTCCCGCTCAACAAAGGTGATAGGACGCTCCTCGATACGCAGGCCGAGCTTGGCCACGCGCCAGGCGAGATCAACCTGGAAGCCGTAACCCACTGAATCCACTTCATCCAACTTGAGGGCTTCAAGTGTGCTGCGGCGGAAAGCACGGTAGCCGCCCGTGACGTCCTTGATTTTCAGGCCAAGCATGATGCGGGCATAGGTGCTGCCGATGCGGGAGATTGCCTGGCGGTAGAGAGGCCAGTTCACAACACTGCCTCCCGGTACCCAGCGCGAGCCCATGGCGAGGTCGGCGCCCTCTTTGACCGCATCAAGGAGGAGGGGCAGCTGCTCGGGCTTGTGGGAGCCATCGGCGTCCATCTCCACCAGAACGTCATACCCAGCGGCGAGGCCCCACTTGAAGCCGGCGATGTACGCCGCGCCAAGGCCTTCCTTGCCCTTGCGGTGCAGTACGTGCACTTGCTTGTCCTCGGCGGCTATGCCGTCAGCAAGTTGTCCCGTGCCGTCCGGGCTGTTGTCATCAACCACCAGGACGTCCGACTGAGGCACTGCGGTCCGCAGCCGACCCAATGTCTTGGGGAGCGATTCCAGCTCGTTGTAGGTAGGGATGATCGTCAGGACACGCAAGAAGAGGCCTTTCCTTGATGGAGCGGTCAGTGTGCCGGGCCAGCCTTAAGGCTGGCGTTCTGGCGCAACTCTCCATTATAGGACGATCCTGCGCACTCCTATGGGCAGCTGTGTCCCCGGCCACACGGACTTAAAGCGCTGCGGGCAGGTCCATAGACCCAGGACCAGTGTTGTCCGGACAGGTAATTTGCCGGACGAACTGTTTTCTGGGGCCCTATGGGCCTGCCCACTCGCGTACCGCCACCAGACTACGTCCTGGCCACGACCAGATAGTTACCTCCGGGGAAACCCCAAGCCTTAACAATCTGTTGAGCCTCAATGTTACGGACTTTACAAAAGCTGTCAACCAGGGGTTGACCTGCGCGTTCGTGCATCGTCCCAGTTCAGGCGCCGCATTCGAAGGCAAGGAAATAGTGCCCTCAGACGCGGAGGGATTCGTGCGCGAAGAGCTCCTGGCCTTCCCTCACGGTCTGCAGGCACACAGGATCAGTGCCGGTATCCAGGGCAGGGAGCAAGGGGGTCCGGGCACGGGGATCGGTGCTCCAGGATTGCACGCGGCTATCCGCCACCTGCACCATGAGTTCCTCAATTTCCCATACTGCGAAGCTGGCTGGCGCACCCGGGACGAGTTGGCCCATGAGAGGGTTCCTGTGCTTGGTGGCCCGCCAGCCCGCCCTGGTGTGGCCAAGGAAAGCGGCGCGGGCCGAAATGCGCTGGTCCGGGTTGCTGTGTTCCAGGCAGGCCCGGATGCTTGACCAAGGGCTGAGTGGTGTCACGGGGCTATCGCTGCCAAAGGTGATCGGAACTCCGCTGGCGTAGAACGCAGCAAACGTGTTCATGGCCTTGCTGCGGCCGCCTAGCCGTTGCTCGTAGAGTCCTCCGGGTCCTCCCCACACAGCATCGAAGGACGGTTGCATGGAGACCGTCACCGAGTATCTGGCCAACTTGTCCACTGCAGGCTGATCGGCAAGCTCAACATGTTCAAAGCGGTGACCTGCTGCGCGGATCCGCTGCTCCCCCACCTCGGCGGCTGCGGCATCCAATGCGTCGAGCGCAACATCGAGGCCCGCATCACCAATGATGTGGAAACCGGCCTGGACGCCCAGAAGTGAGCATGCGGCAAGGTGCTTGACGGCCTCATCTACTGAAAGATACAAATTGCCGCGTTGGCCCGGCGCATCGGAATAGTCTTGCCTCAAGGCAGCTGTTCGTGACCCGATGGATCCGTCGATGTTCAGGTCTCCCGCCAAGCCAAGGACCTCCGGTCCCACGCTGTCCAGTATGCTGCGGGCGTGATCTTCCGATGACGCCAGCTCGCCCCAATATGGCAGCACCTGCGGTTTGCCGGGTTGCCTGTTCCAGGACATGGCCATGCGAAGATCTTCCGGCCCGCAAATGTGGGGGGCCGACATTTCAGCCAAGGCAACGTACCCGTTGGAAGCCGCATGATGCAGGGCCTGTTCCTGATACCCACTCCGCTCGGTGTCACTGAAGCGCCGTGCCGCGAGACGGGCGGCGGTGTGGGCCGTCCTGACTACGCGCCCACTGTCCCCCGTGAAGCCGTCCATGCCGGCAAGGCCTGCAGACGCCGCCAGGGAGGACGAAACGAGGGCGGAATGAACGTCAATGCGCGAAAGGTAAACCTGCCTGCCACCCGAGGCCTGTTCCAGCTCTTCAAGCGTTGGAAGGGTGGCATCCTGCCAGGTTGTTTCATCCCAGCCATGCCCAATCACCGTTCCTGTACCGCCAGCAGCGGCAACGGCGTCCAGCAGTTCCCGGGCAGAGCGCACGCCCGTCAAAGACAGTCCAGCCAAAGCGAGGCCCGTCTCCGTCAAGTGCGCATGGGAGTCAACAAAGCCCGGCGCCACGAGGGCTCCCCTAAGATCAATGACGTCCATGGTGGAATCCGCGATGGACGTCGCCGCTTGCTCGGAGCCCACCCACGCGACCGTGTCACCGTCCACCACCATGGCGGTAGCGAACGGATCGGCAGCGGTATAGATGGAACCGTTCCGGTAAAGGGTGACCTTACGGACGTTTTCGTTGGGGCGGTCGCCTGCGGACAGGCCTGGCTGGTTCATGCGGTGTGCTCCTTGAGCGTTTGAAGAAGGTCTGGGGGTCTCTAAAACGGTTCCGGGTCAGGCGCAACTGTGCAGGTACAGGCGGCTGTGGAGGTTCAGGCGACAGTGGAGTAAGCCACGACACCCCGGCGGACCAGATCGATGGATTCACGGCAGATCCGCGTCAAGCGCGGATCCAATTGTGGAATTTTGGCGAGCTGGTCCAGGAGGTCAACCACTTGCTTTGCCCAACGGACGAAGTCCCCTGCAGCAAGGTCAGTGCCGCTGAGCACGTCCTGAAGATGGCGTCCTTTGGCCCACTTATACATGGGCCACATGAGGCCCAGCTCCGGTTCGCCGGTCAGCGGAAGCCTGTTCTGTTCCTCTGTGTCCTCAAGTTGCGACCATTCCCGGACGACGATGTCCACCGCCGTTTCCAGTGCAACCGAGGGCATCCTCGGGCGAAGGCCCCTGTCTTCGCGCTTTGCCTGGTACACCAAGGTGCTGGCCAAGGAGGCCAGCTCGGCAGCATCGAGATCGTTGATGGCACCACGCCTGATGGACTGTGAAATGAGCAGGTCCTTCTCACCGTAAATCCGCCGCAACCGCTGCCCGTCCGTGCTGATGGTGACCGTTCCGGCGTCGTTGGTTTCGAGGTAACCGTAGGCGGACAGGACGTCGCATACGCGATCGAACGTTTTGGCAATCGTGTTGGTCCTGCTTTGGATCTGGCGGATCAGGCCGTCTGTTTCCTTGCGAAGTTTCCACCAACGCTCCCCCCAGCGCGCGTGGTCTTCGCGTTCACTGCATCCATGGCACGGATGGGCCCTGAGTGCCCTGCGCAGTTCAGTGATCTTCTGTTCCTGGTCCGGGAGCCGGGACCCCAAGCCAAAGTCTTCATGCCTGCTGTTGCGGCGCGATTTGGGGGCGTCGTCGCTGACTGCGTGGCGCATGGAGGAGGCGAGGTCACGCCGCGATTTGGGAACCTTGGCATTGAAGGATTTCGGGATCCTGATCCGGGTTACAGGGGAGACCGGGGCGTCGACGTCGTGGACGCCGATCCGGCGCAGTTGATTGTCCGAGGTGAGGACCGAAGGCCTGGGCTCGCGGGCGTTGGCATCGGAATCAAGCACGACGGCGTACCCCGCCAGCCTGCCGCTGGAGACGCTGATGACGTCCCCTGGAATAAGCCGCGTCAGCGAGTCCGCCACCCTGGATTTCCGCGCGCGTTGGTAGTCCCGGGCAGCGAACTGCTCAGTATCACTAAGCTCCCGCCGGAGCCTGGCGTATTCGGTGAAGTCGCCAAGATGGCACTCCATGGATTTCGCGTATCCTGCCAACGACTCCTCACGGCCACGGACCTGCCTCGCCAGCCCGACGACAGAGCGGTCCGCCTGGAACTGCGCGAAGGACGACTCAAGGATTTCCCGTGCCCGGACCCGCCCAAATTGGGCTATCAGGTTGATGCTCATGTTGTACGTGGGCCTGAAGCTGGAATTCAGCGGGTAGGTGCGGCGGGATGCCAAGCCAGCAACGGCAGCCGGATCCGTTCCCGGCTGCCACAGGACTACGGCATGGCCCTCGACGTCGATACCCCGGCGTCCAGCCCTGCCGGTGAGCTGTGTGTACTCCCCCGCCGTGATGTTGACGTGCGCTTCGCCGTTGAACTTCTCAAGCTTTTCCAGCACCACGCAGCGCGCGGGCATGTTGACCCCGAGCGCCAGCGTTTCGGTGGCAAAAACTGCCTTGACCAAGCCATCCGCAAACAGCTTCTCCACTACCTCCTTGAAAGTGGGAAGCATGCCCGCGTGGTGAGCCGCGAAGCCCCGGATGAGGCCGTCGCGCCAGCCCCAGAATCCCAGGACATCGAGGTCATCGGCAGGGATCTCGTGGCTAGCTTCATCCACCCGCTGCGCAATGATCTGCTGTTCACGCTCTGTAGTGAGCCACAGTCCCGATGCCGCGCACTGGGCCACTGCAGCGTCACAACCGGCCCGGGAAAAAATGAACGTAATAGCAGGCAGCAGGCCCTGTCGGTTAAGGCTTTCAATAACCTGGGGGCGGCTTGCCTTCCGGACCGGGCTGCGTTGTTCAGTGGTCTGCCGCTCATCCCTATAGCGGTCCTGCCGTCGGCGGCTCCGGCCACCGTGGCCGAAGCGGCCGTTGAAGTTCATCCGGCTCTCGGAGCGGGCCATTGCCAGCAGATCGGGGTTCACTTCGAACTCCGGGCCGGTCACTGCCTGCCGGGCAGGAGATGCTACAGAACTCTTAACGGCGATCTTCCGGGATTCTGCCGGCAGAGTAGCCTCATCCACGGCGTCGTCAGTATCGCTGAGATCCGGAACTTCTGTGTCCGGTATCTGGGGAGCGATTTCATCGAAAGTGGTATCGCCGGCAAAAAGGTCAACAATCTCCCTGCCCACCATGACGTGCTGCCACAGTGGTACGGGCCGGTGCTCGGACACGATGACGTCAGTATCGCCCCGAACGGTATCCAGCCAGGCGCCGAACTCCTCGGCATTGGAAACAGTGGCGCTCAGCGAAGCAACCTGCACTTCACTGGGCAAGTGAATGATGACTTCCTCCCAAACGGCTCCGCGGAAGCGGTCTGCGAGGTAGTGGACCTCGTCCATCACGACGAAGCCGAGATCGCCGAGTGTCTCCGAGTCGGCGTACAGCATATTGCGGAGGACTTCGGTGGTCATCACCACAACGGGCGCCTCACCGTTGATGGTTGTATCACCCGTCAGCAGGCCAACGTTGGCAGAGCCATACTTGGCGGCGAGCTCGGAGAATTTCTGGTTGCTCAGGGCCTTGATGGGCGTTGTGTAGAACGCTTTGAGCCCGCGTTCCAAAGCCAGATAGATGGCAAATTCGCCAACGATCGTCTTTCCCGCACCTGTGGGAGCCGCGACGAGGACGCCTCGGCCCTCCTGCAATGATCTGCACGCCTCACGTTGGAAGTCATCCAATTCGAAGTCCAGCGTCCGGGCAAAGGCACCAAGATACGTCTTGGCCTCAGCTGCCCGGTGAGCGGCCGCCTGGTAGCGGTCTGATGGTGATGGAGACCCGGAAATGGAGGACATGCACCAAGCCTAATGGCCTGAGGTCTAGAGATTCTCCAGATCCGAGGCCGGGGTGGCAATATCTGCCGTGGCTTCGGTCTCAGCAGCACGCTTGATGGCGCGGCGCTCTCGCCGGCGGTCGTTGAACATGCACACACCGATGGCCGAGAAGAACAAAACCAGAAGTGGCCCGGCGAGGAGGAACATTGACAACGCGTCAGCACCGGGGGCTGCTACGGCCGCCAGAACGAAGACGAGGAATACGGTGATTCGCCATGCTTTCAAGATCGTCTTACCAGAAACCAGGCCCGCCATGTTGATGCCCACCAAGACCACTGGCACGAGGAATGCGAGCCCAAGGAACAAAATCATGCGAGTTACGAAGTCGATGTAGTCTCGAGCATCGATTATGTTGGCCACGCCGGACGGCGTGAACTGCGTAAGGGCCCTGACAACCTGAGGAGTCACCAACCAGCCCACCCAGACTCCGGCCAAAAACAGAGGAACAGCTGCTGCCATAAAACCTAGGGTGTACTGGCGTTCCTTCTTTGTGAGTCCAGGCGTGATAAATGCCCACAACTGATAGATCCAGATGGGGCTAGAGATAACCAAGCCAATCAGCATGGCTATCTGAAGCTTGAAGTCGAAAGGGGAAGCAATGCTATTGAAGTTGATGGTTGCGATCGCGCCGGTATGGCCGGCAATTGAATCAACCGGCGACTTCAGAGCATCGATTACCGGGTCATACAAAAACCAGCCAGCAACAGCCGCGACCACTACACCTATCGCTGCCTTGATGAGGCGGTTTTTCAGCTCCTTAAGATGGTCAAGAAGTGCCATCCGGGCTTCAGGATTGGCTTTGCGCCCTTTCGTTGTTACCACTTCTTCTTAGATGCGGCTGGATGGCGGAACGTCGGTTTCGCCGTTGTTCTTAGCCCTGACGTCCGGGTGGTCCACAACCCGTCCCTCCACGGCGTCGGTTGTTTCGGCAGCGTCCTTGGCGTCGGACTTGCCATCGTTTTTCATCTCTTTGACTTCGGACTTGATGATCCGCATCGACTGTCCAAGGCTTCGTGCCATCGCTGGCAGTTTGGGGGCAGCAAACAGGAGAAGCGCAACGATGATGATGATGACGATCGGCCACGGCCCGTCAAATAGTCGTCCCATTGGGGAGGTCCTTTCCTTTTGGATACATCCTACGTCTATCTGAATTCAATGTCGTGCAGGGATTGGGGCTGACCCCGCTCTGCTTTGCGCTGAACGCGCTTCTGGCGACGAACTTCCTGGCGGAAGGCTTTGGCCGTCAGGTAATCATGACGCATCTGCTCCGGCGAGGCAAAAATTGCGGATCCCGGCTCCGGTCGGCGTTCCGGCGCCTCAACATCGGAGGTTTCTACGGCAGGAGGGACATGGCTGAAACGTTGACCAGCGTCCCCTAACTCGTGAACAGTGGCCATGAATTTCCTGAACAGCCGAAAACCCAAGGTCACGTGAAGGAGCAACGACAGTGCTATGAGCGCGATCCACAGCAGGATCCAAAACCACCAAGGCATCTGAGTAGTCTAGCCAGCCATGTTGTCCGAGGAGGAAACGGCACCGTATTGGTCAAGCGCCGCCGTGAGCCACGCCTGGACTTCCTGGCGCAACTCTGCAGGGTCCAGGACCCGCACCGTCCCGCCATGTTGGGACACAAACATCGGTAACCACTCCGCATTTCCAAAGCGCACCTCAGCGAGCAGTCCGCCCTCGGGCAATTCCGCAGTGCGTTCGGCATAGTAGTCATCAGCCAGGCCAGCGCCCTGCCGGGTCAACTCAAGCACCACCAGGACGTCGTCGTCACTGGGGGTGAAGAGCCTTGCCGGGAAGTCTGCATCAGCAGTTGCTGTTCCGGAGACTGGACGGCCGTTGGCTTCCAGGGATTGCACGCGGTCCAGCCGGAAATTCCGGAGTCCTGACTTGCTATGGCAGTAGGCCTCGAAGTACCAGGTGTTGTCCAGGGAGTACAGCCGCAGCGGGTCCACGTCGCGCTCGGTTACTTCATCCCTTTGGGGGGAAAGGTAACTCAGGCGCAGTTGTTGGCCGTCCCTGATGGCGTGCGTAATGGTGGCGAACGCCTCCGATTGCTCGGGTGCCACCGATTGGCCTGCAACTGCACCGGCCAGGCGTCCGGCCTGTCCTGCGGCGCCCGTCAATTTGATGGTCACAGACTCCAGGGCGCTGCCCGGTTCGTCTTCGGGCAAACCTGCAAGCGCAGGCAGATCGCCCAGCATCGACAATCCAGTCAGCAGCGCGGCTGCTTCGTCCTCGCTGAAGCGAACCGGACGGTTCAGGTCCAAATGTTCCGTGATGTACACATGGTCGTTTTCCCATTGGATGTCCAGGAGATCGTCCGGGTAGCCTTCGGGCAGCCCGGAACAGATCAGGATTTTTAGGTCGTCGATAAGTGCTTTGCGGCTGATGCCGAAGCGATCGGCTACTTCCTGTACGTGCAGGCCCTGATGGTGGACCAGGAAGGGAACTAATTGCAGCATGCGCGTGAGTTGGTCTTCGGAGGTGCGTTTCCTGGATCGCTGCGCGCGTGCAGCTTCTGGAAATTCCACTTCGATGGCCGGAGACGCATTGAACTCCGCAGCGCTTTTGAGTCGGCGTACGACGGCGGCACGCAGACCGGCGGGTTCAACTACTTTGACGTGGGGGCCATACGAGGCCAGTTCCTCGGCGAACTGCTCGGGATCCCGGAAGTCCACCATCAGCCTGTCCCGGCCGCCCAATTCCTTCTCAGCCGGTTCCTTCCCGGCACCGCTGGAACCAGCACGCTTGCGCAGGGCTAGAAGGCGTCCGGCGTCTACGTCCATGACAGCTTGCTGCAGGGGAAGTTCGTTCAGCGAATCCAGCTCCGCCCGGGCATTGAACCCCGCTGGTGGCTCGAAGGAACTGCCCGGCATGACCGAGACGGCAGTGGTCATGCGTGACAACCTGAAAATCCTCTTGGCTGCCCTCCCCCGGTCAAATCCCACGAGGTACCACTGCCCGAACCGGCTCCCCAGGCCCCACGGCTCCACCTCGCGCACTTCCTCTCGGCCGGTGCTTCCGGCGAGGTACCCGAAGCGGACCGCATGCCGGGCGTGCATGGCTGCAACGACGTCGTCGAAGGCTTGTCCGGCTGGCTTAATCCTCGGCTGGACGCCGGCAGGCAGGTCGACGTCGGTGAATCCGCCTGCGGCCTGCAGTTTGCGGACGGCGTTGACTGCGGCGTTGCCGAGAGCAGCGCGCTCCCACAACTGGGCCGCAAGGAGGAGAACGGTGGACTCGGCGGGCGTCAGGCTGACATCAGGCAGCCTGTTGGAGTCCTTGCCGATGCGGTAGCGGGTTGATGCGGGATCCTCGGCGCCGAAACTCCGGGGGTCTGTGAGGGTCTCGATCTCAAAGCCGAACTGTTTCAGATCCACTTTGTCGCGCTCGAACATCCGTCCGAACGCGACGTCGTTTTCGGCGGTGTCGTGATAGACCTTCTCCCGCAGGACAGAGCGCGGCAGGCCCACCCTGGTATTGAGCAGGGCAAGCAGGAGGTTCAGGAGTCGTTCAGTGCGGGATGCGGACACGCTTGCTACGTTACTAAAGTCCTGGGCGAAAGCAGCAAGGCGCGTCACCGGTCCGGCAAAGCCGGAAGGTAACGCGCCTTGGCAGGAAGCTTGCGCCTTAGCGGACAGCTACGAGGTCAACGACGAAAATCAACGCCTCGTTGGGCTTGATTGCTCCGCCGGCGCCACGGGATCCATACGCCAGTTCTGAAGGGATCTCCAGACGGCGACGGCCGCCAACCTTCATACCCAGCAGGCCCTGGTCCCAGCCCTGGATGACCTGGCCCACGCCAACGCGGAAGTCCAGCGGAGCGCCACGGCCCCAGGAAGCATCGAACTCTTCGCCCGTTGACCAGGCGACGCCAACGTAGTGGGTGGAAACGGTGTCGCCGGCTTTGGCCTCAGCGCCGGACCCCTCGATGAGGTCCGTGATGACGAGTTCGGTGGGAACGTCGCCTTCGGGGAAGTCGATTTCGGGCTTGGTGCGGTCGAAGTCACGCTGACCAAATGACATGGTTGCTCCTTGGTGTGTGGGGTGAGTGGTGTCAGGATCAAGCTTAGCCAGTCCCGGATCAGGTGGCAGTCTACTTGACGCCGAGGATGTCAACGACGAATACGAGATCGCCCTTGGCTTCACCCTGTCCAGCGGCGCCGTAAGCAAGGTCCTGCGGGATTACCAGAAGGACGCGGGAGCCAACCGTCTTGCCTTCCAGGCCTTGGGTCCAGCCCTTGATGACACCGGAAAGCGCGAAGCTTGCCGTCTGCCCCCGGTCAAAGCTCGAATCGAACTTCTGGCCGCCCACAAGGTTGACGCCTACGTAATTCACCGTGAGCGTGTCTGTGGCCTTAACAGCAGCGCCGGAGCCCTTGATCAGGTCCTGTGCGATAAGTTCCTTCGGAGCGGCTGCGCCGTCAACGGAGATCTGCGGGATGCCCTTGTCGTCTTCCTTCACGGTGGGGAGCCCAGCCGGAGGAGTGACGGTCTCACCTTCCGGCTTCGACAGGACCGGAGCTGCTTCCTTAGCTGAAAGCAGCTTGAAAACCACCAACTGCGTAGAGCCGGCTGCCGCGCCCGTAGCTGCCGAACCCGGCGCAGCGAACGCGATGTGGGAACCGATCTTGGCGCCAACAATGGCGTTGTAGATCAGCTCGTTGCCCTTCTTAAGCTCGTCATTCAGCTCAATGGGCTGGGGGCCATTCTTGTAGACGTCTTCAACGGTCTTGCCGTCATTGCCATCCACCGCGATGTATGCGAGCTCGGCAACCTGGCCGGCCTTGATACGCTCGCCATTGCCTTCGCTGACTACCTTGATAGTGGGTTCAGCGACGGTGAGCGGCTTGGTGAAGTCCAGGCCAGGGGCCTTGTCATCTCCGTTGTCCGTCACCTTCACGGAATCGAGTTTGGAGACATCGCCGGATGACTGGCTGGTGGGCTCGGCGGCTGGCGTGCCCCCGCCCCCACACGCAGTGATGAGCAGCAGGGCAGGAAGAAGAATTGCTAGGAGTCGGCGCACAAAAAGACACTTTCGTCGGGGCAAAGGACACTCGGAAAGGCGCATGGCAGATCCAAGCCAATGGCCTCTTGGAAAGAGGCCACAGTCCAGAATAGCCGGTGAAGCTGGGAGTCCGCTAAGAAACCCCTTAGCCCATGGAGTCCAGGAGCGCATCAACGCGGTCGTCCACGCTACGGAAGGGATCCTTGCACAGGATCGTCTGGTGTGCGCGGTCGTTGAGCTTCAAGTGCACCCAGTCCACCGTGTAGTCGCGTCCGAGTTCCTGCGCCCTCCGGACGAAGTCTCCCCGCAGCTTGGCTCTGGTTGTCTGGGGAGGAGTGTCCACGGCGTCCTTGATCTCGGTTTCGGGGACCAAACGCCGTGCGGCATCCCGTGATTGCAGCAGGAAGAAGAGGCCGCGCTGGCGCGAAATGTCGTGGTAGGTGAGATCCAGCTGGGCAATGCGAGGCGAGTCCAGGCTGAGGTCGTGCCGACGCATGTAACTGTCCATCAGCTTCTTCTTGATGGCCCAGTCCACCTCGGTGTCGATGGTGCTGGTATCGCCGCTTTCAATCGCGTCCAGAGTCCGCTCCCAGAGATCGAGAATAAGGGGCACGTGGGCATTGTGCGCGCCGTTCGCGGCGACGAACTCTGTCACCTTTGCCAGGTACTCCCGCTGGATATCGAGCGCCGAAAGCTGCCTGCCGTTTGCCAGGCGGACCAGGGCGCTGCCCGTGAGGTCATGCGAAATTTCCCGGATGCTCCGGATCGGGTTTTCCATCCGCATGTCCCGCATTATCACCCCTGCCTCGATCATGCGCAGGATGAGGTCCACCGTGCCCACTTTGAGGAGCGCGGAGGTTTCGGACATGTTGGAATCACCCACGATCACATGAAGCCGACGGTAGAACTCTGCATCGGCATGCGGCTCGTCACGGGTGTTGATAATGGGGCGTGACCTGGTGGTGGCAGAGGACACGCCTTCCCAGATATGGTCCGCCCGCTGTGAAAAGGCGAACGTTGCACCGTGGGGCGTCTTCAGGACTTTGCCCGCTCCCGCGATGAGCTGCCGGGTCACCAGGAACGGGATGAGGATCTCGGCCAGCCTGGAGAACTCCCCCCGCCGGGGTATGAGGTAATTCTCGTGGCTGCCGTAGGAGTTTCCGGCGGAGTCGGTGTTGTTCTTGAAGAGGTACACCGTGCCATTGAAACCCTCCGCGGCCAGGCGGGCCTGGGCCTCATCGACGAGGTCGTCCAGGATGAGCTCGCCGGCGCGGTCGTGGGCGATCAGTTGCGCGAGGTCGTCGCATTCTGCGGTGGCGTATTCCGGGTGCGAACCAACGTCCAGATACAGGCGTGAACCGTTGGTCAGGAAGACGTTGGAAGACCTGCCCCAGCTCACCACTTTGCGGAACAAATAGCGGGCCACTTCTTCGGGGGCCAAAGGACGTGAGTCGGGGCTGGAATAGGAAATCCCAAACTCCGTCTCGATGCCGAATATGCGTTTGTCCATCTCAAGCCTCCTCTGTGAGCAGCTGTGTCATGTCCTCGGGACCCAGACGCCGGAAAGCCCGGCGGGAACCCCGGCGACTCTCCGAAGCGCGGTCCAGAACGGCGGCTTCGACGGCGGTCGCCGGGAGGGCGTCGGCTTCCTTATCTGTCGCCAAAGCGCGCAAAGCCAATCTCATGGCCCCTGCAAAACCAAGCTCGGGCTCCCAAGCCCCGCTTACGACGTCGGAAATCTGATCGGCAAGTCCACCCATCACCACGAAGCCGTTCTCATCGGCAATCGAACCATCAAAGGTGAGCCGGTACAGGTGGTCCTGCTCCTGCGCCAGGCCGACTTCAGCCACCGCCAGTTCCACTTCGAACGGCTTTTGTTCGGCGGTGAACACGGCGCCGAGGCTCTGCGCGTAGACGCTTGCCAGTCCCCGGGCGGTCACGTCTTCGCGGTCGTACGAGTAGCCGCGGACGTCCGCGTACCGTACCCCAGCCTGCCTGAGGCTTTCGAACTCGTTGTACTTGCCCACTGCCGCGAACGCGATTTTGTCGTAGATCTCGCCGATTTTGTGCAGCGAAGGTGACGGGTTCTCAGCAATCAGTGCGATGCCATCGGCGCAACTGATCACCACTACGGAACGTCCGCGCGCAATGCCCTTCCGTGCGAAGTCCGCACGGTCCTTCATCAGCTGTTCGGGCGAGACATAAAACTGCTGCGTCATGTCAGGCCTCCCGTCCGGCGATGGCACGGGATTCGACGATGGCACCGGCTATCGCCGCCAGGTCCCGTTCAGGTACCCGGCGATTACCGGCACGGTTGACCGTGTAAACCACTGGCCAGAGTTGGCGGACGGGGTCCGGGCCGCCCGTCGCGGAGTCGTCGTCCGCGGCGTCATAGAGGGCCTCCACCGCGACGGCCACGGCTTGTTCTTCCGTGAGATTGGGCTTCCAAAGCTTTTTCAGCGCTCCCCGCGCAAAAACAGAACCGGAACCCACGGAGTGGTGTTCCTGTTCTTCGTAGCGTCCACCCGTGACGTCGTAGGAGAAAAGCCGCCCGGTGGCTGACACGTGGTCGAAGCCGGCGAACAACGGAATCACCGCCATTCCCTGCATCGCCATGGGCAGGTTGCCCCGGATCATGGCGCCTAAACGGTTCGCCTTGCCAACCAGGCTGAGGAGGGTGCCCTCAATCTTTTCGTAGTGTTCAAGTTCCACCTGGAAGAGCCGGGTGATGTCGATGGCCAGGCCAGCTGTACCGGCAATACCCAGAACCGAATACTGGTCCGCGGGAAAGACCTTCTCAATGTGCCGGCTGGCGATCACGTTTCCCATGGTTGCCCGCCGGTCCCCCGCCATCAGCACCCCGCCGGCATACGTCAAGGCGACAATGGTGGTTGCGTGCGGCGAGGACGGTACGGTGCCGGCCGGCAACGTTTGGTTGAAAGGAAGGAGTTCGGGACGCGAGCGTTGAAGGTGCTCCGTGAATGAAGACGTTGCCTGGGTGGCCAGGGGGCCGGTTGATGGGTCCTGCATTGCTGCACTCCTTCGACTCTGCATTCCGATGCCCGGCGGCCTCGCGCCGGCCGGGCAGTACATGGTTTGTCCGGGTCCGCTTACTGGCCGCCCTTTTGGACGAACGCCCTGACGAACTCTTCAGCGTTGGATTCCAGAACGCCATCGATTTCATCGAGGAGATCGTCCACACCCTGCGTGGCGTCCGAGGCCTGGGCTTCGGGTGCTGCCGGTGGTGCCTCCGGGACGTCTACTTCGGTCTCGGTGTCCCGTGACTGCGGTTGCTGCTGCTCCTGAGCTGCCATTTCTCTCTCCCTACTGTCAGCCCCCGTTTGTGGGGACTTCCTACTGCCATATTGCCACGCCGTGGGCTGCTGCGCCCGGCTTTGCCGGGGCACCATTTTCCTGTGCCTGAACGCCACAGTCCCGGGACTGAACGCGTCAGTCCTTGGGCGGCGGCGGCGGCTTCTGGCCCAGCAATTCGGCCAGGAACGAGCCAGCCTCCTTATGCCGGTCAAAGAGGGCTCCTGTGAGCGCCCGGGTGCCCCGCAACGGCTCGCGCGTGGGAACACGCTGCAATTTCCCCAGTCCCGGCACATCGAAGATGACCGAGTCCCAACTGGCACCGACAACATCTTTGCCGAAGCTTGAGACGCACCGTCCGCGGAAATACGCGCGAGTATCCGACGGCGGTTCACCCACCGCCCTGGCGATGTCGGCGTCGTCGACGATCCGGATCATCCTGTCCCTGGACAGCATCCTGTAGTAGAGGCCCTTCTCCGGCCGGATATCGGACCATTGGAGATCCACCAGCCCAAGCCTGGCATCGTCCCAGCCAAGGCCGTCCCGGTTCCGGTACCCCTCAAGGAGGGACTTCTTGGCTACCCACTCCACGGATGACGCCGCAGCAGCGGGGTCGCTGCCCAGCAGTGACAGGGTTGACTCCCAGCGCTCAAGGACGCCATGCGTGTGCCCGTCGCCAGTGACGGAATCGGCAACTCCGGTCTCCTGCGCCAGCTTTGCGGCGGCTTCGTAGTACATCCACTGGATGTCCAGGGCTGTCACCCTGCGTCCGTCCAGCAGTCTTACGGCAGTGGCCAGGGTTGTGTCATGACTGATGGCCTGCAGCGCCTGAACGGGTTCATGGACTTCGATGCGGGGTGCCTGGCCAGCTTCAATGAGGCTGAGAACCATGGCCGTGGTGCCGAACTTCAGGTAGTTGGAAACCTGGCTGAGGTTCGCATCGCCGATAATGACGTGAAGCCGCCGGTACTTATCCGCCGTCGCGTGGGGCTCGTCCCGGGTGTTGATGATGGGGCGTCGGATAGTGGTTTCAAGGCCCACCTCAGCCTCGAAGAAGTCTGCCCGTTGGCTGATCTGGTAGCCGGCCGTGGAACTGTCCTGTCCGATCCCCACACGTCCGGCCCCACAAATCACCTGCCGGGACACGAAGAATGGCGTGAGCCCCCGGATGATGTCGCCAAAGGGAACTGAACGGGGCATGAGGTAGTTCTCGTGCGAGCCATAGGACACTGATTTGTTGTCAGTGTTGTTCTTGTAGAGATTGATCGGCGGAAGGCTGGTGTCTGCCGCCACTTTCCTCACCGTGGCAAGTGCGACGAGATCGCCGGCTGCATCCCAGGCCACCGCATCCCGTGGGTTGGTGACTTCAGGGCTTGAGTATTCCGGGTGTGCGTGGTCCACGTAAAGGCGCGCGCCGTTCCCGAGGACCATGTTCATGAGGAGCGAACCGGATTCGTCCTGGCCGTCCAGTTCCAGTTCCTGGCGGCCATACGCCAACGCCACTGCCTCGGCGTCGAGCACTGGCGGCTGGTCAGTCAACTGGCTGGGATCGGCGGACGCCCGGTCAACGGTCCAACCGCGGGCATCGTGTAAAGGTTCTTCGTCTGTGTAGTCCCAACGCGTTTCCGCTCCCCCGGCGGCACGTTGGCGCGTGACCGTGGCATAGGCCTGGATGATCCGGGCGGACATCATGGTGGCGTTCGCCCCGGGCGCCGATGGCGCATGGATTCCGTACTCGGTTTCGGAACCCATGACGCGCATCGCGCCACCTACAGGCAACCTTTCCCCGGGCACACCCTCGGTTCTGGCCGTCACAGGTACTGACCCGTGTTGGCTGTGGTCTCGATGGATTTGCCAGGTTCCTGGCCGGCCTTGCCTTGCACGATCGTACGGATGTACGTGATCCGTTCACCCTTCTTCCCTGAGATTCTTGCCCAGTCGTCAGGGTTTGTGGTGTTGGGCATGTCCTCATGTTCCCGGAATTCATCCACCACCGCACGCAGCAGGTGATCGATCCTCAGACCCTTCTGATGGTTGGTGAGCAGGTCCTTGATGGCGTACTTCTTAGCCCTGTCCACAACGTTCTGAACCACGGCGCCGGAGTTGAAATCCTTGAAGTAAAGCATTTCCGTATCACCGTTGGCGTACGTGACTTCAAGGTATTCGTTCGACTTCTCCGTGGAGTACATTGCCTCCACCGTGCGCTGGATCATGGCGTCGACAGTGGCCTGGACGTCCCCACCGTACTCCGCCAGATCCTGTGCATGGAAGGGAAGGTCGGTGGTGATGTACTTGCCAAAGATATCTGCAGCGGCTTCGGCATCGGGTCGCTGGATCTTGACCTTTACGTCAAGGCGGCCCGGCCGGAGGATTGCGGGATCAATCATGTCCTCGCGGTTTGAGGCACCAATAACGATCACGTTGTCCAATCGCTCCACCCCATCAATCTCGCTGAGCAGCTGCGGGACGATGGTGGTTTCGACGTCGGAAGATACGCCAGTTCCACGGGTGCGGAACAGTGAATCCATTTCATCGAAGAAGACCACCACGGGGCTGCCATCGGACGCTTTTTCCCGGGCACGGGAGAAGATCAGCCGAATGTGCCGTTCGGTTTCGCCGACGTACTTGTCCAGGAGCTCAGGGCCCTTGATATTGAGGAAGTAGCTCTTGAGGTCGGTGTTGCCTGCGCGCTCAGCGGCACGGGCTGCCAGGGAATTGGCCACCGCCTTTGCGATAAGGGTCTTGCCGCAACCTGGCGGACCGTAGAGGAGGATGCCTTTGGGCGCCTTGAGCCCGTGTTCCCGGTACAGGTCCGGATGCAGGAACGGGAGTTCTACAGCATCTCGGATCTGTTCAATCTGGGGACCAAGGCCGCCGATGTCCTGGTAGGTGATGTCCGGAACTTCTTCCAGGACAAGGTTCTCCACCTCAGCGCGCGGGACTTTCTCCAGTGCATAGCCGGTGCGCGAATCCAGGGATAGTGCGTCTCCTACCTTCAGGTGCACGTTTTGCAACGCCCCGGAAAGGCGGACTACGCGTTCCTCGTCCGCACGGCCAACAACCAACGCACGGTCTTTGCCCAGCAACTCCTTGAGCGTAACGAGTTCACCCGCCCGTTCGTAGCCAAGCCCGGCAACCACCAGCAGTGCCTCATTCAAGAGGACTTCCTGACCAACGGCGAGTTGGTTGACATTTACCAGCGGGCTGATGCCAACACGCATCTTGCGGCCTGCATTGAAAATGTCCACGGATTCCTCCGTGGCCGCCTGCCCGGAACTTCCCGGGGCCGGCTGCCTGCGGGGGTTGATCTGAACCACTGTTCCGAAGCTGTAGGGCGGTTGCCCTTCCTGCTCCAAAGCACCCTTCAAACGGAGGATCTCGCTCTTCGCCGTTTCAAGCATGCTGACGAGCTTGCTGTTGTTCTGGGTGGCGGCAGCAAGCTGGCGGTCGATGTGGCGAAGCTTGTCCCGAAGGATGTTGATCTGGCGTTCGGCCACGGTCAATTCACTGGATGGGTCGGGCGGCTGGATGGCGGCAAGCCTCCGGTTTGCTGCCTCTTCAGCAGCGGCGTTAGCTTCCTCCGGCGTCGGCCGTCCAATGTCGTTGTTGTTCGACGTATCCACGATTCATCAGCCCCTTCCTGCGCTTAAGAAGACCTTAGTCCCGAAAAGCTCAGGGTGCTGTGTGACATCCGGAATGCGGACCCTATTGTGACCTTTTCAGTTTGTGACCGGGGGGTCGTCCTGGACGTTGGTTCCGGCGATGGCATCACGTGCGGCGCGCCGGAGTTTCTTATCCGATACGGCACGCTCCCCTACTGCTCCCGGAGTCCAGGCGTTCAGGTCTTCCTCGCTGAATTCGGTCTTGGATGGGCGCCGTTTGACGGAGATTCCAGTGACGCCGTCGGCGAGCCGCCTGGTGACCAGGAGGAATCCCGTGTGGGCAACCATGCGGTGGTCCGGGCGCACTGCGAGTCCTTCAAGGTGCCAGCCGCGGACCATGGATTCCCAGGCATCGGGCTCGGTGAAGCGTCCGTCAGCCCTGATGGCCTCGGCCGTGCGGGAAAGTTGCGTCACCGTGGCCACGTAATTGATCCAGACGCCCCCCGGAGCCAGAACCGTTGCCACTGCGTCAAGGCACTCCCAGGGAGCAAGCATGTCCAGGACTACACGGTCTACGGAGCCGGGCGCCTCGGTGCGGACCACTTCTTCCTGGAAGTCACCCAGGGAGATCTGCCAAGCGGGGTGCGGGCCACCGAAAATCGTCTCCACATTCCCCCGGGCGATATCCGCGAATTCTTCCCGACGCTCAAAGGAATGGAGGTAGCCGCCGTCGCCTACTGCACGGAGCAAGGAAATGGACAGCGCACCGGAGCCCACGCCGGCTTCCACAACACGGGCACCGGGGAAGATATCTGCCATCGTGACAATCTGGCCGGCATCCTTCGGATAGACAACCGCCGCACCGCGGGGCATGGACAGCACGAAGTCCGAGAGGAGGGGACGCAGCGTTTGGTACTGCTGGCCGATGTTATTACTGACTACCGAACCATCAACCTTGCCGATTATTTCGTCGTGGTTCAGGAACCCGCGGTGGGTATGAAAAGCTCCCCCCACCTCAAGCGTGATGGTGTTCATCCGGCCACGCTCATCGGTCAGCTGCACCCGCTCGCCCACACGGAAAGGCCCACGGCGCCGGGCTGCCCCGGTTGGTTGCGTGGCAGAGTCAGTGGCTGGCTTGTCGATGCCGGTGTCCGCACCCGTGACAGTGCCTGCGCTTGTCTCAGCCGCGGCGGTTTCGCTGCTCATGTGGTGTTCCTCGCTCCTTGCGGCTGGGCCGCCATGTGTTGCTGCCGTATGGGCGCCGAAATCTATGGTTTGTTTTATTGACCGGCACGTAACTCTACCGGCAAGGGGGTCAGGCGCGCCCGCTGCCCCGTGCTTCTTTACCTGTTATCGCTGTCACTACCGCCTGTTGGCGGAGCAACCCGGTCACGGTTCCGTTGTGGTCCACCACAGCGTATTCGCCACCCTCCAGCCGCGCCAGATACTGGATCAGCTCCTGGCCCTTGGACCATTCCGGGACGTAGGCGCCGGCAGCGAGGGCATGCGCTACGGCGGTGACCGGCGTCGTCGCTGTGGCTTCGGGAGGAACCGCGGCAACCGCGCCCGGGTCCACCACTCCCTGGGGTTTTCCGTCAGGACCGCAAATTACGACGGCGGGACTCCCGGCAGGTGATACCAGCAGGATGTCCGCCACAGTAGCCGCGTTCGGGAGGCCCACCGCGGGCTCCGCAAGCCCGGCCGCGCTCACCAGGTAAAGGCGGCTGCGGAGTTTTGCATGGTGGATTGAGCTCGATGCGCCCATCCACAGGAAACCGCAAACAAGGACGGTGATGAGCATAAGGCTGATGTCCAGGGGCGCTCCAGTAAGGAACGGCACTCCGATGAACCAAATGACAAGTGCGGCGACGATGACACGGCCCGACCATCCTGCCGCTATGGTTCCCTTGTCCTGGCTGCCTGTGGCTTTCCATACCGCCGACTCCACCAAGCGGCCGCCATCCAAGGGCAAACCGGGAAGAACGTTGAAGATGCCAATGAGGAGGTTGGCCCACATCAGGATGTTTGCCAGGATTTCCGCAACGCCACCGAGGATGCCTGAAGTAAGGACAGCCCACATGCCGCCGGCCAGGATAAAGTTCGACACCGGTCCGGCAAGTGCGACGATGACTGAGCGTCCCGGGGATGCGGTGAAGCTCTCGAATTGGGTGTGCCCGCCCCACAGGTTCAGGACAATCTTTTCCGTCGGCCAGTTGAACGCTTTGGCGCTCAGCGCATGGGCAAGCTCGTGGACCAGGACGGAGAGGGCGAGCAGCAAGGCATAGCCGAGGGCAACGAAGTAGGCCCAAATGCCCAGGTTGGGCATTCGAACCAGCAGGGCCGGCCCATAGACGATCACCGTGAAACCCGCGATGACGAACCACGAGTACGCGAGGTACACGCGGATTCCCGCGATTCTCCCTAGTGGAATGCCGTCCTTCTTGGTAACAGCATGGTGTGGCGTGGAGGAGCTGCTCACCTAGTTTGCCCCTTCAAGCAGGTTTCCTGTCGCGAAGCGGTCGGCAACCAACTGCCTGACGTCTGCTGCGGACCGGCCTACCAAGGTTTCCCACATGACCATGCCGGGGTACCCGGGCAACGGAACCTGGTGCGGGATGCCCACAGTCAGTACGCCCGATGCCAAGGCAGCCGTAGCGCCCGGAATGGAATCTTCCAACGCAACACAGTGATCGATGGTCAGGGACGGGTCGTCGAGCCGAAGCCGTTCAACAGCCGTAAGGTAGGCCTCCGGATGCGGTTTGCCGTTGGTGACGGTGTCTCCGGTGACCAGGAATTCGAAGTAGGGCTTGCGGAGGCTTTCAACGATGACGCCGGCGAGCGGGCCCTCGGACATGGTGACGAGAGCACAGCGGATGCCTGCCTCGTGCAATTCGTCAAGCAACTCCCGTGCTCCCGGGCGCCAGGGAACTTCATTGCGGACGTGCGTGATCACCTGTGCGCTGAGGGTATCCACGATTTCCCGGGCTTCAAGGCGGACTCCTGCAGATTGGAGTACAGCGGCGGAGTGCAGCAGGGACTGGCCCACCAACTGCATGGCCTGCTGGTGTGACCATGTCCCACCATGGGCCTCCACGAGTGCGCGCTCGGCGGCGATCCAGTAGGGCTCAGTGTCCACGAGGGTGCCATCCATATCCCAGAGCACGGCTTTGAGGAGGGGCTGACTGGATGACGAAGGCATGGTTTCAAGTCTACGTGGAAGCCGGGGCGCTTCCGGCCGGGCTTGCGCTGTGGGCGAATACAGGACACGCTCCGGCGCGAAATGCCATGCATCCGCAAGGGACTTGGACGTAGGGTGAGTGGATGAACAGTGTGGACGGGACCCCCGAAGGACAGGACAACACCGCGGAGCCCGAGCGTTTCCTTAAGGAACCCGCGGAAGGCCAGCGCGTCACCGTAATGATCGCCGCGTTTGAAGGCTGGAACGACGCCGGTGAGGCTGCCAGCGATGCGCTGCACTATTTGAACAAGCTCTGGGAGGGCAAGAAGGTTGCCACAGTGGACGCCGAGGAGTACTACGACTTCCAGTTCACCCGGCCCACCGTGCGGCGCACGTCCTCTGGTGCGCGCAAAGTCAAATGGCCGTCAACCCGGATCTACAAAGCGTCAGTTCCGGACAGCAATGTGGACGCTGTGTTTGTTCTTGGCACCGAACCTTCATACCGTTGGCGCGCCTACACCACCGAACTCCTGGTCCATGCGGAGGCGCTGAAGGTGGACTCGGTCATTCTTGTGGGCGCGCTGCTGGCCGACGTTCCCCATAGCAGGCCTATTCCGGTAAGCACCACCACAGAAGACAGTTCCCTTCGGGAACGGTTGAACCTGGAGGCCTCCCAATACGAGGGGCCCGTGGGCATTGTGGGTGTGCTCGCCGAGTTTGCCATGCTGGCAGGGCTGCCAACGGTGTCATTGTGGGCAGCGGTCCCCCACTATGTTGCGCAACCACCCTCGCCCAAAGCCCAACTTGCCATCCTTCACAAGATCGAGGACTTGCTCCAGGTTCCCTTGGACAGCCAGGCCCTGGCGGAAGAGTCCGAGGCTTGGGAACGCGGAGTGGACGAACTTGCCACCGAGGATCCTGAGATTGCCGCCTACGTGCGCCAGTTGGAGGAGGCCAAGGACACCGCAGACCTCCCGGAAGCATCCGGCGAATCGATTGCACGGGAATTCGAGCGCTACCTCAAGCGGCGCGGCAAGGACCGGCCCTAAAGCGTAAGGACCGGCCCTAAAGCTCCACGCCGAGCAGCGCGTCTACAGCATCGCCCATAAGTGCGGCGTCCATCCCGGACACCGGGGCGTTGTTCCGCAATGCCTCCTCAGCCCAGCGATCGACGGCGGCAATGGCTCCGGGAGCGTTGAGGTCATTGGCCAATTCCAGGCGCATGGCCTCGACGAGTGCTGCGGCCGAACCGGCAGGGGCGGCGTCGCGGGCAGTGCGCCACCGGGCGAGCCGATCCTTTGCTGCCCCGAAGTCCGCCTCGGTCCAGGACCAATCAGAGCGGTAGTGGTGCGCGAGGATGGCAAGGCGGATGGCTGCTGGTTCTTCTCCGGCAGCCCGGAGCTTGGAGACCAGAACCAGGTTGCCCTTTGACTTGCTCATCTTTTCCCCATCAAGGCCTACCATGCCAGCGTGGGCATAGTGCCGGGCAAGTGGAACGCCCGCCAGTGAGTAAGCATGTCCAGCTCCCATTTCGTGGTGCGGGAACACGAGGTCGGAGCCGCCGCCCTGCACGGTGAAAGGTGCGGGCAGGTACTTCTGCGCGATAACCGTACACTCGATGTGCCAACCGGGACGGCCATCGCCGAGAGTGGCCCCCGGCCAGCTGGGTTCGCCTTCACGCGCTACCCGCCAGAGCAAGGGATCGAGCGCTTGGCGTTTGCCCGCCCTGTCCGGATCGCCGCCGCGCTCTGCAAAGAGGGCAAGCATTTCCGCTTCGCCGAGGCCTGAAACGTCGCCCAGGGTCCATGCATCCGTGGCGTCGGATCGTTTGCCGGCCATTTCGACGTCGTAGTAGACATCGCCGTCGGGCTCGCCGTCTGTGCCTTGTACGCGGTAGGCGACGCCATCGGCAATAAGCCGCTCGATGGCGGGCACAATATCCGGAATTGCTTCCACCGCGCCGATGTAGTGATTCGGAGCAAGGACGTTGAGCGCGTCCATATCCGTGTGGAACAGTTCAATCTGGCTCTGCGCCAGCTCACGCCAGTCCACGCCGGTGGCGGTGGCGCGCTCAAGCAGCGGGTCATCGATATCCGTAACGTTCTGGACGTAGGCCACCCGGATCCCGGCATCGCGCCAAGCCCTGTTGAGGAGGTCGAAGGCCACATAGCTGGCGGCGTGGCCCATGTGCGTGGCGTCGTACGGCGTAATGCCGCAGACGTACATCGATTGTTCCGGCTGCTGCTCTATCTCCACGACACGGCCGAGGGCGGTGTCGAAGAGGCGTAGTTGCGGCATTGTGCCGGGCAGCTCAGGAACAGGGCGGGAAGTCCACGATTTCACGACTCAACCTTAGTGCTAGGCGCTGATCACATTGAAACCGAGCAGGACATACAAGGCCAGGCCAAGGAGAATGCGGTACCAGACAAAGAGCCTGTAGCTGCGTGTGGAGACGAACTTAAGGAACCAACCAATGATCACGTAGCCCACCACGAAGGCGATGACTGTGGCCAGGGCCGTCTCCGGGAGGCCGAAGGGACCGGCCAGGCCCTCCTTGGAAACCGTTTTGTAGAGCTGGTAGAGGCCGCTGCCGAAAACCGCCGGAATGGCGAGGAGGAACGAATACCGGGCCGCAGCTTCACGCGTGTACCCCATCAGCAAGCCGGCGGTGATGGTTCCGCCAGACCGTGAAACGCCGGGAATAAGGGCCATCGCCTGGGCAAGGCCATACAGGATGCCGTGTTTGTAGCTGAGCTGTGTGAGATCGCGTTCCTGGCGACCTACGGCATCGGCGACTGCCAGGATCATGCCGAAGACAATGAGCATGGTGGCGACAATCCACATGCTCCGCAGGACCGATTCGATCTGGTCCTGGAACAACAAGCCGAGCACGATGATGGGAAGGCTGCCCAGGATCACCAACCACCCCATTCGGGCGTCAGGATCGTTTCGGGGCACTTTTCCGCCCAGGGACCTGAACCAGGCTCCAATGATCCGCACAATGTCGCGCCAGAAATAGACGATGACCGCAGTCTCCGTACCCAGTTGGGTAATGGCCGTGAAGGCGGCACCGGGATCGGCTGCATTCGGAAGGAATGAGCCCACGATCCGCAGGTGTGCGCTTGAAGAGATCGGGAGGAATTCGGTGAGGCCCTGCACCAGGCCCAGCAAGGCTGCTTCTATCCAGTTCACGTGAATAGACCCTACGTCATGAAGACTGGGAACTCCCCGTAAGCTATCAGCATGCAGCAGCGTTATGTCGGGAACAGCGGGTTCCGTGTCTCCTCTTTGTCCCTCGGAACAATGTCCTGGGCGCAGGAGACGGATGAGCAGGACGCTGCGGAGTTGCTCCACGCTTTCGTGGACGCAGGTGGCACCGTCATCGACACCGCTGCATCGTATGCCCAAGGCCAGGCTGAGGCGATGTTGGGCTCCATGTTGGGTGACGTCGTGGCTCGCTCCGAAGTCGTGATATCTACCAAAGCCGGTGTCTCGGCGTCGGAATCCAGGCGCAGCATCAACGCATCACGCGGTGCCCTGTTGTCAGCGTTGGACGCCAGCCTGGCAAGGCTTGGAACCGATTACCTCGATATCTGGTTCGTTCATGAGTGGGACCCGAATGTTCCCTTGGACGAGACCCTGTCAGCGTTGGAGCTCGCGCAGAGGACAGGACGTGCCCGCTACGTGGGAATTTCCAATTACAACGGTTGGCAGACAGCCAAAGCGGCGGCAGTCGCTGGTTTCACGCTGGTAGCTAACCAATCCGAATATTCCCTGGTGCAGCGAAAGCCGGAGGAAGAGCTCATTCCTGCCGTGGAGGATGCCGGGCTCGGCCTGATGGCCTGGGCTCCCCTGGGCCGTGGTGTCTTGAGCGGAAAGTACCGGGGCCAGATTCCCGCGGATTCACGTGCTGCGCAGAGCAGGCTTGCTGCGTATGTTGAGACGTACCTTGAACCCAAGGCATCACGTGTAGTGGAGGCCGTCGCCATGGCGGCGCGGGGTTTGGGACGATCGCCGGTGGACGTATCGCTGAGTTGGCTGCTTTCGCGTCCCGGCGTTGCCACGGCGATAGTGGGAGCCCGGAACGCTGTCCAGCTCAAGGAACTGCTGGATGCCCAGTTGACGGTTCTCCCGGCCGAAATTTCGCGCGCTCTGGAGGATGTCTCGGCGGTATAGCCTTAGAGGTCCTTACTGGCGGTCGAGGATGTCCAACAGGTAGCTGCCGTAGCCGCTCTTGGCGAGCTTGGACGCCTGTTGGCGGAGTTCGTCGTCGTTCAGGTATCCCATTCGCCAGGCCACCTCCTCAGGCGCTCCGATCTTCAGGCCCTGCCGGTTCTCGGTGGTGCGGACATAGTTCGATGCGTCGTTGAGGTCGCTGAATGTTCCCGTATCCAGCCAGGCGGTGCCGCGGGGGAATTTCTGCACATGGAGCCTTCCGAGCTCCATGTACTGCCGGTTGATGTCCGTGATCTCCAGCTCCCCTCGAGGGGAAGGTTTGAGGTTTTTTGCCATGGCGACAACGTCATTGTCGTAGAAATACAGGCCCGGGACCGCGTAGTTGCTCTTTGGGGACGCTGGCTTTTCCTCGATGGATACGGCAAGACCATCGTCATCGAATTCCACGACGCCGTAAGCACTTGGATCCTTGACCCAGTAACCGAAGATCGCGCCGCCTTCAACGTCGGCGTACTTGCGGAATTGGTTGCCCATCCCCGGACCGTTGAAGATGTTGTCCCCCAGGATGAGCGCTACTTTGCCGCTGCCAATGTGCTGCTCCCCCAGGACGAATGCCTGGGCCAATCCATCAGGCGTGGGTTGTTGTGCATAGCTGAGGTTTATGCCGAATTGGGATCCGTCGCCCAGTAAGTTCTCGAACTGGGGCGCATCCGTGGGTGTAGTAATCACCAGAATGTCCCGAATGCCGGCAAGCATCAGCGTGCAAAGCGGGTAATAAATCATGGGTTTGTCGAATACGGGGACTAATTGCTTGCTGATTCCAAGCGTTATTGGGTGAAGCCGGGAGCCCGTGCCGCCTGCAAGAACGATGCCGCGCATATTAGCTGTCCCTTCCCGCTGCACATAGCCGCAATTGGCGGCTACGCTATGGCCATGCAGAGAATCCTTGTCACCGGCGGGGCCGGATTCATTGGATGCAACTTTATCCACTACATCATGGAGCACACAGGCCTCCATGTCACGGCCCTGGACAAACTCACCTATGCCGGAAACATCGAGTCCCTCGCCGGTCTGCCTCCTGAACGTTTCGAATTCGTCCAGGGCGATATCTGCGATGCCCCACTGGTAGACCGCATGACAGCAGGCGTTGACGCCGTGGTGCATTTTGCGGCCGAATCCCACAATGACAATTCGCTGCAGGATCCCCGGCCGTTCGTGGACACGAACCTCGTCGGCACGTTCACGCTCATTGAAGCGGCGCGGAAGCACAGTACCCGCTTCCACCACATATCCACAGATGAGGTGTATGGGGATTTGGCCCTGGAAGATCCGCAGCGGTTCACCGAGTCGTCGGTCTATCGGCCCACCAGCCCCTACTCGGCAACCAAAGCCGGTTCAGACATGTTGGTGCGGGCCTGGGTCCGTTCCTTCGGCCTCCAAGCGACCATCAGCAACTGCTCCAACAACTATGGGCCCTACCAGCACGTGGAAAAGTTCATTCCACGACAGATCACCAACATCCTGGATGGCAACCGTCCCCGCCTCTACGGCAACGGCCACAATGTGCGGGACTGGATCCATGTGGAGGACCACTCCTCGGCTGTGGCGGCAATCCTGGAGCGTGGGCGGATTGGTGAAACGTACCTGATCGGTGCTGACGGTGAGCAGTCCAACCGGGTCGTCGTGGAGAAGCTTCTTCGACAGATGGGACAGTCCCCTGAAGCCTATGACCTGGTGACCGACAGGCCCGGTCACGATCTTCGATACGCGATCGATTCCAGCAAGCTTCGAAAGGAACTTGGTTGGGTCCCCCGGTTTGCAGACTTCGACGCCGGATTGGCTGACACCGTGCGCTGGTACCAGGACAACGAAGCTTGGTGGCGGCCGCAAAAAGCTGCGACCGAAACCAAGTATGCGGGTCAAGGCCACTAACCAATGGAACCCACTGAATTGACAGCCCGCAGCACCCCCATCCCTGGGTTGGTGCTTTTCGAGCTGCCGGTCCACGGTGACCACCGGGGATGGTTCAAGGAGAACTGGCACCGTAGCAAGATGATGGCTTTGGGCCTGCCGGATTTTGGGCCGGTGCAGAACAACATCTCCTTCAATGCCCTCCGTGGAACAACGCGCGGTATCCACGCCGAACCATGGGACAAGTTTGTTTCGCTCGCATCGGGGCGGATTTTTGGTGCATGGGTGGACCTGCGGGATGGGCCAACCTTCGGAACGATGTTCCATGCCGAGCTGACGGCCAAGGACGCTATCTTCGTTCCGCGCGGTGTGGGCAATGCTTTTCAAACCCTGGAGGACGACACTGCCTACACCTACTTGGTCAACGACCATTGGAGCGCCAGCGCCCAAGCCGAATATACGTTCCTGAACGTTGGCGACGAAAACGTCGCCGTCCCGTGGCCCATACCCTTGGAGCGGGCCATCCTGTCAGCGCAGGACCGCAACCATCCGAGGCTGGCAGCAGTCACACCCATGCAATCCAGGCGGACATTGGTACTCGGCGCGGACGGACAATTGGGGAAGGCGCTCAGACAGGAGTTCGACGGCGACCCCACAGTCGACTTTGCGGGACGAGCCCAGTTCGATATCTCCGCAGAGAATTCCTATCTCGCCACCGATTGGCGCAAGTACTCCACCATCATCAACGCCGCCGCCTTCACAGCAGTCGACGCCGCGGAGACAGCGGAAGGCCGCACTGCTGCCTGGAGCATTAACGCAGCTGCAGTGTCCCGCCTTGCCAGGACCGCCGTCGAACATTCACTGACGCTTGTCCATGTGTCCAGCGACTATGTGTTCGACGGCACGGCCGCCGTGCACCGGGAGGACGAGGCACCTGCTCCCCTGGGTGTCTACGGGCAAAGCAAAGCCGCCGGAGACGCTGCCGTTGCTGCGGTGCCGCGGCACTACATTGTGCGGAGCAGTTGGGTAGTGGGCGAGGGCCGCAACTTCGTCCGCACCATGGCTGGCCTGGCGGCGAAAGGCGTTGCGCCCACGGTGGTGGGTGACCAATGGGGGCGGCTGACATTTGCCTCTGATATTGCCGCAGGCATCAGGCACCTGATTACCCAACAGGCACCTTACGGAACGTACAACCTCACCAACGACGGCGAGCCGCAGTCCTGGGCGGACATTGCACAGGATGTCTATCGACTCTGCGGTGCGGATCCAGGGAAAATCACCACCATCAGCACCTCCGAATACGCAAAACCCGGGACGGCGCCGCGCCCAGGCAGCAGCATCCTGGACCTTTCGAAAATAAAGGAAGCGGGCTTCATTCCGTCCATGTCGCATGCCCGCTTGGAAGCATATCTGCGTTCCGGAACGTCACTTTGAGACGAAGCTTCCCGCTTTCCGCGCCACGAGGGTCCTGGTCAAGTCCCTCAGCCGCGATGGCTTTCGGAGCAGACGCAGGAAAATCCTCCAGGCGCCCAGCACCCTGTCCACGCTGCGGCTGAACAGTCGATCATCCACCTCGAGGGAAACAGAAAAGTGTGGGGCAATGCGTTGGGCACTCGTTCGCAGGCCTACGACCTCGTTGAGGACGTTGCCGCCGTGGATCACCTGCAACCACATCGGGTGTGCGGTGCGCACGTTCAGGACAGGGGCATATGCATCGATCCGGTAATGATGTTCAACGAACACGGTGGCGGGACGATGGTTCGCAACCCGCTCTATCAAGCTCGAAAATGGATTCATCGTGTAGGGGCGGACGTAAAGTTTCCGCCCGGCATACTGCGCACCATTCACTAGATTAACGAAGGTTTTGTCCTGTTCCGCGAAACAGTTCTGAATTGTCTCAATGAAGTCGTTTGCTACTGCGTCGTCGTTGTCGACCCGTGTGGTGATGACGTAGGGAGTGACACTAAGTTGGCCAATTGTCCGGCTAAGGAATTCCTGCGAGAAGGCACCCTCAACGTAAACAGCCCGAAAGAGGCCTTGGGATAGTTTGTCTATTTCCTGCCGCAACCACAATGGTGACAGGGAGTCAAGGAAAACCAGCCAAGTAAACCGGGCCTCGGTTTGATTCCGGAAGCAAGGGATGCAGTACATTTCAAATAGTTGAAGGCGCTCGCGAAGCCATTCGTCCGTGGGCTCTGCCTTGTGATAAAAGCTGCGGACGTTGAAGCGTGTCAGAACAAAATGCGTTGCCGAGCCCCGCGAACAATCTGTGATCTCGCTGCCCATGTCCGTCCTCTACGTGGTCAGAGTTGGTCCCTTCGGTGTCGACATAACGCATCCTCTCCCGGCAGGGGCCGGCAGGCAATACCCTGCGACCGCGGATCTTCCCATGAGTCAAACGCGCGCTCTGGTGTACGCAGGCAAATCGTCCTAAAGTAGCCCTACGGCAGCCTCGAAAAAGTAGGGCCGGGAGACAACTCAAGGAAGTAAGTTCGGGCGGCACCCGCCGTCCGGCATCGGCGATCCGGGAAGTGCAGCAACTTGGATCGCCGGCATATTTTTGTGCCGTGAGTTGGATCGTCGAGCCTGGAGCCGAGAATGCTGCACCAAGAGACTGCGCCCTCCCGGGTGGCCACCCACCACATTTCTACCCGGCTTCGCCCTGGGGACGCCAGAGCGCATGGTTCCCGACCGCCAACAGTTTCACCAGCAGGGCAGGGTCTGTGGGTGAGCTTGGGCGGAGTTCCCGTCAAGCTCTTGGAGTTTGATGGCGCCCTGCGGGAAATTATGGACCGGGCAACTTCGGTTGGCGCGTCACCTCTTGGAGTTTGTTCTGCGAACTTGGACCATATCCTGCACTTTGGGGCCGGAAGCAGGTGGATGGGTGCCATGGCGGAGCACGCGTCCGTGGAGTGGCTGACGCTGTTGGACGGAGCCCCCTTGGTAGCCGAGGCCCGTCGTCTTACGGATCAACCGTGGCCGCGATTGGCGGGAAGCGATCTTGTGGAGCCCTTGCTGGACGAAGCCGAACGCCGCGGCCTGAGCGTGGGATTCCTTGGTGGCACGGAGCAGGCCCAGGAACTTATCCGCAGCAGGTTCGCTGCGGAGCGTCCGGATTTGGCGATCGCAGGCTGGTGGGCCCCGGAGAGGTCCGTGATCAGCGATGAGCAGGCTTCGCTGGAACTTGCCGCGCAGATATCGGCCACTGCTCCGGACATCCTGGTGGTGGGCATGGGCAAGCCTCGCCAGGAATTGTGGGTGAGCAAGTATGGTCGGCTCACGGGTGCCAAGATCCTGCTGGCGTTCGGTGCTGTTGTCGATTTCCTGGCTGGCCGAATCCGGCGTGCCCCATCCTGGATCAGTTCCCACGGGTTTGAGTGGGCTTGGCGACTCATGCTGGAGCCGCGCAGACTTGCCCGCCGGTACCTGGTGGATGGGCCCGAGGCATACCTGAAGTTGCGTCAGGTCAGCGCTGCGGAAGTGCCTCCTACCGCACTGCCCGCGGGCCGGAAGCCAGAGGATTCAATAATTGCCCCTGCCCCGATCAACAACCAGGCGCCGCAGCCCTTCCTCCCGGCTGAGGTGAGGGCAGAGGTGGCAGCCATAGTTGTTACCTACAACAACGCCGACGACGTCGGGCCCCTGATTTCGAGCCTGAGGGCTATGACGGGCGAGCAAACCATGAAGGTAGTGGTGGCGGACAATTCTCCTGACGATCGCACCATGACAGAGCTGGGGAAGCATTCGGATGTCATCTCTTTGCGGACGGGCGGAAATCTCGGCTACGCGGGTGGCATCAACGCGGCGATGCGCGTGGCGGGCCCCGCCGACGCCTACCTCATCTTGAATCCGGACCTGCGGGTGGAGCCGGGCGCAGTAGCAGCATTGCGCCGAAGAATGAGGCTGTCCCACGCTGGGGCCGTTGTGCCGGTCCTGCTGGAAAATGATGGCAGTGTTTATCCCTCGCTGCGCCGCGAGCCGAGCGTGATGCGGGCTCTTGGGGATGCCGCACTGGGCAGCCATCTGCGCCGTCGGCCCGCCTGGCTCTCGGAAATGGACTTCGACGTGGAGGGCTACCAATACGCTCACCGCATCGAATGGGCCACAGGCGCGGCCCTCCTGATAAGCGACGAGGCAGCCCAGGCCGTTGGGGAATGGGACGAGCAATTCTTCTTGTATTCGGAAGAGACAGATTATTGCCATCGACTCCGTGAAGCAGGGAAGTCAATCTGGTTCGAGCCCACAGCAAGGATGTGGCATGAAGGCGGGGGTTCAGGTACCTCGCCTCAACTGACGGCACTTCTGTCCGTGAATCGTGTTCGCTATGCAGCCAAACATCTCGGGCGGAGCAGGGCTCTGTTCTTCCGGGCGGCCGTGTGCGCCGCTGAGATAGCACGCATAAACAAACCTGGCCACCGGGAAGCAGCGCGGGCCCTTTTGAGGAAACAGCTGTGGCAGACGTTGCCTCATGCCACCCGATCCCCTGGTCTTTCGAAAGGCCTTCCAACCGGAGCCGTCATCATCCCGGCGCACAATGAGGGAAAAGTGATTGGCCGGACATTGGATTCTTTGAAGGACGTCATAAGTGCCGGATCTGTAGATGTCATCGTGGCGTGCAATGGCTGCACCGATGATACGGAATCCATTGCCTCGCGGTATCGCGGCGTTAAGGTCCTGCACGTCAAGGAAGCGTCAAAGACAGCAGCACTGAACGCCGCGGACGATGCCACGGAACTGTGGCCGCGCCTGTACCTGGATGCCGATGTAGAGCTCAACTCCGAGGCCCTGCACGCCGTTTTTAAGGCCCTGGAGGCCGGGCCCCTTCTGGCTGCACGGCCAGCCTTCCGCTACGACACCAGCGGAGCCTCCGTATTGGTCAGGGCCTATTACAGGGCCCGGAACCGGATTCCTGGAAACGCTCAAGGACTGTGGGGCGCCGGAGTCTACGCAATGAACGCAGATGGCCATGAACGGCTCGGAGAATTTCCCGCTCTGACCGGCGACGACTACTACGTGGACCGTTTGTTCCAGCCGGCCGAAAAAGCTGTTCTGGCGACCGACCCTGTGGTTGTCCGGACCCCGCGCTCATCCAGGGCGTTGCTCGCGATTCTTCGGCGCACATACCGCGGAAACCAACAGCAAGGACCCTCACGGGGCCCCCTGTCGACGTCATCCGGCACAGCCACCTCTACGGCGCGGACTTTGCAGGAGCTGGCCGTTTCAGTACGCGGGCCGGTCAGTGCATTCGATGCGCTCGTATACGCTGCTTTCGCCGTTATTGGCCGGTGTGGAGCATTCTTTACGGGGAGAGCGAGCTCTTCCTGGGAACGCGATGAGAGCAGCAGGCAGTAGAACCACTGTGGGCGGACCCGGGCGGGTGGGCTTGCCTTGCAAGCTCGGGCTAGTTCCGGGCGGGCCGGGCTAGTTCCGGACCGACCCCAGCGTTACGCCGCTCCTCCGGGACCAAAAGCTTCTTCTGCTTGGCCGCGCCGATAACTCGAGCACATTGCTCCTGACGTGATCTATGAAGTCTTCCAGACGGTGGTTTTGCTCCACGTAGGCGCGACCACGACGCCCCATTTCCTCCGCGGCTTCCGGGTCGGCGAGGAAAGACTCTATGCGACTCCTGAGTGCCGGGGAATCTTTTGTTGGCACGAAAACTCCGGTGTCGCCGTCACGGATAACGTCCACCTGGCCCTGGGTTTCCGAGACAATGACAGGTCTTCCCATGGCCATGCCCTCCAGAATGACGTTCACGCCTGCGTCAATGTCGGTGGGCAGCAGCGGGACAACCACCACCTTGGCACTGGCATACGCGTCCCGCAGCTCAACGGACGTGAGGGGTCGGACCTGGCAGTTCTCTGGCCAGCCCGGTTCATCACGAACGTCCCGCGTGATGATTTTGTATCCGTCAAGGGCAACCACCAGTGAGGCGGCTATATGAACGGGCGCGTCCAATCCCCGGACTGCGTCTGCGAAGGTTGGAAAGTCCCGTTGGGTTGAGCCTGCTGAAAAGATAATTTCACGCTCGGAATCGACTGGTTTGAAGAATTCCAGATCTACGGGATGGCGAACGAGGACTACGTCGTCGGGCCTGAACCCAATCTGTTCAATCGCCACGGTCCGTTGGATCGAGCTCCATGTCACGATTCTGTCAATACCGGTCCGGACAACCCTCAGAGGCCATCGAACTGCCGGTTTTGAAAGCCAGAACATCATGGCTAAATGCGGAGTCCTGATACGGAGGACGGCGAAGAGTGCCGCAACGGCAACTGAATGCCGTTCCGACCACGTAATAATCACATCGTAGGAGCCGCTGAGCCGCGCGGCTTCGAAGGCCTGGGCGGCAAAGGCCGGTAAACGCTTATAGATGTGTGCCCGGAGGCCCTCCGTGTGTTGAATGGTGTTTTCATCGAGGACATCGCAGTTCAGGGTTTCTTCAAACAGGAGACTGCGGGGCTCTGCGCCAGAGGACTCCAGGCGTTGTCGGTCAGCCCGCTCCACTGTCGAGCGTCCCCTGGTCTTGACGAGGAGGATTCTCGGCGCACCAACACGGAAGGCCTCATCTGTTCGAACCATCATCAACTCCGTCTCGATACGGGTGCAGCAATCCAAATCCAGGGGTCTTTCCGATGGTTGGCGCGGTCAGCTTTGCCGTGGGAAGGTCCCGTCGTTCTTCCCGCACGATGCGCCACAAGGCTCCCGCGACTCCAAGCATCAAGAACAACATCGCGGCGGCCATGGGAAAAGAGAGCCCGTCGAAGAAGGCAAAGGTGACAGCTACGGCTGCAAGGGACGCCAGGACTGCTTGGCTCAATTGACGCATGTCGTTGTCCACCGCCAGGCGCCGCGCGCGCCAGGCGCACGTAAGCCCACTGACGATGAGGGCCAGGAACAGGGCCAGTCCAAGAAACCCTAGTTCCACAAGCAGTCCCAAATACTGGTTGTCGACGATGACGTACTCGGGCAGGAACGTTCCGAACGCCCGCCCAATGACGGGGTTGTTTTCCAACATCCCCAAGGCGGTGGAGTACCCATTTGTCCTGGAAGTAATGCTTGAGTCATCGCCCCCCACCGTGAACAGCCCTCGAAGCGTGCCAAGCAGTCCAGGAGTCACGATATAGATGGCGCCTACGAGGCCTACCGACGCCACATAGGCACGTCGCCGCATTGACTTGGACCACGCAGGGATGAGGATAACGAATGCGATGGCGACCGCGATCAATGCAGAACGGGAGACGGACAAGACGGAAGCAACGGCGATAGCCATAACCGGTAGCCACCGGAGCAGCCAATTCCTGGTGGTCTGCGTCAGTGCCAAGGTCAAAGCAATGGGGAATGAGGTCGAAAGTACAACTCCGTACTCGAGCGGGTGGGACGCCATGGCGGCGGCCCGGACAAATCCGCCCCTGACGTCAATGTTGGAGAAGTCCGGGCTCGATGACATACCCGGGATGGTGATCCAGTCGATGAGGGACGCTCCGGTAACAAACTGGAGAAGTCCAAGGACTGCGGTGAACGTTCCCATCATGACAACACTGCGCATGATGATAATCAGTCCACGTCGGTTCTTGAGCCCATCGTGGATCAGGAGGAGAATCCCGGCCCAGGCAAGCAAACGAATGAGTCCACCATCTGCAGGACTGGATTCCTTATCGGGCAGGCCGTGGAGCATCGCCACGGCGTAACTGGCTATCGCAACAGCCAAAAAGAGGGCAAGGGCGAGACGGACGGGGCGGCGACCCACAGCCTCCGGCTTGGTCCTGTGGACCTGGTACAGAACCCACCATACGAGTGCCAAGAGGGCCCACAAGGTAGTCAATCGTCCTACGGTGCCCAAGGCCGATATCGTCAGATTGGAAGGAACGGCACACGTGACCACCAGATATATGGTCACGAATGTGGCGACATCCGAGCGCTCGCGCTGCTTCTCCATCTGGACCGCAGCCGGGACCACAGTTGCTCCCCGCGGGTCCCAACCACCTGATGTGTCCCGCATGTCTACTGACCTGCCCCTCGACGTAGCACACTGCGCCGGACAATCTGGCGTTCAACAGTGGCGGCCACTGCCACGGCGGCAGCGCCAGCGAGGGCGAGCCAGGCGCTGGCACCCTTAATGCGGTCCGTCGGCGTACCCCCGCCGAAGATGATCTCGGGACTTGAGGGCGTGGTCACCGTGGTTATCAGGGCGCCATGAACGTCCGTTTCCTTCTGCAGCGCTGCGGACTCCTCCTGGATTCTCTTAATGACCGCGGACAGTACTTCGTTCACCCGCTCCGCGCTCGAGTCCACCACCTGAACCGCCAGCACTGGCCTGGAAAAGCTCTTGGTCCATTGACCTCCAGTGTTGGGGAGCGTCACGGAATACCCGTGCTTGACTCCCGCTCCATAGAGGGTGCCCCGGGACAGCACCAAATCGACTGAGTCGGAGTTATCGTTGACCCGGCGCTCCACCAAAGCGGCGAATGGGACAAGCGAGGCAACATCTCCCCCCGGTATCCAGTAGGCAGGTTCTCCACTAGGTGCAACGAAGGAGACTTCTGCTTGCGTCCAATACACAGGATCCAGGGACCGGATCGCCCCCAATCCGGCGAAGCCAATCAGCAGAACAGCGACGGCGGCATACCACCTCCTTCGCAGGACCTGGAGCAGAGTCTTGGGCATCATGGCTATGAGGGCCTATGGGAGACTGGCAAGGTGAGCGGGACGTCGTCGCGCACTGGTTCCAGTGCTGGCGCTGTAACCGACACCCTATGGTTGATCTCCTCCGGAATCCGGGAACCCTTTTGCCTGTGGCGACGGGCTTTGCGTGACTTCAGCAGGCTGTCCAACAGAACGGTGAGCACCAAGGTCAGCCCTACTCCCCCGGCTGCCGCCACGAGGAGGATCTGGGTCCTTGCCTTGGATTCAGGCGTTGCCCGGCTATCGACCAGAAGGGTCATGGTTGAGATCCGCGACTCCTGTGGAACGTTCAACGCGCCTTGCATGTTTTCCAGCACGAGTGGGGCTTGGTCCATGACCGCGCGCATGGTGCCCAAGGATTCATCCGGGTTCGGTGACGTGGCGGTGATGAGAAGAATAGCGCCGCTCGTGCCTCGATCGGTCTCGGCCGTATAGCTTGCGTTGGCAAAGTGGTCCGCGATCTTGCCACGGATGTCTTCGGCCGAGAGCCGGCGCGTCAGGATGTCCAGCGCCTCACCCATCCCGCCCAGGTTCAGGTACGGATTACCGTCGACGCCAACGCTATGCGCTGATGGCATGATCACCAGGCTGGCTTGCGCCTTGAATTTCTCGGGGGTGTTTTGTTGGACCAGAAAACACAGAACAAGAGTCATGGCCAAGCCGATGATCACGAAGTACCACCTGCGTCCCAGGCTTCTTAGAATCGTTCGAATTTGCATTATTCGATCTCCCGCCTACTCTGTCCCAGGAACACTTTCACCCTGTCGATTCCGCTTCTGCCAAGGAGCCTGATCGTGGCCGCCTTGATTGCGCTGCGAAGGCCGTCGCGCAGCAGCCGCACCGGCCCCTCAAACAGGGCATCGCGCACTAATTCCAGCATGCGCACTGTGGCTACGTCGTCGAGCAACCCAGGGAACCTGTCAGCGAATGGATCAGCGGCCACAAGCCGTCCCCGGATTCTGTTGCTGACGTTTAGCCCATGCACAACCTGCAACCATGCTGGCGGGCCACCGATTTCCTCCGTGGCCATGATCTCGCTCAGCTGGTTATGCCAGGCAGACCAACAAGTTACTGGAGCACTCCAGCTGGACCGGACCGAGCAAAAAGCGTTTCGGTCGTCGTGCCTCAAGTACACGGAGGCATCTCCTTTTATCAATCCGGAGGAGAGATAAATAGCTGACGGCAGCTCGGAGCATTGGACATCCTGAACCTGGGCCACAAAGTCAGCTGCCAGGCCGTCGTCGTTGTCTACGTTGGTGGTCAGCAGATTTTGTGTCTGCCGCCCCGTTACCTCCTCGATGTCCGAGAGGAGCTCGTCGGCAGAAACTTCCGCCCGGAAAATCGGAGTGAACAGACCGTCGGCGCTCAGATCCTGAATCCTGTCCAGCAACCACTTAGGACTCTCGGGATCGAAATAGACGATCCAATGAAAACCTTTGCGTGTTTGGGCACGAACCGAGGGAAGACAATATCTCTCGAAGAGTTCAACACGGTTGTGAAGCCACCCGTCTTTGGCTCGGACAAGGCTCTCAAAGCCCTTTGACGGAAGGTTGAACCGGGTCAGGAGCGCGTGGTCTACCGTCGGCCGCACGTCATCCGCCAGCCCCTCCACGGTAGGAGCCGACAGGAGCCCCCGGATTTTGGCGCCCCGTGAGTCCCAGCTGTGCTGCCTGGCGGTTGCGTCCATATCTTTGCGGAGTTCCCGTGTCATAGGCTCACGCAGGGCCTTGAGAACGAGTTGCGAGAATTCGGTCGGTGTCCGGGCCGCCGCAATGGCGGGCGAGTCAATCCATCGGGTCGAGGGCAGGTCTGTGGCTACTACCCGGAGCCCTGCAGCAAGGTATTCAAGGGTCTTCAAAGGAAAACTTGATCGGTTGAACTCTGTGTCCGCATAAGGAGTGATCCCGACTGACACGCTTTGCAGCAATAGGGCAACGTCCTCCTGGGCCACCAACCCCCTCCAATCCACGTTTGGCCTGGACAAGAGGGCATCCAACCTGGAGCGGACAACTGGATCACCGTCCGCCCGGGGACCAATGATGAGCAGTGGGACCTCCGTTGCTGCTACGGATTCCAGGGCGTCCAGGTCCAACCGGTTGTTGAGCTGACCAACCAGGGCCACAACCGGACTGCGGCTGGAACCTGATGGCGTGGTCGCGGGAGTGCAGCCATTGGGCAAGACTTCGACGGGCCTGCCGGAAAACCGGGAGATCTTGGCTGCCAGTTCCTCAGAGACTGCGCTAATAGCGTCGGCAGATCGGATGTTCTCTTCCAATACGCGGATCAAATGGGACGAAGTGAAGCCCATGAGGTTCGTCCCCGCCAACCAATCATCTGTCACGTGCAGGAGCCGTGTCCCTTCCGGGCGGCGGGACGGAAACAGCATGATCGGCGACGAATTGACTATGCCGGCAATACGCCTGGCACTCCGATCCAACGCTGCACCCACGCAGCGGCGTACAAGGACATCCGTAGAGCGACGCACCATTGGTTTGCTCACGCCGGGCAGAGCCGGGATCCGGAGGCGGCTGATATTCGTCGCCACATCTTCGCCGACACCACGAAGGCTCCGGACGAGGTGGCGTCGGACATCCTCGTAGCTGGTAAGTGGAACCGGGTGATCAACCCAGAGGATATGGTGTGTCTTGGCCAACGAGGTGGCCAGCATCTTGTCAGTACCCGAAAGGCTGTCCCAGCGGGTCCCGGACAAATAGACGATCGTTTCCATCAGCTGTCCCGTCCACGCACGGCCAAGGAAGGCATCGATGCCACCGGCTTGGCATTGAAGTCATCGGCTGCGTTGTGTCCGAAATAGCGGTGAAAGCGTCGACGCCCCACGTAGGCGGCATATTGAGCACCAGCTAGCGCCTCGGCCCTCAACGAAGAGAATGTACCTGTGCTTTCTTCCAGTGAACGCCGGTAGAACTGCACCTGTACCCGGGCTGCGTTTGTGAGCGAAAACCTGTCCTGAACAAGTTCGCGCCCAAAGGAGCCCAGCTGGGCTCGTTCCTGCTCGTTGTCCAGCAGGAATCCAAGGATGGAAATCAAGTTTTCCCGCCCCGCTTCCGTGCCGCTGCCTACGCCGTACCATCCCTGCCAGAGGAAGCGGTCCACAGATTCCGGGGACAACAATTCCCAGAAGCCGCGCTCCCCTTGAACCACCAGCGGCTTCCCAAAGGAAAGACCACGCAAGGCCGAGCCGCCCATCCCCAGGACAACATCAGCAGCCGCGTACGCTGGCCTGGGGTCCTCAAGCTCCCCTGTTAGCAGGACCACGCGACGTCCCAGCCCGTCATTGATAGCGGAAGCCTTGGCAATCGCGTCGCTCATCCCTGGCCCGTCGCCAACGATCACTAGGCGAACGTCTCTCAGCCGTGCCAATTCAGCGATGGCGTCCATCGAGGACAAGATGCCCTCAAGCTTCAACTCCCGGGCAAGTCGTGAAACGCAAACAACTAGTTGGGCCTGGTCATTGAGTCCAAACCGTTCCCGGAATTTGACCGGCCCTGCAACGGCTGACGGACTGTTTGCGATGACATCGACGGGAGGCTCCAGAAGCCCCACGCGCTGGCGACCGGAAGCTGACTCTGCACCTAGAATCTGTTCAGTTCCTACAAGAAGGGGCATCGTCCTGGGGATAAACGGCGCAACGGCCATGGACATGACAGTCGCCATGCTGCTGCTGCCGGGTACCAGTCTTGAAGCAATCAAGCACTCAAGGGCCGGTGGCCACTCGTAACCATGGAGTACGTCAAGCATGCGGCCCCGGGCGAGCTTGCCCAACGTCGCGCACACTGACGGGGATGGCCGCTTTCGGGGAGTCGGTGCCTGAATGAACTCCAGATCAAGCTCCCGCACCTTCCGGGTAAGCGTTCCGGGCTGCCCAAAAATGACCACGCTGTGGCCAAGATCCCGGACAGCGGCTCCCAACTCAATGGCATTGACCTGGCTGCCACCGATTCGAAGGTCATGCGGATAGATAAGAATCTTCACCGGACAGCCTCCTGCTCCCGACCCATTCGACGCAACTGATGAATGTCTCCCAGCCGGAGGAACACCGAGACCGCGAGCGCCAGCAAACCAACCAACAGGCTGGCACCAACTGCCAGAAACGGCGAAGGAATCGAAGAGGACAGCACGAAACACGCCACTCCGGCGGCGAGCGAGATACCGGTGGACACGCTCACGCTGACTGCAAGGCTCCTCAAGGG
Organism: Paenarthrobacter aromaticivorans; assembly: GCF_019038615.1. Lineage (NCBI taxonomy): Bacteria > Bacillati > Actinomycetota > Actinomycetes > Micrococcales > Micrococcaceae > Paenarthrobacter > Paenarthrobacter aromaticivorans. The sequence goes on from NZ_JAHOPC010000009.1 coordinate 68,892, forward strand.
AATGCCAGCCCGAGAGAGCGCACCTAAATAGAGCGGCGAAGTTACGACCGCCGCAATGAACAGCGGAACTGCCGCCAAGCCTTGGAGGCCGCCCAGTTGTGCGCCCAGCACAAGTGCCGGAATCAAAGCAAGGAGGGACAAGAGTTGGACCCTCAGAATGGGAACAGACTGCTTTATCACCACCAGGTAGTCATAAATGAGTTCGTGAAAAACCCTGAAGACCGCAACCGGCGCCAGCCAAGCCAGGGCCCCGGCAGCCGGCCCCCACGCCTCCCCATACAGCAGCGTCACCACCGGAACCGCGCAGGCAGTCAGGACGGCCGAAACCGGCAGCATGGCTGATGCCACCACCGCAACGATTGACAGCATGGCGGCACGCATCTCCGTGGGAGCATCCTGCAGTCTGGCAAATGTCGCAGGTGCCACGCTGCGCAGAGGCTGCGACAACAAGCTGGCTGGCCAACCGGCCATATTCGTGGCCATGACATAAAAACCCAACACCACCGGACCGAGCATCTTTCCAGCAACCAGTTGGTCAACGTAACCCACGCCGAAGACCACTATGCTCGCGCCCGCCAAAGGCAACCCAAAACCCAGCAGCTGTTTCGCCAGCTTCATGGAGAACCCAAAGCGATAAGGCAACGGAGAGTAAACCAGGAAAAGGACAGCGGAAACAAGGCTGGCCAGCACGCGTCCAACGGCGAGACTCATAGCGCCCATCCCCATAATGACGAGAACAAGGGAGACGCCTGCCCCAAGCCAAACGTTGACCTGGTCAATGATCATTCGTTGGCCCTGGCGAAAGTTTCGTTGCAGAACGGCCGCAGGCGTAGCCACCAGCCCGTTGAGAATGATGCATAATGCGAGCGCCCTGACCACGTCGGTGGCAGCTTCGTTTCCCATGGCTGCTGTGAAGTATGGCGCCATCACATACGAACCTGCGAAGAGAACAATGCTGCATGCCGTCGAGATCGTCGTCACGGTCGCTGCGATCTCCTTCGGATCCCCTGGCCATCGAACGATTGCCAGGCTGACCCCAAGTTCGTTGAAGCTCAGTACAGCCATGAGTGCCACAAAGGCCACAGCGTATGTTCCGAATTGCTCGGGCCCCAGTAACCGCGCGAGTGCTATGCCAATTGCGATCGTTCCCAGGCGTGTCACGACTGCGTTCAGGACGCTGATGACAAACGCCCGTGTTGGAGTGGGCGTTCGCGGGATTGCAGGACGGCTGCGAAGTGTCACAGGGCGTCCTCCAGTTCGGGGGAAAAGCCGCGGCGGATGACGCGTGCGGGCACCCCGGCCCAGGTTTCCTCGTCGGGAACATCGGTAAGCACGGCCGCCCCCATGCCGATGGTTGCGCCGGCGCCGATGGTGCGGCGCTCGCGGACGCTAGCGTTCATGCCGATGTAGGCTGCGCGCCCGATGTGGACGTTGCCGCCGAGGGATACGCCTGCGGCCAGGGTGGCGAAGTCGCTGATGACGTCGTCGTGGGTGAGCGTGACTCCTGGCATGGCTACTACGTGGCTTCCCACTGTGACGGAGGCTGTCATGGTGACATTGGCCAGGAGGATGCTGCCAAGGCCGATCCTGCATCCCTCCGGCGGATGTACTGATGAGTCGATCGCTGTCGCGTAGCGGTCCTCTGCGAGGCCCAGAGTGCGTAAGCGCATGACGACGCTTTCGCGTCCTCGGCCGGATCCAATACAGACAAGCAGCATGGCGTGTGGGAAGGTCAGGGCATCGCGGATGGGGCCCAGTACGTGGGCGCCGTCCACGACGCGTCCGAGTTTGTCTTCGTCGTCGTCGAGGATTCCGATGACGTCGTATTGTCCGGTGTTGCGGACCATGGCCAGGACCTCGCGGGCGAGTCCGCTGGCGGCGATGAGGAGGAGTTCGGTCATCTTCCCTGTCCTGCCGCGCGAAGTACTGAGTCGATGACCCGGACCTGGTCACCCAGGGTGAGCTGGTGGTAGAGAGGCAGAATCAATGTGTGCTCTGTCAGCCATTCGGTTGCTGCCAGTGAAACCGCTCCTTTGGCTGTCCGGGCGTAGGCAGGTTGCCGGTGTGCGGCCATGATGCCGCGTCGTGCCGATATTCCGTCCTCTGCGAGGCGGGTCATCAGGGCGTCTCTTCCGAGGGGGAAAGCTGTGCCTACTTCCAGCCAGCAGGACTGGAAGTTGCCGGTTCCGTATCCGGGGTCCTCCACTAGACGGAGGCCTTCGATGCCAGCGAAGGCGTGTGCGTAATTGGCGGCCAGTTCACGCCTGCGTTGTACTGCTTGGTGCAGGCGGCCGAGTTGGACGATCCCGACGGCGGCCTGGAGGTCAGTCATGCGGTAGTTGAAACCTACTTCGAGGTATTCCTCGGCGGGGGCGAGGATGCTTGCATGACGGTCTGCGGCTGAGACGCTCATTGCGTGTTCGCGGAGGCGGCGGGACCGGTCTGCGAAGTCCTGGCGTGGTGTGGAGAGCATCCCGCCCTCGCCGGTGGTGAGGATTTTGCGGGGGTGGAAGGACCAAGCGACCAGTTCGGCGCCGGCTCCTACCGGGCGGCCGCGGTAGCGGGAACCGATGCCGCAGGCTGCGTCTTCCACGACGGTGATGCCGAGGGGGTCGCACAGGGCCCGGATGGGATCGAGATCCACGGGTACTCCGCCTTGGTCCACGGCTATGACTGCCCGTGTGGCAGGAGTCAAGGCAGCGGCAATCGTTTCAGCGGTGACACAACCGGTTAGTACGTCGACGTCGGCGAAGACCGCCCGGGCGCCTACATAGGTGGGGGCGTTTGCCGTGGCAATGAAGGAGAAGGAGGGAACGACGACGTCGTCTCCCGGACCGACACCGGCGACGGCGAGTGCCAGGTGCAGGGCGGAGGTGCAGCTGGAGACCGCGACGGCGAAAGCGGCTTGTTGCTCCAGGGCGAAGGCTTCTTCGAACTGCTTGACTTTGGGGCCTTGGGCCACCCAGCCGGAAGCGATGACCTCGGCCACTGCTTGGGCTTCTTCTTCCCCCAGCCACGGTTTCATGACGTCGATGCGCGCCAGGGAGGTTTCGGCGGTTGTCATCGTGCACCCACTGAGGGTGCTTCCGGCCGGGCAAGCTGCCGGGAGGCTGCGATTTCTTCACGGAGCGGACGCCACCAGGTGACGAGTGAGCGGAGTCCGTCTTCAAGTTCTATCGCGGCTTCGAAACCGAGGTCCCGCTTGGCGGCGGTGACGTCTGCGAGCCGTCGGGCAACGCCGTTGACTGCACGTTCAGGTCCGTGGTCAAGGTGCAGTGGGGACTGCATGACCCGTAGCAGTGTTTGCGCGAGTTCGGCCAAGCTGGTTTCCGTGCCGCTGGCCACGTTGTAGACGCCCTCCCGGACGTCGCTGGCGGCTGCGAGGATGTTGGCCCTTGCGACGTCGACGGTGTGGATGAAGTCCATTGTCTGGTGGCCGCTGCCGAAGATCAGGGGCGGAAGGCCATCGACTATCCGCTCCATCCAACGGACGAGTACCTCTGTATAGAGGCCGTGGACGTCCATGCGGGGACCGTAGACGTTGAAGTACCTCAGGAGGACGTAGTCCAGGCCGGACATGGCCCGGAAGCTCCTCGCCATTCCCTCATTGAACGATTTCGCGGCCCCGTAAAAGGTGTCGTTGTTGTGGTGGTGGTGTCTCTCGGTGGTGGGGAATTCTTCTGCCATTCCGTAGACGGAGGCACTGGACGCCGCGATGATCTTTTCCACATTGTGCTCAACGGCGGCTTCGAGCACGTTGAAGGTTCCATCCACCAAGACCTCAAGCGCCAACCGTGGCTCCTCGGCGCATTGGGTGATACGGATCGCAGCCTGATGGAAAACCAGATCTTTGCCCCTGGTGAGGTCGTGGACCATGTCCCGGTCCCTCAGGTCACCTTCCACCAGCTGTACGAGTCCGGTAGCCAAGGCATCGTTGAGGTTGGACCGGCGCCCCCTGACGAGGTTGTCCAGGACGTCCACGTGCGCCGCACCGGCGTCGAGCAGTTGGTCTACCAGGGTGGATCCGATGGTTCCGGCGCCTCCGGTGACCAGGACGTTGGCGCCGAGCAGCTTCTTCATTGTGCGACCTGGAGAGCGACCTCGTTGCCCGCAACGATGGTGGACTGGCCGTCTGTTCCCAGGCTTTGGGTGACGGCTTCCAGTACTGAGAGGACCCTGAGCCCGGATTCTCCGCTGGTGCGCGGTATCGTGTGGTTCCGGATGGAGCCGGCCAGCTCGGCGACCACTTGGCCCAACGGTTCGCGCTCCTGCAACGCCGGTGACCAGGTGTCGCCTAGGCGATAAGAGATGGCCGAGGTCTTTTTGTCCGCCGCGGACCGTGGCTGTTGTTCCAGGCTGACGCCGCGATCATAGACGCTGAGGCGTTGTTGCGGGTTCAGGTCGTCCCAGACGAGCGTCCTCTTTGAGCCGCCAATGATCATTTGGCGGATTTTGGTGGGACTGAGCCAGTTCACGTGGATATGTACCATGGCGTCGTTTGGCAGGCCGAAGGTCAGGTGGCCTACGCAGTCGCGGCCGGTACCCAGTGGGTCTGCGCCGTGGGCAGAGATCTCGGTGGGGTGCAGGCCTCCCGGTAGGACGAAATCGAGGATCGAGAGATCGTGCGGTGCAAGATCCCAGAACACGTTGACGTCCGGTTGGACAAGTCCGAGGTTGATGCGCACGGAGTCGACGTACAAGATGTCGCCCAATGCCCCACTTGATACGAGCTCCTGGATCTTCAAAACCGCGGGAGTAAAACAATAGGTGTGGTCTGCCATGAGGACCAGGCCGCGGGCTTTGGCTTCCTCCACCATTTCCAGGCCCTTGGCACGGCTATCCGCGAGTGGCTTCTCGACGAGTACGTGCATGCCGGCGCGCAAGGCAGTCATCACTACTCCGTGATGTGTGTGCGCCGGGGTCGCCACGGCGACGGCGTCCAGGTTGTAGGTGTCCAGGAGTTCGTCCAAGGACTCGACGACGGCGACGCCGCCTACTGTTTCGGCCAGCCGAAGTCCGCGCTCCACGTCAAGATCGCAAATTGCCACGAGTTCCCAGTCGGGGCTGGCTTTAAGGTTTCTGGCGAGGTTCGGGCCCCAATATCCCGCTCCGACCACGGCGATCCGCAATTTCGGGGTCATCCCGTGGCCGTTGAGGTGGCCTGATGGAATAGTTCCTATGCTCATTTTCCACTCGGATTCTGTGTTGGATAGCTCGGTTCTTTCTCAAGTACTGCTTGTTGTGCTGCCCGGCATGTCCCGGGTCAGACGGTTGGTTCCAACCCTCATCAGTAGGCACCGGAGGGCTGGATCATGGCCTTGAAGGTGCGCCACATGATCATCAGGTCGCCCGCTATCGACCAGTTTTCGACGTAATAGAGGTCCAGCCGGACGGCTTCATCCCAGGGAAGGTCTGATCGTCCATTGATCTGCCACAGGCCAGTAATTCCAGGTTTGATGAGCAGCCGGCGATGGGTATGCCGTTCGTAGCCATTGACTTCGCGAAGGAGTGGCGGTCGGGGGCCCACAAGGCTCATGTTCCCGGCCAGCACATTCCAGAACTGGGGTAGCTCGTCCAAGGAGTACTTGCGCATCCAACGGCCGCACTTGGTGATGCGGGGATCCTCGCGGATCTTGAAGAGGACACCGGCTCCCTGGTCCTTACCGCTGAGTTCTTCCAGCCGCGCTTCGGCATCAACCACCATGGAACGGAATTTCAGCATCTGAAAGGTGGTGCCTCGCCTACCTATCCGTTCCTGCCGGAAAAGGACTGGCCCCGGGCTGTCAAACCTGACTATCAGCGACAAAACAGCCAGCAGTGGCGCCAGGCAAAGCAAGGCAGCAGCCGACACCACAATGTCCATGAGGCGTTTGAGAGTGTGTTTGCCACCGGAGTAGTGCGGAATATCCACGTGCATCAAGGGCAGGCCTTCAACCGGGCGCCAATGGATGCGCGGGCCTGCCACGTTGGTCAGCGTTGCTGCCAGGACGAGTTCGGCGGCATCTTCTTCCAAGCGCCAGCCCAACTCCTGGATGAACTGGTTGCCGCCAGGGACCGGACCGGCAACGATCACCGCGTTGGCGCCCGTCTGACGCACGGTATGGGCAATACCGTAAATCGATGACAAGACGGGAACCCGCACGTTATCCACCACCAGGACGGCGCCACGCCGGGCCCCTGGAAGGCATGCCCCCAGGATGTTGTACGCAGCACCGGACTTCCGGTTGATTTGCTTGATGACGTATCTGACATCCTGCGGCTCCCCGACCACAATGGCACGGGAGAGGCAGCGGCCGCGTGATTTTTCGCGCGTCAGCCAGCGGCGGAACATCCACCGGCTGCCTGTCAGGGCCACCAAGCCCACTGGCAGGGACACCAAGACGAATGAGCTTGCGGACTCCAACTGGAAAACGACTGCCACGAGCCCCAGAAAGCCGAAAACGCGCAGGCTTGCGGACAGGACACGCTTGTATTCTTCGGGCCCAACCCCGAGCACTTTCGGATCCCGTGTCCGATAGACCTCCAGTGCGCCCAGCCAGGCAATTCCAAGTATGAAGCCGAGCAAAAGCTGCCGCTCATGTCCCGCGCCGCCTGCCGCAACGGCAAGACCGTCAGTGTTGAGAAGGAAACCTGACGTGACTGCTGCCGCTACCAGGGCGCTGTCTGCCAATCGAAGACTGTTGGTGAGCGCCTTGGCCCAGCCGGATCCGTTGTACCGTTCGGCCCCGGAGGAGGCGCTGCGGGAGTTGCGGTGGGTGACTGGCGGCTCGAGGTCCAGGGTGACATCTGCCCTCAACGCCGCCAGTCCCGCCTTTTCAGCCCGTTGTGCAGCAACGGACTTGTCAATCCAGGGAGACACCGGCGGATTGACATCGACAACACCAGGTTTCGCGGTGAACGCCGCGCCCAAGGAAAAGTTAGGCGCACCCTGTGGTGCTGCCACCTTGCCCGAACGCAAGACTGGAACTTTTACCATGTCAGCCTTCTTCGCAGACCTGCCGTTGCCTACATCCCAGTGAAGCGGCGGCTGTCAGGAGGCGCACCAGTAGTCGGTACTCAAGTTTGCGCAGCTTTACCCATGGCTCCTACGTGCGAGTACCTAGCCTGATGTGGCAGGACTACGTGCTTTAAGCCTCACGGCGCCACCGAAAACCGCTACATTCCGGGCTGGAAACAGGACAAACAGCTCGCGAAACGACACAAAAAACCGGGGTTACAGGACAAAACGTGTGTATTGGTTGGGCCTGCTTTCCAGCGCTGGCGGGCGAATTCCGGGATAGCTAAGCTTTTGGAGCTTAGGGTGGCTGGGGTGCTTGCATATCTGGGGAATGTTTGGTCTGCGGCCAGACGCTGGTACGGAACGGGAAAACGGCAGCGGGCAAACAGCGCTACCGGTGCCTGAACTGCGGGGCGAGCCGTTCCGGTCAACGTCCGGATGTCAGCCGTCGCGCTGAGCTGGAGGCGTTTCTTGGTTGGTTGTTAGGCACTTCAGGCCAGTCGTCGCTGACCATGTTCGGCACGGCCCGGTCCTTCCGACGGCGCACGGCCTGGTGCTGGAACATCGCCCCGCGCATTCCCGTGACCGGGGAGGTCCATGACCAGATCCAGGTCGATGGGATCTTTGTCGGGTCGTGGTGCTGCCTGATCGCTGTTGCCGGTGATTACGTGCTTGGCCGGCAGTGGTGCGACACCGAGAAAAAGGCCGCGTGGGCGGCGCTGCTGCAACGGTTCCCTGCCCCTCGCGTGGTGATCACTGACGGCGGTTCGGGGATCGCCGCAGCCCTGTCGGAGTGCTGGTCAGAAACCGCGGTCCAACGGTGTCTGGTCCATGTCCAACGCAATGTCCGGACCTACCTGACCAGCCGGCCCCGAACGGATGCGGGCAAAGCATTGCTGCGGCTGGGACGGGCGTTGACCAGGATCAAAGCCCCCGCCGAAGCAGCCGCCTGGCTCGCGGGTCTCAATGACTGGCATCAGGAACACGGGCATCTGGTCAAGGCCCGCACGTACCGCACCGCTACGGCCATGGCTCCGGGATGGGTCCGGGCCAACCAAACCTGGTGGTACACCCACGACAGACTCCGCAAGGCCTACCGGCTGCTGGAACGACTCGGCCAAGCCGGGACCCTCTTTACCTATCTGCAGGCTGAATACACCGGACTGGATATCGCCTCGACGACCAACCGGATCGAAGGAGGCACCAACGCGCAACTCCGATTGATCCTGCGGGCCCACCGGGGCATGAGCGAGGACCACCAAAAACGCGCCATCGAGTGGTACCTCTACCTCCACAGCGACCAACCCCGGCCCCCGGCGAAGCTCATCGAAAACCGGCACTACAAACCCGGCAGGACCAACGCCAGCACAACCACAGAACCGGAGCCCGGCCCCGAGATCTACAGCACCGGCCTCAGCCCCGATGAAGGCCTCTGGCACCGCGCAGGCTGGGCCGGACGATCATGACACACCCGGGATTTACACACGTTTTGTCCTATAACCCAAAAACCGGCCACCGTCGGTGGCCGGTTGGTTGCCGCTTATTGAAGGCTCCCTAGTATTAGAGGCTCCCTAGTCCTCCAGGCTTTCGAGGTCTTCGTCCAGGACCTCGTCATCGTCCTCTTCCTCGTCATCAAACACCTGCAGCGGAGTAACCTCGGAATATGCCTCGTACAGGGCGTCTTCGTAAACCTCGAAGGCGTCTGCGATGGCGAAGAACGCCGCCTCGACGTTGGGGTCACCCTCGCCCCGGCGGGCTGAAGCGGCGGCCAAGTGCTCTTCCAGGGCAGCAGTCAGTGACTGAAGCGCGACACGCGGATCGATGCTCATGACTTCACGTTAGCCCGAAAAGGACGAAAATGGAGAGGGATGAAGGAACAATTTCGAGGCAGCTCCGAAGAGCGCCAACGTGACTATGCACGTCAGTACGAGTACCTCGTACTGACGGTAGGACCTGACGATTCACTGCCCGAAGCTCGGCGTCGGCTCGCAGAGCACTCCGAGTACGGAAAGTGGGAGCTGGAACGCAGCCGGCTATACCTCGGTGGCGGCAGGCGCTTCTGGTTGCGCCGAAAGGTCTATTCCGTGCAGCGCACGGTTTAGTCAGCTGCCAGGTTCCTCAGTTATCCAGGTTCCTCAGCTGTACAGGTTCCTCAGTTATCCAGGGGCCCAAGCCAGGCGTTCGCCACCGTGTTGTGCGCCGATTCGTCGTTGGACGGATGGAAAATTCCAGCGAGTACATCCCGGTAGAGGCGTTCCAGTTCCGAGCCGCGGAAGTAGCTCGATCCTCCAGTGACCCTGATCGCCAGATCCACCACATAGCGGGCATTTTCCGTGGCCCGCAACTTGAGTCCAACAAGCTTGGGGAACCACTGGGCTCCATGGTCCACCAGGTTGTCGATGTCGCGGGCTACAGCCGACAACTGGGGATAGATAGCGTCCATGGCCAAGGCCGCGTCGGCAACTTTCCAGCGGATGTCCGGGTCCTGCGCGAAACTGCGTCCCCCGTGTTTTGCCGAGACCCGTCGCTTGACACTTTCAATGCCCAGCATGAATGCACGCTCCGCCAATCCCGTGTAGACGGCTGCCAACAAGGTCTCAAAGCAGGCAAAAATCGCGAAAATCAGTAAGTCCTGGTTTGGCCCGACAGGCAGTTTGCGGAAGATCCGCTCCGTTGGAACCGCCGCTCCCTTCAACAGGGTGGTGTTCGAGGCACTGGCCCGCATTCCCAGGGTGTCCCAATCGTTAAGGGTTTCGTGCCCGGGTTCATCACGATGGATAAACCCGAAAACCAACTCGCCCTCTCCGTTCCTGGCGCTGGCGTCCTTGCCGAACGTTCCCAGACGGGTCCAGCCACGGGAGAGGCTAGTGAAGATCTTCCGTCCGGTGAATCGATAACCACCGTCGGGCAGCGGCTCCGCAACAGTAGTGGAGTCGAACAGCATTGAATCATTGCCCGCTTCGGAAATTCCGAAAGCAAACACTTCCCCCTTGCCGGCTTCCTTCAGCACGAAGTCCAGCGTGGCCTCTCCCCTGGCAGCCATGACATGCGCGACGCCGGTCCAGACCAAGTGCATGTTGACTGCCAGTGCTGTGGCCGGGGCGGCCGTGGCGAGGCGCTGCTGCAGCGCAGCTACCGCTTCCAGACCCAGTCCCATACCGCCGTCGGCAACTGGCACGAAGAGTTTCAGGTAACCGGCGGCTGCCAGCTCTTCCAGGTCTTCATGGAAGAAGAGATTGTTGTGGTCATAACCGGCCGCCCGTCCGCGCAGACGTTCCAACAGCGCATCCGGAAGGATTTCCTCTGGAGTCATCGCCCACCGTCTTTCGTAAAGATTGCGTTTTAGTAGTTGCTCAGCAGCCTGTTGAGGACGCGCGCGCCGAATTGCAGGGACTCCGCCGGCACTCGCTCGTCCACGCCGTGGAACATGCCTGTGAAGTCCAGCTCGTCCGGCAGCATCAGTGGAGCGAAGCCATAGCCGGTGATGCCGATCTTGCTCAAGGACTTGTTGTCGGTCCCTCCGGAGAGGGTGTAGGGAAGCACCTTGGCGCCCGGGTCCTCGGAGTGCAAGGCGTCGATCATGGAGTCCACCAGGTTGCCGGCGAACGGCACCTCCAAGGAGACATCCTTGTTGACGTAGCTGATCTCAATGCCGTCCCCAGCGAGCTCCTTGATGGTTTCGAACACCAGTTCCTGCTGGCCGGGCAGCGTGCGGCAGTCCACGAATGCTTCGGCCGATTCCGGGATGACATTGTGCTTGTAGCCCGAGCGGAGCAGGGTGGGGTTGGAAGTATTTTGCAGCGTTGCTCCCACGAAGCGGGCCACCGTGCCAAGCTCCTTGAGCAGGATATCCGGGTTGTCGGCATCAAACTCCACGCCAGTAAGTTCGGTCACGCCGTCCAGGAACTGCCTGGTTGTGGGAGTCAGTTCTACGGGCCACTTGTATTCGCCGATTCTGGTGACGGCCGCCGCGAGCCGGGTGATCGCGTTGTCCGTATTGATCTGCGAACCGTGGCCAGCCCGTCCATGGGCCACCAGCCGCAGCCAGGACAAACCCTTCTCGGCAGTTTGAAGCAGGTACGTTCGCTGGCCGCCGATGGTCGCGGAGAAGCCGCCCACTTCGGAGATAGCCTCGGTGGCCCCATCGAACAATTCGCGTCGGTGCTCCACGGCATACCGGGCGCCATAAGTGCCGCCAGCTTCCTCGTCTGCGAAGAAGGCGAAAATGATGTCCCGCTTGGGCCTGCGACCAGTCCGGGCGAAGTCCCGCATCACTGAAACGATCATGGCATCCATGTCCTTCATGTCCACGGCACCGCGACCCCAGATCAGTCCGTCCTTCAGCTCACCACTGAAGGGGTCAACGCTCCACTGATCCTTCAGGGCAGGTACAACGTCCAAGTGTCCGTGCACCACCAGCGCGTCAGCTGAGGGGTCTTCCCCGGCCATGCGCGTGACGACGTTGGCACGTCCCGGTGCAGACTCGAAAATCTCGGCCTCGAGACCCACTTCCGTGATCAGGCCAGCTGTGTACTCCGCTGCAGCACGTTCGCCCGGTCCGGTGTCGTCGCCGAAGTTGGAGGAGTCGATCCGGATGAGCTCCTGGCAGATCCGGACAACTTCGTCTTCGGGGCGGATGACAGACATGGAAATTCTCCTTGCGTTGGCTGGGCTGCAGGTGCCGGCGACGCGCACTGCGGACCCCGCAGCTCTACCGTCCCGTGTTCCACCAGCCTACTCACCGGAAGCGCCGTCGGTTTGGCAATTCCCGGCGCCACCACGCGTTGGAGGCCTGCAACCCGTCCTGACCAGCATCGATTTTTTAGTTGCTTCAAACCGTGTTAGAGTTTTTCTCGCTGCTTCGGAGGAAAGTGAAGCACCGGAAGGTGCGGAATGGCTTCTCTGAACACCACCTGCGCGGGTGGCGGAATGGCAGACGCGCTAGCTTGAGGTGCTAGTCCTCGAAAGGGGGTGGGGGTTCAAGTCCCCCTCCGCGCACAAAGAAGGCCCCGGGAAACCGGGGTTTTTTTGTGCCCTCAACCACGCCGCCCCCCTTCTAGTCAGTCATGGGTGGCGTTTTACTACGCCAACGGCCAGCCCCGCCATGACTCCTGGGCCACCCGTTTGATCTGTCCGGCTGGAAACCATTCCACATGGTAGTCACGCCGATCATCCACCCACTCCACGAGGCCATAGGTCCGCGTGTACTTGATCGCCCGTCCATACACCTCACCAACACGAACAAGCGGTTGGGCACCCGGCTCCAGCTCCATGATTTTGCCATCGTCAGGTTTAGGGTGCTTTGCCTCCGCCTCCGTCTGCAACATCATGCGGGCGAAAGCTTTGGAGTCTTGCTTGGGTCTCATGGACTAAGAATAGAACATATATTCGAATAAGGCTGAGGGTCTGCACGGCGGCATCACCTTTCAGCTGCCTTGGCGGGCAGCCTTCTCGACCGCCGCCAGCATACTTTCGAAGGTCGCCGTCAGCATTCTGTCAATCAGAGGGCCGGTCAGGCGGCCGAGAGGCCCACCCCTGGGTACATAACGGTAGTCAAAGGCCATCGCTGTCCCCTCGCCATCCGGCTGGAGGACGAGCCTGGAGTTGGCTTGTTTGAAGGGCACCAGTGTCGACTGCTCGTTCTTCGTTGCGAGGACGCGGCCTTCCTCCCATTCGGTGATGGTTTCGATCATCGAGCCGACGGGCGACAAGCGTACCTGACGGCGGGCGCCCAGCCCTTGGGTCTTGTTACCGACCGATTGTGATGCCCTTAGGCCGTTCCAGACGTCGGCGAGGTTCCCGAAATCGGCTAACACAGCCCAGATGGAGGCACCGGATGCAGCCGCTTGTCGCCGTACGGTCAGGTGGCGTTCCCTCATGATCATCGCTCCCACCAATCCAATTTTCCTGGCTCATCGCTTGAGCGAAATGCCGCGCCCCTGAACCTGCCGCTGCTGAGGAGCACGTCGAAAGGCAAGAACGTGGTCAGTCGCGTCCAGAGTCAATCGGGGAAGCTTGGCAAGGCGTCTCCACAGGAGATAGGTCCGGATATCCACACCTTTGCGTTCGAACCGCGACATGAAGACGTCCCTGCAGGATGAGTAGCACAGCCGAAAAGATTCCCGAAGGCCACCAAATTGCCCCGACCTCACGAGCAGGAGACCCGCATGACCTACGAGTACCGGCACCACAAACAAAGTTGGTGTGTGGCACCACTTGAAGCGAAGTTCGCTTCGCCAGCGCAATTGGCGCCTACGTAGCGGGTGACGGTCAGGATTCGGGCAGTGCTCCACCGGATCCGAGGTTCCGTGCCTGACTACGAGGCCCGAAGCCAACAGTCGAATCGATAAATCCGATTCCTCACAATAGAACCTATAGGATTCACGCAAACCGCCACAGGCCAGGACGGCATCCCGGCGCAGAGCATGAGCCGCGCCGATAAAGCTCCGGGCCAGCTGAACAGTATCGCCTGATTGGTCGCCCTGCATCAAGGCGCCGTTCTCGGTAAAGGGGACCGCAACGGCGGCAATTGCAGGCGATGAAAAGTCGGCCACGGTTTGCCGGGCCGTGGAGGCGGATGTGAAGTACGCGTCATCATCGAGGATGAGGACGAATGGAGTGGATGCTGCCCGGATGCAGATGTTCCGGGCAGCGATCAAACCGACATTCTCCTGACCCGTAATAAGTTCAACGGCGGGAAACTGCTCTCGGACCACCTCTGAAGTGCCGTCCGAGGATGCATCGTCATAGACGATGATGGGAATTGCGGGTTCCTGGCCGAGAGCGCTGGAGAGCAACCTCTTCAGATCATCAACCCGGTTGTAGGTCGAGACGCACAAACTTATCTGGTTCATGTGGCAAGACTCTCCTCCTACGGGCGGTCCGTCTGAAGAGAATATCCCGCCCCTAAGGATTTATGGAGGGCCTACGACAATGGAGCCACGCTCCCCCTGAAGTGGCGCCGGCCGCTGCGTGGGTTCCACGCCACGTAGTCCGAACGCTGCCAAGCCCCGGTTTCCGCCTGGATGGTGGATATGTCCAGCGCCACCCGGGCAGGCAGGAAAACCGGCGCTTCAAACGTCACGTCCCAGGTGAAGGCATCAGACTTGACCGCTCCGACGTCTGCCAACGCTCGCGACGCAAGGTACATGCCGTGGGCAATGGATCCCCTCAGACCCAATGCTTTGGCCGATAGCACGCTCAGATGAATGGGATTGAAATCTCCGGAGACGGCGGCATAACTGCGTCCGATGTCCAGGTCCAGTTGCCACAGGGCTGTGGGGTCCGGCGGGGAAAAGTTGCCATTGTCCCCGGAGCCGCTTGAGTTTCCCGGCTTGTCGATACCAGGCAGGAAGACCCCTTTCGCAAGGTACGTGGAAATTCCCCGCCACAGCAGCTCGCCTGAGGAGCTGGAGCGGACTTCGGTGATGACATCCACTTGCGTACCCACGCGATGACCCGAAAGGTTCTCCGACCAAGACCGGATGTCCAGGGCTTCTGTGAACTGGATGGGAACCAGCTGCTCTACATGGTTCCTGAGGTGGATCATCCCGAGCAACGGCAACGGAAAATCATCCCGGTTCATCACGCTCATGGACACCGGAAAAGCCAGCGCGTGGACGAATCCTGCTGGCAGGATGTCGCTGGCGGTCTCCCCCAGCAAGTGCTGGTAGGCGGTCAGGTTGGCGACGTCCGCCTGGACTCCCTTGACCTCGTGGCTGACGGCGGGCAGTGTCGCCTGCCCCGCAGATGACCCCATAATGCGGCGGCGAGCGGCAGTTGCCGCGGCATTCATGTAGAGCTTGGACAGCGACGGCAGCTCCCCAAGGATGACCGGCTGTGGTTTGCTCATGCTCCCACCAGTTGCTGTCCGCACACGCGAAGGACTTCGCCCGAGATTCCTCCCGCGGCATCGCTCGCCAGGAAAGCGATGGCTTCCGCCACATCCCGGGGCTGGCCGCCCTGCCTGAGGGAGTTGGCCCTACGCGCGGCTTCCCGTATGACGAACGGCATCCGGGCTGTCATCTCTGTTTCAATAAACCCCGGTGCTACAGCGTTGATCGTCCCCCCGAAGGACTCCATGAGCGGCGCTGTTAAGCGCACCATTCCGATCACGCCACCCTTGGACGCGGCATAGTTTGTTTGGCCCCTGTTGCCGGCAATGCCGCTGGTGGATGCCACCGAAACGATGCGCGGCCTCTCCTTGAAGTGCTCGGATGCCAGGAGGGCCTCATTGATCCTCAGTTGCGCCGCGATGTTGACAGCGATGACAGACTGCCAGCGGCGCTCATCCATGTTGGCAAGGAGCCGGTCGCGGGTGATGCCGGCGTTGTGGACTACGACGTCGAGCCTGCCATGGCGTTCCACCGCGTGGTCGATAATCCGGTGACCGGCGTCGTCACGGGTGATGTCGAGCTGGAGGGCGGTCCCGCGGACCTCGTTGGCCACTGCCGCCAAATGATCCCCCGCGGCAGGGACATCCACCAGCACAACCTTGGCCCCATCACGGTGTAGCGTCCGGGCGATCGCGGCACCAATACCCCGCGCTGCACCAGTGACCACGGCAACTTTGCCGGCAAGAGGTTTTTCGGCGTCAAAGGGCAAGCTACCGGACGAGGAGCTGATGGTCAGGAACTGGCCATCCACATAGGCGGAGCGGCCGGAAAGGAAGAACCGGAGGGCTCCCAGCGCGGACGGACTGGTGGTGGCCAAATCCGCATCGAGAAGAAGGCCGTTGGCGGTGGCGCCTGCGCGCAATTCCTTGGCCAATGAACGCAGCAGGCCATCTACGCCCTGCCGGGCAGCCGCCGAAGCGGGCCCTGATGCGGACCCGGCCGTTCTTGAGAGGGTAATCACCCGTCCGTTGGGTGCAAGGTCCCGCAAGGAAGCACCAATCGTGAGCACCGGCTTGCCCAGGTCCTCTGGGTGCTGCACGGCGTCGAGGACAACAATGATGGCCCCGAGCTTTTCCTTGGGCAATGCATGACGGCGGACGTCCAGGCCCCAACCAAGAAGCGTGGTGGCGAGGTCATCCGCGCCGCGGCTGTCGCCGTTGACCAGCACCGGCCCATCGATAAGCGGCGCGCCTGGCTGGTGTCGACGCAGCTCAACCGGCTGCGGCAGCCCGAGCCTTTTGGCGACGTCCTTGCCAAGTCCCTTGCTGACGATTTTGGCGTACTTGTCTGTCATCACGCTCCCCTAGGCTGCTTCCAGAATGGCAACAACGCCCTGCCCCCCGGCGGCACACACCGAAATCAGGCCACGTGCCGGCCTTCCATCCACAGCTCCCTTGTCATGGAGCATCTTTGCCAGCGAGGCCACGATCCTGCCACCGGTTGCTGCAAACGGGTGCCCGGCAGCGAGTGAAGAACCATTGATGTTGAGTTTCGTGCGGTCCACCTTTCCCAGCGCACCGTCCAGCCCCAACCGCGTTCGTCCGAAGTCTTCATCTTCCCAGGCAGCCAGCGTGCTGAGGACGGTCCCGGCGAAAGCCTCATGGATTTCGAAGAAGTCGAAGTCCTCCAAAGTCAGCCCATGGCGCGCGAGGAGGCGCGGTACGGCAAAGACCGGCGCCATCAGAAGTCCGTCCTTACCGTGGACGAAGTCGACGGCGGCCGCCTCGCCGTCCAGGACGGTGGCGAGCTTGGGAAGGCCCCGGCTGTCCGCCCACTCTTCGGTGGCAAGCAGGACGGTTGCGGCGCCATCGGTCAGCGGCGTCGAATTGCCGGCGGTCATCGTGGCCTCGGATCCCAGGTTCCTGCCAAAGACAGGCTTCAGTGTGGAGAGCTTCTCCAACGTGGTGTCTGCGCGAAGATTCGAGTCCCGGTTGAGGCCGCGGTATGGAGTAATGAGGTCCTCGAAGAAGCCGCGCTCGTACGCGGCGGCGAGGTTGCGGTGGCTGTTGAAGGCCAGTTCGTCCTGCGCCTCCCGGCTGATCTTCCACTGTGCCGTGGTGAGCGCTTGATGTTCGCCCATGGACAGGCCAGTACGCGGTTCGCCGGTGTTGGGAGCATCCGGGGCCAAATCCTTTGGCCGGATGCGGGCCAGGACCTTCAGCTTCTGGACGGAGGTCTTGGCGCGGTTGAGGTCCAGCAGAATTTCCCGCAGCCCCTCGCTGACGGCGATCGGGGCATCGGACGCGGAGTCAACGCCACCGGCGATCGCGGACTCGATCTGCCCAAGCTTGATCTTGTTTGCAAGCCCAAGCACGGTTTCCAGTCCCGTGGCACATGCCTGCTGAAGGTCGTACGCGGGCGTCTCTGGAGATAACGCCGAACCCAGTACAGCCTCCCGGGTGAGGTTGAAGTCCCGTGAATGCTTCAGCACCGCTCCAGCAGCTACCTCACCGATCCGCTCATCCTGCAACCCGAAACGGGCGATCAGCCCATCCAGTGCAGCAGTAAGCATGTCCTGGTTGGAGGACTTCACGTAAGCGCCGCCCGTGCGGGCAAACGGGATCCGGTTGCCACCAACGATCACGGCAGCACGCGTCCCCTTGACGCCCTTGCTCTGTTCTCCGCTTGCGAAGCCGTCTGTACCTGTGTGCGTGCTGTGCGTGCCCGCGGTACCTGTGTTCTTGCCCGCGGGCGCGTCTGCTGCAGCCATGCTTGACTCCTTCGATGAATAGCAGTTACTGATACCCAGCGTACCTGATACGCTGGGTATCGTGAACCGTCGCCGTACAGATTTTCCGAACGCACCTGCCTCTTCCAGCACGGGTGCTGTTGATGCCACCGTGGAGTCCGGCAACTCTGTTCGGGACCTTGCGGTAGATGGGCGTGCCGCCAGATGGCAGAGCCATCGCGAGGAGCGTCGGCGCGAGCTCATCAAGGCAGCACGCAGGGCTGTGCACGCCTTGGGAAGCGAAGCATCCATGGAAGACATCGCCGGTGCCGCGGGCACCTCAAAGTCGGTCTACTACCGCTATTTCGGCGATAAGGCAGGCCTTCAACAGGCCATGGGAGAAGTAGTTCTAGGGCAAATGCAACGCCGCATGAAAGAGGCGGCCCAGTTGGCGCAGACACCACGCGAAGGGCTGTACGCCATGGTTTCGGCTTACCTGCAAATGGCGGAATCCAGTCCCAACGTTTATGCGTTCATCACCCGGTTGATGCCTGGCGAAGCTTCCTCGCAGGATGCGATTGCGGCGTCAGGCGCGTTGGGAAACTTCTTCGAACAAATCACCGACATGATCGCCACGCCTATGCGGCAGTACCTCGGTGCAGAAAAAGAGGCGTTGATCGAGTACTGGCCCACTGCCGCCATCGGGCTCGTTCGGAACGCCGGTGAAATGTGGCTGGGAAGCCCTGCCTCGGACAGCAAACCGAACCAGGCAACCATGGCCGGCCACATTACGGATTGGCTATGCCTGGGCATCGCTCCTGAACTCAAAGCGGCCAACTGACATGAGAAGTGATCCATCAGTTGTAAGAACCAAAGAAGGAACCAACATGACTGAAGTAGTGGACCGGGCTTCATCAGCCCATCAACCATCAGGCCGCGAGGACGCGGCCATTCGCACCAATGACTCCGGCACCAGTGACTCCGGTACCAGTGGATCCGGCAAGCGGGCTGCGGACCCGGTGGTGGATGTCGCAGCGCTGGGTGAGCAGCTCTTGGGCAAATGGGCCCACATCCGGCACCAAGCCCGCCAAATAGCCGGTCATCCCGACGTCCGCAAAATTGAAGGCCTCCACCACACGGAACACCGGGCCCGCGTGTTTGAACAATTGAAGTTCCTGGTGGACAACAATGCTGTACACCGGGCGTTCCCCACCCGCCTGGGAGGTTCGGATGATCACGGCGGCAATGTTGCCGGATTCGAAGAGCTCGTTACGGCCGACCCGTCACTGCAGATCAAGGCCGGCGTTCAGTGGGGCCTCTTTGGCTCCGCTGTCATGCACCTTGGTACCCGGGAGCACCACGACAAATGGCTCCCCGGCATCATGAGCCTGGCAATTCCGGGTTGTTTCGCGATGACGGAGACGGGCCACGGCTCCGACGTCGCCAGCATCGCCACTACGGCCACTTATGACGAGGCGAACCAGGAATTCGTCATCAACACCCCCTTCCGGGCAGCTTGGAAGGACTACATCGGCAACGCCGCAAACGATGGCCTGGCCGCCGTCGTGTTTGCGCAGCTGGTAACCAAAAACATTAACCACGGCGTGCACGCCTTCTATGTGGAGCTGCGCGACCCCACCACCAAAGAATTCCTGCCAGGCATCGGCGGGGAAGATGATGGCATCAAGGGCGGTCTCAACGGCATCGACAACGGCCGGCTCCACTTCACCGACGTCCGTATCCCCCGCACCAACCTCCTGAACCGATACGGCGATGTAGCTGTCGATGGCACGTATTCATCAACCATCGAGAGCCCGGGCCGCCGCTTCTTCACGATGCTTGGAACCTTGGTCCAAGGCCGGGTCTCCTTGGACGGGGCAGCTGTGGCGGCCAGCAAGGTGGCGCTCAAGACAGCCATCCAGTACGCCACCGAGCGCCGTCAGTTCAACGCTTCCTCACCCACTGACGAAGAAGTCCTGCTGGACTATCAGCGTCATCAGCGGCGCCTGTTCACCCGCCTTGCCACGACGTACGCTGCGAGTTTTGCCCACGAGCAGCTCCTGCAAAAGTTCGACGACGTTTTCTCCGGCGCCCACGATACCGACGCCGACCGTCAGGATCTGGAAACCTTGGCGGCCGCACTGAAGCCCCTCAGCACCTGGCATGCGCTGGACACTCTGCAGGAGTGCCGCGAAGCCTGTGGTGGCGCAGGCTTCCTGATCGAGAACCGCTTTGCCTCGTTGCGCGCCGACCTTGACGTTTACGTGACTTTTGAAGGCGACAACACCGTCCTGCTGCAGTTGGTGGCCAAGCGTCTACTGGCCGACTATGCCAAGGAATTCCGCAATGCAGACTTCGGCGTGCTTGCGCGGTATGTAGTGGACCAGGCCGCGGGTGTCGCCTTGCACAGGACGGGCCTTCGGCAGGTTGCTCAGTTCGTAGCTGACACGGGTTCGGTGCAGAAAGCAGCACTGGCTTTGCGCGACGAGGAAGGCCAGCGGACCCTGCTGACGGACCGCGTGCAGTCCATGGTGGCCGAAGTAGGTGCGGCGCTGAAGGGCGCCAACAAGCTGCCGCAGCACCAGGCGGCAGCCCTGTTCAACCAGCACCAGCATGAACTCATCGAAGCCGCTCAAGCCCATGCCGAGCTCCTCCAGTGGGAAGCTTTCACGGAGGCACTGGCGGAGGTTTCCGATGAGGGAACCAAGCGGGTCCTCACCTGGCTGCGGGATCTGTTCGGGCTTTCGCTCATCGAGAAGCACTTGTCGTGGTACCTCATGAACGGCCGGCTCTCCATGCAACGGGGCCGGACCGTGGGGACGTACATCAACCGGCTGCTGGTCAAGATCCGTCCCCACGCGCTGGACCTCGTGGATGCCTTTGGCTACGGACCCGAGCACCTGCGCGCAGCAATCGCGACCGGCGCCGAAGCAAGCCGCCAGGATGAGGCCCGAACCCATTTCCGTAAAGAGCGGGCCAGCGGCACCGCGCCAGCGGACGAGAAGTCACTGCTGGCACTGAAGGCGTCCAAGTCCCGCTAACGGTACGAGATTTCCGGTCAGTGAACTTTATCGAAAGCTTGGCCAAACCACGACGGCGCCGTCCCCAGTCAAGGGGGCGGCGCCGTCGTAGTTTTCTCTGCTTTTCCGGACGGTTTTGAGCTAAGGCTGCTCAGTTAAGAACGGAGCGGTATACCTCAAGGGTGGTTTCAGTGATCGATTCCCACGAGAAGTGTTCCTCGGCGCGGCGCCGTCCCGCCATGCCCATCTTGCGGGCGCGCGCTGGATCTGCCACTACCTCGTTAAGGGCTGCAGCAAAGTCGGCCACAAATTTCTGTGGGTCCAGCGGTGTTCCCGTACCGTCGGTTACCTGCTCCAAGGGGACCAGCAAACCGGTTTCGCCATGCTGGACCACCTCTGGAATGCCGCCGGTTGCGCTTGCCACCACAGCGGCGCCACAAGCCATGGCTTCAAGGTTCACGATGCCCAGCGGTTCGTAGATGGAGGGGCAGGCAAATGCGGTGGCATGGCTGAGGACCTGGATGAGTTCCCGGCGCGGCAGCATTCGCTCAATGAGGATCACGCCCTCACGCTTGCTTTGGAGCTCCTCAATGAGGCGTGCTGTTTCAGCTGCCAATTCGGGAGTGTCAGCTGCACCAAGGCAGAGGACCAGTTGAACATCGGCGGGAAGGCTGGAAGCGGCGCGCAGCAGGTAGGGGACGCCCTTTTGGCGGGTGTTCCGGCCAACGAACACCACACTTGGCTTGGCGGGATCTATGCCCAACGCACGGATGGCGTCGTCCTCTTCGTCCCGTTCCCACAGGGAAACGTCGATCCCGTTATGCACCACCCGGACCTTGGCGGGGTCAACGTCAGGGTAGCTGCGCAGGATGTCCTGCCTCATTCCATCGGATACGGCGATGATCGCCGCGGCAGCTTCGTAGGCTGTCTTCTCCACCCATGAGGACAATGCGTAGCCGCCACCGAGCTGTTCGGCCTTCCACGGACGCAACGGTTCCAGGCTGTGGGCACTCAGTACATGGGGAATGCCATGCAGCAGCGAAGCGAGGTGCCCTGCCATGTTCGCGTACCAGGTGTGCGAGTGGACGAGATCCGCTCCCGCAATGTCCGGAACGATCCGAAGATCCACGCCCAACGTCTGGAGGGCAGCATTGGCGTCGCCGAGGTCCTCGGGTGTGCCGTAGGAAGCCACGGTGGCCCCATGGTAGTCGGCATCACGTGGGGCGCCAAACGCCCGAACATGAAGATCCACGTGCTTCGCCAGCACCCGGCTGAGCTCGGCAACGTGGACACCGGCACCGCCATAAATTTCCGGAGGGAATTCTTTAGTCACAATGTCTATTCGCACGTTACCCAACGTAGTCGTTCCGGCTTATGTGTTCTAGTGTGAAAGGGTCCGGAAAATCGGACTTTTGGGGGCTACGAAGACGTACGGGGAGCTATGACCATGGCGTTGAAGAAAGTATTGGCAATCGTGTTGGCTGGCGGCGAAGGCAATCGCCTCATGCCTTTGACGGCGGACCGGGCGAAGCCAGCGGTTCCGTTTGCGGGGGGCTATAGGCTTATTGACTTTGCACTATCGAATCTGGTCAATTCGGGATATTTGAAAATCGTCGTTCTGACGCAGTATAAATCCCACAGCCTTGACCGACATATCTCCGAGACCTGGCGCATGTCCACGCAGTTGGGCCGCTACGTAGCTTCCGTACCCGCGCAGCAGCGCGTCGGCAAGAGCTGGTTCCTTGGCAGCGCCAACGCCATCTACCAGTCCCTGAACCTTATTCACGATGACGCTCCGGACATTGTGGTTGTGGTCGGCGCGGACCACGTTTACCGCATGGACTTCTCACAAATGGTGGAACAGCACATCGCCAGCGGCGCGAAGGCTACAGTAGCAGCCGTACGGCAGCCGCTGAACATGGCCAACCAGTTCGGTGTGATTGAAGTTGACCAGAACGATCCCCAGAAGATTGCGGCATTCGTGGAGAAGCCGGCCAGCACGCCCGGGCTTGCGGCCGATCCCACCCAGTTCCTCGCCTCCATGGGCAACTATGTCTTCAACGCGGACGCCCTGGTTGAGGCCCTTCATGTTGACGCCGAGCGCCTGGATACAAAGCACGACATGGGCGGGGACATCATTCCCTATTTCGTGGACAAGGGTGAGGCCGGCGTCTATGACTTCACGCTTAATGACATCCCTGGGGCGACGGAACGCGACCGTACCTACTGGCGGGACGTTGGCACCATCGACTCCTTCTACGACGCCCACGTTGACCTCATTTCCCCCGTTCCCGTCTTCAATCTCTACAACTCCGAGTGGCCCATCTACACCCGCCAGAGCATTTCCCCTCCCGCTAAGTTTGTCCGCGGCGGGAACAGCACAGTGGGCACCGCCCTGGACTCCATCGTGGCCAGCGGTGTGGTCATCTCAGGCGGCATCGTTGAAGGGTCCGTGCTCTCCAACGACGTCTTCGTGGAGGCGGGCAGCCGTGTCCAGGATTCAGTACTGATGGATAAGGTCCGCGTCGGCGAAGGCGCAGTGATCAAGCGGGCAATCCTGGACAAGAACGTCAAGGTCCCTGCCGGCGCCGCGATCGGCCTGGACCCGGCGCTGGACAAGGCCCGTGGCTACAAGGTCACCGAATCCGGGATCACAGTACTTGCCAAGGGACAGCTTGTACCTGAACCTGGCGAGGAGGAGCTCGCGTTGTCCGCGGAGTACCGCCGCGGCCTGCCGGAAGCCGTTAAGGCTGCCACCCAGGATGACCCCGAAATCCTGGATTCTGCAGAAAAGGTAGCTGCCGGCATCCAGGCCCGGGTAGTAGACGCAGCATCACAGGGCGCCGGCCGCTAGTCTCCCGCCCGGCACCGGCTGCGCTGGTAGAACCCGAGGCAGGCCTCAGGCTCCCAAGGCTGTAAAATCAGGTCAATGAGCTCCACCGATCTGACGCCTGAAGAGATCCAGGCCTGCCTCAAGGTTCTGACCACAATCCACGTCTATGACGAGGAGCACCCGGACTACGTCGCAGTCCGCCGTGCAACGGGCAAGATGTTCAAAGCCGTCAAGCGGCACCGCCGCGTCACCAAGCGGGACCTGATAGCGGAAGCCGACCGTGCAGTCATTGCCCTCACCGCAACAGCTGCGCCGGACCGCATTGACGACGAAACGCGTGGCAACAAGCTTGCTCCGTCAGCCACCGGCGAGGTTGCGGGCCACCTGATCCGTTCCCGTCCCTGCTATATCTGCAAGCAGCACTACACGCAGGTGGATGCGTTTTACCACCAGCTGTGCCCGGAGTGCGCTGCATTCAGCCACAGTAAACGCGATGCCCGCACGGACCTCACGGGCCGCAATGCCTTGTTAACCGGTGGACGCGCCAAGATTGGTATGTACATTGCGCTCCGCTTGCTCAGGGATGGCGCCCACACCACCATCACAACACGCTTCCCCAAAGACGCGGCACGTCGGTTTGCTGCCATGGAAGACAGCGCGGATTGGCTGCACCGCCTGCGGATTGTTGGCATCGACCTCCGTGATCCCGCCCAGGTGATGGCCCTGACGGACTCCCTGAACAAGGCCGGCCCGCTGGACATCATCATCAACAATGCCGCGCAAACCGTGCGACGCTCCGGCAACGCCTACAAGCCCTTGGTAGACGCCGAGGACGAACCCTTGCCGGCCGCCTTGGAGGCTGCCAACGGAGGCCCCGAGCTGGTCACGTTCGGCCACGCCCATGACAAGCATCCACTGGCCCTAGCCAGCAGCGTCACCGAACATCCTGTCCTTGCCGGAGACGCGATCACTTCCCTGGCGCTCTCTACCGGTTCGGCGTCTTTGGCCAGGATCGAATCCGGAACGGCTATCGATGCCGGTGGGCTGGTCCCCGACCTCGCCACTATCAACAGCTGGACGCAGGTAGTGGACGAAGTGGATCCGCTCGAAATGCTCGAAGTGCAGCTGTGTAACGTCACAGCTCCGTTCCTGCTGGTCAGCCGACTGCGCGATGCCATGAAACGCTCAACGGCACGTCGAAAGTACATCGTGAACGTTTCGGCCATGGAAGGGCAGTTCTCCCGCGCCTACAAGGGTCCGGGACATCCTCACACCAATATGGCCAAAGCCGCCTTGAACATGATGACGCGCACCAGCGCCCAGGAAATGTTGGATTCCGATGGCATCCTCATGACTGCCGTAGACACCGGTTGGATCACCGATGAACGCCCGCACTACACCAAGGTGCGGCTCATGGAAGAAGGATTCCACGCGCCCTTGGACCTGGTGGACGGTGCCGCCCGCGTGTACGACCCCATCGTGATGGGCGAGAACGGCGAGGACCAGTACGGGGTGTTCCTCAAGGACTACAAGCCCTCCCCCTGGTAAATCAAGAATTCTTTGAGTTTTGATACAGAATATGGCCCCTAGGAATGCTTCCAGGGGCCATATCTGTAAAGAAAAATACTTATGCGAGGCGGGTGATCTCCACGGAAACGGATAGGCCCGAACCTCCACCCCCGGAAAGAATGCCTTTCAGCGGCGGAACATCCCGGTAGTCCCGTCCCTTCGCCACGGTCACGTGGTAGTCGCCGGCGGGCTTGTGGTTGGTGGGGTCCCAACTGCGCCATTCGCCGTCCCACCATTCCAGCCACGCGTGGGACTGACCGGCCACCGTTTCGCCGATGTCAGCGGAGGACCGCGGATGGATGTAGCCCGAAACGTAGCGCGCTGGTATGCCCCGGCTACGCAAGGCGCCAATGGCCAAATGGGCAAGGTCCTGGCAGACACCCTGGCGTTGCGTCCACGCCTGTTCGGCATTCGTCGTGACACCCGTGGTGCCCTTCATGTACGTCATCTCGCCGGCCATCCACGAAAAGATGGCCAACGCGGCCTCATGGGGGTTCTTACCGTCCACCACGCCTGGAATGATGCCGAGGACTTCCTCACCCGGACCGCTCAAGCGGGACTGGGGCAGCCAATCGCTGAACTCGTCCTGGATCTTCTCCGAGCCGATGACGTCCCAGCCCACGATGTCGTCTTCGGTTGCCACGCGCTCGGTGCGGTGCACTTCCACCGTGGCCGTCGCAAGGACCTCCAGGCTCTCGTGGGGCATCTGCATATCGAAGGCAGTGACGCGCGTGCCCCAGTAGTCGCGGTAGGTGCTGACCGAGGCCTGGTTCGGTGAAACCTTCAGCGAGGATTCCAAGACAACCTGCTGGCCGTCCGTCAATGGAGTCATCCGCGCCTCGTTGTAGGACAACGTCACGCGTCGGTTGTATTTGTAAGCCGTCTTGTGGACGATGCTCAGCCGGGTCATGAAACTTCTCCCACCCAGGCGTGCTCATCAGCCTGATTGAAGTACTTACGGGAAATCGCGTCCGAAGCCTGGGTTACGGCCTTCTGCACACGTTCCATATGCTCGGGCAATTCGGACATCAGGTCATCGGTCCTGTGGAACTCAAGGAACGTTCTGGCCTGCCCAACAATCCGACGGGCATCGTTGATGAAGCCGACCCGCTGTGCTGACGGATCCAGCTTTGCCAGGCACTCGTCCGCGTCGCGCAGGGCGTAGACGATCGAGCGTGGGAACAAACGGTCCAGAAGCAGGAACTCGGCTGCGTGCTGGTCGCCAAATGCGGCCCTCCGGGTCCGGATGAAGGACTCGTACGCGCCAGCACACCGCAGCATGTTCACCCAGGACATTCCGGCGGACTGCACATCCCGTGTGGACAACATGCGTGCTGTCATGTCGGCACGCTCAAGCGAACGCCCGAGCACCATGAACAGCCAGCTCTCGTCGTGGCTGACGGTGGTGTCCGCCAGCCCGCGCACCATGGCGGTCCGCTCAAGGACCCAGTTGCAGAAACGGTAGGTTCCCACAACGTCCTTGCGATGCTGGCTGAGGCCGTAATACGTGGTGTTGAGGCTTTCCCAGAGTGACTGCGAGACGGTTTCCCGCGCCCTGCGTGCGTTCTCACGTGCGGCGCCAAGCGAGCCCGCGATGGAGGATGCGCTCTGCTTGTCATAGGCAAGTGCATGCAGCAATTCGGGCAGGCCGAAGTCTTCGCTTTGTGGTTTAGCGCCCATTACGGCGAGGAGTTCGCGCGCAACACTGCGCTGCTCTTCAAGGGGCAGATGGTTCAGGCGCTCCAAGTGCACGTCCAGGATTCTGGCAGTGCCGTCGGCCCGCTCTACATAGCGTCCGATCCAGAAAAGTGACTCGGCAATACGGCTCAGCATGAAACTGCGCCTCCTTCGCGTGGTGCTTGTCGAAGTTCGGGGGTCAATGGAGCAGGGGTCCCTCTGGGCCCTGCCATCCGGATCATTGTTGCTGCTCCGTCTGGCGGTCCCGCCAGTTGCTTTCCACCGGCCACACAGAGACCTGTTCGCGGACCGTCACGGACTGGCGCGGAATGATCTCGGCAGGCATTTGCGGCGAATTGGCCAACACCCAGGTGTCCTTGGAACCGCCGCCCTGGCTGGAATTCACAATCAGTGAACCTTCCTTGAGTGCCACCCGGGTCAGGCCGCCGGGAAGGACCCAGACGTCGTCGCCGTCGTTGACTGCAAAGGGGCGGAGGTCCACGTGCCGCGGGCCGAACTTATCTCCGGAGAGCGTGGGTACCGTGGAGAGTTGGAGAACTGGCTGTGCGATCCAGCCACGGGGATCCGCCATCACGCGCTTCCGCAAAGCATCAAGCTCGTCCTTGGAAGCATCCGGGCCGATGACCAGGCCCTTACCGCCTGAGCCATCGACGGGCTTGACCACCAGCTCCTCCAAGCGGTCCAGAACATGTTCCCTGGCTTCCTTTTCCTCGAGCCGGAAAGTGTCGACGTTGGCGATGATCGGCTCTTCGTGAAGGTAGTACCGGATCAGGTCAGGCACGTAACTGTACACGAGCTTGTCATCGGCTACGCCGTTCCCAACAGCGTTGGCGATGGTGACACCACCAGCGCGGGCGGCGTTGACGAGGCCCGGGCAGCCAAGCATGGAATCGGAACGGAACTGCAAGGGATCCAGGAAGTCGTCGTCGATGCGCTTGTAAATGACATCGACGCGTTGCTCGCCGGCTGTGGTCCGCATGTACACACGGTTGCCGCGGCAGATCAAGTCCCGCCCTTCCACCAACTCCACGCCCATGAGTCCGGCAAGGAGGGTGTGCTCAAAATATGCGCTGTTGAAAACGCCCGGCGTCAGGACCACAACCGTGGGATCGTCGACGCCGGCCGGTGCGGTCTTGCGCAGCGCTGAGAGGAGCCTGCGGGGGTACTCCTCCACGGGCCGAATGTGCTGCTGGCCGAATGCCTCGGGCAGGCCCTTGGCCATGGCGCGGCGGTTCTCCAGTACGTAGCTCACTCCGGACGGGACGCGGACATTGTCCTCGAGGACACGGAAGGTGCCTTCAGCATCACGGACGACGTCGATGCCGGATACGTGGACGCGGACTCCGCCGGACGGTTCGAAGCCGTGAACGGCACGGTGGAAATGGGCGCTTGTGGTGACAAGTTGCCGGGGAATGACTCCGTCAGCCACCACTGCCATCCGGCCATATACATCGTTGAGAAACGCTTCAAGGGCCTTGACCCGCTGTGCCACGCCGCGCTCAAGGACATCCCACTCGTCAGCAGGGATAACGCGCGGGACGATATCCAGCGGAAACGGCCGCTCCTCCCCCGCATAGTCGAAAGTCACACCGCGGTCCAGGAACGTGCGTGCCATGGAATCGGCGCGGGCGGTGACATCGGCCAGGGAAAGCTCGCGCAGTGCACCGGCAACCTGACCGTAGGATTTTCTGGCGACGTGGCCGGGGGCGAACATCTCGTCGTAGGCGCCGCTGCGCGCAGCGGCCTCGGAATAATCCTGAAATAGGTCAGACATGGGAATTAGACAATCACCTTTTTGAGTCAAGCGCATTTCGCACTGGTTGTGTCGCGGTTTCCGGAGACTCCCGGTTCGCCTTTCGGTGCCCCCATCCGGCAGGGTTGAGGCATGCCCTTGAACAGTCCTGCGCCCCACCTGTCCCGGCTGGGGCCGGGGTTGGTCCTGAGTATTGCCGCAACGGGAGTCGCCTTCACCGTCCACGCGGTATTTCCGGCATTGGGGGCTATTCCCGTCATGACGCTTGCTGTTGCACTGGGCCTGCTCTCTGCAAATATACCGGGCACTGCTGTCTGGGCGGCGGGGCGCGCCCGGCCAGGCCTGGACTTCGCCGGGAAGCACCTTATGCGTGCCGGAATCGTCCTGCTTGGACTCAAGGTGAGCATGGGCGACATCCTCGGAATGGGGTGGCTGTCACTGCTTCTGATTGCAGCCATGGTGTTACTGAGTTTTGCCGGAACCTACGGACTCGCGAAGATCCTCCGCCTTCCGGATGAGGCGGCACTCCTGATCGCCACAGGGTTCTCCATTTGCGGTGCGTCGGCCATCGGGGCCATGGCAGCGGTAAGGCGGGTCAAGCACCAGGACACTGTACTTCCCGTGGCGCTGGTGACGTTGTGTGGCACCCTGGCGATTGGGGTGCTCCCCCTCCTCATGCACCCCCTGGGCTTGAACCCGGAACAATTCGGAGCGTGGACCGGTGCGTCCGTGCACGACGTGGGCCAAGTGGTTGCCACCGCCCAAACTGCAGGGACGGCGGCGCTGGCTGTCGCCGTCGTCGTTAAATTGACGCGGGTGGTGCTCTTGGCGCCCATCGCGGCGGCAGCAGGGCTTCACCAGCGCGTGGTGCACGTACGGCGACGGGCCAACGGCGTATCGGGTCAATCAGGACAGCACGACGCCGATGGCCGGTTTCCGCCAATTGTCCCTCTGTTTGTGGTTGGCTTCATCGCGATGGTGGGCGTTCGCACCTTGGGGTGGGTGCCACCGGCAGCTCTGGAAGCCGCCGCCGGTGTACAGGACATCCTGCTCGCGACCGCCCTGTTCGGGCTCGGTTCCGCGGTGCGTGTACGCACCCTCGTTCATACCGGGGGCCGTGCCGTTGCTGTGGCACTGGGATCGTGGCTGCTCATCGCATCGCTAGGCCTGGGCGCCGTATGGATCATGATTAGATAGCTGTGTGTCGAATCACAATCTCTCGCGCGATGAAGCCGCAACACGTTCAGCCCTGATCACCACCCATAGCTACGACGTCACCCTCGATGTCCGCGACGCGGCAGATCCCGCAACCGCCGGCTACCCGAGCACCAGCACTATCAGGTTTTCAGCCGAACCCGGCTCAGCTACCTTCCTGGATTTCATCAGTGGCGGAGTGAAGTCAGTGATGCTGAACGGCAAGGCCCTTGAAGTTGACCGTGTAGTGGACCGGGACAGGATCATCCTGGAAGACCTGGCCGCCGAAAACACGGTCACTGTGACAGGAACAGCGCTCTACAGCCGCTCCGGAGAGGGCATGCACCGTTTCGTCGACCCCGCCGATGGCCAGTGCTATCTCTACACCCAGTACGAACCGGCCGACAGCCGTCGCGTCTTCGCCAACTTCGAGCAGCCCGACCTCAAAGCCGAATTCACTTTCCACGTCGTCGCTCCCGCAGGATGGGAAGTCGCCTCCAATGGCGTGGAGACCGCCCGAGCGCCTCTAGCGGACGATGCGGCAGCCTGCAGCTGGGACTTTGCTACCACCAAGCGGATGTCCACCTACATCACCACCATCCTTGCCGGGCCCTACTTCAAGGCCACTGATCATTGGGGAGCAACGCTCGACGACGGCACCCGCCTTGACGTCCCACTGGCCCTCTACTGCCGGGCGTCTTTGGCGGAGTCGTTCGATGCCGATGAACTCTTCCGGCTGACCAAGAGCGGGCTGGCGTTCTTCAATGAACTTTTCGACTACCCCTACCCTTGGGGCAAATACGATCAGGCGTTCGTGCCCGAGTACAACCTCGGAGCCATGGAAAACCCCGGCCTGGTCACCTTCACTGAGAAGTATGTCTATGCTTCGCGGGCAACAGACGCCCAGTACCAGGCGCGCGCCAACACTCTGATGCACGAGATGGCCCACATGTGGTTCGGTGACCTCGTCACCATGACCTGGTGGGACGACCTCTGGCTGAAAGAATCCTTTGCCGACTACATGGGGACCCTCGGCGTGGACCGGGCCACTGACTGGGATACCGCATGGGTGAACTTCGCCAGCAAGCGCAAAGCCTGGGCCTACGTACAGGACCAGCTGCCTACCACGCACCCCATCGTTGCCGACATTCCGGACCTCGAAGCGGCCAAGCAGAATTTTGATGGAATCACGTATGCCAAAGGGGCCTCTGTTCTGAAGCAACTGGTGTCTTACGTGGGCTTTGACGACTTTATCGCCGGATCCCGTCAGTACTTCCGGGACCACGAGTTCGGCAACACCTCGCTACACGACCTTCTACAAGCGCTCAGCGTCGCGTCGGGAAGGGACCTTGCCGGCTGGGCGCGCCAATGGCTGCAGACATCAGGCATTTCCACCATCACCGCAGACATTGTGGATGACGACGGGATCATGGGCGCCGTGACGCTCCAACAGGATGCGAGGGACCCACTGACGGGCAAGCAGGAGTTGCGGCCCCACCGGCTCCGGTTGGGCTTGTATGACCCGGATTCCTCGGGACACCTCGTCCGGAGGGAGAGCATCGAGCTGGACGTCTCCGGCCCGAGCACGTTGGTGGCCGAACTGGCAGGGAGGCCCCGGCCCGCCCTGCTGCTGGTCAACGATGAGGACCTCAGCTACGCGAAGGTGCGGCTGGACGCCCTTTCGGAGCACACAGTCCGGACCTCCCTGGGAACCATCCAGGACCCCATGGCACGGGCGCTATGCTGGACCGCCCTGTGGGATTCGGCTCGGGACGGCGCAACGCCAGCGGTACGGTACATTGCCGCCGTCGAGCGTTTCGCGCCCCTTGAAACCGGGATCGGCGTCCTCCAGAACGTGTTGGGAAATGCAGCCACCGCTATTGAACGTTACGTCCCCGGTGCCGTGCGGGATGGCGTGCGTAAGGACTTTCTGGCAGTCGCCGCCGCCCAATTGCAATCCGCAGCCCCTGGATCCGACCACCAGCTTGCCTGGGCCAGGGCCCTGGCCGATGTTTCCAGGCACGGCGACAGCGAGCTCCCCCTGCTGCGGGGCATCCTTGAAGGCGCCACGGTCATTGACGGCTTGGCGGTCGATGCCGAACTGCGCTGGAGTTTCTGGCAGGCCCTCGCCGCCCACGGACAAGCCATGCAGCGCGAGCTGGACGCTGAACTTGAGGCGGACAAGACGGCCTCCGGCCGCGAAGGCCATGCAGTAGCCTCCTCAGCCCGCCCTGATGCCTCCGTAAAGGCGGCAGCGTGGGACGCAGCCGTCAACACTACCGGGCTGTCCAACGAGATCCTCAGCGCAACAATCACGGGTTTCACCATTGCGCCCAGAGACCTCCTGGAGCCATACATCGAGCCCTACTTTGAATGCCTGGAACGTGTCTGGACTGAGCGCAGCATCGAAATCGCAGGCAGGATCGTCAGGGGCCTCTACCCCGGCGCCCAGGATCTGGCGGCCGGAATGGAGCCAATCACGCATCCAGTGCTGGTAACGACTGACCGGTGGCTGCAGGAGCATACTGACGCTCCCCGTGCTTTGCGCCGCATCATCATCGAACAGCGTAGCCACCTGCTGCGGGCGCTGACGGCACAGGCAGCCGGGTAGGGGCATCAGCGCATTAAGGAACCCTGTTCAACCACTCCTCCGTGCCGAACTTCGTTTCCACCCGCTTCCTGGCTTCGGAAAGTTCATCGTCCGACACGCGGGATTCAACTGCGCCGTAGCGTTCCGCAAAAACTTCCTGCATGGCCTCAATGATGGCGGCGCGGGCCAAGCCGGTCTGACGGCGCAATGGGTCCACTCGCTTCTTGGCGCTGCGCGTGCCTTTGTCTGAGAGCTTTTCCTTGCCGATGCGCAGCACCTCCACCATCTTGTCGGCGTCGATGTCATAGCTCATGGTCACGTGGTGCAGCATCCCTCCGTTGGCCAGCCGTTTCTGGGCCGCGCCCCCGATCTTGCCTTGCTCAGTGGCGATGTCATTGAGGGGAACATAGAAAGCGGTGATGCCGAGCTTCTCCAACGCCGCCATGACCCATGCATCAAGGAAGGCGTAGGAATCGGCGAAACTGATGCCATCCACCAACGTCTGCGGTACGTAGAGGGAGTAGGTGATGCAGTTGCCAGCTTCCATGAACATTGCACCGCCACCACTGATACGGCGAACTACCGTGATGCCGTGCCTGGACACGCCGTCGGGATCCACCTCGTTCCGAACGGACTGGAAACTCCCGATGACCACCGAAGGTTCTTCCCAGTCCCAGAACCGCAGGGTGGGATTTCGGCGTCCCGCGCCAACTTCTTCCGTGAGGACCTCGTCGAGTGCAACGTTGACGTGTGTGGGCAGGACCGTAGGAGGGATGATTTCCCATTGGTGATCGGACCAACTGGTGGCTTTGGACAGCGCACGGCGGACGGTCACCGCGACGGCCTCTGGAGAGAATCCAAACAACACAGCCCCTTGGGGCAACCCGGCCGAGACAGCCGCAGAGATGTCTGCAGCCGGGGTCGTCGCGGGCAGTCCAGTCAGAGCGGCGTTGATGTCCCCCAGGGCCTCATCGGGTTCCAGGAAGAAATCTCCACTGAGTGAAACGTCGGCCAAGAGGCCGTCCTGGACGTCCAAGTCCACCACCACGAGTTTGCCGCCGGGAACTTTATACTCCCCGTGAAGGCGAGCGGCGCCGTCGTCAATGTACTTAGGGTGTTGTTCGGGTGCGGGCTGGAACGTCATGGTTTCCATCTTGCCGGAAAACGAAAAAACCCGCATTGCTGGAAATTCCAGCAATGCGGGCTTTCGAAAAGCCTTGGGGCGAAGTGGGTTACTTCGTGCCGCCGAAGCCCTTGAAGCGAGCGTTGAAGCGCTCGACGCGGCCAGCGGAGTCCATGATGCGCTGCTTGCCCGTGTAGAACGGGTGGGACTCCGAAGAGATTTCGACGTCGATAACCGGGTAGGTGTTTCCGTCTTCCCATTCGATGGTCTTCGAGGAAGACACAGTCGACTTGGTCAGGAACTTCGTGCCGGAAGCCAGGTCGTTGAAAACAACAGCTTCGTACTTCGGGTGGATATCAGACTTCATAATGGGACCTTTTGTTCACGCAACTGGATTTTGCCAGCTGCCAGGTATGAATGGAGGTGGTCCGCCTGCTGCAAGGTAGAGATTTCAGCGGCCGGGCCAACAATCAATCATAGCCGAAACCAGCCGGGTGCACGAACCAGGCTCAGCCCTGGGGGCGAAGTTCCCAGAACGCCACCGCCGAAGCGGATGCGACGTTTAGCGAATCGACGCCGGCGCGCATCGGGATCTTGACGGCGAGATCGACGGCGGCAAGCGTCTCCGCGCTCATTCCGGCACCTTCCGTGCCGAGTACCAGAGCGAGTTTGGGGATGTTGCGGGCAGCGAGTTCATCAAGGTCAACAGCGTCTTCGGTCAATTCCATGGCGGCAACTGTGAAGCCCTGATCCTTGAGCCTTTCCAGGTCACCAGGCCAGCTTTCCAGACGGGCCCAAGGAACCTGGAAGACCGTTCCCATACTGACCCGGACGCTCCGGCGATACAGCGGGTCCCCGCAGCGCGGCGAAACGAGCACGGCGTCCATGCCCAACGCGGCAGCCGAACGGAAGATTGCGCCGACGTTCGTGTGGTCCACGATGTCTTCGAGCACGGCAACCCGCCGGGCACCCCCCAGCAGCTGCGTCAGCGGCACGGGTGCCGGACGGTGCATGGCTGCCATCGCTCCGCGGTGCAGGTGGAATCCCGTGATTTCTTCCAGAAGCTTGGCTTTGCCGATGAACACCGGAACGTCGGGATAGGCCTGGAAAACGTCGTCGAGGTCTTCCAGCCATTTCTCCGCCAGGAAGAACGAGCGTGGCTGATGACCTGCTGCCAATGCGCGGCGAAGGACCCTGGAGGATTCGGCAATATACATGCCTTCCTCCGGCTCGCGAAGCTTGCGAAGGTGCACATCCGTCAACGTGGTGTAGTCGGTCACGCGGGGATCATCGGCGGACTCGAGATAGTGGAACGTCACCGGCTGATTATTTCAGCAGATTGGCGATCATGAAGCCGAGGGCGACGATGCCCAGGGTAAAGATGACAGCCCTCAAGACGCGCGGCGAAAGCTTGCGGCCAACCTTGGATCCAACCAGGCCGCCAATAGTTGAACTCACGCCAATAAGCAAGACCACGAGCCAGTTGATTCGATCGAAGGCGAAGATCAGATAGGACACAGCAGCCACCATGTTGACGCCGAGCACCAAGATGTTTTTCATTGCGTTGGCGTTCTGCATGGTCCCGGTGAGGAACACGCCCAGTATTCCTACGAGCAGAATCCCTTGGGCTGCTACGAAGTAGCCGCCATAAACGCCGGCGAGGTAAACCAGGACCACCAGGAGGATGCCGTGGCTCCGGTCCCTGAGGGCATGCTCCGGGTTCTCTTCACGGTTTCGCACGGAGGCCTGGAGGCGAGGCTGGAACATCACCATCAGCAGCGCCAGTACCAGCAGGAAGGGGGCGACGTAGTGGAACACCTTGTCCGGCAGGTGCAGCAGCAACCATGCGCCGGTGATACCGCCCAGGAGGGAAGCTGGCAGCAGCTTCAACAATTGCCTACCGCGGCCCGCAAGTTCCCGGCGATATCCCCATGCTCCGGCGGCAGTGCCGGCCACCAGGCCCATGGCGTTGCTCATGGAGGCAACCACCGGAGTCACACCCAGCGCGATGAGCACAGGAAAGGTCACGAGGGTGCCGGAGCCGACCACCGCATTGATGGTGCCGGCCCACAGGCCCGCAAAAAAGACCAGAACGCTGCTAAGAATCTCCACAGTCGACCAGGGGTCCGCCTAGCGGCGGGCGGTTGCGGTGTAGCGGCCGGCGTTTTCCGTGACGTCCAGGGCAAGACCGAAGGTGTTGCTCAGGTGTTCGTCCGTGAGGACGTCCTTAATCACACCGGCGGCCACCACCCCGCCTTCGCGTAGCAGCATGGCGTGGGTGAAGCCCGGGGGAACTTCTTCAAGGTGGTGGGTGACCAGGACCATCGCAGGAGCTGCCTCGTC
Source organism: Paenarthrobacter aromaticivorans (assembly GCF_019038615.1). NCBI lineage: Bacteria > Bacillati > Actinomycetota > Actinomycetes > Micrococcales > Micrococcaceae > Paenarthrobacter > Paenarthrobacter aromaticivorans. The sequence continues at coordinate 104,575 of NZ_JAHOPC010000009.1, forward strand.
CTTGGCCAGCTCACCTAGTTTGTGGACGAGTTCCTCGCGGCCCCCGAGGTCCAGGCCAGCGGCCGGTTCATCCAGCAACAAGAGTTCGGGGTCGGTCATGAGTGCGCGCGCGATCTGCACCCGTTTCCGTTCGCCTTCGGACAGCGTGGCAAACGTACGGTTAAGCAGCGGGCCCATCCCCCAGTCGTTCAGGAGGCCGAAAGCACGTCGCTCGTCATCGCGTTCGTATCCCTCGCGCCAGCGGCCCGTAACGCCGTAAGCTGCGGTAACTACGACATTGAGGACGTTCTCGTGTTCCGGAATCTGGGTAGCGAGTGCTGCCGAAGAGAGGCCAATGCGGGGCCGCAGTTCAAAGACGTCGACGCGGCCCAGGGTTTCGTCCAAAATTCCGGCCGTCCCGCTGGATGGATGCAGGCGCGCTGCAGCAATCTGGAGAAGTGTGGTTTTGCCGGCACCGTTGGGGCCAAGAATGACCCAGCGTTCGCCTTCGTTGACCTGCCAGTCAACCTTGTCCAGCAGGGTCTTTTTGCCTCGGACAACGCTGACGGAAGCCAATTCCAGAACATCACTCATAGCAGTAGACACTAGGACAAAAATACAGATGACTGATAACTGGCCATATGTGCCCGCTGCTGCGGAGAAACGAATTCGGGTGAACGTAGCATGCTCAGTAGGATTGAGGCCATGACTTCGAACTTGGCTGCGGTCAGCTATGGCGTAAATTTGTCCCCTGAATCGCTTGATAACGTGCGCAAAGTGCTGGCTGACGCCGGTGCCGCAGTGTCATCGGAATCACAGTCCGGGGACGACCGCTTTGGTGTTCACACGGCTGGTCTCGCCGTTGAAGCAGTCACGCCCGAAGCCCTGGCGGCGGTTCGACGGCGGGTGGCTGAGGTCGCGGATGCCGGAGTAGATACTGCGATCGTCCCGGAGGCCCTTCGACAGGCTCCAAGGAAACTGCTCATCATGGATGTGGATTCCACGCTGATCCAACAGGAAGTCATTGAGTTGCTTGCCGCTTATGCAGGCAAGCGCGACGAAGTTGCAGCTGTTACCGAAGCAGCCATGCGTGGGGAGCTGGATTTCGCACAGAGCCTCTACGCCCGTGTTGAGGTCCTCGCCGGGCTGCCGGCCGCCGTCGTCGATTCTGTACGTGCGGAAGTGCGCCTCAGCCTTGGCGCAGCAGAACTGGTGGCCGCATTCAAGAAAGCTGGCCACGTGGTGGCTGTGGTATCCGGTGGCTTTAACCAGATCCTGGGGCCCATAGCTGAAGAGCTCGGTTTGGATTACTGGATCGCCAACGAGCTGGAAATAGTCGACGGCGCTTTGACGGGCAGGGTGCTGGGCGACGTCATTGACCGCGCAGCGAAGGAGAAGTACCTGCGTAAATGGGCAGCTGCCGAGGGGATCGACCTTCAGCACACCATCGCGGTGGGCGACGGCGCCAACGACCTCGACATGCTGGGTGCAGCCGGAATTGGCGTTGCCTTTAACGCCAAACCGGCCGTCCGTGCAGTGGCAGACGCCGTCGTCAACATGCCGTACCTTGATGCCGTGCGGCACATCGCCAACGTCTGAACCCCAGGTGCCTAGCTGTTGTTACCTGCCCTGCGGTTACGGACGAACAGCAGGCCCGCACCAATGACCAGGAGAGCGCCGGCTGCGTAAAGCAGGGCCGATCCTACCCCACCGGTCAGCGGCAGCTCGAACCCGGCGTTGGAAGGCATGTTCTTCACGCTCAGGTCAATGCCGACGGCTGTGGTCGAGGAGTTGATCAGGAAAGACAAGGGTTCGGCAAGCAGTTCGTAGCCTGCCGGTGCTGCGGTCTCCACCAGATAGTAGGTGCGGTAGTCGGTGTCCCCAGGGGCAACGGCTGCACCGTTGGCCCAATCCGAGTAGCGCAGGCCTGAAATAGTCAAGGTTCCATCGTCGGCAACGGTGAAGACACTTTGGCCGTCAATATCCACGGGGTTGGTACCCGCCTTGGCATCAGCCTCATTGGTGTAGACGGAGAAAGAAGCGCCGGCCAGGCCGGCTGCATTCTCGTCTACCTTCTGCAACGTCATGCCGCCCCATTTGGTAACGACAGGCGGCGTTACTACCGGCCCTCCGGGTTGACCGGGGGTGATGTTGAAGCTCGCAGCGTTCGGGTAGGCAAGTGCGACGTTTTCAATCTCGCCTATGGTGTTGACCTTGGTGCTCACAACGATCTGCACACGGGTTCCGCTGCTGGAGGCCAGGAAGGCGCGGCCGGCGTCGGTGAAGACCACCGAGACGGTGTTGGTTGTGGCATCGAAGCCCACAACGTACTCGGTACCTTCAATAAGTTCAGTACCGTCTTCCAGCATGACGGTGGCACCGACGTACGTCAGTTTGGTGTCGAGCTGATCCACAACCTTGTAACCGTCGATCACGGCCTCGTTCGGGATATCAGCGGTGATCGTCCAATCGATCTGGTCGCCGAGCTTGACGTCGGGAGCATCAGTGACGATCTTCTCCGCACCGGAAACAGAGTTCTTCGGGTACACATCGACGTCGTAGATCCAGTTGTCCTGGTTATCCGGATCGGTTATCGGCACCGAGACAAGAAACGGAGCCGAAGGCGTGACACCGGCAGGATAGTTGGTCTCGGTCACCAGATACAGGCCTATGGGCAAGTTGGCGAAGATGGCAGTACCGTCGGCAGCGGTGACCTGGGCCTGGCTGGCACCCAGGCTGTATCCAGCGGCATTGATGGAACCGGACGGGTCAGACGACGCAAACACATAGCTAAGGTTGTGTGCCGCGTCCCAGCCGGCATTGGTGGATAGATCAATGGTATTGACCTGCTGGATGGTGAACTCAATACCAGGCAAGGGCGTCAGGTTGGTGGTGTCAGGAACGGCGCGGGAAAAGTTGTTCCCGCCGCCGTTGTTGTGGCCACCGCCGCCGTTGTTCCCGCTGCCACCGCCGCCGATATTGGGCTTCTCGAACTTGTGAACGGTGATGGAACCGGCTTGGTCACTGTTGATCACCGGCGCTGCGGATGCCGGCGCGACGGAGAGGGACACAGCCAGCACCGCCCCCACCAAGGTGGCTGCGGCCGCTCGCCAATGTCGTGAGGCGCGTTGATTGGTCACACTTTTCCCCTTCGATTGATGGTGCCCTGGACACGTGGCCGAGGGCCTCCACCATCCGAGTAGCGCCCGCACAGTCTTCATGACGCGGATTCCACAACCTTTTCAGCGAAACGATTGGCGCTCTCAGGACACTCATCAGATGTGACGCTTGCCAGTTGGCGCACGTCGCCTTGCCCATACCGAAGGAGATGCGTTGCTGGAGCATGAAATCCTTTGCAGATCTGTTGTTTCAGCTGACCCGGACGGGGTGCTGAGGAAGCACTTCACCTTGTGGTGTGCGCGGTTCAAGATCTTTCCAACAGAATCCGGCTTCGCCACCGAAACCGGCCATGTTGTGTACCCGGCTCACGGAGTTATCGAAGCAGATGGAACTGTGTGGTTGTCTACCCTTGCATCCTTTGATCAATCCGGGATCCGTGGGCACGTGGAGAACCACCCGGGTTTCCGGGACATGCTCGCACACGCGTCCAAAACGCCTGACAGGGCTCCTGACGGGATAGCCCTTTTGATTGGGCGTATCCCGTATCAAGTGATCTTCCAAAATACGACCGAGGCCGGAGCGGACCATATTATCAACGTTGCCTTCATTAATCGAAAGTCGCTGTACAGAAACGATTCAGAGGCTTAGGGTCACAATTCGTGACGCCAACTCGGGAATAATTTATGCGATTGTCATTGACTGTTTCGCTTCTTGAGACGGAGCATTCCTGCGGCTTTTTAATGTGTAAAGTTGGGAACTCCAAGACAGAGCCGTGATGCGTTAGGCAGCCCGGGGTCAATAAAAAGCAGGGGCAGAAAGTGAATCGTTCGCGGCACGCACGAAGATGGTGGAAACGTCAGAAAAAGTATTTATCTACTGAAGTGCGCGCCAATGAGGATGAGTCATTTCGTAATGTGCCGGTGCACCTGGAAGCCCGGGCGGTCTACTTCACACATATCGGTGATGATGAGAAAGAAAAGGAAGAACAAATTATGAGCACGCTTGACGAATCCATAAAGCAGTTGCTGTCTATCGAGGGCGCAACAGGCGCGGCCGTCGTGGACTATTCCAGCGGAATGGCTTTAGCCCAAGGTGGAAACCCTGGCTTTGACCTGGGCGTGGCAGCTGCCGGCAACTCCAATGTTGTCAGTGCAAAACTCCGCACCATGGCGGACCTCCACGTGGACAGCGATATCGAAGATATCCTCATCACTCTCGGCTCGCAGTACCACCTGATTAACGTCCTGAACTCGGGCGGTTCCAAGGGCCTGTTTGTCTACTTGGTGCTGGACCGAACGTACGCAAACCTTGCACTGGCGCGCCACAAGCTCAGTAACCTCGCCAAGGGAATTACCATCTGATCTTCACTGGAAGAGTAAAAGGGGCGGCCGCGCATTCGCGGGCGCCCCTTTCGGTTTCACGTCAGGAAGGGAACAGTCGTTTTACGTCAGGAAGGGCACAGTCGTTTCACGTCAAGAGGGCACAGTGCCGTCAACTCTTTACCCGGCGTGCTTCCCCACTGCCCGAGGTGAACTTCTCGCCCAGCATATGGTGCACCAGGGCGTCTTCGTTGGTATTGGCATTTGCCTCGATGGCCACCATTTCGCCGTTGCGCATCACACCAATCCGATGGCACCAACTGACCAGTTCCGATAAATCCGACGACAAGAGGATGATTGCAACCCCCGTCCGGCTGAGCTCCTGGAGCATCCTGTACACCGTCTCTTTGGCCCCAACATCTATGCCGCGACTGGGGTGGCTAAGAATCAACACATCGCAATCACTGGTCATCCATTTGGCAAGCTGCACCTTCTGCCGATCGCCACCGGAAAGAGTAGTGATGGCGCCATGAATGTTTGTCGTGTTGATGCGCATGCGGCGAACCAGTTCGATCACGCCACGAAGCTGTGTGATCTCATCCTGTAAATTCGCCCCGGAAGTATCGTCGCTGCGCTGAAGGCCTTCAACGATTCCGCTTGCCGATTCCAGGGTGTCTGCGGTGTCTGACAAGTAACCGATCTTCAAACGCAGTGCATCCTGCAGCCCCCGGATCTCTACGGGCTTCCCTTGTATGAAAATGCGGCCCGAGGTACTCGGGTGAATACCTACCAGCGCTTCAACCAATTGATATATGCCTGAGCGATGCGTTCCGGCCAAACCGAAAATCTCACCCTTGGATACGCTGAAGGAAATATCTCGGATACTGTCTTCCACGGTGAGCTCCACCACCCGCATAGCCTCATCTCCGGGTGCCGGATCAGTGGGCCTGGAGTTGTTAGCCAACTTGTGCTGGAGCAAGAGGAAGGCGAGCTCGTCGACGTCGGTCCGGCTGGCTTCCAGCATTTTGTGGACCTTGCCATCGCGCATGACGGCGATACGGTGCGCTATGGACCGGACTTCATCGAGTCGGTGGGTGATGTAGATGATCGCACGCCCCTGCCCGACCAGCATCCTCAGGACTCGATGCAGGACGGCGACGTCATGATCCGGTAGCGACGCGGCAACCTCGTCCATGATCACGAGTTGGGCTTCTTCGGCAACCATTCTCAGAACTTCCACAAGGGTCTGCTCGGCACGAATCAGAGTGCCCACTTTTACGTCGGGATCCAAGGTGATTCCGACGTCCTGGATGAGTTTGATTGCTTGAACCCGGAGTTCATCATGGGATTTATCGGCTTGAAAAGTTTCCCGAAAAATTGCCTCGGCGACGGTCAGGTCAGAGTTGAGCCGGAAGTTCTGCGGGATGAGGCCCACGCCGCAAGCTTGGGCTTCCTCCATCGAATCCGGTCCATATTTCTCGCCAGCCAGCATGAGTTGCCCGCTATCGTGCTTATGGGATCCGGACAGTACACCCATGAGAGTTGTTTTGCCGGCACCGTTGGTTCCGATTAATCCCAGGATCTCGCCGCGGTGGAGTGAAAGTTCAACGCCTTTGAGGATGCGCCTTTGATCGTAGGACGCGTGAATATCATCAGCATGCAGTAACAGGTCCAAAGATGCTCCTAGTTCACAGTAGTGGGTTCGACCCTGGACACTGCCATAAAGTTCCTACCTTGGCCTAATACAGTTCGCTTACATTTAGGGACGACGACGCCTTGGAGATTCAATCAGATTGACTTCGTGAATGCAAAAACTGGAACTTGAAACAACTAACCGCATTTCGTGTCGCGGAAAACTGAATAATTTATCAAATTGTCACCCCCACCTTTGCCTGGCATTTCAACGGTTAAACAGTTGTGGCCCGGACGCGTGTCCAGGCCACAACTAATCCTGCGAGGTTGCCTACTCGGCGGATTTGCCGAAGTAGTCTGCTCCGCCCACGTATTCGGTGTGGCCGGTTTCGACGTCGGCCGTCACCATCTTGGCGACCTCTGCCGCAAATTCTTCAACAGAATACAACTTGCCCGCTTCTGCGCGGCGGGCCTCGATGGCGCCCGGGTTGGAGCGGTCAAGCAAGGTGGCCGTGACGGTGCCCTCGATCATGTCGCCGGAAACAACCACCAGCGAGATCCCTTTGTCAGCAAGGTTGGGCAGAAGTGCGCGCAATGCGTCCTCGCCGGCCCGCTTGCTCTTTGCCACGGGCTCGTATTCAGGCATGGTGGGAACGGTCTCCACGAAATGCGCCTGGTGGCTGGTCACGAAGACGACGCGCGAGCCTTCGCGCATGAGGGGAACAGCCGCATTGAGCATGTTGACCTGGGCGTCGCGGTTGAGCTTGAGGGCGTAACCCTCCTCCATTCCGGATTCCATGCCACCGGAAGCATTCAGTACCAGGACGTCCAGCGAACCGAACTGCTCCATGGCGGTGCTGGCAAGAGTGTGCACGCCTTCGTCGGTGGTGAGGTCTGCACCGACGGCCGCAGCGCGGCCGCCGGCTGCCTCGATTTCAGCAACTACCTTGTTGGCGCGCGGTGCCTTCTGACGGTAGTTGACGACGACGGCGGCGCCCTCACCCGCGAGGATCTTGGCGACTTCAGCACCGATGCCGCGGGAAGATCCCGTGACGATCGCGGTCTTGTTATCCAGCATTCCCATTCGTGCTCCTTTTGTTCACTTCGTCTAAAAATATGCGGGTCCGGGTTCCATCATGCCAGTGGTGGGAACGAACCCCTTTGTCGGGTGACGACAAAAACTGGCTGATAGCCTCAGTGCGTGCCGCTTTAGTGGCCCATCCCGAGACCGCCGTCAACGGGAATTACAGCGCCTGAAATGTAGGCGGCTTCATCGCTGGCTACCCAACGCACAACATTGGCTACCTCGGCAGCCTCGGCGAAACGGCCTGCGGGAACGTTTGCCAGGTACGACTTCTGGGTTTCCTCGGGCAGTTCTGCCGTCATGTCCGTGTTGATGAATCCGGGAGCTACCACGTTGGCCGTGATCCCCCGGCTGCCCAGTTCGCGGGTCAGTGAGCGTGCGATGCCTACCATGCCCGCCTTCGATGCGGAGTAGTTGATCTGACCCGGAGCTCCATACAGGCCGGACACGGATGAGATGAGGACCACGCGGCCCTTGCGGAGCCGGATCATGCCCTTGGAAGCACGCTTTATGACGCGGAACGCACCGGTGAGGTTTGTGTCCAGCACAGACGTGAAGTCGTCCTCGCTCATGCGCAGGAGCAGTGTGTCTTTAGTGATGCCCGCGTTGGCAACCAAAACCTCCACCGGGCCATGCGCTTCCTCTACTGTCTTGAAAGCGGCATCAATCGAGGCTTCGTCAGTGACGTCGGCTTTGACTCCCAGGATGCCTTCAGGCAGTTCTGTTTCGCTTCGATAGGTCACTGCCACCTTGTCACCGTTTGCGAGGAAGGACTCGGCAATGGCCAGACCGATGCCCCTGTTGCCGCCGGTAATGAGGACGCTGCGGCCGGTGGATACTGCTTCAGACATACTTTCGCTCCAGGTTCTGCGGCATGGGTGTGCTGCGGTGAAGAGGGGATTTCCTGCCTAGATCTTATCGGGCACCTGCTCCAACCCGCGGGTAACCGGCCTGTCCCGCGGTTTGGGCGCCTACCGCCTTGGTGAGAGAATTGAGAGAAGCCTTTGGAGCGTGATGATTCAGCTGTGACACGAGAAAACAGTCCCCTACAGCAGGTGCCCGGGGATCCGGACGCTTTCTCCGGCGACCCCGAAGTCCACAGCATCACCGATGCCGCGGCTGCCCACTCGGAGGACATGCGGGAGCGCATGATCAAGTACGCAGTAGCTATGGGTATTCGCATGGTCTGCATCATCCTGATCTTCGTGGTGGACGGCTGGTTGAAAATAATCGCCGTGGCGGGCGCAGTGTTCCTCCCTTGGATTGCCGTTGTCATAGCTAATGGCAGCGATAAGGCCGAGGACCACAGCGATTCCCTGCTGGACTACGTGGCATCAGCGGAAATCGAGGGCTCTTCGAACTCCACCGAAGACGAATCGACAGACAACGTCACGGTGCTGAAAGGCGAAGTGGTAGACGACGAGCCACCAGGTCAGGGAACAGAGCCTGACGAGACTCATACACCCAAGGCCGGCGATGCCGGCAACGAACGGGCGGCTTCATGAACATCTTTAACCTGGGGGGCGCCGGTTTGGGCAGCCAGGAGCCTGATCGCGCCACTGGCCCCGCTCTCTGCTCCCGTAAGGGATGCCGGGAGGGCGCAGCCTGGCAACTCCTGTGGAACAACCCGCGGATCCACACTCCTGAGCGGCGGAAAGTTTGGCTTTCGTGCAACGAGCACCGCGATTGGCTTGAGGACTACCTCCAGACCCGGGGCCTTTGGAAAGAGACCGTCCCTTTCGAGGCAGATGCCGCTGCCGTTGGCGAGGCCCGCTGAATGTATCGTTTCCTTTTCTCCAGCAAGTGGCTGGGCTATTTTGTTCTGGCCGTTATCTTCGCCACAGCATGCGTGTTCCTCGGCCGTTGGCAAATGGATCGGCGGGCAGAGACGCTGGCTGAGATCAACCGCGTAGTGAGCAATTACTCAGCGACACCGGTCCCTTTCGCTAACATCAAGGACCAGTTCCGTACCATGGACCCCGAGCGGGAATGGACCCAGGTAGAGCTGCGCGGTAGCTACGACCTGAACGGCCAGCGCGTTGTGCGAAACCGTCCGTTGAATGGGCAGCCAGGTTACGACGTCGTGGTTCCTTTCCGCCTGAGCACCGGCGAAGCGGTGGTTATCGACCGCGGCTGGTTGCCAATTGGCAACAACACACCTGGCCGTCCCGACGTCGTTCCGGCACCTCCCGTGGGTGAGGTGACCGTGATTGCCCGCCTCAAGCCAACGGAACCGAAGCTGGACCGCGGTGCGGTGGATGGACAGCTACCATCCATTGACCTTGCCAGCTTTGCAAGCGAACTCCCCTACCCCATAGCGACGGGCGCCTATGGGCAGCTGGCCAGCGAGGATCCCGCGGTCCAGCCCATGCCGACGCCCTTCCCCAAACCAGCCACGGAAGAGGGCACGCACCTCTCCTACTCCCTGCAGTGGTTTGCCTTCGGCGTCCTGATGTTCATTGGCTTTGGTTACGCAGCCCGGCAGCAGGCGCGTAACGCTGCCATCGACGCGGAAGAGGACGAAGACGGCGAGGACGAAGTTATTGCCGTCAGTGGGCCGTCCAAGCGTCGTGTGCCTACAAGCCGAAAGAATAAGCGCCCCACGTCGGAAGAAGAGGAAGACGCAATCCTGGATGCCCAAGGTTACTGAAGCGATTCCGGACCCGGTGCTCAACGTGAAGTCGGCCCTCACGGCGGCAGGCGCCGAGGACACCGTCCGGATCTTCGAGGACAAAGTGCCCACCGCTGCAGCGGCCGCCTCGGTCCTTGGATGCGAGGTTGCGGCCATCACCAACAGCCTGATTTTCGAACTCGACGGCAAACCCTTGCTGATCCTCGCCAGCGGAGCCGCGAGAGTAGATACAACACTGGTAGCCAAACTACTGGGCACCGGAAAGATCCGCCGGGCGAAGCCTGATTTCGTGCTCAAACACACCGGCCAGGAAGTGGGAGGCGTCGCCCCTGTCGGTCACCCCAACCACATCCGCACCATTCTGGATATCTCGCTGAAGCAACACCCCGTCCTATGGGCCGGCGCCGGAGACCACAATTCAATGTTCTCCATCACCTACGGGGAGTTGGCTCACATCACTCACGCGGAGCCACTACAAGTCCGCTAACCGCCGTAATCGTGACGGGCCCCCGAGCGGCGCGACGCGGTTGAAGTGCGTAGCGTGCGTCTAAGCGAGGAACGAGCGAGCACGCGGCAAATCCGGCGCGCCGCGTAGCGAACGCAACCACGGCGCGCATCGGATGCAGAAGTGAACAGCCCCTACGCCAGCGTGATCAGGTCCAGGTAGTCCTCGTTCCAGTGATCTTCAACACCGTCCGGGAGCAGCACCACGCGTTCTGGATTCAGGGCCGAGACGGCGCCTTCATCGTGGCTGACCATGACGACAGCGCCACTGTAGTTTTTCAGTGCACCGAGGATTTCCGCACGGCTGGCTGGGTCCAGGTTGTTGGTGGGCTCGTCCAGGAGCAACACGTTGGCGCTGGATGCAACGATGGTTGCGAGGGCGAGCCGGGTCTTCTCGCCACCGGACAGAACACCGGCCGGCTTCTCGACGTCGTCACCTGAGAACAGGAATGACCCCAGAATGCCGCGAACTTCGGCGTCCTTCATGTCCGGTGCGGAGGAACGCATGTTCTCAAGGACTGTGCGATCGTGGTCCAGGGTTTCGTGCTCCTGGGCGTAGTAGCCCACCTTCAATCCGTGTCCCGGGATGATGTCGCCGGTGTCCGGCTTGTCAACGCCTGCGAGCATTCGCAGGAGGGTGGTCTTGCCCGCACCGTTGAGGCCAAGGATGACCACCTTGGAGCCGCGGTCGATCGCCAAGTCCACGTCAGTGAAAATCTCCAGGGAGCCGTAGGACTTGCTGAGCCCTTCGGCGGTCAGTGGGGTCTTGCCGCAGGGTGACGGGTCCGGGAAGCGCAGTGCGGCGACGCGATCGTTTTCACGAACGGCTTCCAAACCGCCAAGGAGACGCTCTGCACGCTTTGCCATGTTCTGCGCTGCGACAGCTTTCGTTGCCTTTGCGCGCATCTTGTTGGCTTGGTCGATAAGGACCTGGGCCTTCTTTTCCGCATTGGCCCGTTCGCGCTTGCGGGCCCTTTCATCCGTTTCGCGCTGCTGGAGATAGCGCTTCCAACCCATGTTGTAGTAGTCGATCTGGGCCCTGTTGGCATCAAGGTGGTAGACCTTGTTGACTGTGGCCTCCAACAATTCAACATCGTGGCTGATCACGATCAACCCACCCTGGTGGTCCTTGAGGAAGTCGCGCAGCCAGGTGATGGAGTCGGCGTCAAGGTGGTTGGTGGGTTCGTCCAGGAGCAGGGTTTCTGCCGAGGAATAAAGAATGCGCGCGAGCTCCACGCGACGGCGCTGGCCACCGGAGAGGGTCTTCAGCGGCTGGTTAAGGATGCGTTCCGGGAGCGCAAGGTTGGAGGAGATCGCGGCTGCCTCAGCTTCAGCGGCGTATCCGCCGCCCGCCAGGAACTCAGCTTCCAGGCGATCGTAGCGGTTCATGGCCTTTCGCTGTACGGCTTCGTCGTCGCTGGCCATCTCGGCCTGCGCCTTCTTCAGCTTCCCTACCACCACGTCCAGGCCACGTGCAGACAGGATGCGATCTCGGGCGAGCTGCTCCATGTCCGGCGTGCGGGGATCCTGGGGCAGATAGCCGATCTCACCGCTGCGGGTCACTTTGCCGCCTGCCGGAAGGCCTTCGCCGGCGAGGACGCGGGTCAAAGTGGTCTTGCCCGCGCCATTGCGTCCAACAAGGCCGATCTTGTCGCCTTTGTCCACCCTGAAGTTGACCTTGTCCATGAGCAGGCGTGCGCCGGCGCGGAGTTCGAGTTCCTGGACGGTAATCAATTCGGGTGATGCCTTTCAATGGGGAACGCCTGCGTGACCGGTTGACCCGGTAGTAGCGGCGGGGAGGGCCGTGAGAACAGCCTGTTCAAGTCTACCGGCACCCCGCCCTCCCCCGGACCTTACGTCGCCCGGGCGGCACATTGTGCCATCCCACACAGAATTTTTACCCCCGCTTGTTGAGAGGCTCCAAAAAAGAGCCTTTCCAAGCTCCGTATCCTCACTATTGGGGGAATAAAACTTCGACCACGCACCCACAGCATTTCCTGATAGGACCCGTCATGAGCCAAACCACCTCCGCCTCCGTGGAGCGCAACTCCTCGCGTAAGCGATGGACCGCCACAGACCTCGGCCTCATTGCCGTCTTCGCAGCCTTGGTGGCCGCGTCCGCGATCGTTCCCGGCATTCCGGTTGGCGCCCTTGGCGTGCCGATCACCTTGGTAACCCTCACTGTGATGCTTAGTGGCCTGGTGCTTGGCCCCGGGCGGGGATTCGCCGCCGTCGGACTCTATGTCCTCCTTGGCCTGGCCGGGTTGCCGATCTTCAGCGGGGGCCGCAGTGGACTGGGCATCCTCGCTACAGCTTCGGCAGGGTACATCATTGCCTTCCCCCTTGCGGCGGCGGCCACCGGCTATCTGGCGGCTTTGGTTATCCGCAAGACGGTAAGGAACCGTTCCCTGCTCCTGTTTGCTGCCGCGATGGTCAGCAGCATCGTCCTCATACACGGCCTGGGCGTTCTGGGCATGATGGTCAACGGCAAACTGGACTTCACCAAAGCCTTCATTGCTGATCTTGCGTTCTACCCCGGGGACATCCTCAAAAACGTCCTCGCCGTGATCATTGCCGTGGCTATTCACAAGGCCTTCCCGGATGTCCTGGTCCGCAGGGTCAAATAGCCTGCGTCACGCAAAGTCGGAAACAATATCTCTATGAACTCCATCAGCTTCAGCAGGGTCTCGGTTCGTGTAGCCATTGACGGCAGCAGCACGTCCAAGACCCTGCTGGAGGATGTTTCCTTGAGCCTTACAGAGCGGCGAATCGGCGTCATCGGAGCCAACGGTTCCGGAAAGTCCACGCTGTTGCGGCTGTTGAACGGATTGGTGGAGCCAAGCGAGGGAACCGTTGAAGTCCACGGCGATGACACAGTCAAAGCTGTGCGTAGGGTTCGTGCCAACGTCGGATTCGTCTTCACTGATCCTTTGTCGCAACTGGTGATGCCTACCGGCCGTGAAGACGTTGAACTCTCCCTGCGGCGCTCCATTAAGAACACCCGCGAACGAGCCGCACACGCGGAAGCAGTTCTTGACAGGTTTGGCCTGCTGCCCCTGGCAGACCAGAGCATCTATGAGCTCTCCGGCGGGGAGCGTCAGCTGCTCGCCTTGGCGGCAGTCATCGCCGTCAATCCCAAGGTGCTGGTCCTTGACGAGCCATCCACCCTCCTTGACCTGCGTAATCGCGAGCTACTCCGGCGCACCCTGACGGGCCTGGAACAGCAAGTCGTCATGTCCACCCACGACCTCGACCTCGCCCTGGAGATGGACCGCGTGCTGGTAGTGGAGTCGGGGCGGATAGTATTCGACGGCGATGCCGCCGAAGGTGTCGCCCGGTACCGGGAGCTGTGCGCAACTGCGCTCGACGAGGTTCCCGGCCTTGGCGAACGTCCGGGGAGAGGCCAGTCATGAGGGGCCACGGCTTCCTGATCGCAAACTATGTGCCGGGCAACTCGCTCATCCACCGAATCCCGTTGTGGCTGAAGTTCCTGGTGGTTGCAGCGTGCGGGACCGCGTCGTTCCTGATTGTCGACTGGCAAGTCTCGCTGTTGGTCTTCGCCATGATGTGCGGCTTGTTCTTGCTCAGCGGGGCCGGTTTGCGCCGCCTGACGCGGGCCATATGGACGGTTACGCCCGTCCTCGTGGTGATTGGATTGTTTCAATGGTGGCAATTGGGTGCCCCTACGGCTGCGCGCATCGTCCTGAATGTCCTGGTGTGCGTCGTCGCAGCCTCAGTCCTGACAGCCACCACACCCGTCCAGGACCTCTTGGACGGCGTTGTCTCCCTGGCCAAACCCTTCCAGCGCTTCGGTGCCGATCCGGAGCGTTTCGCGCTCACTATCGCCGTGATGCTCAGGAGCATCCCCTTCATTGCAGGAGCGTTTTCGGACGTCAGGGATGCGGCCCGCGCCCGTGGACTTGAACGCAACCCGAGGGCACTCATACTCCCGGTCTTTATCACGACGGTCGCTTATGCGCGCCAAACCGGCGACGCCTTGGCCGCCCGGGGACTCGGGGAACCGGACGTGCCCAACTAGGTCGCAGCTGAGCGCGTTTTGACGGCTCTAAACGCGCTCTAATGCGACGCAGTTGGGTCAGAGCCGGGCGTAGCGCAGGAGTGCTGCCGTGCCCATTCCCCCGGCAATGCTGATCATCGCCAAACCCAGCGGTGCGCCACCAGAGTTTTCGGATAGGTTTCGAGCCTGGGTGAGCAGGCGCGTCACCAAGACAGCCCCCGAAGCACCGTAGCCGTGGCCGAGCGCCAGCGCTCCGCCCTCTGCATTGGCTTTCCCAGGATCGATGCCCAGATGATCAAGGCAAGCGATGCTCTGGGAGGCAAAAGCTTCGTTGAATTCGATGAGCTCTACGTCCGTGGCAGCCACACCGTGCTGCGCCAACAACCGTTCCGCGGCGTGCGCCGCCCCGATGCCGAGCAACTCCGGATGCACTCCCGTTGTCTCACAACCCAAAACCAGCAAGCCGTCAACCGCGCCCATCTCCCGGGCACGCTTCAGGGAAGTAATAACGACGGCGGCAGCCGCGTCGGCGTCGAAACATGAGTTAGCTGCCGTGACAGTTCCGTCGGGGACGAAAACTGCCGGGAACCGTGACATCAGCGAAGCGCGCAACGAACGCTTGGGGCCGTCGTCGGCGTCGACGATCGTCCCGGCATTTTCAAGCGGCACGATTTCGCGCGCGAGCTTGCCCGCTGCAGCAGCCCCAAGAGCCCGACGATGGCTGCGGAGTGCGTACTCATCCTGCCGCTCACGGCTGATACCAAACGTGCGGGCCACATTTTCCGCGGCTACACCCATGTCGGGGTCACCAAACCCGGGTGGCACAAAGGTGGCCCGCGAATAAAAGTCCAGGCCGCCGTCGTCGGTCCTGTGGGCGCGCGCTGGAGCGGTACTGATGCTTTCCACCCCGCCAGCCAGATACAGCGGATCTCCACCGGCGCCAACCAGACGCGCGGCAAGTGCAATAGCATCCAGGCCGGAACCGCACTGCCGATCAACCGTGAGCCCGGGCACTGAGATGGGCAGGCCGGCCTGCAATGCGGCGAATCGCGCTACGTTTCCACCGCCACCAACAGCATTGCCCATGATGACGTCGTTCACACCGGCCGGGTCAATGCATGCCGACTCAATGAGGGAACGGATGACCGGCGCCAGGAGGTCCGGCGCCCGGAGATGCCTCAGCTGCCCGTTTGCACGGCAGATCGGAGTCCGCAGAGCCGCGATGATGACAGGCTGGCGGGACTCGTCCACTTCCGGCATGGAAGAGCCGCTACCCAAGGGGACGCGCCCGGGCATCATGGTTTTTGATCCAGTCGAGTAGCACCATCCGGCTGACCTTTCCGCGATCCGTAATGGGTAACTCGGACAGGACGTAGTACTGCAGCGGCCACTTGTCCCGCGCGAGCAGGCCGTCAAGGCCCGTGCGGAGCTGGGTCGCCGTGACTGCGCCATAGGCCGGAACGACGCCGGCAATCACCCTTTGACCCCGGATGTCATCCGGAGCGCCGGCCGCCACCGCAACTTCGATGCCTGGAACGGAGGCGAGGGCAAGCTCCACCTCGTGCGGGTACACGTTCTTTCCCGCGGTGATGATCATGTCCGAACGACGTCCCAGGATGTGCAGGGTCCCGTCGGCGAGATACCCTTGGTCCCCCACGGTGTACCAGCCGTCCAAGCAGCGGAGGGCCTGGCCGTCGTCTCCCCAAAGGTAGCCGTTGCTGACCATTCCACTGCGAACGCTGATGTTGCCGTGCTCCCCGTCCGGGAGGTTCTGGCCATTGTCGTCCAGGATTCGCAATTCCACACCAGGAAAAGGCCGGCCAATCCCCGTACCCCCGACGTCAAGGGGTTCTCCCGCAGCCAAGCGTGTGCCGGAGACGAAGCTCAATTCCGAGGCTCCGTAATACTCAAAGATGGCAGCATGCGGGGCCCAGCGGCGCGCCGCTTCCAACGTACGGCCATCGAGCTTGGAACCCGCGCAGATGATGCTGCGGATTCCGGAAGCATCCACGTCTCCCGCCAGGCCCCGTTCGCTCAGCAAACGAAGCATGGTGGGCGTAAGAACCAGTCTTGTGATGTTGTCATGGCTGATCGAAGCGTGGGCGTCGCCGACGTCGAAGGACTCCAGCGTGTGGAATACAGAGCCCGCGTACAGGCACTCAGACAGGGCGTAGAGGTTCAAGCTGGAGGAGAGTGGACCTGCCGCCAGGGTCCGGTCTTCCTGCGAGAGCCCAAAGAACTCGATCGACGCCTCGAACGAAACCTGCCACGAACGGCGGGACCGCGTGAACGCCTTGGGCACTGAAGTGGTGCCGGAAGTGAGCCCAATCAGGAAGGTGGTGGAAAGGTCACCGTCAGTAAGTTCAAGGTGGGATGAGACGGTAGAGTCGGCGATTCGTGAGGTCACCTCTTCTACCATTGCTGCCGGCCACTGTGGGTCCAGCACCGCACAACGGCGCTCCCCCGCCACCGCCGCCGTGAACTTCGCGACGAAGTCAGTGGAGTTGGGTTCGGCAAGCACAGTGGTGGCCATCGCACGGCCAAGCAGGCCCGCCGCGGCGTCGCGGAGCTCGGCCCAGTTGAGCCGGTTGCGGCCCACAACGACGGCGGTGTCGTGGGGACGCTCATCGGCCCAGAGCTGAATTTTGTCCAGGAAAGGCATCCCCGCAATTTTACGGCAGTGTTCGCCCTCCGGCACCAATGGTGACGTCTATTCTGACTGTATGAGTTTCAATGACGGTGCGCAGCTTGACCCATCCCAAGTAGAAGACCGACGCGGCGGAGGCATGGGCCGCGGGACGAAAATAGGTGGCGGGATTGGTGGTGGCATCGTCGTGCTGCTTCTGGCCCTCTTCGGAATCAACCCCAACATCCTTGGCGACCTTACGGGCGGCGGAACCCAGCCGCCCGCCGTCGATGGCGGGAGCGGCGGTGTGCAGGAGTGCCAGACTGGCGCTGACGCGGACAAACGACTCGACTGCCGAATCACAGGCACTGTTAACAGCCTTAATGCCTTCTGGCCCGAATACCTGGCCCAGTACAACGTGCAGTACTCCCGGCCCGGAACGGTCATCTTCGACCAAGGAACCCAAACAGGATGTGGCCCTGCCACCACGGCTGTAGGACCCTTCTATTGTCCGGTGGACACCAAGGCATACTTCGACCCCGGGTTCTTCGATGAGCTCGTGACCCGTTTTGGTTCATCAGGGGGACCACTGGCGCAGGAGTACGTGGTGGCCCATGAATTCGGCCACCACATCCAGAACATCCTGGGCAATCTGGACCGGGCACAACAGGATCCCCAAGGGCCGCAGTCCGGTGCAGTCCGTGTCGAATTGCAGGCAGACTGCTACGCGGGACTCTGGGTTCGCCACGCAAGCACCCAGAAAGACCCGGCAACGGGCAAGCCGTTCCTTGACCCCATAACCGAGCAGGACCTGCAGGACGCGCTGTCCGCTGCGTCCGCCGTCGGCGATGACCGCATCCAGGAAGCCGCAACCGGACGGGTCTCACCGGAATCCTGGACCCATGGCTCCAGTGAACAGCGGCAGAAGTGGTTCTACCAGGGATACGCCACCGGCGACATCAACAAATGCGACACGTTCGGGGTGGCCGCGCCTTAGGACGCCACCAAACCAAGCACACTGGCAAGGAAACCGGCCCGGACTTCCGATGGAAGTTCCGGGCCGGCCGCTGCCGGCTAGTTGCAGGTCACGTCAACACGGTAGGTGTAGTCGCCCTGCGTATGGTCAGCAACGGTGACCGCGACCGTGGCACTGCTGCCCTTGATCTTGGCCAGGGATCCGTCCGGACCTTGCACCGAGCCAAGAGCACAGCCGGGCTGACTTGAAACCTTGATGGAATGAGTCCCTTGTTCCGTCGCCTCAAAGTGAGCCTCGTGGTAGGCCAAAAGGCTCGGATTCCACTCGGAGAACTTGATGTTGTGGGCGCCATTCGTGTCGGTCCACTCAGCTCCATAGCCGTCCAAGGCTGCGCCGTTCTTAAAGAAGCGGACATCAATCTCAACGATCAGCGGGTTGCGGACTTTGAAGTTGTCCACCTTGCTGTGGCGGGGCACGAAGCAGTTCTTGTTGCCGGGCGCCGTGCAGTCGTACTTGTCCACGGGGGTTACCCACACCTTGTAGACGCCGCCGTTGTTCGGGGTGTTGGCGTAAGGGAACAATTGGACAGTGGCTCCGCCGTCCTCTCCGTCCGCGCCCGTCGCGTGTTCACAGCCACCGGCCGAAACCACGTCCTCGATGACACCGGAACTGTTGACAGTGAACTCCCTACAGTTGATTGCGTCGGTGGACAGCAGGGTCTTGCCCGACGGATCAGTAACCTGGAAGTAGTAGTCACCTGCCGGCAGTCCGGCAGCATCATCAGGTGCGTTGATGCCGGGTCCGCCATTGAGGTAGACGTCCTCCTTGGCGTCATAAATGTTCAGGTTTACCGGGACGCCGGAACCGTCCGTAGTGAAAATTGCTCCAGAGAGTTGACTTCCGCCAGGGGGTGCTGCCGACGCGGCGGGCGCTAAGAGTCCCGCGGTGGCAAGGGCGATAACACTTGGTAGGGCGAATTTTGCTTTCATTGGGAGTGCCTCTAATCAGCGTGTAGTTATAGCTGCACCGAAAACGCGGGTGTGCGGCCACTCCCCAGCCAGTAGACACCGCCAACCACCCGGCCTAGGAAACCAAAGATGGTTGGAGTTGCGCCTCGGATGGCCGCATCCTACTCCTTCCCGGTTTAGGGTGAAAGGCTGTGCTGCAACGCAGACGGCCCGCTGGCCTTGGCTGGCGAGTGCTCCCAACGCCGGTCTCCCGAGAAACAAGAAATGGCCCCGGGCGATATGCCCGGAACCATTTCTTTGCCCCTGGAGGGCGAAACCTGCTGATCAGATGTTGAAGCCCAGGGCCCGCATCTGGTCCTTGCCGTCGTCAGTGATCCGTTCGGGACCCCATGGCGGCATCCATACCCAGTTCAAGCGCCATTCATCCACTACGCCGTCGAGGGACTTGCCTACCTGCTCTTCCAGCACGTCCGTGAGCGGGCAAGCCGCCGTTGTCAGCGTCATGTCGATCAGGAGTGCGCCGTCCTCATCCGAGTACTTCAGGCCATAGAGGAGGCCCAAGTCCACGACGTTGACACCGAGCTCCGGGTCAATGACGTCCTTGAGCGCTTCCTCGACGTCCTCGAGGCTGGTGCGCGCCGCGTTGATTTCGGTCATGGAACGATCCTAACTAGCCCTGTACGGCAGGAGCAACGGCAACGCCTGCGCCTGCGGCGTAGCGGTCGTAGCCCTCTTCTTCAAGACGGTCGGCCAGCTCGGGGCCGCCCTCTTCAACAACCTTGCCGTCGACGAAGACGTGGACGAAGTCCGGCTTGATGTAGCGCAGGATGCGGGTGTAGTGGGTGATGAGCAGCGTGCCCATGTTTCCCTCTGCATGTGCGCGGTTGACGCCTTCGGAAACCACCTTGAGGGCGTCGACGTCCAGGCCTGAGTCGGTCTCATCCAGAACGGCGAACTTCGGCTTGAAGAGCTCGAGCTGAAGGATCTCGACGCGCTTCTTCTCGCCACCGGAGAAGCCTTCGTTGACGTTGCGCTGTGCGAAGTCGGCGTCGATACGCAGCTGCTGCATGGCAGCCTTGACGTCCTTGGTCCACGTGCGAAGGGCGGGTGCTTCGCCGTCGATCGCCGTCTTGGCGGTACGCAGGAAGTTCGTCATGGTGACGCCGGGAACCTCTACCGGGTACTGCATGGCGAGGAAGACGCCTGCACGGGCGCGCTCGTCAACGCTCATTTCGAGGACGTTTTCGCCATCGAGAGTGATGGTGCCGCTGGTCACCGTGTAGCGGGGGTGGCCGGCAATGGTAGAAGCGAGGGTGGACTTGCCCGAGCCGTTGGGGCCCATGATGGCGTGCGTTTCACCGGTCTTGATGGTGAGGCTGACGCCCTTCAGGATCTCCTTGGTGCCCTGCTCCGTCTCGATGCTGACGTGCAGGTCCTTGATCTCAAGAGTAGACATGCTCTTCTTTCTTTTCCGTTCGTAAGTCTGGTGATACTGGGCGCTCAGTAGTTGTCTACCGAAGCACCGTTCACAACGTTGGTCACGTCCACGTAGACGTCGTCACCATCGATGGTGACGGCGAAAACGGGAACGGGGTCGTAGGCAGGCAGCTGGAGAGGCTGTCCGCTGCGGAGGTCGAACTGGGAACCGTGGCCCCAGCACTCAATCGCACAGCCGTCAATCTCGCCTTCGGACAACGAGATGTCCGCGTGCGAGCAGGTATCGCCGATGGCATGGATCTCACCCATCGAGTCCCTCACGATGGCTACGGGGTAGTCATCGATCAGGACGCGCAGCGCCTGCTTGACCTGGATGTCATTGGCGTTGCATACCAGTTCGCCCTTGGTTTGTTCACTCATCGTTGTCCTGCCTGGTCTGCTAGTTGTCGGTCGCGGCGAGTTCGCGCTCAACAGCAGCGGTCAGGCGTTCTTCGATTGCCGGGACGTTGATCTGCTGGATGATCTCGTTGAGGAAGCCTCGAACCACCAGGCGGCGGGCAACCTTTTCCGGGATGCCGCGTGCCATGAGGTAAAAGAGGTGCTCGTCGTCGAAACGGCCGGTGGCGCTGGCGTGGCCGGCACCCTCGATGAGTCCCGTCTCGATTTCCAGGTTCGGCACAGAGTCAGCACGCGCGCCGTCCGTCAGGACCAGGTTGCGGTTGGCCTCATAGGTGTCCGTGCCTTCTGCTTCCTTACGGATCAGGACGTCACCCACCCACACAGTGTGGGCATTGCGGCCCTGCAGCGCGCCCTTGTACAGCACGCGCGACTTGCAGTTGGCCACTGCGTGGTCAACAAACAGGCGCTGCTCAAGGTGCTGACCAGCATCGGCGAAGTACAGGCCGAACATTTCGACGTCGGCACCAGGAGCGGTGAAGCGGGTGGACGGCGTAACGCGCACGACGTCCCCGCCGAGGCTGACCACAATGTGCTTGAACTTGGCGTCGCGGCCGATCCTGGCCTGCTGCGCGGATGCGTGAACGGCGTCGTCTGCCCATTCCTGCAAGGACACGACAGTCAACTCAGCGCCATCTTCGACGATGATTTCAACGTTCTCGGAAACAACAGCGGTGCCCTGGTGATCCAGGACCACCACCGCCTTGGAGAAACGCTCTGCCACAATCACGATGTGCTGCGCCGACGGAGCGTCGCCGGAGCCGGTGACCAGGACGGAAACTTCGCTCTCGGCCTGCAGCTCAACCGGAACCGTTACAACGGTAGCCTCGGCAAAGTTCTCCCAGCCGTTTGCGGACACACGGTCCTCCGGGATGCCTGCCTGCCCGATGCGCTTGTCGTCGCGGCCAACGGTCTCGACGACGACGCCGGCCGGTGCGGTCACACTGACAGCCGGAGCTGCACCGTCAAGGACCTCGGTGTGGAGACCGCGCAAGCGCTTCAGCGGTGTGAAACGCCAGTCTTCTTCAAGGCCGGTCAGGGGCTTGAAGTCCTCCAGCTTGTAAGACGTGAGGCGGCCGGCGCGGGAGCTGTCCGGGATACCGACGCCGCCACCATGCGAGTGGCTCTTTACCGATGCTCCACCGAGCGGACCAGCAGCAGGCTGCTCCGACGTCGTGCTGGTGTTTGTTCCGGTGTTTAGGGGCGAAAGGTTTTCGCCTTCCTCGGTGAAGCCGTTGATAAACGGCTGGGCCGAGGGCGCGCCGATGCGCGCCTTTTCAGTAGTGATATCAGTCATTGTTAACCGACGGACCCTTCCATCTGCAGTTCAATCAAGCGGTTCAGCTCAAGGGCATATTCCATGGGCAGTTCACGGGCGATCGGCTCAATGAAGCCGCGCACGATCATGGCCATGGCCTCGTCCTCAGGCATGCCGCGGGACATCAGATAGAAGAGTTGCTCTTCGCTGACGCGGGAAACGGTGGCCTCGTGACCCATGACGACGTCATCCTCGCGGATGTCGATGTACGGGTAGGTGTCCGAGCGGGAAATGGTATCCACCAGAAGGGCATCGCAACGGACCGTGTTGGCCGAGTGCTTTGCACCTTCGCGGACCTGGACCAAGCCGCGGTAGGCCGCGCGGCCACCGCCGCGGGCCACGGACTTGGAAATGATGGAGCTCTTGGTGTTCGGTGCGATGTGCACCATCTTGGAGCCCGTGTCCTGGTGTTGGCCCTCGCCCGCAAAAGCGATGGACAGGGTTTCACCCTTGGCGTGCTCGCCTACCAGGTAAACGGCCGGGTACTTCATGGTCACCTTGGAGCCGATGTTGCCATCGATCCATTCCATGGTGGCGCCCTCTTCGCAGATGGCACGCTTGGTGACGAGGTTGTACACGTTGTTGGACCAGTTCTGGATGGTCGTGTAGCGGACGCGGGCGCCCTTCTTCACGATGATCTCCACAACGGCGGAGTGCAGTGAGTCCGAGGTGTAGATCGGAGCCGTGCAACCTTCGATGTAGTGAACGTAGGAGTCCTCATCGGCGATGATCAGGGTGCGCTCGAACTGGCCCATGTTCTCCGTGTTGATACGGAAGTATGCCTGGAGCGGGATGTCGACGTGCACGCCCTTGGGCACGAACACGAACGATCCACCGGACCATACTGCCGTGTTCAGGGAAGCGAACTTGTTGTCGCCCACGGGGATGATGGTGCCGAAGTACTCCTGGAAGATCTCCGGGTGTTCGCGCAGGGCGGTGTCCGTGTCCAGGAAGATAACGCCCTGGGCTTCGAGGTCCTCGCGGATCTGGTGGTAGACAACTTCGGATTCGTACTGGGCTGCGACGCCTGAAACGAGCCGGCTGCGCTCAGCTTCCGGGATGCCGAGCTTTTCGTAGGTGTTCCGGATGTCTTCCGGCAGGTCTTCCCACGTTGCCGCCTGCTTCTCAGTGGAACGCACGAAGTACTTGATGTTGTCGAAGTCGATGCCCGAGAGGTCTGCGCCCCACGTAGGCATGGGCTTACGGTCGAAGTACTTCAGGCCCTTGAGGCGCAGATCGAGCATCCATTCGGGCTCGTTCTTCTTCGAGGAGATGTCGCGGACAACCTCCTCGTCGAGGCCACGACGGGCATTCGCGCCTACGTCGTTCTTGTCGGCCCAGCCGTACTCGTAGTTTCCGATACCGTGCAGTTCGGGATTCTTCTCCAGAATCTCCGAGATCACAGTGCCGTCAGCTACCGCTTTCTCTGCTAGTTGGTCCGTCATCACGGCCTTTCTTGCTGGTTGTTTGATTCCTGGTACGGGTTCCCGGACTGCTCTGCGATGCTGTGATGCACCGTGGCAGCTGGTCGCCCGGTAGGTATGTGGGTGGTGCAGACGTGCCCGCCTTGCGCCAGGGTTGAAAGACGCCGGACATCGACGCCCACCAAGCGGGAAAAGACTTTGGTTTCGCTGTCACAGAAAACAGGAAACTCTGCTGCGAGCTGCTGGATGGGGCAATGTCCCTGGCATAGCTGGACACTGGAAAATTCTGCCGGCAGTGGGGCTTTGGCCTCAATGGAATGGGCAGAGGCAACATAGCCGTCCCGGCTGAGGGCCTTGGACAAGGCCAAGGAGCGGGCCGCGATATCCTGCCCGGCCGCCGCAACTTCGGGCGCATAGCGGCGCTCCATTTCAGAGAAGCGCTCTTCAGCATATTCGCGGACTGCATCCTCGCCGGCGATGTCCTGGAGTCGGCGGAGCGCGGAGCTGGCGATGTTCAAGTAGTCGTCGCCAAGCTTGGATTGACCTTGCGAACTCAGGACATAGCGGCGCGCAGGGCGTCCCGCCCCGGCTCCCGCCTTGGCGACGCGCTTGACTTCAATTACGCCATTTCGCTCAAGGTGATCCAGGTGGCGGCGGACCGCTGCGGGCGTAAAACCAAGGAGGTCGCCCAGTTCGGCGGCACTTACCGGGCCGTTTTCCAGCACTGCGCTCAGGACGCGGTCCCTGGTGCGGTCTTCCGCTTCCGGCAGCGCCGACGAAGGCGCGAAGGCCTCTGCCGCTGCGGCATGCCGCCTTGATGGCATGGAGATTGGACTCGTCATGGAATACACAACACAATCATGTCGTAATTTGTTTCATGCATCCAGTAAGGCAAGACTGACCTTAGCCACCCGCCAAATGCGACCGTACTACTTCCCGTAGAATACTCTGGTGCGATCCACCGATTCCCCTGTCCTCACTATAGACGGACTCATAA
The DNA here is from genome assembly GCF_019038615.1 of Paenarthrobacter aromaticivorans. Taxonomy (NCBI): domain Bacteria; kingdom Bacillati; phylum Actinomycetota; class Actinomycetes; order Micrococcales; family Micrococcaceae; genus Paenarthrobacter; species Paenarthrobacter aromaticivorans. The sequence goes on from NZ_JAHOPC010000009.1 coordinate 129,065, forward strand.
AGGATGTAGGCCCCCTGGCCTCCCTTGACGGCAAAATGCTCCGGGTTGTCAGTGGGCTGTCCATGACGGCCGGGCGGGGCCAGATTACGGCCCTTCTCGGGGCTAACGGTGCCGGCAAGACCACCACCTTGGAATGTGCGCAGGGCCTGCAGAGACGGACCGGTGGAACCATTTCGCTTCTGGGGGCAGACCCGGATAGTGCCGGCGCTGACTTGAGGTCCCGGGTAGGTGTCATGCTTCAGGATGGCGGCCTCCCGCCGTCGGCCCGTCCAATCCCTTTGTTGCGTCATGTTGCCGGCATGTACCGCAATCCGATGGACGTCGACGCCCTCGTGGAGCGTCTTGGCATCGCCCAATTCGGCCGCACCAGTGTGCGGCGCTTATCAGGTGGCCAAAAGCAACGGGTGGCCTTGGCTGCCGCATTGATTGGCAACCCGGAGGTCCTCTTCCTCGACGAACCCAGCGCTGGACTGGATCCGCATTCGCGGCAGGTGGTTTTCGACCTTATTGCCGAACTGCGCGACGCCGGCATGGGCATCATCCTCACGACGCACCTGATGGATGACGCCGAGCGCTTGGCTGACTACGTCTACATCATCGACGGCGGACACAACGTCGCCGAGGGAACGGTCGCCGACCTTCTGCGGCACGATCATTCCACCGACACCGCAATCACTGACCGGACCCTCTTCTTCGATGCGCCGCCGGGACTCGAGTTCAAAGACGTCCTTGGCGCAGGTCTGCAGGTCCTGGAAACCCGGGCTGGCAGCTACTCGATCACCGGCGCACTGGGGCCCGACGACCTTGCCGCCCTGACCGCTTGGTGGGCCGCACGGAACATCATGCCGGCGTCACTCAGACTCGAGGCGCGGAGCCTCGAGGACGTTTTCCTGGACATTTCCGGAAGGGACCTCCGATGAGCAAGCTACTGTCCCCCAACGCCGGCCCCGCTTCCTTGCCTCGCCGTATTCTGCAGCAAGGCCGCTACGAGACCATCACAATGCTGCGGAACGGTGAGCAACTGATTCTTGCAGTCGTCCTGCCTCTGCTTGCTTTGGCCGGGCTGACTGTTACTCCGCTCCTCGATGGGCTCGGAGGCTCTCGTGTCGACGTGGCCACGCCGGGAATCCTCGCCCTGTGCGCAATGTCCACCGCTTTTACTGGCCAGGGCATTGCCACGGGATTTGACCGGCGTTACGGCGTTCTCCGCTTCCTCTCAACCACCCCCCTGGGACGTGGTGGCCTGATCGCCGGCAAGATACTCGCTGTGCTCGTCGTCCTCTTCCTTCAAGTGCTGGTGGTCGGGGTAGTCGCCGGACTCCTGGGCTGGCAGCCCCGGCCCGAAGCATGGCTTCCGGGCCTTGGGATCCTTGTCCTTGGTGCGGCATCGTTCACTGCGCTGGGACTCCTCGTTGCGGGAACGGTTCGGCCTGAAGCTACCCTGGCCATCACCAATCTTCTGTGGATCCTTCTCGGAGCGCTGGGCGGGATAGTTGTCCCGGCAGAAAGGCTTCCTGCCGTAGCCCAGGGCATCGTGCATTTCCTGCCCTCTGGCGCCCTCGGCCAGGCATTGCGGGATGCATTCCTGCTGGGCATTGTGCCCTTCCCCGCCGTCCTGGTCCTCCTGCTGTGGACATTGCTGGCCGGCGCCGCAGCCATTCGCTGGTTCAAGTGGAACTGACAACAAGCAGAACTGAGAGTTGAGCAAACTGTGAGCACGGCATCACGCCTCCCTAAATCCGTCCAGCGATTCACCGCCAAGCTGCCAACGGAGGTAAATCGCACTATCCAACGGCTATCGGTCCTCTCCCTGATCGGACAGACAGTGCTCGTGGTGACCGGTGGTGCAGTTCGCCTTACGGCGTCGGGCCTTGGTTGCCCCACGTGGCCGCGATGCACCGATAACTCCCTCGTCAACACGCCTGAAATGGGCATTCACGGTTTTATCGAGTTCGGAAACCGTATGCTCACGTTCGCGTTGGCGGCGGTTGCTGCACTCATGCTGGTCTACTTGTGGAATCTCCGCAAGGAACGTCGCGACCTCTTCATGCTCGCCCTTGGCCTGCTCGCGAGCATCCCTGCTCAGGCCATCATCGGCGGAATCACGGTTCTTTCCAACCTCAACCCCTGGGTTGTGGGCCTGCACTTCCTGGTATCCATGGCCTTGGTTGTCTTCGCGACTCTGCTCGTGAACCGTGCCTTCGGCCGCACCGGCCGATTCATGAAGCAGGTACTGCCTGCACTACCTTCCGTTGCCCGCCCCGTTATGCTGGCCGTCGCCGTTTTCTCGGCAATAGCAGTCATGCTCGGCGTAGTAGTCACAGGCGCCGGTCCGCACGCAGGCGACGCAGACGCGCCGCGCAATGATCTGGACTGGGACCTTTTTTCACACATTCACGCTGTGCCCGCCTACCTGATCACAGCCGGGACACTATTGGCTGTATACCTTGTGGTCCGGCACAAGATTGGCGGCCCGTTCCGGACCGCTTCATTCCTGCTGCTCGCCGTGACGTTGTTCCAAGCCGTCATCGGGTTCACCCAGTACTACAACGGAATTCCTGCGCTTCTCGTGGGCGCACACATGCTTGGCGCAGCCCTGCTAATGAGCGCGTCGACCAACGCGGCTGATATCGCCAAGTACAGCCCCGCCACGTAGCCCCCGCTCACATCCCGACGGCTTAGGTCGGTTGCTCGATCACATCCCGACGATTCAGGGCGGTTGCTCGATCACATCCCGACGGCTTGGGTGGTTGCTCGATCACATCCCGACGGCTTGGGGTGGTTGCTCGCTCACATCCCCACGGCTTAGGTCGGTTGCTCGATCACTTTCGGACGACAAAGGCATTTGACCGCAAACGGGCCAACCGTGTCCGGACTCTATGCGACTCCCAGCACGCCTGGAGGTAGTTCGCGCCTTACCACGACAGCGGCGCGGGGATTGGGCGGGGCTATCTGGCCAGCGGCTCCCTTTGCTGGCCCTTTTACGCATTCTTCATCTGCTTCGAAGGAAGCGGTCATAGCATCCGTGCTGGCATCCACGGTCAAACGAACACCCCCGACCAGGTCAGTGGGATGTGAGCGAGCATCAGTGAAAACGCAGTGGGTTGTGCGCGAGCATCCGCAGAAAACCCGGTGGGATGTGAGAGAGCATCGAGGGGAAACGAAAGGCACGACGCCGGTACCCGGGGTGGGATGCGGCGTCGGGCCTTATTTGTGGTCGTGCCTTATTTGTGGAAGCGGCCGCGGAGGTTAGCCGCCGATGATCGGTGATCCGATGAACGGGTCTACTGCCAGCGCGATGAAGAGTAGCGTCAGGTAGCTGATGGAGCCGTGGAAGACCTTCATGGCGCCCTTATTGGAGACGTCGCCACCCTGGGCTCGCTTGTAGAGGGCGTGGCTCTCGTACAGGAACCAGGCCCCAGCAGCGACAGCGGCAATTGTATAGACCCAGCCGGCGCCGCCCACTGGAATCATCAGGAGCGAGCAGGCAACCATTGCCCAGGCGTAAAGGACCACCTGGACGGACACAACTTTGGCCCCTGCAATTGCTCCGAGCATGGGCACCTTGGCGTTGCGGTAGTCCTCGCCGTAGCGCATGGACAGCGGCCAGTAGTGCGGGGGCGTCCATAGGAAGATAACCATGAACAGCACAATGGCAGGCCACTCAACGGTGTTGGTGACCGCGGCCCAGGCGATGAGCACCGGGAAGCAGCCGGCTGCCCCGCCCCAAACGATGTTCTGTGCGGTGCGGCGCTTCAGGATCATGGTGTAGATGACCACGTAGAAAACGATGGCACCCAAGCCAAGCCATGCGGACAACGGATTCGCGCCGAACCACAGGATGGCAATCGACGCGGCGCCGAGAATCCAGGCAAAAACCAAAGCCTCCCGTGGCGATACTTCGCCAGTAACCAGCGGACGCTTCTCAGTGCGGTGCATCAATTTGTCGATGTCGCGGTCGATGTAGCAGTTGAACACGCCGGCGCTGCCTGCAGCGAAGGCACCCCCCACGAGAGTCGCCAGAATCAACCCGATGGACGGGAAGCCGCGCTGGGCAAAGATCATGGTGGGGAGGGTGCTGACCAGGAGCAGCTCGATGACACGGGGCTTGGTGAGAGCCAGATACGCCTTTAACTTGCGGGAGATTCCGATGCTTCCCCGGGCCGGGGACGCGTTGAGGGGCGTATCAGTTGTGCTCACGGCGGCAGTCACTCTGTTCTATGCTCTGGGGTTCTCGCAGCGACTGCAGTCCGGGTTTCCGAGATGGAACCGCAGGCGCATGAACCGCTGGTGGCCTCCAGATATCATACCGTGGCCGGAAGTGCGTCCATGTCCGCAAAATACGCGAATGTTTCGGAAAGTTCACTCCGTGGCGGCGCCATCGTGATTCATATAAGGGAATTTCTGTCCAGTTAGTGGGATTCCCTGAGTTTCAGGACACGTTTGGGGCTAAGCTGTTGAGCAGATCAGCACACGTTGACAATCCGGGAAACCGTATTCTCGGAGGAGCCGTGCGTCTGGATGAAGGATCAACGTTTCAATGGTGAACGGCTGGTAGACACATTGCAGCGGGCGCCATCCTGTGCTTCCTGCGTGCCGTGTCCTTACGCCTGCCGTCAGCACAGAGAGGGGCTCGGTTTTCGTGCCACATTTGGAAGAGCAAGAACTGTCATGGACCGATCTGGACCGGAAGGCTGTTGACACCGTTCGCGTGTTGGCTGCTGACGCTGTGGAGAAGGTTGGAAATGGCCACCCCGGCACGGCTATGAGCTTGGCGCCGGCAGCGTACCTGCTGTTCCAGAAGCTGATGCGCCATGACCCGAAGAACCCTGATTGGATTGGGCGTGACCGGTTCGTCCTGTCCCCCGGTCACACGTCACTGACTCTTTACATCCAGCTGTTCCTGTCCGGTTATGGACTGGAATTGAAGGACCTTGAGGCACTGCGTACCTGGGGTTCGCTGACCCCTGGCCACCCCGAGTACAAGCACACCGCTGGTGTGGAGATCACTACCGGCCCGTTGGGCCAGGGCTTGGCTTCGGCTGTTGGTTTCGCTTACTCCCAGCGCCGCCAGCGTGGATTGTTCGACGCCGATGCTCCCGCCGGTGAATCACCGTTTGACCACACGATCTGGGTTATCGCTTCCGACGGCGACCTGCAGGAAGGCGTGACGTCCGAGGCGTCCTCGCTGGCCGGCCATCAGGAACTGGGCAACCTCGTGGTGATCTATGACGAGAACCACATTTCCATTGAAGATGACACCGACGTCGCGTTCACCGAAGATGTCCTGAAGCGCTACGAAGCTTATGGATGGCACACCCAGCGTGTGGACTGGACCAAGACCGGGGAGTACGTCGAGGACGTCCAGGAACTCTACGCAGCATTGCTGGCTGCGAAGGCTGAGACGAACAAGCCGTCCATCATTTCGCTGCGGACCATCATCGGCTACCCGGCCCCGAAGAAGCAGAACACGGGCAAGATCCACGGCTCGGCCTTGGGTGCCGAGGAAGTCGCAGCACTGAAGACCGTGCTCGGTTTCGATCCTGCGAAGTCCTTCGATGTTGACGAAGAGGTCCTGGCATACGCCCGCAAGGTCCTGGACCGTGGCGCCGAGTCCCGCGCTGCCTGGCAGTCCTCGTTCGAGTCCTGGCAGTCAGCCAACCCGGACGCTGCTGCCCTGTTGGAGCGCGTTGAGGCCAAGAAGCTTCCCGTGGGCATCGACGCGGCACTGCCGGTGTTCGAAGCCGGCAAGGATGTTTCCACCCGTGCAGCATCGGGCAAGGTCCTGAACGCCATCGGCCCGGTCCTTCCCGAGCTGTGGGGCGGTTCCGCCGACCTCGCCGAGTCCAACAACACCACGATTGAAGGCTCGCCCTCGTTCATTCCCACCTCGCGCTCCACTGACGCGTGGAAGGGCAATCCGTACGGACGGGTCCTGCACTTCGGTATCCGAGAGCACGCGGCTGCGTCGATCGTGAACGGCATCTCCCTGCACGGACGCACCCGTGCGTTCTCGGGCACGTTCCTGATCTTCTCGGATTACCAGCGCCCGGCCATCCGCCTCGGCGCGTTGATGGGTGTGCCGTCCCTGTACGTGTGGACGCACGACTCCATCGGCCTGGGCGAAGACGGTCCCACCCACCAGCCCGTGGAGCAACTCGCTTCGCTGCGCGCCATCCCGGGCCTGGACGTGGTCCGCCCCGGTGACGCGAACGAGGTCTCGGCAGCGTGGAAGACGATGCTGGAGAACCACGAGAACCCGGCCGGCATTGTCCTGACCCGCCAGAACATCCCCACCTACGCCCGCGGCGAAGGCACCGCAGAAGGTGACACCTTCGGTTCCACCGCTGGTGTGGCCAAGGGCGGTTACGTCCTGGCTGAGGCTTCCAAGGACGGCGAAACCGTTGACGCGCAGGTCATCCTGATCGGCACGGGCTCCGAGGTCCAGCTCGCCGTCGCGGCCCGCGAAGCGCTCCAGGCTGAAGGCATCGCCACCCGCGTTGTTTCCATGCCGTGCGTGGAATGGTTCAACAAGCAGGACGAGGCCTACCGTGAGTCCGTGCTCCCCGCCGAGGTGAAGGCACGCGTTTCCGTCGAAGCCGGCCTCGCCCTGGGATGGCGCGAATTCGTCGGTGACGCCGGACGTTCGGTCTCACTTGAGCACTTCGGTGCCTCGGCAGACTACAAGCGGTTGTTCCAGGAATTCGGCATCACTGCCGAAGCCGTCGCCGCCGCTGCAAAAGACTCCCTCGCAGGCCTGAGCGCCTGATACCTCTATCAAGGAGAAAACAATGACCAGCACCCCCACGCAGCAACTCTCCGACGCCGGCGTTTCCATCTGGCTCGATGACCTTTCCCGCAACCGCCTCGAAACGGGGACGTTGCAGAAGCTCATCGACGAAAAGAACGTCGTTGGTGTCACCACCAACCCCTCCATCTTCCACGCCGCCATCACCACCGGCACGGACTACGACGCCACCATCGCAGCCAAGGCCGAAGCCGGTGCCAGCGTCGAAGAGACCATCTTCGAGATCACCACCACGGACGTCGCCGACGCCTGCGACCTCTTCGCACCGATCGCTGCCGCGACCAACGGCGTGGACGGTCGCGTGTCCATCGAGGTGGATCCGCGCCTGGCATGGGACACCCAGGCCACGATCGCCGAGGCCAAGCACCTGCACGGCAAGGTCAACAAGGACAACGTCCACATCAAGATCCCGGCAACCCTGGAAGGCCTGGAAGCCATCACGGCAACCCTGGCCGAAGGCATCAGCGTCAACGTGACCCTGATCTTCTCCCTGGAGCGCTACCGCGCCGTCATCAACGCCTTCCAGTCCGGCCTGGAACAGGCCAAGGACAACGGCCATGACCTCTCCAAGATCCACTCCGTGGCATCCTTCTTCGTTTCCCGCGTGGACACCGAGATCGACAAGCGCCTGGATGCCATCGGCACCGACGAAGCCAAGGCCCTCAAGGGCAAGGCCGGCGTCGCCAACGCACGCCTGGCCTACCAGGTCTACGAAGAACTGTTCTCCACCGAACGCTGGGCCTTGCTCGCAGAAGCCGGCGCCCTCCCCCAGCGTCCGCTCTGGGCCTCCACCGGCGTCAAGGACCCGGCCTACCCCGACACCCTGTACGTCACCGAACTCGTCGCCCCCGGCGTGGTCAACACCATGCCGGAAAAAACCCTCGACGCAACGTTCGACCACGGCGTAGTCACCGGAGACACCATCACCGGCACCTACGCAGAAGCGAACCAGACCCTCGACGCACTCGAAGCACTCGGCGTTTCCTACAACGACGTCGTAGCCGTGCTTGAGTCCGAAGGTCTCGAGAAGTTCGTGGCCAGCTGGAAGGAACTCCTGGCCGACGTAGAAGGCGCCCTCGCCACCGCACGGAAGGCTTCCTAACCAACCATGAGCACAATCAGCTACGACGCCAGCGGTGCCGCGCAGCAGGCCATCGCCCAGAACATCACCAGCCTGGTAGACGACAAGGTCGCCACGAGGATTTTCGCCAAAGACCACACGCTGTGGGGTCCAGAAGCGGAGTCCGAGTCGGCCATCCGTCTGGGCTGGGTTGAGGCTGCCGCCGTATCGCAACCTTTGGTGGAGAGCATTCTCGAACTTCGCGATGCTCTCCGCGCCGAGGGCGTCTCCCGTATTGTCCTCTGTGGCATGGGTGGCTCCTCCTTGGCTCCCGAGGTCATCGCCGGCACCGCCGGCGTCGAGCTGACTGTGCTGGACAGCACAGATCCTGAGCAGGTCAGCGCTGCTTTGACGGACCGGTTGGCGGCGACTGCAATCGTCGTGTCCTCTAAGTCCGGTTCAACTGTTGAGACCGATTCCCAGCGCAGGGTTTTCGAGAAAGCGTTCAAGGACGCCGGTGTCGATGCCAAGAGTCGAATCATTATCGTGACGGACCCGGGTTCTCCGCTGGACAAGGCATCCCGCGAAGCCGGCTACCGTGCAGTCTTCAACGCCGACCCGAACGTCGGCGGCCGGTTCTCCGCCCTTACCGCGTTCGGCCTGGTCCCGTGTGGCCTGGCCGGTGTGGATATCCAATCTTTCCTGGACGAGGCAGAGGAAGCGGCAGAAATCCTCAATGAGGATTCCGAGGACAACATTGGTCTTGCCTTGGGCATCGCCCTGGGCGGCACCAATCCTCTGCGCAACAAGATCGTCATCGCCGAGGACGGTTCCGGCATTGTGGGCTTCGCTGATTGGGCCGAGCAGCTCATCGCGGAGTCCACGGGCAAGCTCGGCACGGGTGTGCTGCCTGTTGTCGCGGGCCCGGATTCCCCCGAGGCTCTTGGCGGCGCTGAGGACGTCCTGGTGGTCCGGCTGGTCAGTGCGGACGCCGACGTCGAACTTCGTGAAAACGAAGTCGCCATCGCAGGTGGCCTGGCTTCCCAGATGTTCCTTTGGGAATTCGCGACCGCCGTTGCAGGCCGGCTCCTGGGCATCAACCCGTTTGACCAGCCCGACGTCGAGGCTGCCAAAGTGGCCGCGCGCGGTCTGCTGGATGCCCGGCCTGAGCCCACTCCGGCCGCGTTCACCGACGGCGTCGTGGAAGTACGCGGCGGCGATTGGCTCGGTAGCGCTTCCACGGCAGCCGAGGCCGTCCAGGCACTTCTGGCCCAGCTCGGCTCTGACGGTTACCTGAGCGTCCAGGCTTACCTGGACCGCATCTCCCATGCACCCCTTGAAGGCATCCGTGACGAACTCGCCGCTGTTTCCGGCCGTCCGGTGACGTTCGGCTGGGGCCCTCGGTTCCTGCATTCCACGGGACAGTTCCACAAGGGCGGCCCGGCTATTGGTGTGTTCCTTCAGATCACCGCAGCATCGTCTTTGGACCTGGAAATTCCTGACCGCCCCTTCACGTTCGGGGAGCTCATTGCTGCACAGGCCTCGGGCGATGCCCAGGTCCTGGAAGGCCATGGCCGTCCCGTGTTGCGCCTGCACCTCACCGAACGTGCTGCCGGCGTAGCCCAGCTCAAGGAAGTCGTCGCTGCACTGGCCGGCCAGGCCAGCGCGCTCGAAAGCTAAGGCACAAAACCAAACATGCCAGAAACTGAAAACGGCAGGAAGAACGCCGGCCTGCGGAACCCCTTGCGGGATCCGCGGGACCGGCGCCTGAACCGCATCGCCGGGCCGTCCTCGTTGGTGTTCTTCGGAGTCACCGGCGACCTCGCCCGTAAGAAACTCATGCCGGCCGTCTATGACCTTGCCAACCGCGGCCTGCTTCCGCCCAGCTTTGCCCTGGTGGGATTCGGACGCCGTGAGTGGGACAACGCAGACTTCGCGGCGGAGGTGAAAGAGAACGTCAAGGCCCATGCGAGGACCAAGTTTGATGAGGCCGTCTGGGAACAGTTGGCTTCGGGTATTCGCTTTGTCCAGGGCGAGTTCGACGACGACGACGCCTTTGAGCGCCTCGGTGACGTCCTGGAGGAACTGGACGAGACCCGTGGCACGCGTGGCAACCACGGGTTCTACCTCTCTATCCCGCCCAAGGCGTTCGAGCAGGTCTGTCGCCAGCTGTCCAAGCATGGCCTGGCCCAGGCGAAGCCCGGGCAATGGCGCCGGGTGGTCATCGAAAAGCCGTTCGGTCACGACCTCGAGTCAGCCCGTCAGCTCAACGACATCGTCGAGTCAGTGTTCCCGCCGGATGCCGTGTTCCGGATTGACCATTACCTGGGCAAGGAAACGGTCCAGAACATCCTGGCCCTGCGCTTTGCAAACCAGCTGTTCGAACCTCTCTGGAATGCCAACTACGTTGACCACGTCCAGATCACCATGGCCGAGGACATCGGTACCGGCGGCCGTGCCGGCTACTACGACGGCGTGGGCGCGGCCCGTGACGTGATCCAGAACCACCTGCTGCAGCTCCTGGCCTTGACGGCAATGGAAGAGCCTATTTCCTTCAACGCCGATGACCTGCGTGCCGAGAAGGAAAAAGTCCTCGCGGCCGTCAAGCTGCCCGATGATTTATCCACGCATTCCGCCCGGGGACAATTTACCGGTGGCTGGCAGGGCGGCGAGGAGGTACTCGGTTACCTGGACGAGGACGGCATTCCTGCTGATTCCAAGACCGAAACCTATGCCGCGATCCGTGTGGACATTAACACCCGCCGCTGGGCCGGGGTTCCGTTCTATCTGCGTGCCGGAAAGCGCCTGGGCCGCCGCGTGACCGAAATCGCGGTTGTCTTCAAGCGTGCACCCAACCTGCTGTTCCGCGATCACAACGATGACGACTTCGGTCAGAACGCCGTAGTTATTCGTGTCCAGCCTGACGAGGGCGCAACGATCCGTTTCGGTTCCAAGGTGCCGGGCACGCAAATGGAGGTCCGCGACGTCACGATGGACTTCGGCTACGGCCACTCGTTTACCGAATCCAGTCCCGAAGCCTACGAACGGCTCATCCTGGACGTACTCCTGGGCGAACCGCCGCTCTTCCCGCGCCACCAGGAAGTTGAGCTGTCCTGGAAGATCCTGGACCCGTTCGAAGAGTACTGGGCGGGCCTGGAAGAACAACCGCAACCGTACGCACCCGGTAGCTGGGGACCGGCTTCGGCCGATGAACTCCTTGCCCGTGATGGACGAACCTGGAGAAGGCCATGATCGTAGATCTTCCCGACACAACCACCTCCAAGATCTCCAAGAAGATCATGTCGCTGCGGGAACAGGGCGGCGTGATCGCCCTGGGCCGGGTGCTGACCTTGGTGGTTGTCACGAAGTCCGGGCAGGAAGAAGACGCCATCGAGGCGGCCAACGAGGCCAGCCGCGAACACCCCTGCCGCATCATCGTGCTTGCCGATGCCGGGGCAGAAGCACCGGACCGCCTCGACGCGCAGATCCGCGTTGGCGGCGACGCCGGTGCTTCCGAAGTCATCGTGCTCCGGGGGTTCGGCCACATGGCCCACGAAAGCGAGTCCCTGGTATCAGGCCTCCTGCTTCCGGACGCACCGATTGTGGCCTGGTGGCCCCACGGCGCACCGGAAAGCGCCTGCGAGACGTCCATCGGGCGTATTGCGCACCGTCGCATCACGGACTCCGCGAACGAGCCCGACCCCGCCCTGGCACTGGAGAACATTCGCCGGACTTACAAGGCAGGCGACACGGATCTCGCATGGACCCGTCTGACGAACTGGCGCATGCAGCTTGCTGCCGTGTTCGACCAGGTGGACGGGGACCCCGTCTCGGCCGTAGCGGTGGAAGGTGCTTCGGACTCTCCCAGCACTCTGCTCCTGGCAGCCTGGTTGAGCCTTGCCCTGCAAGCGCCTGTGACGATCGTTGCCGATCCGGCTGGTACCGGAATCCGCCGCGTCCGCATGACGCGTGCCAGCGGTGACGTCCAGCTTTTCCGCCCGGGATTGTCCGTGGCCGAGCTAACGCAGCCGGGTCAGCCTGCACAGCGCATCACCCTCCCCCGACGCAGCCTGAAGGATTGCCTCGCCGAAGAACTCCGTCGGCTGGACCCCGACGAAGTCTTCGGAGAAGTGATTACGATGGGACTGCCATTAACCAGTCAGAGGAGAGTCCAGACCAGTGCACGCTGATCCCAGAGTAAGTATCCACCCCGATTCCAAGGTGCTCATGGCGGCTATTGCGGCGCGCCTTATCACCAAGCTTGTGGATGTCCAGGACAAGCACGGTGAGGCCACGGTGGTCCTGACCGGAGGAACTGTCGGGATCGGTACCCTGAAGGCGGTGGCGGATTCTGCCGCGGCACCAGCTGTCGACTGGTCAAAGGTGAATTTCTGGTGGGGGGATGAGCGTTTTGTTGCAGCAGACAGCGATGACCGCAACACCCGCCAGGCACACCAGGCTTTGCTCGCCCACCTGCCGGTTGACCCTGCCCGGGTCCATGAGCCCGGTTCTTCGGACGAATTCGCATCGGCTGATGATGCTGCGGCTGACTATGCCGACAGGCTGAAGGCAGCAGCTGAGGCAGAGCATGCAGCTGACATGTCCGATACCCGTCCGGAGGAGCCCGGCGTCCTTCCGCGTTTCGACGTACTCCTGCTCGGTGTAGGTCCTGACGCGCACGTCGCTTCCCTCTTCCCGGAACAGGCCGCCATCAGGGAGAAGAACCGTACAGTGGTGGGTGTTGAAAACTCGCCCAAGCCGCCGCCGTCCCGCATCTCCTTGACTTTGCCTGCCATCAACACGGCGCAGGAAATCTGGATGGTGGTAGCGGGCGAAGACAAGGCCGGCGCTGTGGGCCTTGCCTTGGCAGGGGCCAACCCTGTTCAGGTTCCCGCAGCAGGCCCGGTTGGGCGTTCAAGGACCCTTTGGCTCATCGACGAGAACGCGGCGTCACGTGTCCCCCAGCAGTTGGTCCGGAAGGACCCCGCGGGCGCGTAACCGCTCCAACGCTCCGGCCAGGACGATTTCGGCGTCCTGGCTGGAGCGTCTTTCTTTAACGTAATCCAAGTGCGACTTGAAGAGGTCATCTTCCGGCCGGGTTTCCGTAACCTGGCCTGGGTCTCTCGATGCAAGGAGGCCGCACTTGGGACAGTCCCAGTTCTTGGGTATTTGTTCGTCCGGCAGCTTAAGGAAAACAAGCCGCGTCTCGTGTCCCTTGGCGCACCAATACGGGACACGAATACGCGGCAGTTGTTCTCCATCGCCGTGGTCGCTTTGATGTCGAGGAGCAGTTCCGAGTGCTACACCAACGCGGGTGCCCCGGTAACCAGGCGTGCCATGAACCATTTTCGAACCCCTAGCGACTCGGTAGTTGGCCGTCACGGCCCGTAGGCCTTACGGCCAACAGGCCCAGTCTAATGCGAGGGGTACGACGGCGGCACTGGTGTTTGGTGCCGAATGGTTCCGGAATTCTGGGAAGGCTCCCTTGCAGGAGCCTTCCCGCGCGAACTATTAGGAATCGCCACCTGAGGTGAAGCGCATGATCAGGCCCAGGCCGATGATGACGACTCCCCACGTCACGCCAAGAATGATGGTGAAGCGGTTCAGGTTCCGCTCAGCGACGCCGGAAGAGCTCAATCCGGAGCTCATTCCTCCACCGAACATGTCGGACAAACCGCCTCCACGTCCTTTGTGGAGAAGAATGAGCAGCGTCAGCAGAAGGCTGGTTACGCCCAGCAGGATCTGCAGGATGACATGAAGAACGTCCACGACGGCCTTTCGAAGAAGCGGAAAACGGGAGCCGGACTAGTCCGTGACGAGGTGGCTCTCGAACCTGACAATGTTAGCAAACTCAGCTGGGTCCAAACTGGCGCCACCCACAAGCAGGCCATCAACGTCGTTTTCTGCCATGATGGCGGCAGCGTTGTTGGCCTTGACCGAGCCACCGTACAGAAGGCGCGTCTTTTCAGCCACGCCCTCGTCGAAGAGCTTGGCAAGTTCGGCGCGGATGGCAGCACACATTTCCTGTGCATCGTCCGGACCTGCAACTTCACCGGTTCCGATAGCCCACACGGGCTCATAGGCGACAACGAGCTCAGCGGCCTGTTCCGGAGTGAGGCCTTCGACACCGGCGCGCAACTGGGCCAGCGTGTGCTCCACGTGCGTGCCTGCCTGACGAATTTCGAGGCCCTCACCCACACAAAGGACCGGTGTGACACCGTGGCGGAACGCAGCTTTGACCTTTGCATTCAGGACATCGTCGGACTCGTTGTGAATGGTCCGGCGTTCACTGTGCCCTACCAAAACGTATGCGCAGCCCAGCTTGCTCAGGAACTGGCCGGAGATGTCACCGGTATAGGCGCCAGAGTCGAACTGGGACAGGTCCTGGCCGCCGTAAACAACGTCGAGTTCGTCGCCCTGTACGAGCGTCTGCACCCCGCGGAGATCGGTAAACGGCGGAAAGACGGCAACCTCTACGCGGTTGTAATCGTGCTTTGCGTCCGAGAGGGTCCAGACGAGCTTCTGTAGCAAAGTGATGCCCTGGACGTGGTCCATGTTCATCTTCCAGTTGCCTGCGATGAAGGGCTTTCGGACAAAGTTGCCGTTGGCAGAGGTAGTCACATGAACTCCAAGAATGCGTTGATAAATGGAACAGCCGGCAGGACGCGTGGGCGTCCTGCCGGCCGGATTGCTGTTTAGCGGTCCAGGACGCTGAGGCCCGGAAGTTCCTTGCCTTCAAGATATTCCAGGCTGGCCCCGCCACCGGTGGAGATGTGGCCAAACTGGGAATCCTCGAAGCCGAGGGTCCTTACTGCTGCGGCGGAGTCGCCACCACCGACAACCGTGAAGGCCACAGTGTCAGTCAGGGCCTGTGCGATGGCCCGCGTGCCGCTGGAGAATGCCTCGAATTCGAAAACGCCCATGGGGCCGTTCCAGAAGACGGTCTTGGCTCCTTCGATCTGCGCCGCAAAAGCAGACGCGGATTCGGGCCCAATGTCCAAGCCAATGCCGGAGGCACCAAAGGAGCTTTCCTCGATGGCATCCGCGCGGACTACTTCATGCTCGGCATCCGCTGCGAAGCGGCTGGCGACCACGACGTCCGTGGGAATCACGAAAGACGTACCGGCGTCCGCAGCGCGCTTCAGGTAGTCCTGCACTACAGGAATCTGGTCTTCCTCAAGGAGGCTGCCAGCTACCTTGTGGCCTTCGGCGGCGAGGAAGGTGAATAGCATGCCGCCACCGACCAGGATGGTGTCTGCCTTGCCAAGGAGGTTGTCGATGACCGCCAGCTTGTCCGAGACTTTGGAACCGCCCAGGACGACGACGTAAGGCCGCTGGGTGTCGGCCGTGAGCTTCCGCAGAACCTCCACCTCGGTGTGCACGAGGTCGCCGAGGTAGGACGGCAGCCGGGTTGCGACGTCGTAGACGCTGGCGTGCTTGCGGTGGACCGCGCCGAAGGCGTCGTCCACGAACGCGCCGTTGTCACCCGTCAGGGCAACCAGCTCGTCAGCGAATGCGCCACGCTCGGCGTCGTCCTTGCTGGTCTCGCGGGCATCGAAACGCACGTTTTCCAGGATGAGTATTTCGCCATCCTGCAATGCAGCTGCCAATTCCTTGGCGGAGCCGCCAACGGTATCTGCAGCCAATTGGACGTTGAAGTCCGCAAGTTCCGCCAGGCGGGCCGCTGCGGGCTTCAATGAGTACTTTTCCTCAGGGGCCCCCTTGGGGCGGCCGAGGTGGGCGGTTACGAGCACACGGGCACCGGCGTCCGAGAGCTTCTTAAGGACCGGGAGGGAGGCCTTGATGCGGCCGTCGTCGGTCACTGTAGAGCCGTCGAGCGGCACATTCAGGTCACTTCTGACCAGAATGTACCGCCCGCGGACACCTTCAGCGATGAGTTCGTTGAGGGTGTGAGATGTCATGTGTCTACCCTAGCCCAGCTTGGATGCGACGAGCTCCGTGAGGTCGACGAGGCGGTTCGAGTAGCCCCACTCGTTGTCATACCAGGAAACAACCTTGACCTGGTTGCCGATCACCTTGGTCAGGCCGGAGTCGAAGATCGACGAAGCGGGGTCGCCAACGATATCCGAGGAGACGATGGGAGCATCGGTGTAGCTCAGGATTCCGGCAAACTGATCGGACTCAGCAGCGGCCTTGACCGCGGCATTGACTTCCTGGACCGTGACTTCGCGGGAAACAGTGACCGTGAGGTCCGTTGCGGAACCGGTGGGGACGGGGACGCGGATTGCATAGCCATCCAGCTTGCCCTTGAGCTCCGGCAGGACCAGGCCGATGGCCTTTGCGGCACCGGTGGAGGTGGGGACCATGTTGATAGCGGCAGCGCGGGCACGGCGGAGGTCTCCGTGGGGGCCGTCCTGCAGGTTCTGGTCAGCCGTGTAGGCGTGAACCGTGGTCATCAGGCCACGCTCGATGCCGAAGGCGTCGTTGACAACCTTGGCCAGCGGGCCCAGGCAGTTGGTGGTGCAGGATGCGTTGGAAATGATGTGGTGCGCCGCGGGATCGTAGAGCTCGTGGTTCACACCCATGACGATGGTGATGTCTTCGTCGCTGGCAGGAGCCGAGATGAGGACCTTCTTGGCGCCGGCGTCGATGTGCTTCTGCGCAGCTGCTGCCTTGGTGAAGAACCCAGTGGACTCGATGACGATGTCCACGCCGAGCTCGGCCCAGGGAAGGTTTGCGGGATCGCGTTCAGCAAGGACCGTGATGGACTCGCCGTTAACAACCAGGTTGCCCTCTTTGACTTCCACGGACTGGGTCAGACGGCCACCGACGGAGTCGTACTTCAGGAGGTGGGCGAGGGTCTCAGGGCTGGTGAGGTCGTTGACTGCGACGATCTCAAGGTCTGCGCCCTGGGCCAGTGCTGCGCGGAAGTAGTTACGGCCGATGCGGCCGAAGCCGTTGATACCAATACGGGTGGTCACTATGTGTCAATCTCCTTGGTGCTCTTGCAAGCACGCCTAGTGAGTCGGATCAATATTTCCAACTAACAGACCCCGCACGTCATTGGGCAGAGGTGATTATCAGATCGGAGGGCGACCAGCCACGTTGCTGAAGGCTAACCGCCTTCCGTGACCCATCTTACGTTTAACTAAGCCTGCCCCCGCAACTGCGGGGGCAGGCTTTCCAGCATTTGGTCCCATTTCAGCGTTAATGTGACTTTTGTTACATCAACGTGAATCGGGCCTCACCAGCTACAGGACGATGAGGCCCGTAGCGTTGGCGCGGGCTGCTTCGAAGCGCTTGGCGACATCTGCCCAGTTGGCGATGTTCCAGAACGCCTTGACGTAGTCAGCCTTGACGTTGACGTAGTCCAGGTAGAACGCGTGCTCCCACATGTCCAGCATGAGCAGCGGAGTGGTGCCAACGGCGACGTTGCCCTGCTGATCGTAGAGCTGCTCGATGACCAGGTTGCCACCGATGGGCTCGTACGCCAGGAAGGCCCAACCGGAACCCTGCAGACCCAGTGCGGCAGCGGTGAACTGGGCACGGAAAGCGTCAAAGGACCCGAAAGCGTCCTCGATGGCGGCTGCGAGTTCGCCTTCAGGCTTGTCGCCGCCGTCCGGGGAGATGTTGTTCCAGAACACGGAGTGGTTGATGTGGCCGCCGGTGTGGAACGCGAGGTCCTTGGAGAGGCGGTTGATGTTGGCGAAGTCACCCGATTCGCGGGCTTCAGCGAGCTGCTTGAGGGCATTGTTGGCGCCTGCAACGTAAGCAGCGTGGTGCTTGCTGTGATGCAGTTCCATGATCTTCGCTGAAATGTGCGGCTCAAGCGCTGCGTAGTCGTAGCCGAGCTCGGGCAGAACGTACTCTGTCACGAAATCCTCCAATGTAATGGACCGAAGTCCGGTTTGGTAACTCTCGTTGTGTTCATCCGGCCGGCAGGCCAGCCGGAAATCCTTGGGGAGGAAGCTTGCTCCTGCCACCAACGGGAACAACCCGCGGCGACCTCGCAGTATTTCCTCCGCGCTCTCGATTCTATGGGCGGGAACTACTCGTCCATCATTTCCGGAGTCACATTTGCTTCAGTACCCGGAATTCCCAGATCCAGCGCGCGTTTATCGGCCATCGCGAGCAAGCGGCGGATCCGGCCGGCAATGGCGTCCTTGGTCATGGGAGGATCGGCAAGGCGGCCCAATTCATCCAGGCTTGCCTGCTTGTGGGCGACCCGGAGTTCCCCTGCGTACTTCAGGTGATCCGGAACATCATCGCCCAGGATTTCAAGTGCGCGGTCCACCCTGGCGCCAGCGGCTACGGCAGCCTGCGCCGAGCGGCGCAGGTTGGCGTCATCAAAGTTGGCCAGCCTGTTGGCAGTAGCCCGGACTTCCTTGCGCATGCGCCGCTCCTCCCAGACCATCAAGGCGTCATGTGCGCCCATCCTGGTAAGGAGCGCGGCGATCGTGTCACCGTCACGGATAACCACGCGGTCAACACCGCGGACTTCGCGGGCCTTGGCCTGAATGCCCAGCCGGCGGGCGGCACCCACCAGTGCCAGCGCGGACTCCGGCCCGGGACAGGTTACTTCCAGGGACGAGGAACGTCCTGGTTCGGTCAGGGATCCATGGGCCAGGAAAGCTCCGCGCCAGACGGCTTCCGCATCGGCCGCAGACCCATTGACGACTACAGAAGGCAGGCCGCGTACCGGGCGGCCGCGACCGTCCAGGAGTCCTGTTTGGCGGGCCAAGGCCTCGCCGTCGCGGACAACGCGCACCACGTAGCGGCTACCGCGGCGCAGGCCACCACCCGAAACCACGATGATCTCGCTCTGGTGTCCGTAAACCTCGGCAATCGCGGCGCGCAGACGCCGCGCCGTGGAGGCCAGGTCCACCTCAGCCTCGATGACGATTCGTCCCGAAATAATATGCAAGCCCCCTGCAAAGCGGAGCATCGCCGAAACCTCAGCTTTACGGACTGAAGATTTCTTGATGTCCAGCCGGGACAGTTCGTCCTTGACCGACGCGGTAAGTGCCATCGCGTGTGTATTCCTAACTGTTCCCGAAAATATCGTGGTACGCCGCTGCCAAGAGCAGTGGATCATGGACGGGGCGGCGCCTCGAAGCCCCTACTCTACCCAACACCACTTCCGCGCCGATCATCCCCGCAGCTTTCTCAAAAGCCTTCAGGTCCTGGATCGCGGCGGGGTCGGCGAGGACGACGTCGACGCTGAACTCCGGCGCGTAGCGTCGCAGGACATCCAAATGGTCGGCCGCTGTCATGCCGGACGTTTCCTTGGTTTCGACGTCAAGATTCATGGTGAGGCAGCGTTTGGCCGCAGTATCGCCAAGGGCCTGCCGAAGCTCGGGGAGCAACAAATGGGGCAATACCGAGGTGTACCAGGACCCTGGTCCGAGGATGACCCAATCGGCGAGCTCGATCGCAGTGAGCGCCTCAGTGCAGGCTCGGGCGTCCTCGGGCAGCAGCCGCACTTCCTCGAGTTTTCCGGCAACCGCGCACTTCGCCTGTCCGCTGACGGTCTGCAGTTCATGGCCGCCGCCAGGCAGTTCCACCCGGGCTTGGCCCTCGATGGTCAAAGGAACACTGGACATCGGCAGTACCTGACCCCGCGCGCCCAGCAATGCCCCGGCCCATTTGAGGCCGGCCACGGTATCCCCCAGCAGCTCCCAGAGCGTGACGATGAGCAGGTTGCCCATCGCGTGATGGTCCAGGGAACCACCCTTGGCGGTTCCCGCAGCGAAGCGGTGCTGCATGACGTCCCGCCATGTCCGCCCCCAGTCCGTGTCGTCGCACAGCGCACTCAACGCCATCCGCAGGTCACCGGGCGGGAGGACGCCGTACTCGTCCCGTAGGCGCCCGGAGGAGCCGCCGTCGTCAGCTACCGTGACGATCGCCGTCAGCTCCGACGTCAACAAACGAAGTGCCGAGAGCGAAGCCGCCAGGCCGTGCCCGCCGCCGAGGGCAACTACTGAAGGACTCTTGTGTTGCTGGCTGCCCGGAACGCCTTTCGGCGGGATGAGGGGCAACGGTCCTGTAAGGACTCCCATTTACTCACGCCCCAGGTCGCGGTGCGTCGTTGTGACGGTTACGCGCGGATATTGCGCGAGGCGTTTGGAGAGCTCGACGGCGACTGCCACCGAACGGTGCTTGCCACCGGTGCACCCCACAGCCAGGGTGGCGTAATGCTTGTTCTCTTGCCGGTAGCCGTCCAGTACAGGCTCCAAGGCCTTGACGTAACGGTCGACAAACTCCTGGACCCCATCAGCGGAGAGCACGTAGTCACTGACGTCCTCATCCAACCCTGTGTGCGGACGAAGCTGCGGCACCCAGTGCGGGTTGGGAATGAAGCGGGCGTCGGCCACGAAGTTGGCGTCTACGGGCAAGCCATACTTGAATCCAAAACTCATGACATTCAGCCGAAGCGTCACGGGTCCGGTGTCGCTGAACAACTCAGTGATGGCTGTTGCCAGGCCGTGCACATTGAACTCACTAGTGTCCAGGACGACGTCAGCATGCTCCCGCAGTTCGCGCAGGACCTCACGCTCTATGCCGATTCCGTCCAGGATCCGGCCGCCGCCCTGAAGTGGATGCGGACGCCGGCCTTGTTCGAACCGGCGGACCAGGACTTCATCGCTGGCATCAAGGAACAGTACCCGGAACGTGATGCCAGTGGCGCTCAAGGCGCCCAGGGCAGTCTGGATGTCAGTAAAGAGGTCCTTGCTTCGGACATCCACCACTACGGCCAGTTTGGGGATGGATTTAGGCGCGTGCGAGACGATTTCCGCCAAGGTGCCAAGCATCTGGGGAGGAAGGTTGTCCACAACGTACCAACCGTGGTCCTCCAAGGCGTCCGAAGCGGTACTGCGGCCTGCCCCCGACATGCCGGTAACCACCAGCAGTTCCGCCTCCGCCGGCTTGACGGGCGTTAGTCCGTCCTGCTCCGCGCCGGCTCCTGCCGTTGCCTCATCCATCAGTGGTCCCCGTTTCCTTGGAAGTGGTTGTTACAGCTTGACCGGCGGCATCGCAGTTGCGGCCACCGGTCAAGTTCTTACCCTAGCTAAGATTCGAGGATTTCGCCGGTCGTCATGTTCACCGCAGGAGCGGCTTCACCTGCGTCTTCGCTGGAACCCAGGTGCAGCACGACGGCAGCTGCCAACGCCGGACCGATACCCTTGGCGGAGGTGAGTTCCTCCACACTGGCCGCCCTGATCTTCTTGAGGGAGCCAAAGTGTGCCACCAAAGCCTTGCGTTTGGCTTCCCCCAGGCCCGGAACGCCGTCCAGGGCAGAGACCGTCATGGCCTTGCCGCGCTTTTGCCGATGGAAGGTGATGGCGAAGCGGTGGGCTTCGTCGCGGATGCGCTGGAGCAGGTACAAGCCCTGCGACGTCCGGGGAAGGATCACCGGGAAGTCGCTGTTGGGAAGCCATACCTCTTCAAGGCGCTTCGCCAGGCCGACCACGTAGACGTCGTCGATGCCCAACTCAGCCAAAGCACGCGCTGCAGCATTGACCTGCGGCTGCCCGCCGTCCACAACCACCAGGTTGGGCGGGTACGCGAACTTGGCTTTGGGAGCCGGCATCGTGGGGTCCGACGGCGTCGCTTCAGTTCCGTGCGTAGCCGCGGCGGTGCCCGCACGGGTTGGGTTGATGATTTCGCCGGAGACGGGCACCTGGGCGGCCTTATCGGTGAGGTAGTGGCGGAAGCGGCGCGTCAAGACATCATGCATGGCGGCGGTATCGTCGGCTGCCGCCGCCCCCGTGATGGAGAACTTGCGGTAATCGGACTTCTTGGGCAAACCGTCTTCCACCACCACCATGGACGCCACCACGTTGGTTCCTTGGACGTGCGAAATATCGAAGCATTCGATCCGAAGAAGCGGAACCGGAAGCTCAAGGGCCTCCTGAAGCTCCTGAAGGGCAAGCGAGCGGACGGTGATGTCCCCGGCACGGCGGGTCTTGTGCAGCTTCAGCGCCTGCTCGGCATTCTCCCGGACCGTTGACATCAGCGCAGCCTTGTCACCTCGCTGGGGCACACGGATATCCACCTTTGCCCCGCGGAGCCCGCCCAGCCATTCACTCAACTCGGCATGGTTGCTCGGATTCTCCGGAACGAGTACTTCCCGCGGGATCCGGCCTTGGACCTCGCTGTCTTCCCCGTAGACCTGTTGCAGCAGGTGCTCGATGAGTTCCGGCGTCGTGGCGTCTTCAACTTTCTCCACCACCCAGCCACGCTGTCCACGGACCCGGCCGCCGCGGACGTGGAACACCTGCACGGACGCCTCGAGCTCGTCTTCATGCAGCGCAAAGACGTCGGCGTCCGTATCCTCAGCGAGGACTACGGCGTTGCGTTCGAAGACCTTTCGCAAAGCGATGATGTCGTCCCTGAGCCGTGCTGCGCGCTCATAGTCGAGTTCCGCGACGGCGGCCGACATTTCCTTTTCAAGCCGGTTGATGAAGCGCTTGGCTTCCCCGCCCATGAAGGCACAGAAGTCCTCCGCAAGTTGCCGGTGCTCCTCCGGCGTCACCCGGCCGACACAGGGTGCTGCGCATTTGTCGATGTAGCCAAGAAGGCAAGGCCGCCCACTGGCTTGTGCGCGCTTGAAGACGCCCGCGCTGCAGCTGCGGACCGGGAACACGCGAAGGAGGGTATCCATGGTTTCGCGGATAGCGCCCGCCGTGTAGGGGCCAAAATACCTGGTGCCCTTCTTGCGTTCGCCACGCATGACCTGCACCCTGGGGTACTTCTCCCCCATGGTGACGGCCAGATAGGGATAAGTCTTGTCGTCCCGGAAGACCACGTTGAAACGCGGCTTGAATTCCTTGATCCAGGTGTACTCCAGCTGTAGCGACTCCAGCTCGCTGGCCACAACGGTCCACTCCACGCTGCTCGCGGCATGGACCATGGCATGCGTCTTGGGTAGAAGCCCGGACGGGTTCGCAAAGTAGGAATTCAGCCTGGAACGGAGGTTCTTGGCCTTGCCCACGTAAATAACGCGGCCGTGCGGGTCGCGGAAACGGTAGACGCCCGGGGTGGTGGGAATTTCACCCGTCTGGGGCCGGTAACTTGCTGGATTTGCCACGATTCCAGTCTAGTGAACAGGACAGACAGCCTACGCCACGGGGCTCAGTCCACCGACTTGCTTTGGTTGTAGCTTGAGGACCGTTCCTGTCCGCTGAGGGCAGCTATGGCGTCCATGATCTTGTCCGTCACCTGGCGGCGTGCGGGAAGGGAATGGTCCGGGCCTGTCTTGTCGAAGTAGAGCGGCTCGCCGACCTTCATGGTGAAGTGCTGGGGGCGGACGGCGTTCTTGTCCGCCGGCTGCAGTTTCTCCGTGCCTATCAGTCCCACGGGAATGACGGGTGCGCCCGTGGTGAGCGCCAACCAACCGACGCCGGTGCGGCCGCGATAAAGGATGCCGTCGCGGGACCGGGTGCCCTCCGGGTAAATTCCAATGCCCTTGCCGGACTCCAGGATGTCCAGCAGGGTCTTCAGAGCCTGCACGCTGGCAGCCTGTTCACCGCGTTCCACGGGGATGGAACCGACGGCTTCGAAGAAGGACTTCATCACAGCGCCCTTAACACCTTTGGTGGTGAAGTACTCCGCCTTGGCGAAGAACGCTACTGGGCGAGGCATCAGTGCCTGGACAATCACGCTGTCCAGGAAAGAGAGGTGGTTCGGCGCCACGATGAACGGGCCTTCTTTGGGCACGTTCTCCAGTCCAATGACCGTGGGCCGGCACGTGGTGGAGATCAGTCCACGCGTAGTCCAGCGGATCGCATCAAAGACTGCCATCGTTTTGTACCTCGCTCAGGGCCGCCGCGCGGACAGCGTCAAGTTCTTCAATTTTGGTTCGCAACTCAAGGGCGGTGCCGACCACGGCGACCGCACCGGCTTCCTCCAGCTCGCCGTCCGGAGCGAAGCCCCAGCGAACACCAATGCAATCCAAGCCGTTGGCCATTGCTCCGGCGACGTCCTGGTGCCGGTCCCCCACCATCACAGCAGGCTGGGAGTGCAGATCCGCCAAGGCTGCGCCAACAATCCCGATCTTGCCAGGCGCGGAATTGGCCGCCAGCGATTCGTCGTCGGCAGATCCCCTAATCGACACAAAGAAATCCGCAATACCGTGATGCTCGAGGACAATTCGGGCAATACCTTGAGGCTTCTGGGTTGCAACGGCAACGGCCCGCCCCGTTTCGGCAAAGAATTCAAGGAGATCGAAGATTCCCGGATACAACTTGCTCTGGCCAATACCGGTTTCCCTGTAATGCCGCCGGTAACGGGAAATGGTTTCATCTACCAATTCGGCCGGAACATTCGCTAAATGCAGGAGTGCATCGCTGAGCTTGGGGCCAACCATGGCATTCAGCACGGCCTGTTCCGGAACCGGGAGGTCCATTTCGCGCAGGGCCGCGGATATTCCTCCTGTGATACCGCCGGCTGGATCGACAAGGGTGCCGTCCAGATCGAAAATTACGGGCACCGTTGTTTGAGTCACCGGGTTAGTTTCTCATGAGTAGCGGCATGCCTGAAACTCGCATGCCGCTAACGGAATACTTCTGCCGTGCTGAGGATATTCTTTAGACATCCGGCGAGGCAGCTCGGGACTCTTAGCGCAGAATTTCCGCAAGGAAGGTTGCGGTGTGGCTGTCAGTGGACTTGGCTACCTGCTCAGGTGTGCCTGTTGCGACGATCTTGCCTCCACCTGAACCACCGTTCGGCCCGAGGTCCACGATCCAGTCCGCGGACTTGATGACGTCCAGGTTGTGCTCAATGGTGATCACCGTGTTGCCCTTGTCCACCAGCCCCTGGAGGACCATGAGCAGCTTGCGGATGTCCTCGAAGTGCAGGCCGGTGGTGGGTTCGTCCAGAACGTAGATGCTGCGGCCGTTGGACCTCTTCTGGAGTTCTGCTGCCAACTTCACGCGCTGGGCTTCACCCCCGGACAGGGTTGTGGCCGGCTGGCCCAGCCTGACATAGCCCAGGCCCACGTCCACCAAGGTGTTCAGATGCCGCGCGATGGGGGTGAAGGCAGCAAAGAATTCAGCGCCTTCCTCAATGGGCATGTTAAGGACATCGGCAATCGTCTTTCCCTTGTAATGCACTTCAAGGGTTTCACGGTTATACCGGGCGCCGTGGCATACCTCACAGGGAACGTAGACGTCGGGCAGGAAGTTCATTTCGATCTTCAACGTGCCGTCTCCAGAGCATGCTTCGCAGCGGCCGCCCTTGACGTTGAACGAGAACCGGCCGGGCTGGTAACCGCGGACCTTTGCTTCGGTGGTTTCAGCAAACAGTTTCCGGATGTTGTCGAACACGCCTGTGTACGTTGCCGGGTTGGAGCGCGGTGTGCGCCCGATGGGGCTCTGATCAACGTGGACCACCTTATCCAGGTGCTCCAGTCCATTCACGCTCCGGTGCCGCCCGGCAACCTGCTTGGCGCCATTGAGCTTGTTGGCGAGGACCTTGTAGAGGATCTCGTTCACCAGCGTTGACTTGCCCGAACCGCTGACACCAGTCACTGCCGTAAAGAGCCCCAGCGGGAACGTGGCATCCACATTGTCCAGGTTGTTTTCCCTGGCGCCCACAACCTTCAACTCACGTTTTTTGTCGTACTTGCGGCGCTTGGCCGGGATATCGATCTTGCGGCGGCCTGACAGGTAGTCGCCTGTCAAGGACTCCTTGTTCTCCAGCAGTTCCTTGTATGTACCTGAATGCACCACTTGTCCGCCGTGCTCGCCGGCGCCAGGTCCAATGTCAACCACCCAGTCCGCTTCATGGATGGTGTCCTCGTCATGCTCCACCACGATCAGTGTGTTGCCGAGGTCCCGCAGGCGGGTCAGCGTCTCGATCAAGCGGCGGTTATCGCGCTGGTGCAGGCCGATGGATGGCTCGTCCAGGACGTAGAGGACGCCCACGAGGCCGGAACCAATTTGCGTGGCCAGGCGGATGCGCTGGGCTTCACCGCCGGACAAGGTCCCGGAAGGACGTTCCAGGTTCAAGTATTCAAGTCCCACGTCCAAAAGGAACGTCAAGCGGGCCTGGATTTCCTTCAGGACCTGGTGGGCAATCTGTGCCTCGCGATCGGTCAGGGTCAGGCTACCCAGGAACGACGCACATTCACGCATGGGTAGGGCCGCGACTTCAGCGATCGACTTGCCATTGATCAACACTGACAACGAGGCAGGGTTGAGCCGCGCACCGTTGCACTCGGGGCAGGGAATCTGGCGCATGTACTCTTCGTACCTGTCCCGCGCCCAATCCGAGTCAGTTTCGCCGTGCTTGCGGTGAACATATTGGATGGCGCCCTCAAAGCCGGTGCTGTACTTGCGTTCCCGGCCGAACCGGTTCCGGTACTGGACCACAACCTTGTGGTCCTTGCCATGCAGCACGGTGTTCCGGACATCCTTGGGGAGCTTTTCCCACGAGGTGTCCATGGAGAAGCCGAGCTCGTGGGCCAGGCCCTCCAGGAGGCGGTTCCAGTACTCGGTGGTGGCGGTGCCCAGGGACCATGGAGCGATGGCGCCCTGTGCCAGGGAAAGCTCCGGGTTGGGAACAATCAGTTCCTCGTCCACTTCAAGCCTGGTTCCGATGCCACTGCACGCTGAGCAGGCGCCAAAGGGGTTGTTGAACGAGAAAGAGCGTGGCTCGATTTCATCGATGGCCAGGGGGTGCTCGTTGGGGCAAGCGAGGTTCTCGGAGAAAGCACGGATACGTGCGGGGTCCCCGGCCTCAAGGTCCACGAACTCAATCAGCACCCGGCCTTCTGCCAGGCCCAGGGCAGTTTCAATTGAATCGGTGAGCCGCTGGCTGATGTCTTCCTTGACCACCAAACGGTCCACGACCACCTCTATGGTGTGCTTGAACTGCTTGCCAAGCTTGGGCGGCTCGCTGAGCTGTACGAGTTCACCGTCCACCCGGGTGCGCGAATAGCCTTTGGCCGTCAGTTCCTTGAAGAGGTCAACAAATTCACCCTTGCGCCCGCGAACCACCGGAGCGAGAACCTGGAATCGTGTGCCCTTTTCCAGTTCCAATAGCTGGTCAACGATCTGCTGCGGGGTTTGCCGGGCGATGGGCTCGCCACAAACCGGGCAGTGCGGACGGCCTACGCGCGCCCAGAGCAGACGCATGTAGTCGTAGATTTCCGTGATGGTGCCTACGGTGGAGCGAGGGTTCTTGCTGGTGGATTTCTGGTCGATCGACACCGCCGGCGACAGGCCCTCAATGAAGTCCACATCCGGCTTGTCCACCTGGCCCAGGAACTGGCGGGCATAGGCGGACAACGATTCCACGTAGCGCCGCTGTCCCTCGGCAAAGATCGTATCGAAAGCCAAGGAGGACTTGCCCGAACCTGAGAGGCCCGTGAACACGATCATCGCATCCCGGGGGAGGTCCAGATCTACATTGCGCAGGTTGTGTTCCCGCGCACCCTTGACTACCAGCCGGGACAGGTCCGGCCGGGTGGGCTTGATATCGGAGACGACGGCTACGCTCTTCAGGGCATCGATGGCTGCATCTTCAGCTAAGGCTTTGGGCACCTACCAATGCTAATCGAAAACTTCTTCGAATTTCCATGTCGTGCCTCACATGCTACTGATCGGTATCAATCAGCGTCATATGCGGCCGCAAGAAGCTGTACAGCTTCCGCGAACGACGCTCCTTGGGCCTTGGCCGCAGCAGCGTACTGGGCGGCAACTTCCGCAAGCGCGCCCCAGCGGTCATCCCGGGCACACACGATGGTGCCGTTGCGTCCCCTGGTAGCGACGACGCCGGCAGCCTCGAGTTCCTTATAGGCGCGGGCCACCGTATGTGGGGCCACATCCAACACTCCCGCCAGGTTGCGCACCGGCGGGAGCTTCGCTCCAACTGCGAGGACGCCGGAGTCTGCGAGTTCGATGATGCGCAGCCTCAGCTGCTCAAAAAGGGCAACTCCGCTGCTGGTGTTGGGCCTCCAGTTCCCGGGAAAGCCGTCCATGGCAGTCATCGCGAACACCGGCCAGGTACCGGAAGCCATCCGGGCGATTGCTGCTCAATGAAGCGTCTATGGTCCATGCCGAGAATTAGACCAGCGACGCGGAAAGGGTACAAGCCACCGACGGTTTGAAATTGAATTGCTACGCCCGGCAACAGGTCCTGCCGGCTCATGCGTCTTTCCGGGCCACGGCGAAGATGCGCCGGAACGGGAACACCGTCCCGTGGCTTGTGGCCGGATATGCCTCGCGCAGCAAAGCAGAATATTCTTGCTCGAAGTCGGCGGCATCGCCAGGAGACAGGACTGCCAGCACCGGCCGCAGTCCCGTGCCCCTCACCCATTGAAGGACCGGGTCCTTGCCCGGCAGCAGCTGCTGGTAGGTGGTTTCCCAAGCGTCAGCTGCACACCCGGCGTCGAGCATAATACCCAGGTAGTCCGCGGGACTGCCCACGACGCCATCATGCCGAAGAACGCCGCCAAGGCGGGAGGACCACTTGGGTGACTCGGCGAGCTCCCTCATGAGCGCGTGCGAAGGGGATGTGAAGTTTCCCGGCACCTGAAGGGCGAACCAGGCACCCGGTTTCAGTGCACCTAGCCAGTGACCGAGCATGGCTTGGTGCCCGGGAACCCACTGGAGCGCGGCATTGGATACCACGACGTCGGTCTCCTGGTCAGGCTGCCAGTCAGCAATATCTGCCTGCTCGAATTCCAAGTTGGCGAATTTCCGGGCCTGTCCAGCTGCCTTCGCCAGCATCTCGCCAGAGGAATCGAGGCCGATTACGCGGGCATCTGGCCAGCGGACAGCCAGTGTGGATGTGAGATTACCGGGGCCGCATCCAAGATCCACCACTTTCCGCGGCGACGCAGCTTGAATTCTGGCCACCAAGTCATGGAACGGCCTGTCCCTGTGATTGCCGAACTCCACATACTTGGACGGATCCCACTTCATATAAGCCTCCTGGCGTTTGGCAACAGTGCTGGGGCGAGCCTAAACCGTCCGGGGACTAAGCTGGAAACCAATGAAACTTCTTGAGCAGCTCCCTGGTTCCACCCCCTCCAACCCGTTGGGTCCGGACGAGATCTATACCCGTTTCGTTGAGTGGACAGAAGGCCGCGGCTTGCAGTTGTACGCTGCTCAGGACGAGGCCATCATGGAGCTCGCCTCCGGCGCCAACGTCATCCTGGCTACACCCACTGGCTCGGGTAAATCGCTTGTCGCCATAGCAGCCCACTTCGAGGCCATGGCCCGTGGCCAACGCAGTTACTACACCGCTCCCATCAAGGCTTTGGTCTCGGAGAAGTTCTTCGCGCTGTGCGACATCTTCGGCGCCGAAAACGTTGGCATGATTACGGGTGACTCCGGCGTAAACCAGGATGCGCCGATTATTTGCTGCACCGCTGAGATCCTGGCCAATATTGCCCTCCGCGAGGGAGCTTCCGCGGAACTTGGCGCTGTGATCATGGATGAATTCCACTTCTACTCCGATCCCCAGCGGGGATGGGCCTGGCAGGTTCCCCTGCTTGAACTTCCCCAGGCCCAGTTCCTGCTCATGTCCGCGACACTGGGCGACGTCAGCCGTTTCGAAGCCGGCCTCACTGAACTCACCGGGCGGCCAACCACTACCGTTAGCTCTGCCGAGCGTCCAATTCCCCTGCATTACTACTATCACCTCACTCCGGTCCACGAGACCCTGGAAGAACTGCTCTCCACCAAGCAGGTCCCCGTGTACGTTGTGCACTTCAGCCAGGCAGAAGCGATCGAGCGTGCCCAGAACCTGATGAGCATCAACATGTGCAGCCGGGAGGAAAAGGACCGCATTGCAGGGCTCATCGCAGGCTTCCGGTTCGCCGCGGGCTTCGGAAAGACACTCAACCGGCTGGTCCGCCATGGCATCGGCGTCCATCACGCCGGCATGCTGCCCAAGTACCGCCGCTTGGTGGAGCAACTCGCACAAGCCGGGCTCCTGAAGGTCATCTGCGGCACCGATACCCTGGGTGTAGGCATCAACGTGCCCATCCGGACGGTTCTGTTGACGGCCTTGAGCAAATACGACGGCGTACGCACACGGGTGCTCAACCCGCGTGAGTTCCATCAGATTGCCGGACGTGCTGGTCGCGCTGGGTACGACACCGCCGGCACCGTGGTGGTCCAGGCTCCGGATCACGTAGTGGAGAATACCAAGGCCATGGCAAAGGCCACGGCAAAGTTCGGCGACGACCAGAAGAAGCTTCGCCAAGTGGTAAAGAAGAAGCCACCGGAAGGTTTCGTTTCCTGGGGCGAATCAACCTTCAAGCGGCTGGTGGACTCGGTCCCGGAGCCCCTGACTTCAAGCTTTACGGTCACCCACGCGATGCTCCTTAATCTCATGGAGCGCCCGGGAGATCCTTTCCATGCAACCCGGCGCTTGCTCAGTGAAAACCACGAGAACCGCCCGGCGCAGTTGAAACTCACGAAGAAGGCGTTGGGCATCTACCGCGAACTGCTGGCCGCGGGTGTGGTTGAACGCATTCCCGAAGATGAACAAGAAACCGAAGGCCGTTCTGTCCGCTTGACGGTCCACTTGCAGGCCAACTTCGCCCTCAACCAACCGCTTTCGCCGTTTGCGCTTGCCGCGCTGGAACTGTTGGATCCAGAGTCGCCGTCGTATGCGCTGGACGTTGTTTCAGTTATCGAGGCCACGCTGGAGAAGCCGCGCCAGATTCTCTCTGCGCAGCAGAAGAAAGCCCGTGGCGAGGCGGTTGCGGCCATGAAGGCTGACGGCATCGAATATGAGCAGCGCATGGCCATGCTCGACGACGTCACGTACCCGATGCCCTTGGCGGAGATTCTCGGCGAAGCCTTCGAGGTGTACCGAAAAGCTGCCCCATGGGTGGGCGACTTCGAGCTTGCGCCCAAATCAATCATCCGCGACATGTATGAACGTGCCATGAACTTCGGAGAGTTCGTGCAGTTCTACGGACTGGCCCGCTCCGAAGGCATCGTCCTGCGCTACTTGGCGGATGGATTCCGTGCACTCAGGCAGACGGTGCCCCAGGACTTGCTGCGCGAGGACCTTGAAGACCTCACCGCCTGGCTGGGTGAACTTGTCCGGCAGGTGGACTCCAGCCTCCTTGATGAGTGGGAGGAGCTCACCTCAGGACTAATGCCGACACCACATGACGCTCCCCCGCCACCGCCGCCGCTTCTGACCTCGAACATCAGGGCTTTCCGGGTCATGGTCCGGAATGAAATGTTCCGTAGGGTGGAGCTCTTTGCGGACGAAGACTCTGCCGCCCTGGGTGAGCTGGATGCCGACGCCGGCTGGGACGCCGAGCGCTGGGAAGAGGTTCTGGACGACTACTTCGATGAACACGACGACATCGGCACGGGACCCGATGCCCGGGGCCCCGGCTTGCTCATCATCACCGAAGAACCCGGCACGTGGCGGGTACGCCAGATCTTCGATGACCCCGCCGGAAACCACGATTGGGGAATCTCCGCCGACGTGGATCTAGCGGCTTCCGATGAGACAGGCACCGCTGTGGTCCGCGTGACGAACGTCAACCGGCTCTAGGCCAACCGGCTCCCAAGTCCAGCTCCACCGGCTTAAAGGAAGTCCCATGGAATCCGTCCCCGATCTCGGCAGCACCTTGCGGGCGCTGGAGGTAATGAGCGCACAACCCACGCCTTCTTGGACCGGATCGCGACGATGGTGGGGCTCCCCAGATGGCATTCCTGCATTGGACGTGGAAGGGCTGGCTTTGGGCGCGGTACAGGCTGCGGCTACGGCCCTGAACGCCTTGACGGGAACGATGCATAGGTATTCTGTCGCCGCCGGGCCCACTGCAGCTGCGTTCGATTCCCTGGGGCACCTGCGCATAGGTGGCCAGAAACCTGAAGGGTTCGCTCCCTTGTCCGGTTTTCGAAGAACCGCTGATGGCTGGATCCGCCTCCACGCCAACTACCCGCACCACGCGGCCCGACTGATGGAAGCGGTCTCGGCCAGCGAACCTGCCGACGTGGACCGCGCGTTACTGGCTATGACGTCTTTGGAAGCCGAACACCTAATTACTGGCAACAACGGCGTAGCTGCCGCCGTCCGTACCAGGGAAGAGTGGACAGACTCCCCTATGTTTGAAGCGGCCAGTGAGGGGCCGTGGATCAGTTTCGATCACCTTGGACCGTCCACGAAAGCAACCCGACGGTCGTCGTGGGTTCCTTCCGCGGTTCCAGACCGCCCCTTGACAGGTCTGAAAGTCCTTGACCTGACCCGCGTCATTGCCGGCCCTGTGGCAACCCGGCTACTTGGCGCGCTGGGCGCGGACGTCCTCCGGATAGACCCTCCGCACCTCCCGGAGCTGACAGACGCCTTCATTGACTCGGGTTTTGACAAGCGCAGCGCTGAAGCAGACTTCCGGAATCCGGATGATCTGACCGCGGTCATGGGTCTCCTGGAGACGGCAGACGTCGTGGTCATGGGGTATCGCGACGGCGGTCTGGATCGTTTTGGATTGACGCCTGGTGCGCTGCTGCTGCGCCGCGCCGACCTCGTAGTAGTGACCTTGAGCGCATGGGGCCACGCAGGTCCCTGGCAGGGACGACGTGGTTTTGACAGCCTGGTGCAGGCAGCATGCGGCATAGCTGATCGATATGGCCACTTCGACGACGGCGGGTGGAGGCCTGGCGCGCTACCGGTGCAGGCGCTGGATCACGCCACGGGTTACGGCCTGGCGGCGGCAGTGTTCGCTTTGCTGGCCCAGCGACTCGGTACGGGACGTGGTGGAACTGCCCGGCTTTCACTGGCCCGGACAGCGGAAGAGCTACTTCTCCTTTCGACGGTCAGCGCGACTGACGTCGACCTGCCCGAGCCCGAGTACCACGAGGTAGACAGCCCCTACGGCCGTCTCCGGTACGTCGGCCCGCCCATCACGGTGGACGGCGTCCCCGTTGGTTATCAAGAACCGCCCGTCACGTACGGTTCCTCCGCACTACGTTGGCGGTAGGCGGTCCAGCCCCTAGTAAGCTCGGAAGCATGAGTGTAATCCGCCCTGCCACCGTTGAAGACGTTCCCACAATACTGCGCATGATCCACGATCTTGCGATCTACGAAAAGGAACCCGACGCCGTCAGGAATACCCCCGAACTGCTGACCGAGGCACTGTTCGGAGAAAACCCGCGGGTATTCGCGAACATGGCCTCCAATGACGCTGGTACGGTGCAGGGCTTTGCCCTGTGGTTTCTGAATTACTCAACGTGGGAAGGTGTTCACGGCATCTACCTGGAAGACCTCTACGTGGTTCCGGACGCGCGTGGCGAGGGTCACGGCAAGGCGCTCCTGCAGCATCTGGCCGCCACCGCCGTCGAACGCGGCTATGCCCGGGTGGAATGGAGCGTCCTGGACTGGAACGAACCGTCCATCAAGTTCTACAAGAACCTTGGCGCCTTCCCCATGGAAGAGTGGTCTACGTTCAGGCTGACCGGCGAAGCGCTGGAAGCGTTCGGGGCAGGTGCCAGTAACGGTAACAAGGCTCTTGCCCATGGCTGAAGTGCGAGCCTTGGCCGACACCCACCGCATCCGCGCCCGGCACGAATTCCGAGGCCTCCGGACCGCCGAGCACTACTTCACGGTCCCCCTGGACCATGGTTCGGCTAATTCCGCCACGGATGACCAGACGGCTGGCGAAACGATCACTGTGTTTGCACGGGAGTATTCCTCCACCGAGTACTCGGAGGAGGAGGCCGCCAAGCTCCCATGGTTGCTGTTCCTCCAAGGTGGACCTGGCGGGCGCGGGAACCGCATCACTTCCCTTTCAGGTTGGATGAAGGCAGCGGCCAAGGATTTTCGGATCCTGATGCTGGACCAGCGCGGTACCGGCCTTTCCACGCCTGTGGAGCGACAGTCATTGGTGCTCCGGGGCGACGCCGCAGCCCAGGCCGATTACCTCACGCATTTCCGGGCTGATTCGATCGTGGCTGACGCCGAATTCATCCGCCATGCCTTGGATTCCGGACCGTGGTCAGTGCTGGGCCAGAGTTTTGGTGGATTCTGCGCGTTGACCTATTTGTCGTTCGCCCCGAAGGGGTTGCGGGAGGTCCTCATCACGGGAGGACTTGCTCCGCTGCACGGCCCGGCCGAGCGCGTTTACCGTGCCACTTTCCGCCGGGTGGCGGAGCGGAACGCGGAGTACTTCGCCTGGTATCCGGAAGACCGGGAAACTGTCACCAGGATCGTCCGCCACCTCGAACAGCATAAGGAGTTCCTGGCCAGCGGAGAACGGCTGACGCCCGAGCGGTTCCAGATGGTGGGATCGTTCCTCGGCGGCAACACCCGGGTGGACTCCCTGCACTACCTCCTGGAGGACGCTTTCATCGAAACACCTTTGGGTGATCGACTGTCGGAGGCGTTCCTGGAGCAAGTGCGGAGCCTGGTCAGCCGGGCAGGGAACCCCTTGTACGCGGTCCTTCATGAATCGATCTACGGGCAGGGCGAGTCCACGGACTGGGCAGCGTGGCGCGTGCTGGAAGAATTCCCCGAGTTCAAGCCGGGAGCAGAAGCCCCGCTGCTGACGGGAGAAATGGTCTACCCCTGGTACTTCGAACAGGATCCGGCGCTGATCCCGCTCCGCGACGTCGCGGCCATGCTGGCGGCCAAGTCCGATTGGTGTCCCCTGTATGACCACCAGCAATTGGCGGTCAACAAGGTTCCAGTAGCGGCCGCCGTCTACAAAGACGATATCTACGTGGACCATGACCTCTCAATGGAAACCGCCGCGGCAGTCCGTGGGCTTCAGACCTGGGTCACGGACGACTTCCACCATGACGGCATCGGGGAAGACGGCGAAGGCATCTTCAGGCGGCTATTCGGGCTGGTGCGGAGTTCCCGCTAACCCAACGCGTTCCTCCACAGGGACTGTTCCTACACGGGGATTGAACGGCGCACCCGGGCCGCGGTGGCGGCCGTCAAGGCCAGCATTACGGCTGCCAGCAGACCGGCGGCTATATTCAGCCCTTCATAGCCGAGCCAGGCGAGGACAAGTCCGGACGTAGCCCCGCCCGTTGCACCCGCCGCGCCCATGAGCGTATCGGAAACGCCTTGCACGGTTACCCTTTGTTCTTCGGCGATGCTCTCCGCAAGGAGGGTGGACCCGGCAATGGTCGCGGCGGACCACCCAAGTCCCAGGATGATCAGCCCAGTGGTGACCAGCACGGGCTCCTGCTGGCCGATTCCAGCGATCAGCACTGCCACCAGCAGCAGTCCGTGGCCTATGGCGATGGTCTGGATGCGGCCGGCTTTGTCAGTCAGCCAACCCCAGAGCGGCGACAGGGCGAACATGCCGGCGACATGCAGCGAAATGGTCAGCCCAATGAGCACCAGAGCATCCGTGCTGTCAGTTGTTCCGCCGTGATGGCCGGCATGTGAACCGCCCACCAGCTGCTGCAGGTGCAAGGGGGTCATGGACATGATGGCCACCATGACGCCGTGGGCAGCGACCACGGCTGCAAGCGCAAGGATGGCCCGGGACGAGGAACGAACAGCCTGAAGGCCGGATCGGATAGTGCCCCTAACTGGGAGCGTCCCAATTCCTGCGGACTCCGAGGCCAACCGCCGTGCCAGCAGCAACGGGTCGGGCCGCAAACCGGCAAAGAGCAGCACTGCCGCCAGGAACAGACCTGCAGCCGAGAAAACGAAAGGCCCGGCAATGGGCGGCAGGCCCAACGCGGCCCCCACTGCTGCACCAGGTTGGATGAGGTTTGGACCGGCCACAGCGCCAATAGTGATTGCCCAGACAACAGTGGAAAGTGACCTGCCGCGGTGCTCAGCGTGGGCGAGGTCGACGGCGGCGAACCTCGATTGAAGGTTGGCGGCTGTACCAAGGCCGAGAAAACCGGCCGCGAGCAGGAGCAGGGGGAAAGATTCACCCACCACGGATGCCATCACCAGGAGCGCCCCGATCATGGCGGCGATCAGGCCCGAGACGAGGCCAACCCGCCGTCCACGCGACTCCGCCAGCCGGGCCAACGGTAAAGCAGACAATGCGGCCGAGAGCGTCAATACAGTAGTGATCGATCCCGCCCACGCCTCGGACCCGGACAGATCCACGGCCAGGAGCGATCCAATGGATAACGTGGCGCCGTTACCAATTCCGCTGAGGAGCTGGGCCGAGCTGAGCAGGAAAACAGTACGGCGCTGAACCCGTTGGGGGTCCAGCGCCGTAGTAGATGTGGTAGTCACTTCAAGAGACTACAACGTTCACAGTATGGTTACTCTGCTTCGCTCAAGCTCTTCTTCGCGTCCTCTTCCAACCGCGCGTCCAGCTTGGACTGGCGGGCGGCCGGGCTGAGCAAGCTGGCCACGACGGCCACGACGATCGTGCCGATAATGACCGCCAACGAAACGAAGGTGGGAATCTCCGGA
Source organism: Paenarthrobacter aromaticivorans (assembly GCF_019038615.1). NCBI lineage: Bacteria > Bacillati > Actinomycetota > Actinomycetes > Micrococcales > Micrococcaceae > Paenarthrobacter > Paenarthrobacter aromaticivorans. The sequence goes on from NZ_JAHOPC010000009.1 coordinate 165,271, forward strand.
GCCCACTCGATGTGGTGGCCGTTGTTTATGAAGGGAAGCTCGTTGACATGCATCGCATGCAGGACGAGCTTGACACCAATAAAGGCAAGAATGACTGACAGGGCGTGCTTCAAGTAGATCAGACGGCTCATCAGTCCACCCAGCAGGAAGTACAGCTGGCGCAGGCCCATGAGGGCGAAGATGTTGGCGGTGAACACGATGAAGGCGCTTTGGGTCAGGCCGAAGATCGCGGGAATTGAGTCCACTGCGAACAGGAGGTCGGTCATGCCGATGGTCACGAAGACAATCAGCATCGGGGTGAAGACCTTCTTGCCGTTTACCGTGGTCCGCAGCTTGCCGCCGTCGAACTTTTCAGACATCGGCAGGACCCTGCGCAGCCGCGCAACCAGCGGGTTTTCGGCACCTTCTTCTTCGTCTTCACCTGAATCCGTGGCCTGCTTCCAGGCCGTCCACAGCAGGAACGCGCCGAAGATGTAGAAGATCCAGCTGAACTGCTCGATGACCACCGCGCCCAAGGCGATGAAAATACCGCGGAGGACCAGTGCGATGATGATGCCCACCATCAGCACTTCCTGCTGGTATTTCCGGGGCACGGAGAAGCGGGCCATGATGATGATGAAGACGAAAAGGTTGTCGATGCTCAGGCTGTATTCAGTAACCCAGCCGGCGACGAACTGGCTGCCATATTCGGGGCCGGTGAAGTAGAACATGGCACCAGCAAAGACCAGGGCCAAGGCAACGTAGAAGGCAACCCAGAGGCCGGCTTCCTTCATTGATGGTTCGTGGGGACGCTTGACCACCAGGAGGAGGTCGATGAGCAGGATAATTCCGAGGGCGACGAACGAGCCGACCTCAAACCAGATTGGAAGCTCCATTAATGTGGGCCTTTCGCAGGGTACGGGAAAGCGGTGTAAGTCTCTCCGGCCTGCCAGTGCGGTGAATGCACATTCAGCGGCCCACTAAGTCCGGCGAGGCATCTATGCCTTGCGTGCTGACGGACGTAGCGCTTGGGATACTCCCCTACGTGACCACAACCTTACCTTAGGCGTGCCCTGCAGACTGCATTTGACGCAATTCCCGCTTCAACTCCCCCACTTCGTCACGGATTCGGGCGGCGACCTCGAACTGCAGCTCGGCAGCAGCACCGTGCATCTGTTCCGTGAGCTGTTCGATGAGGCCAACCAGGTCTTCCGCCGGAGCCGCGGCCAGCCCGTCCTTCCGGACCGTGGCTGCACCCTTGCTGCCCGACGTACGTTTGGCTCCCTTGGCCAGCCTGTTGTTGTTCAGGAGCTCCTGGGTATCGGCGTCTTCGCGGGCCAGCTGGTCCGTGATATCAGCGATCTTCTTCCGAAGCGGCTGGGGGTCCACGCCGTTGTCGGTGTTGTATTTGACCTGGATGGCGCGACGCCGGTTGGTTTCCTCGATGGCGTGGGCCATGGAGTCCGTGATCTTGTCCGCATACATGTGGACCTGGCCGGACACGTTTCGAGCGGCACGGCCAATCGTCTGGATAAGCGAGGTTGAGGAACGCAGGAAGCCTTCCTTGTCCGCATCCAGGATGCTGACCAGCGAGACCTCGGGCAGATCCAGGCCCTCACGCAGAAGGTTGATGCCGACCAGGACGTCAAAGACTCCCATCCGCAGCTCACGCAGTAGCTCGACCCGGCGAAGAGTGTCCACGTCCGAGTGAAGGTACTGGACTTTTACGCCGTGGCCCAGGAGGTAGTCCGTGAGGTCTTCCGCCATCCGCTTGGTCAAAGTGGTGACCAGGACGCGTTCATCGCGTTCAGTACGTTGGCGGATTTCACCCAGGAGGTCATCGATCTGTCCCTTGGTGGGCTTCACGATCACTTCGGGGTCGATGAGGCCGGTGGGCCGGATGATCTGCTGGACGTAGCCGTCCGCCTTCCCGAGCTCGTACTTTCCAGGCGTGGCCGACAAGTACACGGTCTGCCCAATGCGTTCAAGGAACTCGTCCCACTTCAAAGGCCGGTTGTCCATGGCCGAGGGCAGCCGGAAGCCGTGGTCCACCAGCGTGCGCTTGCGGGACATGTCCCCTTCGTACATAGCGCCGATTTGCGGGACGGTGACGTGGGATTCGTCGATGACCAGGAGGAAGTCGTCAGGGAAGTAGTCCAGCAGGCAGTGTGGTGCTGTACCGCCTGCACGGCCGTCAATGTGCCGGGAGTAATTCTCGATGCCGTTGCAGAAACCCATCTGCTGCATCATTTCGAGATCGTAGGTGGTCCGCATCCGCAGGCGCTGGGCTTCCACCAGCTTGTTCTGGCTCTCCAGCACCTTCAGGCGTTCGGCGAGTTCGTCTTCGATGGCGGTGATCGCACGGCCCATTCGCTCCGGGCCTGCCACATAGTGGGAAGCCGGGAAGACGTACATTTCGGTTTCCTCGCGGATGACTTCGCCGGTGACCGGATGCAGTGTGTAGATGTTCTCGATCTCGTCACCGAAAAATTCGATTCTAAGTGCGAGTTCCTCATACATCGGAATGATCTCTACGGTGTCTCCACGGACGCGGAAGGTGCCCCGGTGGAAGTCGGTGTCATTGCGCGTGTACTGCATGGAAACGAACTTGCGAAGGAGGTGGTCGCGGTTCATCTCCGCGCCCTTGGTGAGCGTCACCATGCCCGCGATGTACTCTTCGGGAGTTCCCAGGCCGTAGATGCAGGAGACTGTGGCCACAACGATGACGTCGCGCCGGGTCAGCAGTGCATTGGTGGCCGAGTGCCGAAGGCGCTCGACTTCCTCATTGACCGAGGAGTCCTTTTCGATGAACGTATCCGTCTGGGGTACGTACGCTTCGGGCTGGTAGTAGTCGTAATACGAGACAAAATACTCCACTGCATTGTTGGGCAGGAGTTCCCTGAACTCGTTGGCCAGCTGGGCTGCCAGGGTCTTGTTCTGAACCATGACCAGTGTGGGACGCTGCACCTGCTCAATAAGCCAGGCTGTAGTGGCGCTCTTGCCCGTACCGGTGGCGCCGAGAAGGACAACATCCTTCTCGCCGTTGTTGATGCGTTCTGTCAGTTCCGCAATGGCTGCCGGCTGGTCCCCGGCCGGTTTGTAATCGCTGACGACTTCGAAGGGCGCGACGACACGGTTGATCTCCTGGGCAAGGCTCATGACACCAATCTACCCCCGCACCCCGACAGTTATTGTCCGGATTAATGTCCCGCTGCAACAGAAGAATACGACGGCGGTTGCCAGCCGGTGTGGTTTGCCCACTCATCCATCAGCGGCCAGGCCACATCCGTGAACCAGGGTTCTTTGGCATCGGCATAGGCAGCGGTGCCGGGGTCACTGGCATGCTGTGCAGCAAGGTGGCGCTTGTGTGCCTCATACAGGGCAACCGCAGAAGGTTCCGCCCTCAACCAGTCGCGGAACAGCAGGGCGTATCTCCATCCGGGCGAGCCGGCAACCCGCACATGCAGGTTGGCCGGGCGTCCCGGATCCGCGTTGGCATGGAAACGCTTCTGCCATTGGGCTGGATCAGGTTCCGACGGCTTCGGGGTGTCAGCGAAAACGCCCGGAACACGTGGGTATCCTGCTGCTGCCAGACGTGGGGCAATGCGATCCGCCACCTCAAGGTCGGCAACAGTCAGTTGAAGGTCTATCACATCCTTGGCAGCCAACCCGGCCACCGACGTAGACCCAATGTGGTCCACGGCAAGGATGTCCTCCGGCGCTGCCGCCTGGATGCGCGAGGAGAGCCGGGCTGCTTGCAGGCCCCAGTCGGTTCTCGAGGCGGACAGGACCGGACCATTTGTCCGCCGGGCACGAACTCCACGCCGGCAATTGTCCGCGAAAGGCACCAGTCGCCCGAACCACAAGGCATCCACTTTGGCGAGCAGTTCCTCCCGACTACCTGTATTCTCCAGGACGACGTCCGCGGCAGCGTTTCTTGCCTCCTGGCTGGCTTGGGCCGCCATTCGGGAACGCGCGTCCTCCAGGCTCATTCCGCGTAGGTCCACCATCCGTTGGATCCGCACGTCATCGGGAGCATCCACCACAACCACCAGATGGAATGCGCTCCCCTGGCCTGTCTCGACCAAGAGGGGAATGTCCTGGACGAGAATGTCTTCGTCGGCGGCCTCCGCGACGATTGCCGCTGCTGACTCCCGGACCAACGGGTGGATGATGCCATTAAGCACCTCCCGCCGAGCGGGATCCTGGAAAACTATGGCGCCAAGAGCAGGGCGGTCGAGTCTGCCCTGCCCGTCCACGATTCCGGGTCCAAAGGCCTCCACTACACGGGCAAGGCCCGGAGTTCCAGGCTCCACCACTTGCCTGGCGATGAGGTCAGCATCAATGAGCACGGCACCCAACTCTTGCAGCCTGGCCGCCACCAGCGATTTTCCTGAGGCGATGCCGCCCGTCAGCCCGATCTTCAACACCCCTCCACACTAGACTGAAGCGGTGGAAATTGAGGATGACAGCCGTGCAACCATTTACACAACGCTCGCTGAAGGTCCGGATTTCCGACACGAACTGGAGATCCGGCGTTCACGCTTCATCACCGTCCTCCGCCGCTCGCCGGACGAAGATACTGCACGATCCCTGGTGGCCGCGCTGCGACGCGAGTTCCATGACGCACGGCACCACTGCTCGGCTTTCGTTGTAGGTCCGGACAGGATGACTCAACGTTCCAGTGACGACGGCGAACCGTCGGGCACGGCGGGTGTCCCCATGCTGGAGGCACTGCTCAAGCGTGAGACAGCACCCGGGGTAACGGACCTTAGCGACGTAAGCGTCGTCGTCGTCCGCTATTTCGGTGGAATCCTCCTGGGGGCGGGCGGGCTGGTCCGCGCCTACTCCGAATCGGTATCAGCAGCGTTGGAACTGGCGCCACTCGTGCAGCGCCGGCGGCTACGGCTTTGTGAGATCGAGGTGCCGCACGTGGACGCCGGACGATTGGAGAACGAACTGCGTGGCTCCGGCTTTGTCATGGCGAACACCAGCTATGAAGCCAAGCACACGGTCCTTCGGGTAGCGCTGCCGGACAGCAGCAACACCATCGCGGACGCCCAAGCCCGCGTACGCGCCCTCACTGCAGGCGCGGGCAGACTTAATCCCCAGGGAACGGAGTGGATCGATGTGCCCTGAATCAACGGTGGAACCCCAGGTGGCACTCGCAGACGTTGACGAAGACGTGCTCGAAGAATTGCTTGCCGTGGCGCTGGTGCAGGCCACCGCCGATGAGGTCACTCCGCCGCTGGGCTCGACGTCGGCCTGGAACCCTGAGCGGATCGCCTGGTTCCGCGACTATCACCGGGCGGCTGCAACCGGACTTGAAGGGCCTGCGCGTGAGAAGACCTGGGCTGTGGTGGCAGGCGGAACAGTGGTGGGGTCCGTTCGGTTGAAGTCGGTCGGGCCCGATGCCGTAGAACCCAACGCCGTAGAACCCGGTGCCGTAGAAACTGGCATCTGGCTGGCCACTCGCTTCCGCGGCCAGGGCGTGGGGCGGCTGGCCCTCCAGCTTGTGGCAGACGAAGCCCGTGCTCGCGGCTTCGCCGTCCTGGAAGCCTCCACCACGCCAGGAAACAAGGCTGCACAATCCCTACTGGCTTCCCTCGGCGCCGAACTCATCTTCGAGGGGACTTTGGTTAAGGCTCGGCTACTGCTCCGCTAGGCAGTGCTCTTTTAACTGGCAGGGCTCCTCGCACCTGACTAAAGCAGAAGGACCCCTGCCGCATGGCAGGGGTCCTTCTTTGGCTATTCAGCGCATCCCGTGAGGGGCGGCGGAATTAGTTGCCGGTCAGCTTCTCACGCAGTGCTGCGAGAGCTTCGTCGGACGCCAGGGTGCCGGCGTTGGACTCAGCAGCAGCCGGCTCCGAGGAGTAGCTGGTGGTGCCGGAATCGCTCTCACCGGACGTTGCAGCGGCAGCGTCGTCAGCAGCGTGCTGTGCAACCTGCTTCTTGTGGGCTTCCCAACGGGTCTGGGCGTCAGCGTACTGCTGCTCCCAAGCGGCGCGCTGGGTCTCGTAGCCTTCGAGCCATTCGTTCGACTCGGGGTCGAAGCCCTCGGGGTACTTGTAGTTGCCCTCTTCGTCGTACTCAGCGGCCATACCGTACAGAGCGGGATCGAACTCGGTGCTGTCAGCGTCAACGCCCTCGTTAGCCTGCTTGAGGGAGAGGGAGATGCGACGACGCTCGAGGTCGATGTCGATGACCTTGACGAACAGTTCGTCGCCAACGGAGACAACCTGCTCGGCGAGCTCAACGTGGCGGACAGCCAGTTCGGAGATGTGAACGAGGCCTTCGATGCCGTCTTCGACGCGAACGAACGCACCGAACGGAACCAGCTTGGTGACCTTACCCGGAACAACCTGGCCGAGGGCGTGGGTGCGGGCGAAGGTCTGCCACGGGTCTTCCTGCGTAGCCTTGAGCGACAGGGAGACACGCTCGCGGTCCAGATCCACTTCGAGGACCTCGACGGTGACTTCCTGGCCAACCTCGACAACCTCGGACGGGTGGTCGATGTGCTTCCAGGAGAGCTCGGAAACGTGGACCAGGCCGTCTACGCCGCCAAGGTCCACGAATGCACCGAAGTTGACGATGGAGGAAACGACGCCGGGACGAACCTGGCCCTTTTCCAGCTTGTTGAGGAACGTGGAGCGGACCTCGGACTGGGTCTGCTCGAGCCATGCACGGCGGGACAGCACAACGTTGTTGCGGTTCTTGTCCAGCTCGATGATCTTGGCTTCGATCTGCTGACCGATGTACGGAGCGAGGTCGCGAACACGACGCATCTCGACGAGGGATGCGGGCAGGAAGCCGCGCAGGCCGATGTCCAGGATGAGGCCACCCTTGACAACCTCGATGACGGTACCGGTAACGACGCCGTCTTCTTCCTTGACCTTCTCGATGTCGCCCCAGGCGCGCTCGTACTGAGCACGCTTCTTGGAGAGGATCAGACGGCCTTCTTTGTCTTCCTTGGTGAGAACCAAAGCTTCGACCTGATCGCCAACGGCAACAACTTCGCCGGGGTCAACGTCGTGCTTGATGGAAAGCTCGCGGGAAGGGATGACACCTTCGGTCTTGTAACCGATGTCGAGCAGGACTTCGTCGCGGTCGACCTTGACGACGGTACCTTCGACGAGGTCGCCGTCGTTGAAGTACTTGATGGTGGCGTCGACAGCTGCGAGGAAGTCCTCAGCGGTACCGATGTCGTTAATGGCGACTACGGGGGTACCGGGCTTCTCGGTGGAGGTGATGGTCATGTAGTAGGGGCTCCGTTGTGGATAGTATGTCGGTCAGGCAAACCGCTGCCGCCCGGGTCCGGACGGCAGAACACGGCAAAATACCGGGTCATCCTGATTTGTGGATTAATACAAAATGGACGCATGCACGTAGTACACGCCCGTTTATTCTAGTCGTATCTGCAAAGCAGGGTCAAAAGGACCGCGGCAGGACTAGAGAACCCCTTCACACAGGCAGGACGTCTCCGAGCCGCGCGAACGTAACACCCCGGTCCAGTAAGCGAGGCAAAGCCCTCGCATAACCCTCTGCGGTTCCGGCGGCCGGTCTGTTGAAGTGCGAGATGACGATGTCTCCCGCCACTGCCTTGGCCACTTCCCCGGCGACGGTAGGCGGCGCGAAGGTAGCGCCCCCGTCGCCGTTCAGCGTGAAATTGACCGGGAGCATCCCCAGCCTGCGGGTCATGCTCGCGGCGACTTCGTCGTAGAACGCCGTTCCGGGCCGGAAGAAGCGCGGCGTAACACCGGTCAACTCCTGCATCAGGGCTTGGTTGCCCATTAATTCCTCGTATACCGCGGCTGCATTCGCCGTTCCGGCAATGCCGTATGCGGACTTGCCATTGACAGACAACGGCAGGTGGAGTGTGCCGTGGTTCGCGAGCTCGAACAAGGGGTCGGCGGCCAGTTCCGCGGCAAGTGACCTGTTCGCGGTAATCCAGCGGCTGTTAATGAAAAGGGTGGCCGGGACGTTGAAGCTGCGAAGCGACTTCAACAATTTGTGGTCACAGCCGGTTCCACCGGGGCCGCCGCAGGCATCGAACGTGAGGGCAACATGCCGGGAGGCAGAATTGTTCACCACACCCGTAACGTGAAGGCCCCACTCCTGTGGCCGCAAGTGTCCAAATTCTGCCAGGATCTGCGGTTTGCCTGGGATTGTGGCTGGCGATCCAGGAGCGCTCGACGGCGGCACTGGAGTCTTGCCTCCCGTGCCGCCGCTGCCGGGTTTTTCGGCGAGGGCAGTAGCAGCCTGCTCGCTGGACAGCGCGGCGATGGAGGGCGGTGGCGTCGCGGGGCCGGCCCCGGGCCCGTTTGGTGGGGTGCCAGGCGTCGTCTGCCCTGATCCAGCGGCGTCCGGGAACGCCGCCCTCCCGTTGTCCGCGCAGGCCGTCAGGGCTGCAGTTGCCAGCCCAGCCATTCCAAGCAGCACTGAACGCCGGCCGGCCAACGGCCGCCGCTTGGAATCCCCCATGGATGTCCCTGTCTATTGAGTCTTTGAGTTGTGAAGGTACTTCTTGCAGGAGCTTTTTCTAGAAGTGGGTGAGGCAGTGTGCCGGCCGTTCCACAGCAAAAAGCTGTTGGGCTGCGAACGCGGCACCGGGCTTGCCTTCACTCATCCGCCCGGCAGCAGTGAGCGTCACTGGGGACACTGCACCAAGATAGATGGACGCGAGATCGGCGACATCCATGCAGAGATCGGGTTCCCGGCCGGATGCCTCGGTGACGGCCGCGGCAGCACCGCCGTCGGACTCCAACGCCCAGATGCCACCAGCCATGCCAAGCGTATCCGAGACTTCCATGACGAGCTTTCCGGCAACCGGGTACCGGCGGGCGGAAAGCGCTGCCGGAACGTCCAGGATCCGTAACCACAGCATGTCCCGCACGTCCGAGGAGTCTATGCATCTGGGATCTTCCAGGGCCCACGTCAACGGATCATCCACGGGGGCCTCGGCCCACGTCACCTGGTCAATGAGATCGATGCTCCCAAGGAAGCGCCAGAGATCCAGATACGCCGCATTGGTACCAGCAACAAGGTCCACAATTTCCATGGTGTAGGGCTTGGCATCCCAGCCCTTGAAACGATAGGAAACGTAGCCGTCCGGTGTCCCGGAGGCGTCGTAGTGCAGGGCACTTCTGACACCCGTGTCCGGCTTCCCGTCATGGCCAATCGCTCCGGAAGCCAGCAAGCGATAGTACTCTTGGCGGTCTACTGAGCCAGGAGTTGCCCGCTGGACGTGATCGAAGACCTGTGGCGCAACGTCCAGCAGCACGGCCGGATCAGCCACCTCTACCGTTCCCGTCGCCAGCCCCCTGAGACGGAAACGTGGACCCGTGTCGACCTTGATGCTGCGCTCAAATGTAGCCACTCCAAAACCAAAGCGGCCGTAAATGGATCCCTCCGAGGCAGTCAGCGCTGCCATGGCGAGACCGTCGTCCTTTGCGCCCGCCAGGTCAGCGGTAATCATGCCCCGGAGCAGCCCTTTGCGCCGGTGCGTTCCACGTACGGTCACGGCAGTTACCAGGTTTGATTCCAGTTGTCGGCCAAACCCGATGTTCAGGGATTTGCGCATGGTGGCGTACGTGGCCACCGGGACCTCTGGACCCACAGCGTGCTCGGGTACTTCACCGTTGATGTACACACCGGTCAATTCACGGTGGTCCGTGCGGTAGGCCCGCAGGGTCTTGGCGATGTAGTCGTCGTCGCGCCTGTGCTGGTGGAAGCCGTGCGAGACTGCTTGGACCCACGCGGCACAGCGGGAGTAGGCAGGGTCCTCGCGATCAGCTACAGCAGGGAATTGTTGAACCCTGTACTTCTCGGCATATTTTTCGGCGGAGTTCGTTTCGGAATAACTTTCATTGGGATCAGCCACGCCCCGAGCCTAGCCAGACGCGGGAGGGCGCGCCACCATCCAGGCGGCGCGCCCTCCGGCGATCCTTAGGAACGTACGGCTGTTAGTGGCCGGCCTCGTACCAGCTGGAGCCTACGCCGAGTTGAACGTCCAACGGGACTGATAGCTCAGCCGCAGCCCCCATTTGCTCCACCACCAGTTTCTCGACGGCGTCGCGCTCTCCCGGTGCAACCTCGAGGACGAGTTCGTCGTGGACCTGGAGGAGCATGCGCGATTTCAAGCCCTGGCCCGCAAGTTCGGCCGAAACGCCCAACATGGCCCGCTTGATGATATCGGCGGCGGAACCCTGGATGGGCGAATTAAGGGCAATGCGCTCGGCGGCTTCCCGGGCCTGGCGATTGGTGCTGGTGAGATCCGGGAGGTAACGGCGGCGGCCTTCAATGGTGGCTGTGTAACCGTCCACCCTCGCCTGGTCCACAACGCCCCGGAGGTAGTCACGCACACCGCCGAAGCGATCGAAGTAGTCCTTCATCAGGGTCCTGGCCTCGTCCACGGAAATTTCCAGCTGCTTTGAGAGGCCAAACGAGGTCAGCCCATAAGCCAGGCCATAGGACATGGCTTTCACCTTGGAACGCATCGCGCTGGTGACGTCGGCAGGAGCGACGTTGAAGATCCGGGAGCCTACGAAACGGTGCAGATCCTCGCCGTCCCTGTACGCCTGGATCAGTGCTTCGTCGCCCGAGAGGTGGGCCATGATGCGCATTTCAATCTGGGAGTAGTCAGCGGACAGCAGGCATTCATACCCTTCGCTGACCACGAAGATTCCGCGGACCCGGCGGCCTTCTTCGCTGCGCACCGGGATATTTTGCAGGTTGGGGTTGTTCGAGGAGATCCTGCCCGTAGCCGCAATGTTCTGAGCGTAGGTCGTGTGGATGCGGCCATCGTCCGCCACGGACTTCTTGAGCGTTTCCACCATCTGGGCGAGCTTGGACGACTCCCGGTGCGCCATGAGCTGCACCAGGAATTCGTGGCCGGTCTTCTCCAGCAGGGCCTTCAAGGATGCCGCATCCGTGGTGTAGCCGGATTTGATCTTCTTGGTCTTCGGGAGGCCGAGTTCCTCAAAAAGGACGGTCTGCAGCTGCTTGGGTGACCCCAGGTTTACCTCGTGCCCGATCGCGGCGAAGGCCTGCTCCTGGGCATTCTCGATCACCTTGGTGAGGTCCGCAAGCTGCTCGTTCATGCGATCCATGGAGACGTAGATGCCGGTCAGTTCCATCTGCGCCAGGACGCGGGAAACTGGAAGCTCCAGCGTGGTCAACAGGGCGTCGGCCTTGCGGTCAGCGAGTTCCTTCTCGAAGTGCTTGCTGAGGGCATGCACGACGGCGGCCTGCTGGACGAGCGCTGCAGCTGCTGCTTGGTCGCTGCCTCCCAGGAGGTCCAGCTCCAATTGCCCGGCCGCTGCGGCTGCAACACCCAGGGAGATCTTGAGGTGGACCTGGGCGAGCTCAGGGAGGTCGTAGCTGCGGCGGTCAGGCTGGATCAGGTATCCGGAAACCGAGGTGTCATCAACCACGCCTTCCAGGCCCAGGCCGCGGTTATGCAGGGCCTTGAGGGCGGCCTTGAACTCGTGCACCACCTTGGCTTCTTCAGGATCCCGGAGCCAGTTGGCCAGCACCGACTCGGCTGGCGAATCCAACTCCGTGAGGTCGATATAAGCAGCACCATTGTTCCGGACCACAGCCAACGCGCTGGCGTCCTCGCCTATACGGCCTTGGACGGGCTGGATGGCTATCGCGGAACGCGTGCCGGAACCGGCGCTGAAGAAAGCCTCCAGCTCAGCGGCGTCCTTGAGCGTGGCAAACTCAGGGGCTTCGATGGTGTCCGGGGCAGCACCGGTGGTGTCATCGCCGTAGAGATCGAACAACCGGGCGCGCAAGGTACGGAATTCCAGTTCCTCGAACAGTTCCTCGATGGCCTGCCGGTCGGGGCGCGGCTCGTGGAGGTCCTCCAGCTGGACGGGCAGTTCGAGGTCTGTCAGCAGCTGGTTCAGCCTGCGGTTCCGTTTGACGTTCTCAAGGTTCTCCTTGAGAGCTCCGCCCACCTTGCCACCGATGGCGTCCAGGTTCTCCAGGATGCCGTCCAGGCCACCATAGAGGTTGATCCACTTGGCGGCAGTCTTTGGCCCCACACCCGGTACGCCCGGAAGGTTGTCCGCGGATTCGCCCACCAGCGCCGCCAGGTCCGAATACAGGGCAGGCTTGACGAAGTACTTCTCTTCAATGGCCGCGGCATCCAGCTTGGGGATGTTGCTCACGCCCTGTTTGGGGTAGAGCACGAACACGTTGTCATTGATGAGCTGGAAGGAGTCTCTGTCTCCCGAGACCAGGAGGACCTCAAAGCCGGCGGCATCCGCCTGGGCAGCAAGGGTGGCCAGGATGTCATCGGCCTCGTAGCCGGGCAACGCAATGGTCTTGATACCCCACGCCTCCATGACCCTCGCGATCAGGGCGATCTGGCCTTGGAATTCCGCTGGCGTCGCGTTGCGGCCGCCCTTGTACTCGCTGTACTCCGCCTTGCGGAAAGTGGTGTCGTCAGAGACGTCGAACGCTACGGCGACGTGCGTGGGCTTCTGGTCCTTGATCAGGTTGATAAGCATGGAGGTGAACCCGTGCACGGCATTGGTGTGCTGGCCTCTGGCGGTGGAGAAGTTTTCAGCAGGAAGGGCGTAGAAGGCCCGGAATGCCATGGAATGGCCATCCAGGACCAGCAACCTGGGCCGGCCCTCCCCCGTGGTGCTGGATGAAGCGGTGGAAGAGGGGGTGGGTGCTGTTGCAATGGCAGCAGCTTGGGCCGTTGGAACCTGGTCCGGTTTGGTTGTTTCACTCACAGGTGCCAGCCTAGTTGGCATGATGGACAATTTCACGCCGAACCGGTTTGTCGACGAGCTCAACCAGGCAGGTGTGCCCGAAGAGTTCCATGATTGGCTTTCCGGGCATGGGGTTGGCTCCCTTGTGGTGAAAATGGGTATTCGGTTCACCGAGCTCAGTGCCGAACGGACTGTGGCAACCATGCCAGTGGAAGGGAACACGCAAGTAGCCGGCATCCTTCACGGCGGAGCCCACGTGGTCCTCGCCGAAACCCTGGGTTCATTTGCTGCCTCGCTTCACGCCGGCAGAGGACGGCATGCCGTGGGAATCGAAGTCGGCGCGACGCATCACCGCTCCATTGCCAGCGGAACGGTAACCGGCACATGTACGGCGATCCACCTGGGCGGGACATTAGCAACCCACGAGATCGTAATCACCGACGAAAGAGGCCGCCGGCTTTCCACTGCCCGGATTACCAACATGATCCGGAACAACCGCCACTGATCCGGGAGTTACTGCCAAACGGTTACGGCGCTAATCGTTACCGCGGCGGCATGCGGTAATGCAGTTCAGCCGCGGCTCCGCCAAGGATGCGCGAGGAGAGCAACTCAAGGGGCGGCGTCGGGCCCTTGAGCGGCAGTAGGCGCTTACCGGAGCCGAGTACAACGGGGATGATGGTGACGATCATCTCGTGGAGCAAACCGGCGTTGGCGAACTGGGCCACGAGGTCCCCTCCGCCCACCAGCCAGACGTTCTTGTCTCCGGCGTCGGCGAGGAGATCCGGCGCGAACTCGCGCACGTCCCCACGGACGAACGTGACATTGGAACCGGCGGGAGCCGAGTATTCGTGATGCGTGAACACCCAACAGGGGGTATCCGGATACGGCCACTTGCCGGGCTCATGCTCCAGGAGCCACCGGTAGGTCCCGCCGCCCATCGCGATGCAACCCACACCTGCGAAGAAGGACTCATAGCTGCCGCTCACGCCTTCAACCTGGTCGAATTGCAGGAGCCAACCGAGATCGTCATCCTCAGAAGCAATGAAACCGTCAACGGTGGACGCCACGTAATACTGGAAGATGGACATGGCCCCAGACTAGTCAGTTGGCGCTGGCGTTCCCATACTCCACACGCACACTGCCATCGTCGCGGAGAACCACCACCCGGCCCTGGGCGAGCGTCCAGCCATCGTTGAGCAGGAAGATCCTTCCTCCGCTGACCACCAGCAGTCGCAGGCCCGTGTACCGGTACAACGGCTCAGCATCAGTACCAGCCGAGTCCTCATGGACGTTCGGCGCTGTCACGGCCAACCGCTCCTTGCTGTACACCACGGCTGTTGGCAGCAGGCTGGATCTTTCCTGGTAATCGATAGCTGCTCCCCGCCCAAGTGCTTGCGCGTAATCGGAGGTTCCCCAGAAAAGCAGCAGGGTGACCAGGACGAACACGAGGGATCTTTCGAGCGAGCGCGGAGTAGTGGCGCGGAGTACCCGTTGGGCCGGATCAGCGGCCCGGCGATGCACGCTCAGTCCCCATGCCCCCACTAGCAAACCGGCAGCTATGAGGAAGGGTGCATAGAGCAGGATCCGTTCCGGCTGTGTCACGATCGCCACCCACATCACAGCCGCGTAGGCGAAGCCAAGAATCAGCACTACCAGGGCGGCCCTTCGCAGGAGCGTCCGGTAGCGTGCGGCGCCCAGAAGCCGGGAAACCAGCCGGTCCACCATGAGCCACAGCAACCCGATCACCACCAGCCAGGCCAACGGCTGAAAGAGGGACTGGATACTCCGCAGGATGAAGTCCTGCACGGTATAACCAAACAGGCTGACGTCCAGGCCCATTGCCTTCGCCTGGGCATCCGTCCGCGCCCAGCCGAAGTAGACCAACAAGGCCGTGGCCACGGTCAGCGGCGGACCAATGACGGAGAGGACGTCCAGGGTCCGCTGCCAGCGGTTGTTGACCAGGCTCCGCTCATCGGCTTCTTGCGATGCAGGGGGTTCCTGGGCGACGCTCATGGAGTTGCCGTGGGGGTCGCGCCGACAGAAGGAATGGCCGGCGGGGTGCTCTGCGTGGGTTCAGCGCTTGGCCCGGTTCCAGGGGTTTTGGGCGTTGCACCCGGGCTGGCCGGCGTGGAATCTTCATAGAAGAACGTCACGGTTCCGCTGACGTCCACGGTGTCCGTAATGGAAATGCGGACGGAGTCGCGGCCATCGGACGGCGGCATCCTCAGGTACAGCGTTTCGTAATCCCCTCCGCCGGCAACGATTTCGGGAGCTGCAGGGACGCCGTCGAACAGGACGTCCCCAACCCTGACGTAATAGCCATCCAGCCTGACGACAGTTCCGCCTGATCGGGGGCCGGAGGCACGCGCTGTGCCTGCCACCGGCCTCAGGTCCTTGTCTACTACCGTGAGGCCGCTCAAGTGCCGCGGGCAAGCTTCACCCGGGGCGGTCTCGGGCTTTAGCGTAACCCCCGGGTTGCTGCGGTGTTGGGCGATCGCAGAGGCTGACGTTGCGGCGACCGTGAACTCAAGACACTGGGTCTGCGGTATGCGCGGTGTTGCCGCAACGGCGTTTGAAGCCCGCTGCCAGTCCTGCTGCGCACCACTTTGCAGTGCCTTGCAGACAGCCGCGGCCGCTTGCCACACGGCAGCATCTTCTGCGCCTTCCAGGCTCTGGGCCAGCGCATCGCATTGGAATTGCTGCAGCAGGAGATAGCGCTGGCCCGAGGTGGGATCGTTGGGGCCTATCGGCCCAATGGGTACCCAGCGGACCACCGGCGCTTCTGCTTGTGGTGCACCCGGTCCGGCCGGACCTGCGGGCTGCCCGGCGGTGGGATCGACGGCAGTGGGAACCGCTGGTGATGTTGCTGTGGTGACGGGCGGAGCAGGATTCGGAGAAGGACTGCCTTGTGGAGCGTTGTTGGGAAGGCAAGCAGAAAGTGCCAGCATCAGGACCGGAAC
The DNA here is from genome assembly GCF_019038615.1 of Paenarthrobacter aromaticivorans. NCBI lineage: Bacteria > Bacillati > Actinomycetota > Actinomycetes > Micrococcales > Micrococcaceae > Paenarthrobacter > Paenarthrobacter aromaticivorans. The sequence goes on from NZ_JAHOPC010000009.1 coordinate 180,935, forward strand.
CAGCGCCAGTCCGATGAGATGGCTTCGGGAATGGCACTTCATGACAGCCCCACATCTGCCGGATCACGACCACGCAGTGATGTAACTTCACTGCTGATTATTCTCCCGAACGGACTTTGCTGCCAGAGAGGCGGTTACTTTCCGAAGTAGGGCACGATCAAGTAGATGCCGAACAGCACAGCGAGTCCGCAGATACCAAAGCACACGGCCGCCAGCGAGCGAACAAGTCCGGGCGACTTCTGCTGGGCGTCACCCGCAATTGCGGTGAGGCGTACTCCCAGGGAGTAGAGAACCACCAGGGTCACAGCAGCAACGAGCGTGACGCCGGCAACCTGAAGCAATTCCAGCCACTTCATCGCTGCACATCCTTGTTGTTGACGGACTTTCGGGATTTCTTTTTTTTGCTGAACTTGACGGCGTGGCCGGCCTCTTCGACTTCCACTGCGTTGTGGTGGCCAACATGCGATTTACGCGAGGCAACAAACATGAACACGACGGCGGCGCTACCGACGACCGCGGCAATGACCACACCCACGACGCCGATGTTCACCAGGAGCGCGGTAAGCCCGCCCACGATGGCCGACGCCGGCAGGGTAAACAGCCAACCCAAAGCGATCTTGCCGGCAGTGCCCCAGCGCACGGAGGTGCCCTTTCGGCCCAGGCCGGAGCCAATGACCGAACCGGAGGCGACCTGCGTGGTGGAGAGCGCGAAACCCAGATGGGAAGAAGCCAGGATGGCTGAGGCCGTGCTGGTCTCGGCCGAGAAGCCTTGCGCCGGCTTTACTTCGGTCAGGCCTGAACCCATGGTGCGGATGATGCGCCACCCGCCAGCATAAGTGCCGATGGCGATGGCCAACGCACAAGCAGCCACGACCCAGAACTGTGGACCCGAGCCCGGTGCCTGCGTGCCTGCGGCGATGAGGACCAGGGTGATGATGCCCATGGTCTTCTGGGCATCATTGGTGCCGTGCGCGAGGGCCACGAGGCTGGAGGTGAAGATCTGGCCGGTCCGGAAACCACCGCGCTTCTGCGTGAGCTTGTCACCGGTTTCGGGGTCATGCCGGGAGGTCAGCGCGTAGGCCAGACGAGTGCAAAGGTACGCCACGGCCCCGGCGATGAGTGGTGCAAAGACAGCTGGCAGGATCACCTTCTGCAGCACTGTTTCAAAGTTGATGGAGTGCAGTCCGATACCTACCACGGCGGCGCCGATGAGGCCGCCGAACAATGCGTGCGAGGAACTGGAGGGCAGGCCTTTAAGCCACGTGATCATATTCCAGAGGATTGCACCCATCAGGCCGGCGAAGATGATATCCGGCGTGATGTGGATACCGTCCGAGCCTTCGCGGATGAGTCCCCCGGAAATGGTCTTTGCCACTTCAGTTGAAAGGAACGCCCCAACAAGGTTGAGCACGGCTGCCAGAGCAACCGCCGTCTTGGGCTTGATCGCCCCCGTAGCGATAGGCGTGGCCATCGCATTGGCTGTGTCGTGAAAGCCGTTGGTGAAGTCAAAGAATAGGGCCAACGCTATGACAAGCGCGACCATGAAGGTGATTTCCACCTGTTGCCCAATCTGCAGAGTCGACGTTCAGCAGTTCCACTTCCCCATACCTGCCATGCACAGCATAGTTCAGCCATTGTTCAACTGACTGGACTTGCCGCACTCTATCCGGCGGGCTTGAAACCTTAAGAATCCTACGTGCCAACCACCGGGCGGACAAACATGTGCCAGCGCTTCGGTCAGCCGAGGAAGGTCCGGACCGCGGCAAGATCGCGGCGGGAGAGCCCCCTGCGCGGATCCGGTGAGATGCAAAGCACACGGTCCTGGTGGTATTCAGCCCAGGAACGGGCGTCTGACTCTTGGCCAAGTTGGTCGTCCAGCCAGACGAAGCGCTCGGCTCCCATCTCGGCCAAGTCCTTCTGGAGCGCCCCGAGTTTCCACCATTCCGCGCTTTGGTCCCACCCCTGGCTGGACAGGACAGGCCAATCCTCGCCCTTCAGTCCAATGGCAGGACAGAGAAACTCCGGGGCAAGGCGCTCCCAGGTGGTGAGCCATACAAAGCGGGCGAAGGGATGCTCTGCCAGCTCGTTGAGTTCGGCCACTGCCTCGGGCGCGAACGCGACGTCAAGGATGCCGGCGTCGGCGATCTTCCATTCACCACCCCAATCAGTGAGGCCTTGGGGACCGAACGGGTTCACCACGCCGTCGACGTCCAAATATATGGACACCGGCATATTGGAGGCCATGGCCGCCTTCCCTTCCCCCAGGTTCCCGTGTATCAAGCCCAGCGTACGGTACGGCGCAGAACTTCAGGAGAAGAAAATACTGACAAAATCATTCTCTTGACGTTCGTCATAGAAGTGATAATCTCGAAAGTATGGAAAAGCCCCCAGTCCATTCCGCCCAAAGTGTCCGCCACATAGAAGACTCAGTGCGCACCGATTTCCGGCATGCAATGTCCTATGGCGGTTATCTGGACCTGGACCACCTGCTCAACTCGCAGCATCCGCTCAGCCAGCCCGAGCACCACGACGAACTGCTCTTCATCATCCAGCACCAAACCAGTGAGCTATGGCTCAAACTGGTGCTGCATGAGCTCCTGGAAGCCCGCAGGCTTTTCGACCAGGACAACCTTGGCAAGGCGCTCAAATGCATCGCCCGCGTCAAGGCCATCCAGCGCACCATGACCGAACAGTGGTCCGTCCTGGGTACCCTCACGCCCCGCGAGTATGCACAGTTCCGCGGATTCCTGGGTAGTTCCTCAGGTTTCCAGTCGTATCAATACCGCGGGGTTGAATTCCTGCTGGGCAATAAGAACAGGGGCATGTTGCGGGTCTTCGAAAGCGACCCCGAGGCATATGCGCTGCTCAGCCGGCTCCTGGAGGAGCCCACGTTGTACGACGCCTTCCTGGCGGTGCTTTCCCGCGCCGGCTACGAGATCCCGGCAGACATCCTTGAGCGGGACACCAGCGAGCCGTGGACATTCCGTAAGGATCTGGTCCCCGTGTTCCAGAAGATCTACGAATCGGACGATACCCAGTGGGGACTGTACGAGGCGTGCGAAGACCTGGTGGACGTCGAAGACAACTTCCAGGCCTGGCGGTTCCGCCACCTGCGCACGGTCCAGCGAACCATCGGGTTCAAGGTGGGCACCGGAGGCTCCTCGGGTGTTGACTTCCTCAAACGAGCCCTTGATCTCACCTTCTTCCCCGAGCTTTACGCCGTCCGCACTGAGATCGGCAACTAACAAACTTCCGGCCACCACTCCCAAGGAGGGAACCATGACTACCGCTCAGCAAACCCAACGGCCAACGTCGGCCGAACTGGACGCCGCAGATCCGCTCGCCGCCCAGCGTGAGGCCTTCTACACGCCCGACGCCGGCCAGCTCACCTCTTATCTGGACGGCAACTCTCTCGGGCGCCCCTTGAAGGCAACTGCTGCCAACCTGCAGTCGTTTGTCCAGGACGCCTGGGGCAGCCGGCTGATCCGCGGCTGGGACGAACAGTGGATGGATGAGCCTACGCGCGTGGGCGACCGCATCGGCGAAGTGACGCTTGGGGCTGCTCCCGGGCAGGTCACAGTGGGCGACTCCACCTCGGTCATGCTGTACAAGCTGATCCGGGCAGCGGTAGATGCCCAGCCGGGGCGTGACGAGATCATCATTGATCGCGACAACTTCCCTACGGACCGCTTCATCATCGAAGGGATTGCCAAGGAACGCGGGGCAAGCATCAAATGGATCGCGGCCAACCCCTCCAGTGGCGTCCGTACCGCTGACCTCGACGGGCTCCTTGGCGAGCGGACCGCCGTCGTGGTCCTCAGCCATGTGGCTTATCGCTCCGGGTTCCTGGCAGACGCGAAGGCAATCACCGGCAAGGTACATGCTGCAGGTGCCCTCATGCTCTGGGACCTGTGCCATTCCGTAGGTTCCGTGCTGCTGGACCTTGACGCCTGGGACGTTGACCTGGCCGTCGGCTGCACCTACAAGTACCTCAACGGTGGTCCGGGCTCCCCCGCGTTCGCATACGTCAACGCCTCACGGCAAGACATGCTCCAGCAGCCAATTTGGGGCTGGATGGGCGCGGACAATCCGTTCGGCATGACGGATTCATACCGTCCTGCAGAGGGAATCCGCCGGTTCATCACGGGTACTCCGCCGGTTCTAGCCATGCAGCCGATCAAGGACATGGTGGAGCTGATCGCCTCTGTGGGCATGGATTCGGTCCGGGAGAAGTCGGTCAAACTCACGGAGTACGCGATTGCCCTTGCAGATGAGCTCCTGGTACCACTTGGAGTTCACATCGTGAGCCCCCGCGATGCCGCCGAGCGTGGCTCCCACATCACAGTGGACCATCCGCTCTTTGCCGACGTCACTGCCAGGCTCTGGGAGAAGGGCGTCATCCCGGACTTCCGTCCCCCGCATGGCCTGCGCATCGGCCTGTCTCCCTTGAGCACGAGCTACGCCGAGGTTGAGCTGGGAGTGACCGCTATCCGCGACGCCCTCGCCGAACTACTGTGAGTGCCGTTCTTGACGACATGGACTCCCGTCCCGGGAGTACCACGTCGTTGCTGCGAACAGTCATCGGCCTGTACTTGCGGGAAGCCGGTGGATGGATGTCGGCCAGGGACATTGTGGTCCTCATGGAGGCCCTGGGCACGTCCGGCACAGTGAGCCGGACGGCCCTGGGCCGCCTGAGGAAGAAGGACGTCGTCCTCCAGGAGACTCGCGACGGGCTCCCCGGGTTCACCCTGACGGAGGGAGCCGCCACCATGCTGGCCCGCGGCGACCGTAGGATTTACAACCCCATCAGCATGTCACCGTCCGATCCATGGTGCCTGGTCTCCTTTTCGATTCCGGAGACGGAGCGGGAGAAGCGCCACCAGTTGCGGCGCAGGCTCCACTGGATTGGTTGCGGGACTGTGGCCGCCGGCCTGTGGATCTGCCCGGATACCCTTCGAGGCGAGGTGGAGGAAATCCTCGACGACCTCGAACTCCGAGGGATGGCCACCCTGTTCGTCACGCAAACCCCACTGGTGGGCGGCACCCTGCGGGACGCTGCGTCCGTGTGGTGGGATTTGGACTCGGTGGCAGAGCTGCACAAGGATTTCATCCGCCAGCACGGCGCCGCAGTGCTCGGGGAGGACAGCGCGGGCGTTGAGCCGACAGCCCAGGCGTTCGCCACTTTTGTCCAGTGCATCGATCGTTGGCGGATCATCCCCTACTTGGACCCAGGGTTGCCTGCGACGTTCCTGCCCAAAGACTGGCCCGGGGCTGAAGGGACCGCGTTGTTCAAGCGGATTATGGACGCGTACGCCCAGCCCAGTTCGGAGTTCGTGCGCCGCACGCTTGGGAGCGACGTGGCGGTCGCGGCTCCCTGAGCCGTTCGCCAACAGTTGCGGTTCGTCGGCAGTTGCGGTTCGCCGGCAGCCGCTGTTTAGGTAGTGCTGCTCTTAGGTGGTGCCGTTTTGAGGTGGTGCCGTTTTTAGGTGGTGCTCTTGACCCTCGAAACGAACCGGAAGCGATCGCCGCGAAACGTGCTGCGCGTCCATTCGACAGGGACGCCTGCAGCATCCCTTGCCAGGCGGTGGACTACCAGCAACGGCGCCCCCATTTCGATTCCGAGCAGCCGGACGTCCTCCGGCCCTGCCAGTGCTGTCTCTACGGTGTCCTCGACGTCGGAGATATGGATGCCGTACATGTCCGTCAGGGCGGCGTAGAGCGAACCGGCCTTCTCCAGGTTTGCCTTGAAGCGCGGGAGCTTGCCCGGGAGGTAGGCGATCTCATGGGCCAGGGGTTCGCCGTCGATCAACCGGATTCGCTCAAGCCGGGTGACAACAGCGCCGTCGTCGAGCCCCAGGTGCGTCGCGACGTCGATGTCCGCTTTCGCCATGGCCAGGGACAGGAGCTGCGAGTCAGGCCGCAGGCCTTGGTTCCTCGCGTCGTCGGAGAAGGACGTGAGCTGCCGGACGTGGGTGATCTTTGGCGGTGCGACAAAGGTGCCATGCCCTTGGATGCGGCCCAGTTTCCCTTCTGCAACGAGCTCGCTGATGGCTTGCCGCACGGTGGTGCGCGACGTCTTGTACTTCTCTGCGAGCGCCCGCTCGGTGGGTATGAGCGTGCCCGGCTGCTCGCCGGTGATCGCGGCAAGCAGCTCGGTCTTGAGGACGTAGTACTTGGGCATTCCCGCCGGGGCATCTGTGGACATATTGGACATCCTACTTGTAGACAACGTTATTGGTCTATGCCAATCTTGTGCAGGTTGGTCTAAACCAATTTCGATTAAACTCCGCAAAACCCCTACATTTCCACAGATCCAAGGGACAAAGATGTCGATCCTGCAAGACCTACGGCAAACACCCAAGCTCGGGCTCCTGGTGGGCGGTGCCGCCGCCACCATCGGTGTGATTTACGGCTACGACATGTCCAACATTGCCGGCGCCCTGCTGTTCATCACCAAGCAGTTCAGCCTCAGCACATCCCAGCAGGAACTGGTAACCACGGCAGTGGTTGCCGGTGAAGTACTTGGCGCGCTGGTGGGAGGCTGGCTATCCAACCGCGTGGGCCGGAAAGCCTGCATGGTGGGCCTTGCGATCGGCTACGCCCTGTTCGCCGTGCTCAGCGCCATGTCCAGCGATGTGCCCACACTGCTTATCGCCCGCCTACTACTGGGGCTCACCATCGGCGTTTCCGTTGTGGTTGTTCCGGTATTCGTTGCCGAGTCAGCGCCGGCGAAGGTCCGCGGCGCCCTGTTGGTGGCGTATCAAGTGGCGACCGTCTTCGGCATCATCGTCGGCTACCTGGCTGCATATGCCCTCGCGGGCACGGGCTCGTGGCGCTGGATGCTGGGCCTTGCTGCGATCCCGGCAATCATTGTCCTCGCCATCGTGATCAAGCTCCCGGACACTGCCCGGTGGTACATGATGCGGGGCAGGACTGACGACGCCAGGCGCACCCTGTCCGCCATTGAGCCCCACACAGACGTAGATGCAGAGTTGGCCGAGATGCAGCGGGCCATCAGCGAAGAACGGGGCGGCGGCCTCCGCGAGATGCTGCGCGTTCCTTACCTCCGGGCCACAGTGTTTGTGGTTGGCTTGGGATTCTTCATCCAAATCACCGGCATCAACGCTGTGGTCTACTACAGCCCCAGGATCTTCGAAGCCATGGGCTTCAGCGGCAACGCAGCCCTCCTGTTGCTTCCCGCGGCGGTGCAAGTGGCCTCCCTCATCGCTGTCTTCGTGTCCTTGTCCCTGGTGGATCGGCTGGGACGCCGCCCCGTGCTGTTGACCGGCATCGGCATGATGGTGGCAGCCAACGTCCTGCTGGTAGGAGTGTTCATGGCCGGCCAGGACTTTGGTGGCCTGCTCACCGTTCTTGGCTTCCTTGGGGTCCTTCTTTTCGCGGTGGGCTTCACATTCGGCTTCGGCGCACTGGTGTGGGTATACGCCGGCGAGAGCTTCCCTTCCCGTCTCCGCTCGCTCGGAGCCAGCGCCATGCTGACCTCCGATCTGGTGGCCAACGTCCTCGTGGCAGCGTTCTTCCTGACCATGCTTCAGCGTTTGGGTGGGGCAGGCACCTTCGCAGTGTTCGGTGTTCTGGCTATCCTCGGCTTTATGTTTGTCCGCAAGTTCGCTCCCGAGACGAAGGGCCGCCCCTTGGAGGAAATACAGCAGTACTGGGAAAACGGTGGGAAGTGGCCGGAGCCCGACGCGGTCGGACACATCCCCGCACAGGAAAACACCGAACCGGCGGTTGTCCGGTGACGCCCGCGGTGTTGGGACTTCATATTGGAGGTTCCAAGACACATGCTGTCCGTTCGGACCTGAAGCTGGACCCGAACGTGAACTCGGACCCAGGGCAGGGCGCGGACGCAAGCAATGGGGCTCCTCTCGAGATCACCGAGGCGAGCGCGAACCTGTCCTCGGTGGGTCATCAGGGTGCAGATGCCGTGCTGCGGCGGATCGCGGCTGCCGTCGGCGAGGGTGTTGAGGCGGTTTGCGCCGGTGCCGCGGGGGCGGATACTCCTGCCAGCAGGGCAGTCCTCAGTGCTTTGCTTACCGGGTATTTTCCCGGCGCCAGGATCGAGGTGGTCCATGACACCCGCATCGTCCTCGCCGCAGCAGACCTCGACGCCGGAGCGGTCCTGGTCGCAGGTACCGGCTCGGTAGCTTGGGGCCGGAACCGGGAGGGACGGGAAGCGCGCAGCGGAGGCTACGGCTACTTGCTCGGGGATGAAGGCGGAGGGTACTCCGTGGTCCGTGACGCCGTTCGTGAGGCCCTGCGGGAGTACTACGCGGGGTTGGAACCCGGCACGATGGTCAGCGCCCTTTTGGCGGCGACTGCGAGCGCGGACGCGCTGCAGCTCATGGATCTCTTCTATGCCAAGCCGGAGCCGGACCATTGGGCGGGCCTTGCCCCGTTGGTCCTGGATCTTGCGGTTGAAGGTGATCCGGCTGCGTTGCGGATTCAGGCCGAAGCCGCTCATTCCTTGGCCACGTTGGCCAGGCAAGTACTGGGCGAGCTCGGGTTGGACCTGCCGCTGGTGATGGCTGGTGGCCTCCTGGTCAATCAACAGCAGTTGGCGGGCGCGGTTGGCCGCAAGGTTGCCGTGGAGGATCCGTCGCTGATCAGGATCCTGGGCGATGCTCCAGTGCACGGAGCCGTAAAGCTCGCACGGCAGTTGATACAGCCCTGACTCCCAGGGATTTTGACCCTTCTAACAACAGACAGGAACTATGACCATCCCTCTTACCTCTCTGAACGTCCCGGACCAGGCTCCGGGCATCAAGATGGCCAACGAGATCGGCGAGCAGCCCCGGGTGCTTGCCGGACTCCTGGACTCGGACCGCCGCCAGTTCGTGGCGTTGGCGGACATCATCAAGAAGGCATCCCCACGCTTTGTCTTGCTCGCTGCCCGGGGCACAAGCGACCATGCGGCGTTATACGCGAAGTACCTCATTGAAATCAGCTTGGGCCTGCCTGTTGGCCTCGCGTCGCCGTCGACCCTTACTGCCTACGGCGCCAACCCCCAGCTGGAGGGCGTGCTGTGGTTGGCGGTTAGCCAGTCCGGCGGCTCGCCGGACCTGGTGGAGTCCACAGCAGCAGCGCGTCGTCTGGGCGCCCTGACTGTTGCAGCGACCAACTCACCGCAATCCCCGCTTGCCGGCGCCGCGGAGCATCACCTGGATATCCGGGCGGGCAGCGAAACTGCCGTTGCTGCTACCAAGAGCTACACGGCGCAGCTTCTGGCCCTGTGGTTGTTGGTTGATGCGTGGCGTGGTGGGACGTCCAACGGCGCCGCGGGCCTTCCGGAGTGGGCCGCTTCCGTTCTTGCCGACGACACCGTACTGGAGGTCGCTGGTGGTTACCGCTTCGCCGACCGCATCATCACTACGGGTCGTGGCTATTCCTACCCCACGGCGAGGGAGGGTGCCTTGAAGCTCATGGAAACCTCCTACCTTCCTGCCCAGGCTTTCTCTGGCGCGGACCTCCTGCACGGGCCGTTCGCGATGATCGACTCCCAGCACCCGGTGATTGCCGTTGTTCCGGAGGGAATCGGAGGCACGGCCATGCGCCCTATCCTGGAGAGGCTCGAAGACCGCGGTGCGCACGTGTGCGTTGTGGGCGATCCCTCTGCCGCCCCTCCAGGCAGCTTGGTTCTTCCTTTGCCTGCCGGCGTGCCGGAGGAGCTTTCTCCTATCCTGCAGATCCTGCCCCTCCAGCGACTGGCCCTGCAGTTGTCGGTGGAGCGCGGCAACGATCCCGATGCGCCGCGAGGCCTGCTGAAGGTCACTGAAACCTGGTAGGCGCCGGTGGGTGCGTGGCTGGATGTGCACGCCGCATCCAGCCACGAGGACCGATGATGCATTCAGGTAACCGGAGTAGTCTGGACTCATGCCTCTCACGCGTGGTGGTCGGTAGCAATGGCGCGGGCCAGGCAGCGGTGGCTGCCAGCTCTCCTGATTCCCCTTGCATTGGCACTGGCGGCGCTTATTGGCTCCGTCCAGGCCGGCGCAAGTGTCTCCTTGCCGCCCAAAACGGCTAACGAGATCCTGGCGATGATAGCCCGCACCGAGGTGCACGCTTTATCCGGCACTGTGGTGCAGACTGCGGAGTTGGGGCTGCCTGAAGTTCCCACGGCTGGCCCGGGAATCGTGCCCGGAGCTACGTCGGCATTCGAGTTGCTCACGGGCTCGCATACAGCACGGGTATACCTGGACGGGCCCTCCAAGGCCAGGCTGCAGATACTGGACCGGATGGCCGAACGTGACTTTGTGGTCAATGGCAGCGACGCCTGGTTCTACAACTCCGCGGACAACAGCGCGACACACTTGAGCGTCCCTGTGCCCTCAAACACTGGGCAGAAGGACTCCCTTCGAAGTGAAACAACCCATGCGGGCATGCCCACTCCTGAGGCAATGGCCAGTCACTTCCTGTCAGCCATTGACTCCAGCACTGAAGTAACGGTGGGAGAAGCTTCCACTGTGGCGGGTCGCAGCGCGTACCGGCTGAGCCTCGTGCCGCGCAGCGACGGAACTTTGGTTGATTCCGTTTCGATCGAGGTCGACTCCGAGACCGGTTGGCCACTGGGAGTCGAGGTCCGCGCGAAGGGCCAGCCGGAGCCAGCCTACTCACTTGCCTATACGGACGTGAACTTCTCCGCACCTGACGCGGCCCTGTTTAACTTCACTCCTCCGGCCGGTGCAACTGTCACAGAGAAGCCGGTCCCCATCAAGCCATTGCCGCCCCCGATGGAAGGTCCTGCCGGCGCAGCTCCGGATGACTCTGCGCCAGCACCGGATGCTGTTGTTCCAACACCTCAGGGATCATCCAGTCCCATGCTCCCCCACCCCAGCCCTTCAGTGACCGGCAAAGGGTGGGACGCCGTGGTCGGCTTGCCCGCTGGAACGGCGCCTGCCGAACTCACATCCAACCCGCAACTCGCCCAGGCCCTGCAACCCGTAAGCGGAGGACGAGCGCTGACTACGTCTCTGGTGAGCGTCCTCATTCTCGACGACGGCCGCGTGTTTGCCGGGTTGGTGCCTTTGGACCGGCTGCAGTCAGCCGCGACGGCGCAATGAACGGCGCCCCATGATCGGCAACCTGTGACGGAAACCCGTGAAGCTGCTCCCGGCTCCCTGCCGATTGACCTTGCCATAGAAACCCATGGCCTCGTGAAGCGCTTTGGGCACCGTTCCGCGGTGGACGGCATTGACCTTGCGGTCCCCCGTGGTGCGGTTTACGGCTTCCTGGGGCCCAATGGTTCGGGAAAGACCACCACCATCCGGGTTTTGCTGGGCCTCGCTTCCGCGAACGGTGGTGAAATCCGGGTTCTGGGCAGGGAGATGCCCCAGCAGTTGGCTTCCGTGCTACCCGAGGTCGGCGCACTGGTGGAGGGGCCGGGCTTCTATCCGTTTCTTTCCGGAGCGGCCAATCTGCTGCGGCTGGATTCAGCGGACCGCCATGCATCCTCTGCCACCCGCCACCGCCGCGTCAATGAGGCGTTGGACCGCGTTGGGCTGGGTCACGCCGCCGGAAAGAAGGTACGTGCCTACTCATTGGGCATGAAACAGCGCCTCGGGCTGGCCAACGCCATGCTCCGGCCGCGCGAACTGCTTGTGCTCGACGAACCAACCAACGGGCTGGACCCCCAAGGCACCCGGGAGGTGCGCAGCTTGGTTCGGTCCCTTGCCGCCGGCGGGACCACCGTCTTCGTTTCCAGCCACCTCCTGGCCGAGGTGGAGCAAATGTGTACCCATGTGGGGGTGATGAGTGCCGGACGGCTGGTGGCCCAAGGACCGCTGGATGAACTGCGGTCTGCCGGGCAAGCGCACGTTCTGGTACGAACGCCCGACGGCGAACGTGCTGCCCGCGTCCTGGCCCGCCTGGGTCTGGTACCCGGCGAAGCGCCTGGCCACGGGGTGATCCAAGGAAACGGACTCGACGGCATTGAGCCTGAAGAGATCGTTGCAGCGTTGGTGGCCGACGGCGTCCGGGTCAGGGGCTTCTCTGTGGAGAACGCAACCCTGGAAGAGCGGTTCGTGTCCTTGACCGGAGAGGGGTTTGACGTTGTCGGCTGAAACTGGTGACACTCTGGAGGCTGCTGGTACGTCCGGAACAACTGGCGCCCGGAAAGACAGTGCCGTCCGTCCCGGGATGGGGTGGGCGTTGCTTGGCTCGGAATTATCCGTGCTGTTTCGTCGCCTCAGGACGTGGGCCATGCTGGTGGCCCTTGCCGCCGTTCCCATCCTGATTGCCCTTGCCGTCAAACTCTCGTCCCGGCCAGCGACACCTGGCCGCGGACCACTGTTCCTGGATCGCATCACCCAGAACGGCCTCTTTGTTGCCGTGACAGCCCTTGTGGTGTGTGTCCCGCTGTTCCTGCCCCTCACCGTCGGAGTGGTGGCAGGGGACACCATCGCCGGAGAAGCCAACCTCGGCACCTTGCGCTACCTGCTCCTTGCACCATCGGGGCGTATCCGCCTGCTCCTGGTCAAGTACGCCGGGGCCGTCGCTTTCTGTTGTGCCGCTACGGCCACGGTCGCAGCCGCAGGTGCCTTGGCCGGCGTCGTGTTCTTCCCCATCGGTCCCGTCACGCTACTCTCCGGTGACACGATCGGGGTTGGCGAGTCAGTACTGCGTTCGCTGCTGATCGCTGCTTACATCACGGTCTCGCTCCTAGGCTTGTCGGCGATTGGACTGCTCATCTCAACCTTCACGGACGTACCCGTGGGCGCTATGGCTGCCACAATCGTCCTCTCGGTGGTCTCGCAGGTGCTGGACAACCTGCCACAACTGGAATGGCTGCATCCTTGGCTGTTCAGCCACCACTGGCTTGGCTTCGCGGACCTCCTGCGGCAACCGGTCTCCTGGACATCCTTCGGCGAAAACGCGCTGCTCCAAGCCGGGTACATTGCCGTCTGTGGCGCGCTGGCCTACGGGAAGTTCACCACCAAAGACATCCTGTCCTAGCTTTGACGTAGGCTCTCTCCATGGCCAGATTCTTTGACGTCCACCCTGAAGATCCCCAACCACGCGCCATCGGCCAAGTGGTTAACATGCTGCAAAGCGGTGGGCTCATCGCCTACCCCACCGACTCCTGCTACGCCCTGGGCGCCCAGATCGGCAACAGGGAAGCCCTGGATCGCATCCGGACCATCCGGCAACTGGACGACAAACACCACTTCACGCTGGTCTGCAAGGATTTTGCCCAAATGGGGCAGTTCGTGATGATCGATAACGATGTATTCCGCAGCATCAAGGCCGTCACCCCCGGCAGCTACACGTTCATCCTTCCGGCCACCCGCGAGGTTCCCAAGCGCCTGCTCCACCCGAAAAAGAAGACCGTTGGGGTGCGCATTCCGGATCACAAAGTGGTCCAGGCGCTCCTGGCGGAGCTCGGTGAACCATTGCTGTCCAGCACGCTCCTTCTGCCTGACCAGGAGGAGCCGCTGACCCAGGGCTGGGAAATCAAGGAACGGCTGGACAACGAAGTGGACGCAGTGATCGATTCCGGCGATACCGGTTCAGAGCCAACCACAGTGATCGACTTCTCCAGCGGCACGGCAGAAGTGGTGCGCCGCGGAACCGGCGATCCTTCACGGTTCGAATAGGGGCCCATCCGTCCATCCCCCCGGGCGGATCAGCGGAACTGAAAGCGGCAGCTCGCGTTCAAAGCAACCTGGGCCAGTCCTGTCAGTTCCAAGGCGATGGCCGAGGGCCGTGTGGACAGGGGCAGCGGCGGGTAGGCCAATGAGATGGTGAGCTGACGGTTTCCATCAGCACTGCTGATCGAGATGGTGCCATAGCCAGGTACGTCACCTGAATGGCCGTAATAAAAGCCGTTGGTGCACGTGTCATTCCAGTGGTCCAGGCCCAATCCGTAATCGGCGAAAACCGATCCCTTCATCTCCACGAGGCTCTGCGGTAACAGCAGCTGCCCCTTGAGCAACGCTGCGTAGAAGGTGTTGATGTCCCCCACGCTGGCGATGACGCCCTCTGAAGCCGGGCCGCCTGGCTGCGCGGAACGCGTGATGTCCACGGTTTCACCCCGCACCACCGCATAACCGTGGACCAGGGCATCCGGAAGGGGGCTCTCGTCCAACACCATGGTTGAGTGCAAATCCAAGGGATCCAGGATGTCCATGCGCAGCACCGCGCCCAGTGGAGCGCCTCGGAGCCGCTCCACCAAAAAACCAAGCACTGCATAATCCGAAAGTCCACTGGCTAAGGGAGTGCCTGCGGTGTGGCCCAGCAATTGCCGGACCGTCACCGACTCTGGCTCCGGCGGAAGGAGGACGTCGATCCCCGGCAGGTACTTGGCGATCGAATCCTCAAGTGCCACCCGGCCTTCTTCCACCAGCTTCAACACGGAAACTGCAACCATGGTCCGTGTGAGTCCGCCCACCCGGATCGGATCATCCGCCTGCACAGGAGCACCTCCCCCGAGGCTCCTGACACCTGCCGCGTGCCTCCACACTTGTTGCCCGGCCCTGGCCTCTATCAGCACCGCCGGCGCACCGTTCTGGAGCATCTCCCGGCTAAAGAGTTCCAAGGTTGCCTGCAACTCACGAAAGGCGGGTGATAGCGGTGGTGCGGGAGAGGTGCCTCTGAATGGCGGCACGGGCACCGTGGGAGGGGCCGGCGTCGAGCTTGTCACTGGCCCCGGCGGAAGCGGATTGGGCTGCGGTTCGCCCGTGCAGCCAGCGAGGAACAGGCCGCACACAAGCGTTGCGGTCACAATGCCCCCGCGTGAACCTCGATGCACACCTGCTCCTGCGTTTACTCCTCCTGCTTACGCGCCCGGCTGGGCTGTACCCGCATGGGTTCCCCCGGCATCTTGGGAAATTCCGGTGGGAACGGCATCTCGCCCTGGCCGTTCTTGACGTCGCGCTCCCACCATTGCAGAAGGACGTCGATGTCTCCGGGCTTCTCATGCATAGTGGCCCACGGGTCGCCTGTCGTCTTCAGCCGGTCCGGAACAGTGGTGATGGTGTATTTAGCCGGGTCTGCATTCTCCAGCTCTTCCCACGCCAGCGGGCAGGATACCTGTGCATTCGGCACTGCGCGCGGGCTATAGGCACCGGCGATCGTCCGGTCCCGGTTGGCCTGGTTGAAGTCCACGAAGATCCTGGTCCCGCGTTCTTCTTTCCACCATGCAGTGGTGACCTTCTCGGGCATCCGCCGCTCCAACTCCCGGCCGGCGGCGATCACCGCGTGGCGCACTTCCAGGAATTCATGCTTGGGATGGATTGGCGCATACACATGCAGTCCCCGGTTGCCCGAGGTCTTGATGAAGGCCGTCAGCCCGGCTTCGTCCAACAACGCACGCAGTTCCTGCGCAGCCGGTATGGCGTCATCAAAGTCGGTTCCCGGCTGGGGATCGAGGTCGATACGCAGCTGGTCGGGATTGTCGGGATCGTTGGCACGGGAAGCCCACGGGTGGAAAACGACCGTGTTCATTTGCGCTGCCCACACCGCGGCGGCGGGCTCGTCGATCACCAACTGCGGATGGGTCCGGGCGCTCGGATACGTCACCATGACCGAGCGGACATAGTCCGGCGCACCTTTGGGAGGGTTCTTGGAGAAGAACATCTCGCCCTCGATATTGCCCGAGTACCGCTGGAGGCTGACGGGCCGGTTGCCGTTGGCCGCCACAAAAGCGTCCCCCACGTCCACGAGATAGTTGGCCAGGTCCAGTTTCGTCAGCCCGGCCTCAGGCCACATGACGCGGCTTGGGCTTGAAATCCGAACTTCGCGGGGGCCTTCGGGACCGGGCACGGAGACTGTTGCTGATTCGCTCGCCATGGCCACAAGCTACCCCGTCAAGGGCGTTCACGTCAGCATCCTGGGTTCCTTTTTTCGGACGGCGTGACGTAGCGCCTGACAGCTCCAGGCCAAACTGCACCATGATGGATACATGCCAAACACTGAAACCGCCCTGACCGTTGCCGTGGGAGACACCAAGGTCTCAGGAATCCATGTCCGTCCGGAGGAGTCGTTCGCCACCCTCGTAGTTGCCCATGGCGCGGGAGCGGGAAAGGAACACCCCTTCCTTCAGGGATTTGCCGAGGCGATGGCGGTGGACGGCGTCAGTACTCTGCGCTTCAATTTTCCGTACCGGGAAGCAGGACGACGTTTCCCCGACCGCCCGCCGGCAGCCATAGCCACGTGGCGCGCTGTTATGGAAAAGGCCGCAGAGCTTGCAGGCGATGAACCGTTGTGGGCAGGAGGAAAATCCTTTGGGGGTCGGATGGCATCCATGGCCGTGGCTGAGGGAATGCCCACAAGTGGCCTGGTGTACCTGGGATATCCCTTGCATGCCCCGGGTAAACCGGAGAAGCTCCGCGATGAACACCTCTACGGGATAACGGTGCCCATGCTCTTCCTCCAGGGCACCCGCGATACGTTCGCGACGCCGGAACTCCTGGAGTCTGTGGTTGCCAGAATTGGCCCGACGGCGACTCTCCAGTGGAGCCAGGACGCCGACCATTCGTTCGTGGTCAAGGGCCTCAAGCGCAGCGCCGCCGAAATAGGTGCCTCGCTTGCACCCGCGGTAGCGGGGTTCATGAGGGAAAACAGTTGAGGAACTACTTCGGCACTGGTTCGTGACGCAGATAGGATCGCCGGAAGCGGCCGGTACCCGCTGTCAGTGCCCGAAGTTCAACGGCGTAGCGCAGAAGTTCCTGGTCAGGAACTTCTGCCGTAATCTCAGTACCTTCGCCGTTGGCTGCCGTAGTTCCGGTCACGCGTCCCCTCCGGCCCGACAGATCGCTCATCACCGCCCCCACGTGTTCGTCCGGGACACTGACCACCACTGCGGACACAGGCTCCAGCAACTGGATCCTTGCCGTTGCCGCGGCTTCGCGAAGCGCCAACGCACCGGCCGCCTGGAAGGCTGCGTCCGAGGAATCCACGCTGTGGGTTTTTCCGCCCACCAAGGTGACTTTGATGTCCACCACGGGGAACCCTGCCGAAACGCCCTTGAGCATCTGGGAACGCACGCCCTTTTCCACGGAAGTGACGAACGTACCGGGAATAACACCGCCCACCGTCTTGTCAGCGAATTCAAACCCCTCCCCGCGTGCCAAGGGCTCAACTTCGATGTCGCAGATGGCGAACTGTCCATGTCCACCTGATTGCTTGACATGCCGGCCGTGCCCGGCGGCCTTGCTGGCGAACGTTTCCCGCAGCGGCGTGATGACCTCGACTGTTTGAAGCTTGACGCCCTGGTTGCGCAGCCTGTCCAGGATCACCTCAGCATGCGCCTCACCCATGCACCACAGAATCAACTGGTGCGTGTCCTGATTGCGTTCCACCCGAAGCGTCGGATCTGCTGCGACTACCTTGCCAATGCTCTTGGCCAGCGCGTCCTCGTCGCTACGGGACACTCCTTCGATCGCTATGGGCATCAGCGGCTCAGGCATGTTCCAGGTTTCAATCAGCAGCGGGGCGTCCTTGTCCGAGACAGTGTCCCCCGTTTCCGCGTTTGCCAGCTTGCTGATGGCACAAATGTCACCGGCTATGCACTGCGAAACAGCCTTCAGGCTTGATCCGACCGGCGAGTACAGATGGGTGACGCGCTCATCGCTGTCGTGGTCCTCGTGGCCCCTGTCTGCCAATCCCCTGCCGCCTATGTGGATGGCTGAATCCTCACGGAGGGTCCCGGAAAAAACACGGACCAGGCAGACGCGGCCCAGGAACGGATCCACTGTAGTCCGCACCACCTCGGCAGCCAGGCGTCCTGCGGGGTCGCATTCCAGTGGTTTCAAGGACGAACCATCGAGTTTCATCACTGGGGGCGCGGTGCGTTCCAGGGGCGAAGGCAAAGCATCAATCATCAGTGACATGAGCTCGGGAAGCCCTAGGCCCGTCTCCGCCGAAGTAGCCATTACCGGGAAGAAGGAGCCCCTGGCCACAGCGGTCTCCAGATCCTTGATGAGATCCTCCAACGGCAACTCTTCACCGCCCAGGTAGCGGTCCATCAGGGTCTCGTCTTCGCTTTCGGCAATAATCCCTTCAATCAAAGGGCCCCGGGCTTCCTCCACGGCAGGATCATCGCTGCTCCCGTGGAGCACCCCAGCCAGTTCTCCCCCAGAGGGCAGGTACAGCGGGAGGACGGACTCGCCGAAGGCTTCCTGGCAACGCACGACGGCGGCACTGAAATCCGCGCGGGGATGGTCCAGGCGGCTGACTACGACAGCCCGCGGCATGCGGATCTTCTCGCACTCACCCCACAAGGCGATGGTGGCGCCGTCGATGCCGTCCACAGCGGAGACGACAAAGAGGGCCGCGTCAGCGGCCCTCAATCCTGCCCGTAATTCCCCCGTGAAATCCGTGTATCCCGGAGTGTCGATCAGATTTACCTTTACGTCGCCCACCAGAATCGGGGCCACCGACAAGGTGACGGACCTTTGCTGATGGATGGCTGAGGGGTCTGAATCGCTGACGGTGGTTCCCTCGGTAATCGAGCCCATCCTGGTGATGGCCCCTGTCGCAGCCAAGAGCGCTTCTACCAGCATCGACTTCCCTGCACCTGAATGCCC
Source organism: Paenarthrobacter aromaticivorans (assembly GCF_019038615.1). Taxonomy (NCBI): domain Bacteria; kingdom Bacillati; phylum Actinomycetota; class Actinomycetes; order Micrococcales; family Micrococcaceae; genus Paenarthrobacter; species Paenarthrobacter aromaticivorans. Next base: position 199,477 of record NZ_JAHOPC010000009.1, read on the forward strand.
CACGAGGGCCACGTTGCGGATCTTGGCGGGATCACTTGCCGCCAGAGCCGTGCCGTTCTCGCTTCGCCGGGACTCGGGTGTGCCGGGTCCGGCCGCCTTAGCCGTCTCCCGTGTGCCCTTCGCGGACATGAGCACCTCCTGGTGTCGTATCCAAGCTCGGAGTTCGAACGCGCCGAAAGGTTCGAACGTGTAAGAGGATTGGACACCCTGAGGCGACCACAGGGCAAGCCCCAGCCGAGGACGAAGAGCCGGCGGCGAAGCCGCCAACGGGTCCTAGGCCGGGACCATCCCCCATAACAACCATGCTGACGTGACTGTGCTTCCTGTGATGACCACGGAGAATCCTGTCAGCCACAGGAATGATGGGACACCCGTGGTGCGGCCAAGGATGTAGGCGTCCGATGCTCCGAGCCGGTCCCGGCGCCGTGTATGGACGCCGGCGAGCTTGAAAAGGTCGCGCACGGCACCCACTGACAGGGCGATGCCCAGGGCCAGCACAGCGTAGTTGATCATTGTGGGCGATCCGAAGACAACCAAAAGCTGGGCGATAGCTGCGCTGACCACGGCCACCAGGATGCCTGTCAAGTTGCGCAGGAAAATCAGGGAGACCAGCAGGATCAGCGCGCCTACAGACATCGCGGCCCCTGATCGGCCGGCAGCGAACGCAGCAAGCAAGGCAAGTCCCACGACTGCGGGCGCAGGATAGCCCCAAAACCCTGACCAGGCCGCACCAAAAGGGCTTCGGCCGCTGCTGACGAGGCGGCCCGAATGATCCAGTCCAATGCGAAGACTGTGGACAAACCGCCCCGTCATGAGGGCGGCATAGGCGTGGCCAAGCTCATGGACGAACGTCACGTAGAGACCGAACCATCGCCACGTGACTCGAGGAATGCTCAAGATGGTTGCTGCTGCGAGAATCACCAACAACGCAGGTAGTGGCACGGCAGTAGTGTGAACGTCGGTGAAGCCGCGGACCACAGCCGCCCACCAGGCTTGTACAGGGTTCACAGCAGCGTTCCCAGCACCGTTCACAGCACCCCGGATTTGAGGCGCGAACGGAGTCCGGCTACCAGGATCTCCAAACCGAAATCGAAGGCTGCTTCACCACGCTGATCCGGCGGACCCGCGTGCGTTAACGCCTGGGTAAGGGCCGGGTAGCCGTGAACCGGAGGTGCCCACACGACGTCGGGAGCCGCCAGGTCCAAGGCAAATCCCAAGGCAAAACTGTCGATCGTGGAGATCGCCGAAACCACATCCTGCCCCTGGAAACCGGCATTTTCCAGGGCAACCGCCAAATTCTCGTAGAGAGCCAGTACCTGATCGTTCTGCACCGTTTGCAACACCAGCAGGGGCGCCAGTCGGGGGTGCCGGTCGAACGCGTCGCGGTAGGCACGGACGATGACCCTGATGGCATCCTCCCAGTCCTGCCCTTCATGGAGCGTGTACGGGTTCTCGGCGATGATCCGCCCGCGCATCAGTTCCAGTATTTCTTCCCGGCCGCTGACATGGTTGTAAATGGACGATTGACTGACGCCGATCCTCTTGGCCAGTTTGGGCAGGCTGAAGTCCCCGGCCTCGTCAACCAGCTCCAAGGCAGCCGTGACGAGCGCGTCGATGGATATCAGCGGAACCAGCGGGCGTGGCATTGGGTTCTCCAATCAATGTGTTGTTACGACTCTAGCCAGAAGTTTGGGCAAAGGTATTGTGCGCCCAGTCACAAGGCCCTACGATAAACGAAAGCCTTTCGCTTATTGACCGGCTCCCCATCAAATCTCCCCGCATCGGACCTCCGAGGACACCATGTCTGAAATCGAAACCCGCCCTCCCGCAGCGGATGCTGCAAACGGGCTCAAAAAGAATGCCATCGGCACCGGCGGCATTGCCTTCCTGGTGATCTCCGCAGCAGCCCCCTTGACCGTAATGGCCGGCGTGGCACCTGTGGCCATTGGCATCGGGGGCATTGGCGCCCCCATGGGCTACGTCATCGCCGGCGCCGTTCTCTTGATCTTCGCTGTGGCTTTCATGGCCATGACCAAGCACGTCAAAGCAGCCGGCGGCTTCTACACCTACATCACACTTGCCATGGGAAAAACGGTGGGGCTGGCTTCCGCCATTCTCGCCATCATTTCCTATAACTGCCTGCAGATCGGCGTTTACGGACTCTTCGCAGTCCAGACCCAAGCCATGCTCCGGACACTCTTTGGCTTGGACGTCCCATGGCCCGCAGTAGCACTGGTGGCCGTCGCCGCCGTCTGGTTCCTTGGCTATCGGGGCATCGACGTTGGGGCCAAGGTCCTGGGTGTCCTGCTCATTGCCGAGACCGCCATTCTTGCCGTCATGGGTGCCGGCATTCTGGCGAACGGCGGCGCACAGGGCATCAGCGTTGCCTCCTTCTCCCCCGAACATGCCTTCACGCCTGGCGTCCTGGCCATCCTTGCCATCTGCTTCGCCGCTTTCATGGGGTTTGAATCCACCGTGCTGTACCGCCGTGAGGCCCGCAACCCGGACAAGTCCGTACCCAGGGCAACCTACATTGCTGTCGGATTCATGTCCGTGTTCTACGCGTTCATCGTGTGGACGGTCATCCAGGCGTACGGCGATGGTGACGTGATGGCCGCCGCCGGTGAGTTGGCCGATGGCATGTTCTTCGCCACGATCAACCACTACGTGGGTCCCTGGGCAGAGGTTGTCATGTACGTGCTGATCGTGACCAGCGTCTATGCCTCCCAGCTTGCATTCCACAATGCCATCAACCGCTACGTTTACATGCTCGCCAAAGACGGCGTCCTCCCCGCATTCCTCGCCAGGACCCATCCGAAGTACAAGTCCCCGCACCGCGCCGGACAGATCCAAACAGCCCTCGCCGCCATCGTCATCATCATTTGCGCCATCGCCGGCGCTGATCCCTACAAACAGCTGCTGATCTGGGTAAACACCCCCGGCATCTTCGGCATCGTCGCCTTGCAGGGCCTGGTGTCCGTGGCAGCTTTCATCTACCTTCGGCGCAACCCTGAGGCCGTGACCAACCGACTGCTCATTCCCTTGAGCATCGCTTCAGCCATCCTGCTCTTTGGCGTGGTGGCCCTGATCGCCATAAACATCGAACTCCTGACCTTCGCCGATGCCCTCACCAACACCATCCTCCTCTTGGTGACGCCCCTTGTTTTCCTTGCAGGCCTGCTGTCAGCCCGCAGATTACGCAGGGCCCGTCCCGACATCTTCGCCCGGATTGGAAGCTTCGAAACCCATGACTCCTGACCTCATCGTCCTTGCCGACACCATCCACACGCTCGACGACAAGCCGGATAACGGTTCCCGATCAGCCATCCAGGCCGTTGCCGTCAGCGACGGGTTGATTGCCGCCGTTGGAACGCGGGAGGACGCCCAGCAGTGGCGAAAGCCCGGCACGCGGGTAGTGGATCTTGGCGGTGCAACACTCACGCCAGGCCTGGTGGATTGCCACATCCACCCCGTGTTTGGCCTGGACCTGACCATTGGCTGCGATCTGTCCGGCGCGTCCACTTTGGCTGACGTACGCGCGCTGCTGCGTGCAGAGTCAGCAGGCCCGGCATCAGCAAATCCCGCATCAAGAAACGACGGCGGCTGGTTGCGCGCCTGGGGTCTGAATCCGAACGCGTTTGGCCCAGTACCCCTGCACCGGAGCGTGATCGACGAAGTCTCCGGAGACCGGCCGGCGATGATCCGTTTGTTCGACGGCCATTCAGCGCTGGCAAACACCCGGGCACTGGAATTGGCCGGGATAGGCGGCCGCGTCGAATTTGACCAGTCCGCCGAGGTGGTCTGCGACGCCGACGGCGTGCCTACCGGGATGCTGTTGGAAGCTGCGGCCATTGAACTGGTGCAGCGTCACATTCCCAAGGAATCGTTCGAGGAACGCAAGACCCGCCTGGGTAACCTGCTCCGGGACTTCGCCCGGTCTGGGCTGACCGGCGGGCATGTCATGGACCATGACGAGGAGTCGACGGCTCTATTTCAGGCTTTGGAAGCCGACGGCGAGCTGCCCCTGCGGTTGCGGAGTGCGCCGTGGTGCATGCCGGGCACTGGCGTGGCCGAGTGGAAGGAACTTGCCCGAACTGTAGGCACCGGCGGACGCCGCTGGTCGATCGAGGCCATCAAACTGTTCGTTGATGGAACCGTGGACAACGGGACCGCGTGGCTTTACGAGCCGGATCTGTACGGCCAATCCATTGCGCCATTCTGGCCCCGGCCGGAAGAATACACAGCTGCGGTTCGCTACTTTGCCTCCCGTGGCATCCCGACGGCGACCCACGCCATTGGCGATGCGGGCGTGGAACACGTCCTGGACGCCTTGGAGTCGCTCCGCGGAGTTGTGCCCTCGGACGTACTCCGCCAAACGGTTCACAGGATTGAACACATCGAAACGGTGCCGGACCAGCTGGTGGAACGCTTCCAGCACGCCGGAGTGGTGGCGAGTATGCAGCCGACACACTGCACGCATTATTCCGTGGCAGACCAAAGTGACAGTTGGTCTACCAGGCTTGGCAAGGTCCGTGCCGACCGGGCATGGCGTTGCAGGGACCTCCGCGAGGCTGGAGTTACGGTGGGCATCGGATCCGACTGGCCGATTGCTCCGTACGAACCCTTGCCAATCATTGCAGACGCCCAATTGCGGCGCCGTTCCGGACATCCGGAGCAGGAACCCATCGCACCAGCCCAGGCACTCACCGCGCTCCAAGCGCTTGAGGGCTACACCTCACATGCGGCACACGCTGCAGGACTGTGGGACGTTTCGGGCTCGATCACGGTGGGCAAGCGCGCCGATTTCACAGCGTTTGAGCGCGATCCACTGACTACGGCCCCGGATGAATTGGCCGCCAGCGGCGTTGTAGGTACTTTCGTGGACGGCGAGATCCAGTTCATGTTGGAAAGGCTTGCCTAGCATTCTTTGATCGGCCGGGCTACATGCGGTTCTTGGTTTTGGACGTAGCCAGTGCCGTCCACGGACATTCGGGCCAGGGATGCTTGGGGTAGCGCCCACGCATCTCTGCCCGAACCTGGGAGTAGGGCCCGGACCAAAACGACGTGAGATCAGCTGTCACCGCCAACGGCCTGCCGGCGGGAGACAAAAGGTGGAAAAGCACCGGTACCCTTCCCTCAATAAGGCGAGGCGTGCGGTCCCAGCCGAAACATTCCTGCAGCTTGACCGCTACAACCGGGCTCCCGCCGTCGGGCTCCATATTCGTTCGATCCGGGCCTCCGGAGCCATCAGAGACCTCTGGGTACTCGATTCGCACCCGCGAGCCACTGGGCACCTGAAGGCGCTCAGGCACCAGGCTGTCCAAGGCGGAAGCCTCGGGCCACGGGAGCAGGCGCCGGAGTGGATCGGCGAGGTCTATGGTGGTGGCCGGGGCGCCGGTGGCCATGGATTCGAGCTCCGGAGCAAGCCAATCATCCAATCTGGCCAACAGTGCGGATTCGCTGACATCCGGCCACGGATCGCCGAGCTCCCGATACAACAACGCCATACGCCGGCGCAGCGCATCTGCCGCGGCGGACCACCCGATCATCGAGAGTCCGGCCTTTTCCAGCGCAGTCGCAACAGCATGCCGGCCCTGCTCGGCACTGGGGCGCACGGGCGTCGAGGACAGCACCAGCGCTCCCAACCTCCGCTCAAGCCTGGCGGTCACCCGCCCTTGGGCGAAACGTGCCGTTACTTCCTCCACTAACAACTCAGGCGCCGCAGCCGCCGCCAGCTCGGCGGACAGGGGCGCAGCCGATCGGATCACGGCGCCAGTGGCCGCGGCATCCCTGCCTTGGGCGCGTGAAACCTCCGCCACGGCCAACCAGTCATGGCCGGCCAGGGCGCTACCTGCGGGCAGGCCAGCCCTCGTGCCCGATGTCAGCAGATACGTTGGTGTCCCTTGGCCGGGAACCCGCCTGGCAATACGGTCCGGGAAGGCCAACGCGACCACGAACCCCGGAGCCTCCCTCGCTGAAACGTCCAGTGCCCGTTGTGAATCGATTCTTTGTCGATCAACGGTGTTGGAGGTCTCCTGACGCGCCAGCGATTCCATCCGTTTGACGTCCTCGGCGAATCGTCGGGCTGCCGGGTGTGATCCGGATCGAACTGCCGCCAGGAGTTTTGTGAGATCGGCGCCAACCGCGCGTTGATCACCGGCTACCAATGCCACTGTTTCAGCGGCAAGGCGACGGCCAACCAGCGTAGAACCGTCCAGTAGCGCACGGGCGAGCCGAGGGTCTGCCGGGACCTTCGCGAGCGTCCTGCCCAAGTCCGTGACAGTTCCCTCCACTGTCACCGCACCGAGTTCCCGAAGGACCTCGACGGCGTCATCCATAGCGGCGCGCGGTGGTGCGTCGGGCAGTGCAAGCCCACGGCCCCCGGGGGCTCCCCAGCAAGCGAGCACGAGAGCGGCGCTGGTGAGGTCGGCCACCGAAATCTCGGGGGTTTGGTGCGCTGGCGCGGCGGCGAAGGCCTGCTGGTCGTAGCACCGAACCACCCTGCCCGGTCCTTGGCGCGCTGCGCGGCCGGCCCGCTGCTCGGCCGAAGCCTTTGAGCAGGACACCGTCACCAGTCCGGACATGCCTCTGCCCGCGTCACGACGCGGTTCACGTGAAAGGCCGGAATCTATAACGAGCCGGACGCCCGGCACCGTGAGTGACGACTCGGCCAACGCCGTAGACACGATGATTCGAGGAGTGTCGCCGGGTTCCCGTCCTGAAACCGCCCGGTCCTGAGCGTCCGGACCGATCTGGCCATGCAGCTCAAGCACCTCAACACCGGCCTGGACCCGCCCGCGGAGCCGGCTGGCGACGTCGGACACTTCACGGACGCCTGGGAGGAAGACCAACGCGTCAACGTCGGGGTTTACCATGAGCGCTTCCTCGTGGGCAGCCACCGTTGTTTCGGCAACATGGTTCAGGAAGCTGTATGCCACGCCGCGATCGTCCAAGCGCTGGCCCGCGGCCGGAACCCACTGGACTTCCAGGGCGTGCAGGGCGGAGGGACAGTCGACGACGGGAGCCGGCGCGCCGCCGTCGGCGCTTCGTCCCAGCAGGGCGGCGAAACGTGCGGCGTCAAGAGTTGCCGACATGGCCACGAGGGTGAGGTCGCCGCGGAGTTCCCGGACTTCCGCGAGCATGCCAACGAGCAGGTCAGTTTCGAGGCCACGCTCGTGGACCTCATCCAGGATCACTGCTTGCGTACCCTCAAGTCCGGGATCAACCAGGAGGCGCCGCAAGAGAATACCCGGAGTGACGAACTCCACCACAGTGTCCGAACCCGACTTGCTCTCGCCGCGGACTGTATAACCCACCCGGCTGCCCAGACGGCTGCCGTCGAGTGAGGCAAGGCGGCGGGCGGCTGAACGCGCGGCCACCCTGCGCGGCTGGGTGACGACGACGCGGGGCTGGCCCAGGCGCCTCTCCCCCACAAGGTTGGCCAGCAGCGGAGGAACCAAGGTGGTCTTTCCCGTCCCGGGCGGTGCCTGGACGACCACCGTTCCGCCGTCGCCCTGGCTCTTGAGGGCGGCGGTGAGCTTTCCCAAGGAATCAGCGAAGACCAGTCCTGCGCCGATGGTGTCCAGTCTGAAAGTCACCACACTATTGTCCCTGCTTGGTGGCACTAAAAGGTCCACGCCCCTCGATCAACCTGAAGGCTGCGAGGAGGCGTGGCCCCATCAGTGGTGTTGCTATTCGGCCGGCGTGCTAGCCGATGGTGGACGTGTCAATGACAAAGCGATAACGCACATCGGAGGCGAGCACGCGCTCATAGGCCTCATTGATCTTGCTGGCCGGGATGACCTCGATCTCGGCACCGAGCCCGTGCTCTGCGCAGAAGTCCAGCATTTCCTGGGTTTCGCGGATTCCGCCGATCATGGAGCCGGCGAACCTGCGGCGCCCACCGATGAGCGCGAAAGCATTCACCGGCAGCGGCTCGGCCGGCGCGCCAACGTTCACCAGCGTGCCGTCAAGGCTCAGCAGTTGCAGGTAGGCGCTGATGTCGACGGACGCGCTGACGGTGTTGATGATGAGGTCAAATGTGCCCGCCAGTTGCTCGAACGTGGCAGGATCACTGGTGGCGTAGTAGTGGTCAGCGCCCAGTTTGAGGCCGTCTTCCATCTTCTTCAGGGACTGCGAGAGGACAGTCACCTCGGCACCCATGGCGTGGGCAATCTTGACACCCATGTGGCCCAAGCCGCCCAAGCCCACGATCGCGACCTTCTTGCCAGGGCCGGCCTCCCAGTGATGCAGAGGGGAGAAGGTCGTGATGCCTGCGCACAGCAGCGGTGCAGCGACGTCGAGATCCAGCGCTTCGGGGATGGTGACCACAAAGTCCTCGTTCACCACCACGCTGCTCGAGTATCCGCCCTGGGTGACGGTGCCGTCACGGTCAATTGCGCCGTAGGTGCCCACGTTGCCGTTGAGGCAGTACTGTTCCTCGCCCGCCAAGCAGTTCCTGCACTCCTTGCACGAGTTGACCATGCAGCCAACACCAACCCGGTCGCCCACTTTGTGCTTGGTGACGTTCTGGCCAACTTCGGTAACGATGCCGGCAATCTCGTGGCCAGGGACAAGCGGGTACTGCTGGGGACCCCAATCGCCGCGCACCGTGTGGATGTCCGAGTGACAGATACCAGCGAACTTGATGTCAATGTGGATGTCGTGAGGTCCAACCTCGCGACGTTCGATGGTGGTCAGGGTGAGGTCGCCCGTGGCCGAAGGTGAAGCATAAGCGTTAGCGGAAGGCATGTTTCTCCTGCGTGATGAAGATTAGTGGATGCTTCCATCTAACCCCCTTTTCCGAAATGCAAGGAGTTACTGCTGTTAGGGGTAATGACAGGGACTCCCTTGGAAGGCCAAAAGCCATACCGTTGGAAACACATGCGGATCGAGGCGGGGCGTAACCCCTATGACCGTGGACTCGCTGGCCTCGTAGGTGAGTTGTCCAGGCGCAGCGAAGACTTCCGTGTTCGCTGGCGGCGCACAACGTCCGGCAGCATTACATCGGCAAGAAGTAGTTCCGGCGTCCGATCGTCGGGGACCGACTGAAACCCGCCACGACCTCCGCACGACGAAACGCAACTAATTCCAGGACGAAAAAGGAACCATGGACATTACCCCGAAGACCACCAGCACCAAGGGGCCATCAGGGCTCTTCACCGGCGACGTCTACTTCGACGTCATCGCCAAGGGAGACGCGCCCTCCCGACTTCGAGTGAACATCGTCCGCTTCGCTCCGTGCGCTAGAACGGCCTGGCACACCCACGCGGCTGGTCAGACGCTCCACGTGACGGACGGTGTAGGCCTGGTCCAGGCGCGCGGAGCAGAGGTGAAGGTGGTCCGCCAAGGTGACACCATCTACACGCCGCCGGGCGAATGGCACTGGCACGGTGCTGCTCCGGAGCATTTCATGAGCCACCTTGCCATGTGGGAAACCACCGGAGCCGCAGACGAGTCCGAAACAACGTGGGGCGAGCTAGTGACAGATGAGGAGTATGGCTATCCGGGCTGAGGGCTTTTATCGGGCTTCCTAAAAATGTCAGACCCTGGTGAGAGGGTTTATTCATGGGAAGCATTGGGGAGATTCTGGCGCGTCGGGCAGCAGTGACTGGCGCCACGTTGCGCCCCCGACGCGTTCCCCTCGGAAGCCACTCCGGTCCTGCCCACGGGCAGGACGGCTTTGAAAGCCCGACGGCGGTAGTCACCGATTCGGCGAGCCTAAGGGCCATGGCGCTGCTTCGCGGCATTAACCCGCTGTCTGTCTCTGGGCCCGATGAAGCGGACCGTGACGATTTCCCCGGACTCGGCGTTACCCACGGGCTTGAGGATGCACGGGGAATTGAGGGTGCGCTGGGACTTGAGGGTGCGCGGGGAATTGAGGGTGCGCTGGCTGACAGTGTTGAGGCGTTGGAAAGCCTGCGTTCCTGCACCGTGGCCGGTGCCCTGTCGTTCGGGTTTGCCGAAGCCGCGGGGTTCGCCGGGCGGGTGGAGGAGATCTCCCGCACCGTGGAATACCTGCAGGTCATCGCGGCGCACGCCGTGGAACGGACCCGCACCCAAGCCCAGCAGGCACGGCCCTCCACCGCGGCGAGCACGGGATGGCAGACCGGCTGGACCGACCCCGCAACCACAGACCCCGGAACCACAGACCCTGCTGCCCCGGCTGCAGGATCAAACCCCGACACCGCCACGGCTGCACGGACTACTGCTGGTGGGTTCGGTGGTGTTGCTGCGGTGGCCGATGATGGCTACCGGGACGCCGCGCAGTTCCTGCGCGCCCGCCTGCGGATCGGCATCAGCGAAGCCCGGCGCCGGCTCGCCCTGGCCTCCGAGGTCCTCCCCCGGACCGGAATCGCCGGCCAACACATCCCGGCCCGCCGCGAAATCCTG